>LR134136.1:1951617-2602156 GCA_900635495.1 Atlantibacter hermannii | reverse complement strand
ATGCCACAGCTCAGGGCATGACCGGCTCTGTCGTCGCCACGTTTATCGCCGCACCGGCAGCTGCACTCGATGTGATGATGAAACTCGACAACCAGCTTGCGGATAATCTGGCGGTTAACCGTGCCCAGGCAACGCTCACCGACACCACAGGGAAACCGATCGCGAATGCCGCGCTGCACTGGCGGATTGAGGGTAGCGCCACCGCAACTCTTGCCTCTGCGGCAGATGTCATGACGGACGCCAACGGCCAGGCGACTGTGAATTTGAAAGATTCCGTTGCCGAAAGCGTAACCGTTATTGCGAGCGCGGATCGTCTTGAAGGCCAGGCGACGGCGAGCTTTAAGGCTGTGCCTGTGGGCGACGTGACGGTAACCCTTCCCACCAATAACGCGCCGGCAGATGGCGGCAGCGTGAACGAGGCGCAGGTCGCGGTCACGGATATTCACGGCAATCCAATGGCGGGTATTAGCGTCAACTGGTCGCTCGGCAGCAGCACCGCACATGCGGTGAGTCCGGCAACCGCAACCACTGATTCGCAGGGACATGCCCGGCTGACGTTTACCGATACGGTGCCAGAAACGGTGAGCGTATCAGCGACGGCGCAGGGCAAAAGCGGCTCGGCTGACGCCCGGTTTACGCCGGTTGTTGCCAAAAACCTGTCGGTCAGCGTACTGGCGGATAACGCGCCCGCGGATAATGCCTCTGTCAATCGCGTGAAGGCGCTGGTGACAGATGGCAGCGGCAAGCCCATTATTGGCGCCACGGTGGGGTGGAGTATTAGCGGTAGCGGCACCGCGAAGCTGACGACGCCCGCCTGGAGCACAACGGATGCGCAGGGCATTACCACGGCGGAGTTGAAAGATTCGGTCGCGCAATCGGTGAGTGTGATCGCAAGCGCTGACGGCATTACCAATCGCGCCACGGTGAATTTCACGCCGGTTAACCCGTAGCGCGACGCATCATCCCCTGACCATGCCCGGCAATGCCGGGCATTTTCCTGCACCGCGTTCGCGGTGCGCTTTTCCCTTCGGCCACACATCCTCTACGCTTAACGTATCCACAACCACAAGAGGAAGAGGTTATGCATCACCTGTCTGTGACGACAATGAGTGACCCGGTACCCGTCGATCCGGTACCGATTCCGGACCCAATCCCCACGCCGCAACCTGTCCCTGACCCGCCATCGCCGGATCCGCGTCCTATCGACGATCCGCCACCGCACATGCGTTAAAGGCAAAAAAAATGCCCTCGTGAGAGGGCATCAGGCTTATTTAATTTCCAGCACGTCGAGGCGCTGAACTGGCGGCGTCTCGTCATCTTCCGGCACCCAGCCAGCCGGCATCATCGGGATTTCTTCGCGGTCAAAGGCCAGATCGCCGCCGTCAACCACATCGCTGCCATGCGTGATGGATTTAAAATCAAACAGGCTGGTATCGCTTAAATGAGACGGCACAACGTTCTGCATCGCGCTGAACATGGTCTCAATGCGGCCCGGGTAACGTTTGTCCCAGTCGCGCAGCATATCCGCGATCACCTGGCGTTGCAGATTCGGCTGTGAGCCGCAGAGGTTGCATGGAATAATCGGGTAACCTTTTGCTTCGGCGAAACGCTCAATGTCCTTCTCGCGGCAGTAGGCCAGCGGACGGATCACGATGTGCTTTCCGTCGTCGCTCATCAGCTTCGGCGGCATGCCTTTCATTTTTCCACCGTAGAACATATTCAGAAAAAGCGTCTGAAGAATATCATCGCGGTGGTGACCAAGGGCGATTTTAGTCGCGCCCAGTTCGGTGGCGGTGCGGTAGAGAATACCGCGACGCAGGCGCGAGCACAGGGAGCAGGTGGTTTTCCCTTCCGGGATTTTATCCTTCACAATCCCGTAGGTATTTTCTTCGACGATCTTATACTCAACGCCGATGCTTTCCAGATATTGCGGCAGAACATGTTCCGGGAAACCTGGCTGCTTCTGATCGAGGTTCACCGCCACCAGGCTGAAGCTAATGGGCGCGCTTTGCTGCAGATTGCGCAAAATTTCCAGCATGGTATAGCTGTCTTTGCCGCCAGAGAGGCAAACCATAATCCGGTCGCCGTCTTCAATCATATTGAAATCGGCAATGGCTTCGCCGACGTTACGGCGTAGTCGCTTCTGGAGCTTGTTCAGATTGTATTGTTGTTTCTTTGTAACTTCTTGTATTTCATTCATTCTTTCGAATTCCAACATGACAAAAGGGCATCAGAGGGGCATAAACGCTAAGGTTTGAGCCAGGCATTCAACATGTCAGCCTGCTCGCCGTTCATGTCATCAATCCACACACCCAAAATTTCGTAGACCCTGTGCGCATTTTCACAGCCTATCTGGCTGTATATGACGGGTTTGCGCCGGCTGAAAGTCACCAACACGCATAAGTGTGGCGTGTATGGTACGGATTGCGCCGCCGAATGCCAGCACGTTTTACAGCGACGGTTCACTCATCACTCTTTGGGGCGACGCATCAAGGGGTGCCTGCGGCAAGCCACGCAACTTACCAACAAAATGGCTCATCGGATAATTTTTGTGATGGTCTTCACGCAGAGAGTTTTATCGCTCGTCCTTTTTCATGCTTAATGATAACAGGGCATCACCAGAATGATGTTCGATTTATGATTAAAATATATTTTGTAAGATATATTATTGTGCATTGTTAAAATATTGATAAGGGAATGGATGTAATTAATTATAAAAATGCCGTAATTATATTATTGAACAATAAACACTCTTTAAATTCAGGCTTCGGTACAGATTTCGATTTAATAATGAAACGAAAGGTGGATATATAAAATTTAAAATCAACAAGTTAACTTGCCGCGAATTTTTTACATTTAGACATGTGTCACAATATGGCGATAACCAGCGCATTACTGCCTGCTTTGGATATAAATAGCATTACAGAAAAATACATTTCCTCCGATATTACAGATGAAAGGTTGGTTTATTCATTGCCTCCAAAACATCAACGAGATTTTCTTGTTGATAAGAGGTTGCTGTATATGGAAGGGGATGTGATGAAACTGAATAATTTGAGCGTTGGCATGCGTATGGGTATGGGTTTTGCTCTGTTGCTCTTTATGTCAGTGGTAATGGGAGGCAGCGCCTTTTGGTTAACAAGAAGTAGTGACAGCGATGTCAATCAGATGATTACATGGCTTCTTCCCAAGGAACGCATCATCGAAGACTGGACGAGCGCCGTCAACGATAACAGCGGACTGGCCATGGCAATGATGAGCACCACAGACCCGGCCTTAAGAAAATTACTCCAACAACCGATGAAGGTTTCTGCCGATAAAGTGGCGGCATTGCAGGACAAACTCGTACCGATGATTCGACTGGAGTCCGGTAAGAAATTACTCGCGCAGGTGATCGCAGAACGTAATAAATACATTGAATTGCGTCGCTTAGGGCTGGAAATGGCGGAGAATGGAAAAAGCCAGGAGATTAATCAATTCATTTCTCATGAGTTTTATCCTGCCACGCAAAATTATACCCAGTCGCTGAAGGAGCTAAGTAATTTTCAGTCGCAGCTTATTGATGATGCCTATGTAAAAATTAATCAACAGTCAGCATTTTCCCAGCTCATTATTTCAACCGTTATTGGGTTAAGTATCGTTTTAGGCATTCTCACCGCCTGGTTCATCACGCGAAGTATTACCCGCCCACTGGAAGAAGCCGTTTCGGTTGCCAGTAGAGTGGCTGCCGGCGATTTAACGGTTGATGTCAACGTATCTTCTAAAGATCAGCTGGGATTATTAATGAAGTCGTTAAAAGATATGATTACTGGCCTCGCAAATACGGTTACTGATGTTAAAAACGGTGCCGAAACGATTTCCCACGCTGCGAATGAAATTGATGCCGGTAACCTCGATCTTGCTTCCAGAACAGAAGAGCAAGCGGCCAGCGTGGAAGAAACCGCCGCTACGCTGGAGCAACTGACTTCAACCATCAAACGTTCTGCCGATAACTCCCGTCACGTTAACCAGTTATTCAGCGAAACCGGCGCAATCATCCGGGAAAATAATGAACGAATGAGTAATGTGCTGACCAGTATGCAGGATATTCATTCCGATTCTGGAAAAATGGCCGCTATTGTAACCACCATCGAAGGTATCGCCTTCCAGACCAATATCCTGGCGCTGAATGCGGCGGTTGAAGCGGCGCGGGCAGGGGAGCAGGGGGCGCGGATTCGCTGTCGTTGCAGGTGAGGTGCGTACACTTGCCCAACGAAGCGCTTCTTCAGCGAAAGAAATTAAAGAAATCATTCACGCTTCAGTCAGCAAAATCAGCAGTTGCCGCGTTCTGGTTGATGAAGCAGGCAGCGGTATGAATGGCATCGTTGACAATGTGACCGGCGTACAGGGGCTGGTGGATGAGATTGCGCGGGCCAGCGAAGAACAGAGCGAGGGTATTACCCAAATCAATATTGCGATGGGACAGATAGACACCACCACACAGCAAAATGCTGCGCTGGTAGAAGAGTCTTCAGCAGCCAGTGCTTCACTCAAGGAGCAGGCGCGGATACTTCTTGATAGCGTCGAAGTGTTTAAGTGCGATGAACCGGGCAGAGAACTTGCCGAGGCTGCACCGCGTGAACGCGTCAAAAAAGCGTCTGCACCGGTTTTTAACAGCAGTACCCCGACATTAGCCACTGCGGACTGGGTAAAATTCTGACAAACCGGCGGCGGCGTTAACGTTTATTTTTAAGATAACGCTTCGTTACTGACGCCTGACGCGTTCTGCATCCAGCGGGACGCGCCAGGCGTTCAGCCATGACGGGTTTGGTCCCCCGCAGGCTGGTATAAACGGCCTGCTTATCCGACCGAATCCCGATAACGCCGTCACCCGCCTGCGCGTAAGAATATATCGACGGGTCTGGTGAGCTTTCGTTTAGGTTCCACCAACGGTTATGCTTTATGCTGCGCAGAAATCAACCTGGGGTGTCATTATGAAAAAAATTATTATTGCATTAAGCATTGTCAGCCTCGCCGGATGCGCGACGGTGGATTCACAGGCAGACCGGGTTGGGATCATCAAAGGCAACAGCGCCTTTTCTTCCCAGTGTCAGTTTATTGGCAATGTGGTCTCGCACCGCAACCCTCTGGCGTTTCTGGACACGGATGAGTACCAGCAGCAGGTGAAAAACGATCTGCAAATGGAAGCGTTAAAACTGGGTGCGGATTCGGTGGTGGTGCAAACCATTGATCAGCGCGGCGGTACCGGTAGTGCGTTGAAATGCGCGAAAACCGGCTGAAATGCTCCATTTTCTCCGGTCGTCTACACTTAACTGACGACACATAAGGAGAGAAAACGATGTCTGATAAAACCAATAGCGAGCGCAACAAAGAAGGCGAAGTCAGCAAAGGGTTGCCAGAGGTTGCACCGAACGCGGGAAATGCTTACGAAGAAGACGAGCATCAGGTGCAGGACGCACCGAATAAGCAGGGTGAAATTCCCCGCAAACGGGACGATCATGAGGATGATGAAAAAGACCCGTTTAAAGCGCAATAATCCGCAGGCCCGTTAACCGGGCCTGTTTGTTTTTCAGCGTATCGCGCCGCATACCATGATCCTGCGACACGAATCTGCTAGCATAGCGGCCCGCTTGATATCAGAGAGATGACCGTGACCGCCTTTTCAACGTTAAACGCTTTGCCTGCCGAACTGCTCGCTAATCTGGATGAGCTGGGCTACCAGACCATGACGCCGGTACAGGCGGCGGCACTTCCGGCCATTCTCGCGGGGAAAGACGTACGCGCCCAGGCGAAAACCGGCAGTGGGAAAACTGCGGCGTTCGGTCTGGGCCTGCTCCAGCATATCGACGCCAGCCGTTTTATTACCCAATCGCTGGTGCTGTGTCCCACGCGTGAGCTGGCGGATCAGGTGGCGAAAGAGCTGCGTCGTCTGGCGCGCTATTTACCTAATATCAAAGTGCTGACACTGTGCGGCGGCCAGCCGTTCGGCGCGCAGCGTGATTCTTTACAACACGCGCCTCATATCATCGTCGCCACGCCGGGACGGTTGCTGGACCATCTGGAAAAAGGCACCGTATCGCTTGAAGCATTAAAAACCCTGGTGCTGGATGAGGCGGATCGGATGCTGGATATGGGGTTTAGCGACGCCATAGATGACGTGATCCGCCATGCGCCGCCACAGCGCCAGACGCTTTTGTTTTCCGCCACCTGGCCGGAATCCATTGCCGCTATCAGCAGCCGCGTCCAGCGTAACGCCCAACATATTGAAATCGACAGCGTGGACGCACTCCCGGCCGTTGAGCAGCAGTTCTATGAAGCCTCACGCCGCCAAAAAATCCCGCTGCTGTTAAGCCTGTTAAGTAAACATCAACCAGCTTCCTGCGTGGTGTTTTGTAACACCAAAAAAGATTGCCAGGAGGTGTGCGACGCGCTGAATGAGCATAGCCAGAGCGCGCTGGCACTGCACGGTGATATGGAACAGCGCGACCGCGATCAAACGCTGGTGCGTTTTGCCAACGGCAGCAGCCGCGTACTGGTCGCGACCGATGTCGCCGCACGCGGCCTGGATATCAAGTCGCTGGAGATGGTGATCAACTATGAACTCTCCTGGGACCCGGAAGTACACGTTCATCGTATTGGCCGTACCGCACGCGCCGGGCAGAGCGGGCTGGCTGTCAGCCTGTGCGCACCGGAAGAGGCGCAGCGCGCGACGATTTTGTCAGAGATGCTGGGCCTGTCGCTTGACTGGCGCGAACCGCTGGTCAGCAGCAACGTGAAGCCGCTGGAAGCGGAAATGGCGACGCTGTGCATTGATGGCGGTAAAAAAGCCAAAATGCGCCCTGGCGATATTCTTGGCGCATTGACCGGCGATATGGGGCTTGATGGCGCGGATATCGGCAAAATCGATATGCATCCAATGCATGCTTACGTGGCAGTGCGTCAGTCGGTCGCCCGTCACGCGTGGAAGCAGCTCCAGCAGGGCAAGATCAAAGGAAAAAGTTGTAAGGTCCGTCTGCTGAAATAACCGGGCATTCGCAGGCCTGAACCCGCCGTTACCGGCGGGTTCAGGCGTTTAAACTCAGAACTGGTAAACCAGGCCAGCGCGACAATATCATCGGTACCGATGTTATTATCTTTGTAGAAATTATCATCCTCGTCGAGCAGGTTGATTTTATAATCTACATAAGCCGACATATTTTTATTGAAGAAGTAATATGCGCCAACGTCAGCGTATTTCACTAAATCTTCGTCATTACCGTAAACGGTATTCAGATCCTTACCTTTAGACATCAGGAAAGACGCCGTCGGGCGCAGGCCAAAGTCAAACTGATATTGCGCGGTGACTTCAAAGTTTTGCGTTTTATTGGCAACACCTTCGTCGCCATAAGGCGTCATATTGCGGGTTTCAGAATACATGGCGGCAAAATAAATATTATTAGCGTCATATTTCATGCCTGCAGTCCACGCGTCCGCTGTATCGCCGCCTGCATAGATTTCTGACGAGCGGCCATGCCAGGTTTGATCGCTGGTACGGTCTGAAGAGGTATAAGCCGCGCCGACGCTGAAGCCCATGCCAATGTCATAGGTGGAAGAAATACCCCAGCCATCGCCGTTTTCATGGCGGAAGTCGCGGCCGTTATTGGTGCCTTCATTACCATTGCTGCTGCCTTCGTTATTTCCCTGATACTGCACAGCGAAATTCAGGCCGTCCACCAGACCGAAGAAGTCGCTGTTGCGATAGGTTGCAACGCCGTTGGCGCGGCTGGTCATATAGTTATCAGCGAAGGAGTAGGAGTCGCCACCGAATTCAGGCAGCATATCCGTCCAGGCTTCCACGTCGTAAAGCACACCATAGTTACGACCATAATCAAAGGAACCGTAGTCGCCAAACTTTAGGCCAGCGAAGCCAAGACGCGTCCAGGACTGATTGTCGCCGGTGTTGGATTCGGTGTTGTTCGCCTGAACCTGATATTCCCACTGACCATAGCCTGTCAGTTGATCGGAAATTTGGGTTTCGCCTTTAAAGCCGATACGCAAATAGGTCTGATCGCCATCGGCAGACGAGTTATCGGAAAAATAGTGCAGCGCATCAACCTTGCCATACAGATCGAGCTTATTACCGTCTTTATTATAAATTTCTGCGGAGTGAGCGGCGCCCGCTGCTAATAAAGCAGGGACGATAAGGGCCAGTACTTTTCTTTTCATTTTTTTATTCCTATAGCATGTTTTTTATGTGCCCCGAAGACCGGGGCACACTTATGCTACCCATAAACAGACTTAATCAAATATGTGTTATTTGTTAATTGTGAATTATATTTTTATCAAGACAATTCAGGGGAAATATAATGATATGGTGATATAATGCATGAATGTTTTTATCATTAGTATGCAAAAATATCTATTATATTTGACCGGGAAAGTTATTTAGGATGTCTGTGTTATATGTCTTTTTATTTGCCTCATTGATTATTTTCCCGAACTCAGGTTCGGGATTTTTTTGGCACAGATCGCAGGAGGCGAACCGGGAGAAATAACAAAACGCCCCGCCACAAGGCGGGGCGTTTACACTTACTTCATCAGTGGATCAGTCAGCTTTACCGGCCATTTGCGCCAGGAAGTCATACCGTTTTTGCAGATCCGCCGCCGCGTCTTTCCACAACTGTTCCGCAACGTCAGGCTGCTGCGCATTTAATCTGCGGAAGCGCTGCTCGTTGAGTAGCGTTTCGGCCAGCGCGTCTGACGGCGGACGGGAGGTCCAGCGCCAGTGGCAGTTTACCCTCGTCAGCACGACGCGGATCAAAGCGGTACAGCGGCCAGAAGCCGGTGGCCGTCAACTGACGCATCTGATCGTGGCTCAGCGCCAGATCGTAGCCGTGCTCTTCGCAGGGGCTGTAGGCAATAATCAGCGGAGGGTCCCGGATACGCCTCCGCTTCCTGAATCGCTTTCACCGTCTGGTTAAGCTGTGCGCCCAGAGAGATTTGCGCCACGTAAACATGTCCGTACATCATCATGCTGACACCCAGATCTTTACGCGCCTTGCGCTTGCCGTGCTCGCCAAACTTGGTGACCGCACCGAGCGGCGTGGCTTTTGAGGCCTGGCCGCCGGTATTCGAGTAACATTGAGTATCCAACACCAGGATATTGACGTTTTCGGTCAGACTTAACACATGGTCAAGGCCACCAAAGCCGATATCATAAGCCCAGCCGTCACCGCCAATCAGCCAGATGGATTTCTCCACCAGCGCATCGGCATCGGTCAGCAACTGGCGGGCGTCGGCGCTGGTTTCGTCTGCTAAATGCTGGCGCAACCGGGCCACCTGTTCCCGACGAACCTCCGGTGTGGCATCGCTGTGCAACTCCGCATGGAGTTCCGCCGGGATCTTATCGGCGAACTGGTCCAGCAGGCGCATAACGCGAGCGCGATGTTGGTCGACGGTCAACCGGAAGCCGAGCCCAAATTCAGCATTATCCTCAAACAGCGAGTTAGCCCAGGCCGGGCCACGACCGTTGGCATCGGTGGTGTACGGTGTTGAAGGCAGATTGCCCCCGTAAATTGAGGAGCAGCCTGTGGCGTTAGCAATCAGCAAACGATCGCCATAAAAGCTGGGTCAGCAGCTTGATATACGGCGTTTCGCCGCAGCCGGAACAGGCGCCGGAGTATTCAAACAGCGGCGAGATCAGCTGCGATGTACGGATGTCGATGCGCTCCAGCTGGTTGCGATCGATTTCCGGCAACTGGAGGAAGAAGTCATAGTTGACCTTCTCCTCTTCGACATGCTCAAGACGCGACATCATATTGATGGCCTTGATGTCCGGATCCTGACGATCTTTCGCCGGGCAGACTTCCACGCACAAATTGCAGCCGGTGCAGTCTTCCGGCGCGACCTGCAACACGTATTTCTGGCCGCGCATATCGCGTGACTTCACGTCCAGTGATTGCAGTGCGTCCGGCGCGGCTTCCAGGGCTTCAGGCGACACGACTTTTGCGCGAATGGCTGAGTGCGGGCAGGCGGCCACGCAATGGTTACACTGGGTGCAAAGCTCCGGTTTTCCAGATGGGAATTTCTTCGGCGATATTGCGTTTTTCCCAGCGTGTAGTGCCCAGCGGCCAGGTGCCGTCTGGCGGCAGGGCGGAGACGGGCAACGCATCGCCCAGGCCTGCCAGCATCGCGGCGGTGACGGTTTTGACAAAATCCGGCGCAGCGTCGGCGACCACCGGCGGACGGCAGGCGCTCTGGCTGTTAACCGGCTGCAACGGCACGGCGAAGAGGGACTCCCGCGCCAGGGCCAGCGCTTGCCAGTTCCGTTCAACCAGTTCCTGGCCTTTACTGCTGTAGCTTTTGGCGATAGCGCCTTGCAACTGTTGTAGCGCGCTGTCGCCTGGCAAAATCCCGGTTAAATGGAAAAAGGCCATTTGCATAACAGTATTGATACGCGCGCCGAGCTGGCATTCCCGGGCGATTTTCTGGGCGTTAATAATGAATAAACGCGCCTGTTTTTTATTGAGTTCCGCCTGCACTTCCTGTGGCAACCGATCCCACACATCTTCCGCACTGTAAGGCGTATTCAACAGGAAAATGCCGCCCGGCTTGAGCTGTTCCGCCATGCGGTATTTGTCGATGAACTGAAGCTGGTGGCACCCGACGAAATCAGCTTTATCCACCAGGTAGGCAGAGTTGATCGGTTTTTCGCTGACCCGCAGGTGGGAAACCGTCAGGCCGCCCGCCTTCTTGGAGTCATAAACGAAATACCCCTGGGCGTACCACGGCGTGGCGTTACCGATAATTTTGATATTGTTTTTGGTTGCCGACACGCTGCCGTCGCTGCCTAAACCGTAGAACAGCGCTTCCAGCTTGGCATGAGAAGGCAGGGTGTTTTCCGGTAGCGGCAGCGACAGGTTGGTAACGTCGTCATAGATCCCGACCGTAAAGCGCGGCTTAGGCTTGGCCTGGTGCAGCTCTTCAAACACCGCCAGCACGCAGTCCGGGCCGAACTCTTTCGACGACAAACCATAACGGCCGCCAATCACCCGCGGCAGTGTTTCACGTTCGCCGCGAGAAAACGCTTCCGCCAGCGCGGTCATCACGTCGAGGTACAGCGGCTCGGCCAGTGCGCCGGGCTCCTTGGTGCGATCCAGCACTGCGACCTGACGCACGCTTTGCGGCAGCGCCTCCAGCATCGCGCTGGCATTGAACGGACGGTATAAGCGAACTTTCAGGACCCCGACCTTTTCCCCACGGGTCAGCAGGTCATCCACCACTTCTTCACAGGTGCCAATAGCGGAACCCATCAGCACAATGACGCGTTCAGCCTGCGGATGACCATAATAGTCAAAGGGGTGGTACTGGCGACCCGTCGCGGCGGCGAAGTCATTCATGGTTTGTTGAACATGCTCGTACACCGCGTTGTACCACGGGTTGGTGGCTTCCCTGGACTGGAAATAGGTATCCGGGTTCGCCGAAGTGCCCCGGATAACCGGATGTTCCGGGTTAAGCGCCCGCGCACGGTGGGCGTCGATCGCGTCCTGCGGCAGCAGGCTTAACATCGTCTCGTTAGACAGCGGGACGATTTTATTAATCTCGTGCGAGGTGCGGAAACCATCAAAGAAATGAATAAACGGCACCCGGCTTTTCAGAGTGGCGATATGGGAAATCAGCGCAAAATCCTGCGCTTCCTGCACGCTACCGGCGCACAGCATGGCGCAACCGGTCTGGCGAACGGCCATCACGTCGGAATGGTCACCAAAAATAGACAACGCGTGGGTGGCGACGGTACGCGCCGCAACGTGCAGGACAAACGGCGTCAGTTGCCCGGCCAGTTTATACAGGGTAGGGATCATCAATAACAATCCCTGGGAGGAGGTGAACGACGTGGACAGCGCGCCGGTTTGCAACGCGCCGTGAACGGTGCCGATAGCGCCTGCTTCAGACTGCATCTCCACCACGCGCGGCACATCACCCCAGACATTCTTCACCCCATTGCCTGACCAGTCATCGGCCTGTTCCGCCATCGTCGAACTGGGGGTAATGGGATAGATGGCAATTACTTCGCTGGCGCGGAACGCAACCGACGCGACTGCGCCATTGCCGTCAATTGTGATCATATGAATGCTCTCATTGATTAAAGATAAAATTTATAAGGCTGTTTAATAACGGTATGTGGCGCGGGTGGGCGATAACCGTCATTTTCATTTTGAACATGCCCACTCGATCCCTGCTGTTTTTATCTGGCCACGAGCCTTATACGTGGTGTCTCATCCGGACGGCATCTGTACGGCTGCCTGCGCCCGAGATGAAGTGTTCCCATTCGCCATGCCTCATTCCAGTATAGTCAGCGTGGTAACGCCGGTTTTTGATCTACAGGCTGATGGCGGTATTAATCAATTTGATAACAATTTCGTGAGCTTGCCGGGCAGGGCTGTTCTGCCCCGGTGCGTTCGCGACATTCCACCACTCCGTCCTGTAGCCAGTGCGCTACGAAGGACTATATCTCAACATGTGAAGCGGGGTTTTTCCGCAAATAGCACTGGCAGGGCGCTGTGGTTCAGGTCGTGCGTATTTTCATAACGGAGAGCGAAGGGGGAGCGGTATTGTCAGCATGGGGCAGTTGGTCGCGTGCCGGTTCGATTTTTAGCGCACTGCGGCTAAAGAGAGCAGACAGAGGCACACTTTCTGACAGAGAAAAAACGGAGAAGAACGGCGCGTGGCGTCTTCTCCGGTTGCAGCATTGATGCGCGGAGGGCGTTAAATCTTTGTTCCGAGGATCCGCGAGGCGACAGCTTTCGCCGCTTCGAGTTTGGCTTTCCCTGCGTCAGATTGTGTACTGGCTTCAAAGGCCTGGAACCGTTGCTCAATATTATCGGCGGCTTTATTAATGAATCCCTGAGGAAGCTGCGAGCAAAGGGACTGAAAGATGACTTCATAGGCTAAGGCGCGACACTGCAGTTCATCAATAACTTCTTCAACGGGTTTCATAATCACTCCTTAAGCAGGGCAAAGGGTCTCACCAACAAACCGATAAGGTTCCGCCGTGAAATCCTGTTCAATATCGGTGTTCACTATGATTCAGCCAGCAAAATAAAACCAGTGGAAGTTAGGTGCAAACTGGCTGACAAGGCCCAAAAACAGGCGTGTCGGGCAGCGGTGACATCCTTCCTGTACGCGTGTGACAGCAGGCATTCACTGGGTGTTTACGATAAAGCGTTATTTAAGTGTTTGCCGATGTCGTCGGGTAGCTTTTTTTATAAACGACGCGCGGCGAATGAAAAATATTGTGAGGGAGTAAGAACGCCCCGCTGCGAACCTTTCGCGCAAAAAAGTGCTAAAAAATGTGTCTGTGCGCCGAAAGTCGCGGCGCATCACTCGACGTGACGGCGCGCGCTCGCCTATATTGCAGAGGTTTTGCTGTTTACTAATGAGGGGAGCGTCATGCGTGCAGGTATTTTTGTGGGGGTGTGCGGCACTGTTTTTATCCGCCTGGGGGTTAACCGGTTGCAGTAGCGAGCCAGTGCAGCAGGCGACGGCCGCGCATGTGGCGCCAGGCATGAAAGCAGCGATGTCCAGCTCCGGCGAGGCAAATTGCGCAATGATTGGCGGAGCGGCGCTAAATGCGCGTCAGCTGGATGGTTCAGTCATTGGAATGTGTGCACTACCGAACGGCAAACGCTGTAGTGAATCGGCGCTTGCCTCCGGTAGCTGCGGAAGTTACTAGTTTACCCAGTCAGCGCTTTTGTAGACCAGGGTGTGCTGCTGATTGCTGAGGATCAGCGATTGAGATTTCACATCGACGGTTGCGCCGGATGTCAGCATCTCACCAATAAGGATGTCGAGCTGATTCAGCTCAGGTTCCGCGCACAGCATCCGGGTGGAGGCCATGCCGTCCACTTTCAGCACATTGCCGTCCAGCTTGCCCTGGCCCATAAAGCGGTTGCACATGCCACCAGAGACGTGCAGTTTTTCACCAAAACTGATGTCCAGAGGACGTTGCGTCGCGATAACCGGTTTACCGTCCACGCTTTCCAGCACATAACGGCGATGTTCCAGCTGCGGAGCGTCACCCTGCCGGGCGGTTTGCGCACATCCGGCCAGCAGCGCTGCGCCGAGTGCTAAACAGGTGAGTTTCTTCATTACTCCTCCTTAAGTATTTATGCCGCCAATGATTACGCCCTGAGTGTGTCACCGAACGGCGGCGTAATCATTGAGGATCGTCTTAAAGTGCCTCAGACCAGCGCGTTAGGGCATTCAGCGCCGCTTTCCAGCTGGCGCAGGTTATCCAGCGTGGTCTCGGAAATGCTGATCAGCGCTTCTTCCGTCAGGAAGGCCTGATGCCCGGTGAACAGAACGTTGTGGCAGGCGGAAAGGCGGCGGAACACATCATCCTGGATCACGTCATTGGACTTGTCTTCAAAGAACAGATCGCGTTCGTTTTCATACACGTCCATGCCCAGGGAGCCAATTTTTTGATTTTTCAGCGCATCAATCGCCGCCTGGGAATCAATCAGCGCGCCACGGCTGGTGTTAATGATCATCACGCCGTCTTTCATTTGATCAAACGCCGCCTGATTCAACAGGTGATAGTTTTCCGGCGTCAGCGGGCAGTGGCAGAGAGATCACATCGGACTGGGAAAACAGCGTCGGCAAATCGACATATTCCACGCCGATGTCCAGTGCTGCCGCGCTCGGGTATGGATCAAACGCCAGAAGGCGCATGCCGAAGCCTTTCAGGATCCGCAGTGTGGCCACACCGATTTTGCCGGTGCCAATCACGCCCGCGGTTTTGCCGTGCATGGTAAAGCCGGTTAATCCTTCCAGAGAAAAGTTAGCATCACGGGTGCGCTGATAGGCGCGGTGGATGCGGCGGTTCAGGCACATCATCATGCCGATGGCATGTTCGGCGACGGCTTCCGGGGAATAGGCGGGCACACGCACGACGCGCAGGCCCAGCTCTTTTGGCCGCATCGAGATCGACGTTGTTAAACCCGGCGCAGCGCAGCGCGATAAACTTCACGCCGTGCCGTTTAAGCTCTTCCAGCACCGGACGGCTGCCATCATCGTTGACGAACAGGCATACCCCGTCGCAGCCGTGCGCGGTTTTGGCGGTTCTTTCCGTCAGCAGGAAGTCATAAAATTCGAGATCGTAACCGTATCCCTGGTTAACGTGCTGGTAGATACTTCTTGTCGTACTGTTTTGTGCTGTATACGGCCAGTTTCATAAGACATTCTCCAGTGGATTTTCTGTGATCACGTTAGCATGATTCAAAATTGCTTACAAAGTTTAAAAATCCGCGATCAAAGACAGGCTTATCAATAATTTTAGGCCAACTACGCTTATAACCAACGTTGGGTTCAACCTGACTGATAAAAATGGCAAAATGCGCCAGATAGCCCGTTCATAACTCTGGCATTATCAGGATATTCGTCGCCCATGAAGGGGTAAATACCGAGCCCTAATCGCGCTTGCGCTGCTGCTGATCTTATTGCCCCTGGCACTGCTACTGACGGTTGCGCACTGGCTACCGGGGCTGGTGGGGATCTGGCTTGCCGCCCGGCACCCGAATCGCGCTGGAAGAGCGCCCGCGGCTGACCCGTCATGCCGTGGTATTGCCGCATCTCAGCTATCTGGCTGGCGAGTGTGAACTGGCGAAACTGACCAACGCGACGCTGAGCCATCCCAGCCGCTGGAAGTTAGACATCGATACGCTGGTAGTGAACAGCGCCTGTTTTGATCAACTCCCGGCCGGGGAAGAGAACCCCGCCGCGCCGCGCACCCTGGCGGAGTGGCAGGCGATGCTGCCCAATACCTGGCTGACAATCAATCAGCTTACGCTTGCCCCCTGGCAACAGTTTGCCGGTGAGTTAACCGCCAGTCTGACGCCAGCGCGCCAGACCTTTCGCTACCACGGCGACGCCATTTCCCTCGCCGCGCAAATTGACGGGCAAACCGCCACCATTACCGAATTCACGCTTAACGCGATTGAAGGTCAGCAGCCGTTGTCGCTGGCGGGCGGAGGTGACGCTCGGCCTGCTGCCGGACGGCTTACCCACCCAGGGGCATTTGATCACGCGGCTGCACATGCCAGGGCCACTGCCGCTGGCGGATGCCGAGCTGGAATGGTCAGAAAACCGCGGGCAGTTGCTGATCAGCGCGCCGGACGATCCCGATCCGCTGCTGGATTTGCCCTGGACTGTAAGCCGTGATCGTCTTTCCATCAGCGACGGGCGCTGGCACTGGACGGTGGAGGACATGCCGTTAAGCGGCCGTTTGGGCATCAATGTGGATAACTGGCGGGAGGGGCCAGAAGCCGCGCAAATCAGCGGGCGCATGAATGTGGTGACGCAGGGCGCAGCCGGGAAAGGCAATGCGGTACTGAATTTTGGTCCTGGCAAACTGAGCCTCACCGACAGCGCGATGCCGGTACAACTGACCGGTGAAGCCAAGCAGGATCAAATGATTTTCTATGCGGTACTGCCGGGCATGTTGCGCGGTCCGCTGCTCGACCCGCAACTCCGTTTTGCCCCCCGGCGCGCTGTTGCGTTCCCGTGGCCGGGTGATCGACGCGCTCAATATTGATGAAATTCGCTGGCCGCTGGCAGGGGTTAAGGTGGCGTCTACCGGTGTTGATGGCCGGTTACAGGCGATTCTGCGCGCCCATGAGAATCAGATGGGCGGTTTTGAACTGCATCTCGACGGCCAGGCGAACGATTTTTTGCCGGACAGCGGTTTGTGGCAATGGCATTACTGGGGCAAGGGCGGTTTTACGCCCATGCAGGCGCGCTGGGATGTGAAAGGCACCGGCGAATGGCGCGATAACATGATTGTGCTGAACACGCTGTCTACCGGGTTCGATAAACTGCAATACGGCTCAAATGCGCATCAATGCGCCACGTCTGGCAATGGATAAACCGGTACGCTGGGTGCGCGATCCCGATCATCCTTCATTGACGGGCGCGCTCACGCTCGACGCCGGAGAGACCCTCTTTACCGGCGGCAGTGTCCTGCCGCCGTCGCGGCTGAATTTCAGCGTTGAGGGCAGCGACCCAACCTCGTTCCAGTTTACGGGCGATCTTCATGCCGACGCGATTGGCCCGGTGCAGGTCAACGGGCGCTGGGACGGGGTTCGCCTGCGCGGTCAGGCCTGGTGGCCCGCGCAACCGCTGGCGGTTTTCCAGCCGCTGATCCCGCCGGACTGGAAAATGGCGCTGCGCGAGGGCCGTTTCTACGCCCAGGTGGCGTTTTCCGCCGCTGCCGAACAGGGATTCGAGGCGGGTGGACATGGCGTGGTCAAAGGCGGCAGCGCCTGGATGCCGGACAACAGGCTGAATGGCGTCGATTTTGTGCTGCCGTTCCGCTTCAGCGATTCCACCTGGCAACTGGGCACCCGGGGACCGGTGACCCTGCGTATCGCCAGCGTTAAAAATCAGGTGGAGGCGCAAAATCTCACCGCGGATCTGCAGGGGTGGTATCCCTGGAGTGAGCAGCAGCCGCTGATCCTGAGCAATGTGAATGTCGATGTGCTGGGCGGCAATATCAGCATGCAACAACTGCGTATGCCGCAACACGACGCCGCCCTGTTGCGGGTCAATAATATCTCGTCCAGCCAGCTCATTACGGCGATCAATCCCAAACAGTTTACCCTGTCGGGCCGGGTGAATGGCGCACTGCCGCTGTGGCTGAACGATCCGGACTGGATAATTCGCGACGGCTGGCTTACCAATCCGGGGCCGATGACCCTGCGGCTGGATAAGGATATGGCGGATGCCCTTGCCCGTGACAATATGGCTGCGGGGGCTGCGATCAACTGGCTGCGTTATATGGAGATTGCCCGCTCCTGGACGCGGCTCAATTTAACCAATCTTGGCGTGCTTACGCTTCGCGCCGAATTGCAGGGCACCAGCCGTCTCGACGGCAAAAGTAATACCGTCAGGTTGAACTACCAGCATCAGGAGAATCTCTTTACGCTGTGGCGTAGTTTGCGCTTTGGCGACAATCTTCAGGCGTGGCTTGAACAACATGCCAGTTTACCGGATAGCGGTTGCGCCGCCGGTGATAACTGCGAGGAACCCCAATGAAAGTAATGTTAGCAAGCGGCCTGGCGCTGTTGATCATGGTGCTCAGCGGCTGCACCCCACGGATAGAAGTGGCCGCCCCGAAAGAGCCCATCACCATCAATATGAATGTAAAAATCGAACATGAGATCCACATCAAAGTAGATAAAGACGTCGAAGCGTTGCTTAAAAACCGCAGTGATATTTTCGGGAGCTCCGCATCATGAAACGCAACGCGGCTTTACTTGCCGGACTGCTGATGCTGTGCCAGCCGGTGATGGCATTAACGCTTGACGAGGCGCGTCAGCAGGGCCGGGTCGGCGAAACGCTGGACGGTTATATCGCGCCCCGCGCTCAGGATAGCGAGACGCTGGCGCTGGTAAAGCAAATCAACGAGGCGAGGGCCGAGAGTTATCGTCAGCTTGCCACGCGTAATCATCTTTCTGCCGACGATGTGGCGAAAATGGCCGGGCAGAAGCTGGTTGACCGCGCCGCGCCGGGGGAATATGTGCGGGGAATCAACGGCCAATGGATTCGGCGGTAATCAGCTACCCCTGACGGGTAGTCTCCCGTAAAGGGCGGAAATGATAGGCTGTACGTCTGATACCGATGGAGGACCATCATGGAACAACATACTTTTCGCCTGCCGCTGGACGGCATTGATGCGCAGGACAAACAGCAGCTCAGCCAACTTATCACGCGCCATGCGGCGATTTTTGAGCGTTTTGTGATGTCCGAATTCCCGGACGACCGCCGTTACGCCTACCAGCCTGAGTCGTTTGAAATCCTCAGCCTCGATGATAAGCAATTTACCTTCCGTTGCCTGACGCACTATTTTGAGCCCTGCTGCGACCGCAACATGCATGACGAGCACCAGTATACGGTGGCCTACAGTCGGGAAGGGGATGCGCTGGTGATCACGCTTGATGAAACGCCCTGGGAAGTGGTCTGAGTCATCGCGTTGTAGCGCGATACGCACATTTTCGAACATCTCCGCACGACAAGCATAAAAAAAGTGGGCTCAGCGCCCACTTTTTCGTTATGACGGTAGCGTAACCGCTGTTATGCAGTAACCAGGCTGTCGATGGCCGCTTTGGCATCAGCCTGCGCTTTGGTCGCGACTTCCGGACCATAGGCAATCCCTTCCGCGAACACGAAGTTCACATCGGTGATCCCGATAAAGCCCAGGAACAGGCGCAGATACGGCGCGATCAGGTCGGTCGGGGTGTCTTTATGAATACCGCCACGGCTGGACAGCACAATGGCGCGTTTACCGGTCACCAGACCTTCCGGTCCTTTCTCGGTGTAACGGAACGTCACGCCGGCACGGGCAACCAGGTCAAAATAGTTTTTTCAGCTGCGTCGGGATGTTGAAATTGTAACATCGGGGCCGCAATAACAATCACATCATGGGCTTTCAGTTCGGCAATCAGTTCATCAGACAGCGCCAGCGCCTCCTGTTGACGCGGCGTCAGCGGCGCATCGCTCGGGCGCAGCGCGCCAACCAGTTCACCGTCCAGTACCGGAATCGGGTTCGCCGCCAGATCGCGCACGGTGATCTCATCGCCGCTGTGCTGCTCGCGCCACTGGTCAACAAAATAGTCAGACAACTGGTTAGACTGTGAATACCCTGCCAAAATGCTTGATTTAAGAACTAATACTTTGCTCATGGGTGGATCCTTTTATTTGATTGTCGGGGGAATGCCCCTTGCTTGAAAACACTTTATTCACAATCCGGTTGCAGTGATAGCGCAATATATCGAATCCCGTGTTCAAAATTTATTGAACAAGGCGTGGAAATGCGCGATGTGATACTCTACGCCGCATCGCATTACACGCCTTTTCACCCTGGGCACCTAACAGCTAAAAGCACCATGGAAACCAAAAAACCTGAATGTAAACGCGCTGATGGCGCGCCTTGATACGCTGATGCTGAAAGATCGCCAGCGTTTTGCGCGCCGCCTGCATGGCGCGAAAAAAGTGAAAAATCCTGATGCCCTGCAGGCCATTTTTGCCGAGCTGGAGCAGCAGATTAACGATGCGGCAGGGAAGGTTCAGCTACGCCTTGCCGCCCGTCCGGCTATTACCTATCCGGACACGCTCCCGGTTAGCCAGAAAAAAGATGACATCCTGGCCGCGGTTCGCGATAACCAGGTGGTTATCGTGGCGGGGGGAAACCGGCTCGGGGAAAACCACGCAGCTGCCAAAAATTTGTATGGAGCTCGGGCGCGGCATAACCGGGTTAATCGGCCCACCACCCAACCGCGCCGTCTGGCGGCGCGCACCGTGGCTAACCGCATCGCCGAGGAGCTGAACACCGAACCCGGCGGCGCTGTGGGCCTATAAAGTCCGCTTTAGCGATCACGTCAGCGACGCGACCCAGGTTCAAACTGATGACCGACGGGATATTGCTGGCGGAAATTCAGCAGGATCGACTGCTGATGCAGTACGACACGCTGATTATCGATGAGGCGCATGAACGCAGCCTGAATATCGATTTCCTGCTCGGCTACCTGAAAGAGCTGCTGCCGCGCCGCCCAGATTTAAAAGTGATCATCACCTCGGCGACCATCCGATCCGGAGCGTTTTTCGCGCCATTTCAATCATGCGCCCATTATCGAAGTCTCCGGGAGAACCTACCCGGTGGAAGTGCGCTATCGCCCGATTGTCGAAGACGCGGACGATACCGAGCGCGACCAGCTACAGGCGATTTTTGACGCGGTGGATGAGCTGAGCCACGAAGCGCCCGGCGATATCCTGATCTTTATGAGCGGCGAGCGGGAAATCCGCGACACCGCCGATGGCCTGAATAAACTCAATCTGCCGCACACCGAAGTGCTGCCGCTGTATGCGCGGTTGTCCAACAGCGAACAGAACCGGATTTTCCAGTCGCATACCGGACGGCGCATCGTACTGGCGACCAACGTCGCGGAAACGTCGCTGACGGTGCCGGGAATTAAATACGTTATCGATCCCGGCCAGGCGCGTATCAGCCGCTACAGCTATCGCACCAAAGTGCAGCGTCTGCCGATTGAACCCGTTCTCCCAGGCCTCCGCCAATCAGCGTAAAGGCCGCTGCGGCCGCGTCTCGGAAGGGATCTGTATCCGTCTCTATTCTGAAGACGATTTCCTGTCGCGCCCGGAATTTACCGATCCGGAGATTCTGCGCACCAACCTGGCGTCGGTTATTTTGCAGATGACCGCGCTGGGGCTGGGCGACATCGCCGCCTTCCCGTTTGTTGAAGCGCCTGACAAGCGCAATATCCAGGACGGTGTACGTTTGCTGGAAGAGTTGGGCGCGATTACCACCGATGAACAGGCGTCGGTGTACAAACTCACGCCGCTTGGCCGCCAGCTGTCGCAACTGCCGGTGGACCCGCGTCTGGCGCGCATGGTGCTGGAGGCGCAACGGCTGGGATGCGTGCGCGAGGCGATGATTATTACCTCCGCCCTGTCGATTCAGGACCCGCGTGAGCGGCCAATGGATAAACAGCAGGCTTCCGACGAAAAACACCGCCGCTTCCATGACAAGGAATCGGATTTCCTTGCCTTTGTGAATCTGTGGAATTACCTCGGCGAGCAGCAAAAAGCACTGTCGTCGAACCAGTTCCGTCGCCTGTGCCGTGCGGATTATCTGAACTATCTGCGGGTGCGCGAATGGCAGGATATTTATACCCAGCTGCGCCAGGTGGTGAAAGAACTGGGCATTCCGGTCAACAGCGAACCGGCGGAATACCGTGAAATCCATACCGCGTTACTGACCGGGCTGTTGTCGCACATCGGTATGAAAGATGCTGATAAGCAGGAATTTACCGGCGCGCGTAACGCCCGGTTCTCGATTTTCCCCGGTTCCGGTCTCTTTAAAAAACCGCCCAAGTGGACCATCGTCGCCGAACTGGTGGAAACCAGCCGCCTGTGGGGACGCATTGCGGCGCGAATCGACCCCGAGTGGATTGAGCCGGTAGCGCAACACCTGCTTAAGCGCAGCTACAGCGAGCCGCACTGGGAACGGGCGCAGGGCGCGGTCATGGCGACGGAAAAAGTCACCGTTTACGGGCTGCCCATCGTCGCGGCGCGTAAAGTGAATTACAGCCAGATCGATCCGGCGTTGTGTCGCGAACTGTTTATCCGTCACGCGCTGGTGGAAGGCGACTGGCAATCCCGTCACGCCTTTTTCCGCGATAACCAGAAGCTGCGTGCGGAAGTGGAAGAGCTGGAACACAAATCCCGCCGCCGCGACATTCTGGTGGATGATGACGCCGCTGTTTGAGTTTTACGATGAACGTATCGGTCATGAAGTGATATCAGCGCGCCACTTTGGACAGCTGGTGGAAAAAAAGTCAGTAAAGAAAAACCCGGATCTGCTCAATTTTGAAAAGAGCATGTTGATTAAAGAGGGGCGCGGAAAAAGTCAGCAAGCTGGACTATCCGAACTTCTGGCATCAGGGCAATCTCAAACTGCGCCTCAGTTATCAGTTTGAACCGGGGCGGCGATGCCGACGGGGTGACGGTGCATATTCCGCTGCCGCTGTTAAATCAGGTGGAAGACGCCGGGTTCGAATGGCAGGTGCCGGGGATGCGCCGCGAACTGATCATCGCGCTGATCAAATCATTGCCCAAGCCGTTACGCCGTAACTTTGTTCCCGCGCCCCAACTATGCCGAGGCGTTTTTAGGCCGCGCCGAACCGCTGGGGCAGCTTTGCTGGAGTCGCTCGAACGGGAACTGCGTCGTATGACTGGCGTATCCGTCGACCGCGAAGCGTGGCAGTGGGAACAGGTGCCCGATCACCTGAAAATGACTTTCCGGGTAGTGGATGAGAAAAACCGCAAGCTCAATGAAGGCAAAGATCTGACGGCGTTGAAGGGCAGCCTGAAGGATAAGGTACAGGAAACGCTCTCCGCCGTCGCCGATGACGGCATAGAACAAAGCGGCCTGCACATCTGGAGCTTCGGCACGTTGCCGGATCATTACGAGCAGAAACGGCGGCGGCTACCGGGTGAAAGCCTGGCCTGCGCTGGTGGATGAAAAAAGAGAGCGTCGGCATTAAGCTGTTCGACAATCCGCAGGATCAGCAGAACGCCATGTGGCGCGGAGTGCGGCGGTTACTGCTGCTGAATATCCCGTCGCCGATAAAATATCTGCATGAAAAACTGCCGAATAAAGCCAAGCTGGGTCTGTATTTTAACCCTTACGGTAAAGTGGCTGGATCTCATCGACGACTGCATTTCCTGCGGCGTGGATAAGCTGATTGCGAAAACGGCGGGCCGGTATGGACCGAAGAGGGCTTCACGCAGTTGCATGAGAAGGTGCGCGCCGAACTCAACGATACCGTGGTAGATATCGCGAAACAGGTTGAACAGATCCTGACGGCGGTGTTCAACATCAATAAGCGGCTCAAGGGTCGGGTGGATATGACCATGGCGCTGGGCTGTCCGATATCAAAGCCCAGATGAGCGGCCTGGTGTATCGCGGTTTTGTGACCGGCAACGGTTACCAGCGGTTGGGCGATACGCTGCGCTATTTACAGGCTATCGAGAAGCGGCTGGAAAAGCTGGCGATCGATCCGCATCGCGACCGCGCCCAGATGCTGAAAGTGGAAGCTGTACAGCAGGCATGGCAGCAGTGGCTGCATAAGCTCCGGCGGCGCGGCGCGACGATGAGGAAGTTCAGGCCATCCGCTGGATGATTGAAGAGCTGCGGTGAGTTACTTCGCGCAACAGCTTGGCACGCCGTATCCGATTTCCGATAAACGGGTGCTGCAGGCGATGGAGCAGGTCGGCGCTGCATAACAAAAAGGCTGCACAGGGTGCAGCCTTTTTTATTGATTAACTCTGCGGCTTCGCGCTGTCTTCATAGGTGAACGACACCGGGAAACTGCTCTCGCCATTAGCCAGCGGCGGTTTCGGTAACGCGGCGGCTTTGGCGGTGGTTATAAACGCGTTACACAACGAGCCGCCGTTTTGCTGCTGGATTTCCGGTGGGGCGATCGGCGTGGCCGCCGCTTGTGGAGAATCACCGCTGGTCGGCGCATTGGCCAGCGCGGCATCAATACTCGCATCGGCTATGGCGGCGCTGGCGGCGGCTGCTTGCGCGCTGGGCACCGTGGGCGTGCCTTCAATCTGATCGACCGTGCCGTCCGGATTGACGCTCATCACCACTTCACAGGCCTGGCCGGACCAGGCGGCTTCCCCGGCTTGCCCGGACGTGAAACGCTTATCCAGTTCCGCGATGACCATCTTTTGATACTCTTCGCCGGTCAGCGGTTTCGGTTTGGGCGCCGGTTTAAACGCGGCTTTCTGGGCGTCCAGTTTTTCCAGAATCTTCGCCAGTTCAGCGGCGCCAACCGGATTAACGAAATTCATGCGCTGGCGAATCGACGCTTTTGACTGGTTATAGCAGGCATCAAAGGCCTTCTGCTCGCCATTCGCTTTTGCCGTGCAATCCACATCGTACTGCGAACGTAACTGAGATGGCGTGCTGCATCCGCTCAATGTAAACAGTGCCGCAAGGGCCATTAAGGTGTGACGGGTTTTCATAACGCGTGAATACCTGATTATCAATAAACGTGCCGTAGCCGTGAAGGCGCAGCATAATGCCGCAAAATATCGTACTTTTCCATTGCCATAACTCCCTTTTATTCCCGCGCTGTTGCGGGCGATTGACATGCGGTTTAAGAGAGATACGTTATTTTTACACTGGTAAGATATGGCGTTTCGGGAGATAACAATGACGGATGAGATCATGACGAGCGAAAAACGGTCCTATCATCACGGCGACTTACCGGCAACGCTGCTGGAAGCGGCGGAACAGGTACTGGTGCGCGACGGTATTGCCGGCGTTGGCTTACGGGCCATTGCGCGGGAGGCGGGCGTTTCCCATACCGCGCCAAAGCACCACTTCGGCGATCTGGCTAATTTGCTGAGCGAACTTGCGGCGCGGGGATATCAGCGGCTGGCGGCGGCGCTTAGCCAGGCCACCGAAGGTTGCGAAGACGATACCGCCCGTCGGCGCTGCATTGCGAAAGCCTATGTGCATTTCGCTGCCGGGTATCCCCAACTGTTCGGATTGATGTTTCGTAACGAGATTATCAGCTTATCCAATCAAAACTTGCTTCTCGCCATGCGTCACGCCATGTTCATGATGGCCCGCAGCGTATCGCCTGATGCGGGCGAAGGTCACTCCGCCCTTGATGAGGCGGCGGCGATGCGGGTGACCGTCGCCTGGGCTTATCTGCACGGGCTGGCGTCGCTGCTGATTGATAACCGGCTGAATGGCATCGCCAAAGCCAGTCCGTTTGAAGATGCCCGGGCGCTGGTCGAGAAGATTCTGGAAAACGTGACGTTAACCCTTTCCCTGACTTCGGAGTCGCGGCATGAAGACTAATATCCAGTATACCTTTCACCATTTCGGCATCCCGTTGCAGGACGGGGCACAGGAAGGCGTTTTTAGCGCCAGCGCGGGTATGTACACCACCGATAACCCCGGTAAATTCCGGGTTCAGTGGCACCGCTTTACCGACGATTCGCCGCTGCATCCGCTGTTAAAAACCGTGCCGCATGTCGCCTTTAAAGTTGACGATCTGCAACAAGCCATTGAAGGCGAAGAGGTGATCCTGGGGCCGTACGAACCGGTCGACGACTATTTCGTCGCGGTGATCAATGATGCGGGCGTACCTATTGAGCTTATCCAGACCGGACTGAGCGACGAAGAACTGTGGGCACGGGCGCGTTCGGGGCAGGGTAGTTTATACCGCGATGCGCAGGCGTGATGGGTTAAGCGGTGTAACCTGCAATGCGCGATGGCGCTACGCTGACCGTTCTCTTTATTAAGGAGTGCATGATGAAAACGCCGTTTCCGCCTTTGTCTCACACGCTGCTGAACGCCGCTAATTGTCTTGGCGGCTGGCTGGCCCATGACGAGAGTGCCGCGCTGGCGCAATGTGACGACGCCGGTCTGGTGGTGCTGGCAGGCAATGCGGTGCTAGCCACCATTGAGGCCGCCTGCCAGCAGGCAGCGCTGCGTCAGATCCCATTGCTAATCAGTGGCGGCATCGGGCATTCCACGCCGTTTTTGTATCGTGCGGTAGCCGCCCATCCCCGCTATCACACGCTGCCCACCGCCGGACGGCCGGAGGCGGCGATCCTTGCGGATATGGCGACAACATTCTGGCATATCCCCCCTGAAAACGTGCTGGTGGAAGATAAATCCGCCAACTGCGGCGAGAATGCCCGCTTCACGCTGGAAATGATGAAGACCAGACAGCTTACGCCCGCGCGTGGGATTCTGGTGCAGGACCCGACCATGCAACGCCGTACTGCGGCGACCTTTGCCCGCGTCTGGCGCGGCGAGGCGCATCAGGTTGAATGGATAAACCTGCCGGGCATTGTGCCGGTATTAACGGTATCCGGTGAGGAAACCCGTTTTGCCGAAGGCGAGGGGCTCTGGTCAGTGGATCGTTATCTGGCGCTGATTGCGGGAGAGATACCGCGACTGCGCAACGATGAACAGGGCTATGGCCCGCGAGGGCGCGACTTTATTGAAGCGGTCGCCATTCCCGAACCCGTGAATGCTGCCTGGCATACTCTGCGAAACGATCCGGCACTTCAGGGCCTGTTGACCCGCTGAACCCGGGCCGCCGCTGCGTCCATAAACGCGAAGCGGCCATTACCACTTTGTAAGCCTGTCTTTACAAATGCTGTAAAGTGCTCCCCGTCTGGCTATAAGCCTGCATTATGTGATGTTGATCACTATTTTTATCCCTGATAAGGTAAATAACTTGTTAAAGCAATGGCTTCTGCTGATGCAGCGCGATTGCTTATTCCTTCGCCATGCTAAAAAAACAAACCTGCTACGCTTTTTAAAAGTAATTCCGAACCTTAACTATTTAACGATAACAGAGACAGCTGGCTCTGCCCTTGTGGAGCGTAACGGGTGCGAACAACCAGCATATTGGCGATTATTAGAGGATGACTATGAAACTTAAAAGGAAAAAAATAGAGCCGATTTCGCTCTCTGATGTGACGATTATCGACGACTCGCGTCTTCGTAAAGCCATCACGGCGGCATCCCTGGGGAATGCCATGGAATGGTTCGACTTCGGGGTTTACGGCTTTGTCGCTTTCGCACTTGGTAAAGTCTTTTTTCCGGGTGCCGATCCCAGCGTGCAGATGATTGCAGCGCTCGCCACTTTTTCGGTTCCATTTTTGATTCGTCCGCTGGGCGGGCTATTTTTTGGCATGCTCGGTGATAAATACGGTCGTCAAAAAATACTGGCGATCACCATTGTTATTATGTCGCTCAGTACGTTCTGTATAGGGTTGATACCGTCATACGACTCAATCGGCATCTGGGCGCCGGTTCTCCTGTTGCTGTGTAAGATGGCGCAGGGATTCTCGGTTGGCGGTGAATATACCGGTGCATCTATTTTCGTTGCGGAATACTCGCCGGACCGTAAA
Organism: Atlantibacter hermannii; assembly: GCA_900635495.1. NCBI lineage: Bacteria > Pseudomonadati > Pseudomonadota > Gammaproteobacteria > Enterobacterales > Enterobacteriaceae > Atlantibacter > Atlantibacter hermannii. Next base: position 2,574,655 of record LR134136.1, on the reverse strand, counting down.
CGCGGGTTTATGGGAAGCTGGCTTGATTTTGGTTCCATCGCCGGGTTCGTGTTGGGTGCGGGCGTGGTGGTGATGCTTTCCGCCATTCTCGGCGATGCGGACTTCCTGGAATGGGGCTGGCGTATTCCGTTCTTCCTGGCGCTGCCTCTGGGTATCATCGGGCTCTATTTGCGTCACGCATTAGAAGAAACGCCTGCCTTCCAACAGCATGTCGACAAACTTGAGCAGGGCGATCGCGAAGGTTTACGCGACGGGCCAAAAGTTTCATTTAAAGAGATTGCCACCAAGCACTGGCGTAGCCTGTTAACCTGTATCGGGGTGGTGATCACCACCAACGTGACCTACTACATGCTGCTCACCTATATGCCGAGCTACCTGTCGCACAATCTGCATTATTCCGAAGACCATGGGGTGTTGATTATTATCGCCATCATGATCGGTATGCTGTTTGTTCAGCCGGTGATGGGGCTGTTGAGTGACCGTTTTGGCCGTCGCCCGTTTATTATTTGCGGGAGTATCGCGCTACTGTTACTGGCTATTCCGGCATTTATGCTGATCAACAGTAATGTTATCGGACTTATTTTTGCCGGGTTGTTGATGCTGGCGGTGATCCTGAATGCGTTCACCGGGGTGATGGCGTCCACACTGCCCGCTATGTTCCCAACGCATATCCGCTACAGTGCGCTGGCAAGCGCATTCAACATTTCGGTGTTGGTGGCGGGCCTGACGCCTACCCTGGCGGCGTGGCTGGTGGAAACATCCGATGATTTAATGATGCCTGCTTATTATCTGATGGTGATCGCGGTAATCGGTTTGATTACCGGCTTGACCATGAAAGAAACCGCCAACCGTCCTTTGAAAGGGGCCACGCCAGCGGCATCGGATATTCAGGAAGCGAAAGAGATCCTTCAGGAGCATCACGATAATATCGAGCAAAAAATTGAAGATATCGATCGGGAAATCGCCGAGCTTCAGGCAAAACGCGAACGGCTGGTGCAACAGCACCCGCGCATCAATGAATAAACTTACGGCCCGTTAACGGGCCGTTTTTTTTCGCGTTGCCAGCGCCTTGCGGCTACGCTTAAGCAGGAAAGATTGCCCGGGATTGCGCCATGCGTTCAAAATACACGTCTTTGCAAATCACGCTTCACTGGCTGGTTTTTTTGCTGGTGATTGTCGCTTACGCGGCCATGGAATTGCGCACTGATTTTCCACGCAGTTATCGACCGCTGGTGGTTGCCACGCATTTTAGTTGCGGTATCGCCATCGGGATATTGATGATGACGCGGCTGGCGCTGCGCCTGAAATACCCTGCGCCGCCGATTGTTCCCAAACCGCACCCGATGTTCATCGGGCTTTCTCATCTGGTCCATTCGGGGCTGTATCTGATCTACATTGCGCTGCCGGTTATTGGCGTCACCATGAAATATTATGCCGGTAATGAGTGGGTCGCGTTTGGCGTCTCCCTGCCTGTCGCGGCTGTGCCTGATGAAGATTTTGCCGATACGCTGGCAGAACTTCATGGCGTCATTGCGCGTGTCGGGTACGTTGTGATTGCGCTCCATGCCGGCGCGGCGCTGTTTCACCATTACCTCTGGAAGGACACGACGCTGCTGCGCATGATGCCGGGTAAACGCTCTTAAAATAAAGTTGCATTTTAACTGCACATTTTGAAAAATGGCCCTGACATAACGTGGTTAACTGACGATATTCGCTGACCACGCATTAATGAAAGGGGACTGTATGCTCCGTATTCCACCCAATTGTATCCACACCCGATCCACGCCTTTCTGGAATAAAGACACCGCACCGCCCGGCATCTTCAAACGTCACCTTGATACCGGCACGCGCCAGGGCGTGTATCCGCGCCTGTCTGTGATGCAGGGCGCGGTGAAATATTACGGCTTCGCCGACGGCGAATGCCCGGAACCCGACAGCGAACGTATTATCAATGCCGGGGAATTTGGCGTGTTTCCGCCGGAAAAATGGCACTGCATCGAACTTCTCACCGACGACACCTGGTTCAACGTCGACTTTTTCGTCGCGCCAGAGGTGTTATTAGCCGGCGCAACACCGCGCCATGTCAAAAAATAAGGAGTCTGAAATGGGCAAAGCAACCTATACCGTGACGGTCACCAATAACAGCAACGGCGTATCTGTCGATTATGAAACAGAAACGCCAATGGCACTGCTGGTGCCGGACGTGGCCGCAGAGGTGATTAAGGATTTGGTGAATACCGTGCGCGCCTATGATACGGAAGACGAACATGAGGTATGCGGCTGGTAATGCGCCCGCGCCTGTTCAACGGGAGATAACTGCCTCTGCGCTGTCTCCCGGCCTTATTCCATTCAGGCAGTTAACCGCTCGCCGCTTTTGTTTTTAATCATTGATTTGATGAATAATCCTTCTTTGCGGCAGCCGGCAGGCGTAACCTGACGAACAGACTGAACGATAAGGAGGACATGATGTTAGAGGGGTATTTCGGCGAACAGGATACTGAACAAAACCGCCAGCGTTTACTGGCTGTGGCCGCCGCACTGGAAATTGCTAAAGCGTCTGTCGGCGCGGGCAACGGGATGTCCGGCGCGCGAACAGAATATGATTTGCAGTCCGTGGCAAAAGAAATAGGCCCACTGGCGGATGCTATTCAGGCGGCGCTTAAATCCGGCAGTTAACCCGCAGGCAGCGCTTCACCCATCGGCTTTACTGCGGCTGGCATAATCATTTATTCACTGGAAATAATGATGACGAACGTGAGCGCAGAATAAAGCCGATTTGTTTTAGCTCACAGAACCTTCAGGCCGTAAGGACAGAGTTCAAATAAACAAGGCTTGTCGCTGGCGCAGCGTAAAGGAATATCGGCATCATTTCCGGGGCATTCAAGTGAAGATTTAAAGGTATTCCAGAGAGGGGGATTGAACGGGAATATGTGAATTATTTCGATATCTCTGACTTTATCATTCACCCAAATATCCTGCTCAGTCGTTTTAATGTGGTTATCGGCGCGAATAAAATAGCTGCCTTTATACCAGAAAATAAGCTTTAAATTACGAGCCCCCACCGCGAGCGCGAAAAATGTTTTGGTTTGCGGACAGACTAACTGCTTTTCAACGATCCATTCCATAGACGAGTACGACTCCTTAAATATTCTTAAGTTTAATATCCTGTTGCCTCAGCAATAATCTGATACTACCAAACGAAATCCCGATGTCTAACGGAAAATAAAAAAACTTACATTCGTATAAAATTTACACCTCATCTTGACAGAAGTAATGATGAACCGTTGATATTCAATGCATTATGCCAGTGAAAGTTCAGTGGTAAATTATTTCGGCGCTACTATTTTCCTGCGTGGCATTTGAATGCCAACAGTAAACTCAACGTGCCAGTGATTTTATATGTATTTAACCATGGTGCCATTGCATTATCTTGCCACGATACGGGCACGCTTATACCTATCCAATATAACAGCGTAACCCTCGGACTATCGGTTGATGAATTAACAAAAAAATTTGCATTTTCTCCCTTGAAAAAGAACATACAGGACTTATTTAGAACAACGGACAAGCGATGCTTGCCTGCAATTTGAGCTTTTGAATGGATGATTCAGGAGGTTAACTTATGGCACTCAGAACCTTGTCAGCACTTCCAGGTTTTGCTGATTCTGTTTTTAGCGATCGTTTCAACCGTATTGATCGGCTGTTTAGTCAGTTAACGGGCGATACGCCTGTATCCGCATTGCCGGCTTACGACATTAAAAAGGTTGATGCCAATAACTATCAACTGTCGCTGAGCGTGCCCGGCTGGAAAGAGGATGAGCTCGAAATTGAAACGGTTGGTGGTAATCTGCATGTTTCAGGGAAACGCGCCGAAAGCGAGCCCGGTGACGATGAAGGCTGGTTATATCGCGGTATCCGCCGCGCTGATTTCCGCCTGAGTTTCGCGCTGCCTGAACATGCCAAAGTCAGTAACGCAAAACTGGAGAGCGGATTGTTGCATGTCTCCATCTATCAGGAGATCCCGGAAAGCGAGAAACCGCGCAAAATCGCTATTGAAAATACGCAGCCCGCTATTGAGCATAAAGCGTCATAATTCAGCGTAGTCGCAGGTAAGGCCCACCTCCGTGGGCCTTTTTAATGCCTTACTCTGCCTGCGCTCTGCCGCGTACAACGTATTTTTGCGGGCGTTGTCGCACTGGGTTAACGTGACGAAGTGAATGGCAACGTGGGTAAAGCGAGGATGACGCGACTAACAAAGTTTTGTTCAGCACCGCGTGGTAGTAAAAAATGCACAAAAGAATGCCATCCTGTTTGTGCCGGTGAAGGGTAAATGCGTCCTTAGTTACCACGTCTAAAATGCCGCTCAGTTGTGTGAGACCAACGAAAGTATTAGAAGAAATGTTCCTTACGCTGCATCAATGGTAAAAACTTATCAGTATTGGTTGTTTTTTAATCGATTCAGCCTTAAGAATCATTAATATTTATTACTTGTTTAAGAGGCGAAGAATTATTCTGGTGCTAGAATGTTAATGCACAATCTGCTCAGGATGACAATATGAATAATTCCGAATTCCATGAATACCTGGTACTTGGCGGTGTCAGACATGGTGAGGTATGGACTAAACAGCGTCAGGATCACTGGCAATACCAGACCAGTCATCAACGCAAACGTGACATTTTTTACGACAGAACCTCTCGCGTCGAAATTGCGCTGTCTGTCGAGGATGCCTATTTCATTACCGAATGGGTTTCCATTGATGGTAACTCGTATTTAATTGCCTCCACGGAGCCGCTTCTCGCATTCAATATCGAAGCCGAGATGAGTGCGATCTCGCCCCGCTTAAGCCATTCCTGTATGCAGCTGTCATTTAACCTTCATACAGAACGCCGCCCGGGCTTTCTGTATGCCAGTTTCTCTTCGCGTTGCGCTTACGGTAGTTTTGTAAATTAACCGCGTCTTAGCCAATTTCGACAATACTTCCTCATACCATTCCCAAATGGAGGCAGGAAGGTGATTACTGGTAAAGAAGAAACGCTGATATCAGGCAGCCGGTGTTATTCGGTCATCGGCAGGGATGAAGTGTTGCGAAAATTTATGGACGATTTGAACGCCTGTTGTGAGCTTAAAAATTCCGATATGCGCGTAATAGGCGGCATTGACTCATCAGGAAGAATGAAAATTGTTCTTGCAGGTCAGTTCGTTGAAAACGTTTCGTTCGATGATTTTAAAAATAAGTTTGTAAAACCGTATACGCGAAAACAGCGTAAATGAAGCATTGTTAAGTCGTAAGTTTTGATTTTAACTGACTATTGCACACTATGCTTTATGCGATACCGCTATGGATAAGCGTTACAAAAGCTAAAGGAAAACATAAACATCGCAACGTTTGGCGGTAGGTTTACCGCCAAACGCCTTCACGTCCCAAGCGTAACGCTAATGTGTGATTCATATTTATTGACGTTGCGTTTATTTTACTGTGATAGCCTGTCGATCTGACCTTAATTACCCTGTGAACCGTTATCAAATGAAAAAATTATTTTTATTATTTACGCTCCTGTTATCCGTGAGTGCCATGGCGAGTAACGAAGTCGATTTGTATGACACACAGGGTAATCCTGTCGTTTATATTGCGATTGATGACGGCATGACAATCTATAGCTGGGGAGGGCAGCCCGACGCTTATCTAAAACGTGGGCAGAATAATGAATTCGATGTTTATGGATTTAATGGAAAACATCTTGGCTGGTTTATTAAAGGTAAACTTATCGACCATGATGGCTATGCGGTATGCGGGACGAAAGAGAGCGTGTCAATGCCGCGGCTTCCCCCGTTAAAATCGCTGAAAAGCCTGAAGCCCCTGAAATCGCTACCGGAATTGCCGCCATTACTGCCATTAATGAAAAATAGTTTTGGCGAGACCGACTGCGCATCATTTGTGGAAGCAGGGCGTTCGTAATGTTATCGCGGCCATTGCGTATTAATGCCAGTGCGCCGCCGTTCAGCATGGCTGCCCGCTCAGGAAAAATTGCGGGCAGCTCTCCTGCAATATACCCAGAGAATAGAGTTGTATCCGCGCCCGGATATAAAGCGCGTAAGTTTCCTTGTCCTTAGTTCCCGCTTCAGTATTACCCCAACTTCGCGGCTGCTTCATTCTGAGGTATCGTTATAAGTAATGTTATTCACCACAGGAATAAAACTGTGAAAGAGTGGTTATTTCCAGGGGTTTATGGACATTAATATTACCGGCTTCATGCTGGTACTGTTACCTGTGGCGCTCTCGCCTGGCGCAAGCTTCACCCTGGTGATCAACAGCGCATTGACCGGGGGCCGCGCTGGCCTCTGGAAAACGCTCGCCGGAACGGCGCTTGGGATATACACCCATGCACTGCTTATTGGCTTTGGCATTACCGCGGTGGTTGTCTCTTCGCCCGCGATCTTTGGCGTACTCAAAGCGGCGGGAACGGCGTATTTGATCTGGCTTGGCGTCATGTTGATTCGCAGCGGTTTACAGGCCCGTCGACATCTCCCGCCTCCTCGCCACGGGTCGATTACCCTGCGGGCAGCGTGGCTCGCCAATATCATTAATCCCAAAGCGATTATCTTCTATCTCACCGTGGTTTCGCAGTTTGCCGGAGCGCACGGCAGCGTAGCCAGTTACCTGGTTTTAGCTTCGATTCATGTCGCGGTGATGGGCCTCTGGCTGGTAACCGTCAGCCGCACGCTGGTGTTTTCCGCCAGAAAGCGCGATCCCGCGATGCTTAAGAAAACAGTGAATATCGCGGGCGGGGCGTTGCTGATTATTTTCGCACTGCACAGTTTGTTTTCTTAACGGCCAGTTGGCCCCCTGCGCAGGGCGTCCATCTTATCGGCGTCACCCGTCAGATTAGGGCGAAGCGTGCCGGTTAGCCTTGTCCGGCATACGCAAATCTCTCTGTCATTCTCCGTCGGGCTGGACCACGCCTTTAATAAGCACGGCGAAGGCCTCAACTGCTTCGGGGAAGGTTAACCGTCCACGGCCGATAGCCAGCGACAGCGCTTCCCCTGCACCCACCAGGCCAATACAGCACTGACGTAACGACCGGGGCGACAGGCTGACGTGAGGCGTTAACACCTCGATGAACATCTCAACGCAGTTATCCAGCAGTTCCTGAAATACCGCCGCTTTTTCTTCGCTCCCGGCCAGTGCGGTGCCGACAAGGTGAAAGGCGCCGGTATTGTCTGCGGCGCAGTGAATGTAGGCGTTTGCAAGGGCCTCTATGGTTTCCTGCGCGTTCTGGTGTGTATCGGCTATTAGGCGGGTGAATGCGCCGATACGCTCCTCATCGATCCATTTATACAACTCAATCAGCAGCGCCGAGCGGGTCGGGAAATGATCGTAGACCACGGGTTTGGAGACGCCAGCCCGTTCAGCCAGACGGCCTAATGTCAGGCTGTCGACATCCTCTTCCCGCACAATGGCAAGAGACGTTTCAAGGAGTTGCTGGCGGCGCCCGGCCTTTGATAACCGTCGGGAAGAGGAGCCAGTCACGTTTTCATTGTTTTCATTCATCGCGGGTTACTCACTTAACCAAAAAAAATAACCTACCAAAAGTAGCTTATCGGAAGATGGGGTGCTACGCTTCCTACTAATGGTAGCTTATCACGTCAACGAGGAAACACGCTTATGTCATATGATCCGATTCTGTTAATGGGCGGCTCCGGTAATATCGGCCGTCATACCGCAACGGCGATTCGCGCGCGTTATCCTGATGTTCCGCTGCTGATTGGTGGGCGCGATCTGGCAAAGGCGCAGCACGCTGCGGCGGAAATCAGCCATGCCCGGGCGTCGTTATTGATACCGATTCAGAGGATTTAGGGCTTGGCGGGCAAAACGTCAGTGCCGTGGTCGTCCTGTATAAAGATCATTCACTCGCCGGGTTGCGTTATGCGCAGTCGCGGGGCGTGCCGCATTTGAGTATTTCGTCGGGCGTGTTTGAGATCGCACCGGAAATCGCCAGCTTTATGCACACACCGGGCGCATCGGCGGTAGTGCTGGGCTACGAATGGCTGGTCGGGGCCACCACCGTTCCCGCTCTCCAGCTGGCAAAAGCCTTCAGCGAGGTACATGAAATTCGCGCAGGCGCACTGGTCGATGAAAACGATGCTGGCGGCCCGGCTGTGGCTGAGGATTTTGAATACCTGAACCGTCTGATGCCCGCGGCACTGACGCGTCGCGCGGGTAACTGGATTTGGCGGGCAGGCGATGATACACGCGCTGTATTCTCCGCGCTCGACGGCACCGACATACAGGCAACTGGCTTTTCGTCCATCGACGTGGTGGGGCTCGCCACTGCAACAGGGGCGCACAGCGTTCAGTTCGACCTGGGCATGGGCGTGAGTTCAAGCCGACGCCAGGGCGGGGCGTTATCCACGGAGATCATCCTGGACATCACCGGGCTGGATGCGTCCGGGCAGGCGCTTCATACCCGTCATGCGGTAGTTCATCCCGGCGGCGCCGCGCCGTTGACCGCCCTGGGCATTACGCTGCTGCTGGAGCGCCTGATCGGCCTGGATGGCAAACCGCCGGTAGCGCCGGGGCTGTATTTCCCTTATCAGATCCTTGATGCGTCACGTTATCTTTCACAACTGGCGGAAGAGGGCGGCGAGGTGAGGACGCTTACTTCTGTTTAACGCAACGCCCTGAAAGATCCCGCTGAGGAGATGTCGTTAAGCCTGTCGGCTAATCCGGCAGGCTTTTTGTTTTCGTCCCCTGAGCGCCCCCGGCAAAGGGGGTCATGGTCAACGTGTTAGAGGTTAAAAAATGACAGGTCTTTTACGTCGGCATGCGGATTTTCGCGCTTAACCACTGCCAGGAATTCAGCGAAATTTTGATTGAAAAAGGTCAGATTGCTGTAAAACTGTACCGATCTCTCTCCGGTTTCATTACGGAATGTCACACGCCAGTTGCGCCGGTTGTTGACCTGAGTATGGCCCGGCCTGACAGAAATAATCGCACTCAGGGGGATTTTGAACGTGACGTTATTTTTGATTTCGTAGAAGTACTCGCTGTCGAAATAGTACTGATCTTTGAAAAGTGCGCTTAAGAAATACGTGGGATTACCGGATATCTTCTTCATGCCTCCCTGTTCTGCACCCGAAAGTTTGGGATGGCGAAGCCTGCGTAGAAACCACCCTATCAAAATGATGAAAGCCATCAGGGGCAAGGTGACTAAAACGATTTTCCACAACTCGTGCATTCAGGTTATTCCCTCTTATACCGGCGTAAGCAGTACGCCCGGTCAGTGATGAAAATATGAAAATCCAGGGCGTACAGGGGGTTAATAATAGCGCGTGGGGGATATCTGTATGCAGGAAGATGCGTGAAAAAATCAGGGGGTATAACGGAGCGCATATAAAACGTAAAATCGGCGATCCGTGAATGTTGAGAGCGGCAAAATACGCCACATCGCCGCTCTCACTGTCAGGGATATCCTGCGGATCACCAGAAAGATTAGGCTCCGGTTTCAGCAGGTTATTACGCCGACAACAGCCAATCACGTTCACCTCCCTGAGGGAGTCAGCTTACGTTAATGACGTCAGACTCACTGGCTGAGTTGGGTCGTGTAATTAGCCGGCACCCATCGCCAGGCTTTGCCTTCCCGCTGGACGTGGCCGAGTCCAGGAAAAGAGATATGCGCCGCCGCCACCCAGTAGCCCTGATCCGCTGCTTCTGAGAGGACTTTTTTCCGCGTGGCGATAGCCTGCTGTTGGTCGACGTCAAAATGGATCGCCACCTCAGGCTCGCTCATTTGCACCGCTTTAGCATGGATAATATCCCCCCCACAGCACCAGCGTCTGGCCTTCGCTTTCTACACGATAAAGCACGCTGCCCGGCGTGTGGCCTGCGGTGGATTCCGCCCGGATCCCACCCGGCAAGGCCGCCGGAGCCTCGAAAGTGCTCAGCTTACCCGCATTGATTACCGGGCGCAGGGTCCGTTCTGATTCTGCGAAAGTATGCGCCTCGCCAGGCTCAACTTTGCTGATATTCGCCGGATTCAGCCAGAAATCGACGTCTCGCTTATCCACAAATACCGTTGCTTTTGGAAACGCGGGCTTGCCTGCGCGGGAGACGCCGCCAGAGTGATCGGCATGAATGTGGGTCAGTAGTACGGCATCAATCGACTCGCCGGTAGCCTGCGCCGCCAGATTCGTCAAAAGGTGACCGCCGTTATGCCCGAACAGCTCACCTGCGCCCGCATCCACCAGAATACGCGTCCTGCCATCATCAATAACGTAGGCGTTAATGGAGGTCTCGGCCTGCGGGGTCATGGCATCTCTCGCCATGGCCTGACGCAATTTTGCCGGGGTGATGTGAGTGAGTAAGGTATTCAGCGGCACCGTCACCGTACCGTCAGAGACCGCCGTGATACGTAATTTTCCAAGCGTCATCCGGTAGTAGCCCGGCGCCTGTTGATCGTATGCCACGGTCTGTGGCGCGGCTAACAGCGGGGGAGTAACCAGCAGTGAAATCACCAGCGTCAGTAAAAACTTCATAAAAATCTCCTTAAAAAGGTATCACCCGGTGGACGCAGGCAGTATCGTTACATGACCTGTATCACTCAAATTGATTAAAATAATGTTCGCTATCAGAGAAAATGATTTTCATCGGATCGATTTGAATTTGCTGACGGTGCTGCTAGTGCTGAAGCGCGAAGGCAGCGTGTCACGAGCCGCTGAAAAGCTGCATCTGGGGCAGCCTGCGGTGAGTAATGCGCTGGCGCGTTTACGGACGATGTTTGACGATCCGTTGTTTGTACGTACGGCGCAGGGTATGGAGCCGACGCCGCGGGCCGAAGCGCTCATTGAGGCGCTTGGCCCCCTGATGGAACAAATGCAGCAGGTTCTTTTTCAGCCCGAATCCTTTACGCCCTCAGAGGCAAACCATGTGTTTCGCCTGGGTATGAGCGACTGGGTGGAACACTGGCTGATGCCAGATCTGCAGGCGCGCATCTCACAGGACGCGCCGGGCATCACGATCCAGGTCATGGCCAGCGATCCCTTCCGGGATGTTGAACTGGTTGCAAAAGGCGAACTGGATCTGGCTGTTTCAGTGGGCGATACCACCCCCGGCACGTTGCGACGCGAAAGAATAGAGACACACAGCTTTTGTACACTCTGGCATCCTGCACAGCTCCCCCTTGCAGCGCCGTTGACGCTGGAGAACTATGTTGCTCACCCTCATGCGCTGGTTTCCTATCGCGGGGCGGCCTGGAGCGCGATTGATGAGCAACTGGCTGAGCTTGGGAAATCACGTCGGGTCCGCTACGTAACGCCGCATTTTTCTTCGCTGCCGCCGCTTCTGGCGCGCATACCGGCGTTAGCGACGGTGCCTTCGGGGTTAGCCAGCGGCTGGATCGCGCATTACGGCTTATGTTGCAGTCCCGTTCCGGTGGTCACACCTGAGATTGCGCTTTCCCTGCTGTGGCACAAACGGTGTGATAACGATTTGCCTCTGGGATGGCTGAAAGATGTCATCCGCAGTGTTATCGCCGATCTCACCGTGCCGGTTGTCTGACGCCGCCTGAGGAAGAACATCCTGGTTGCAGGCCGCGGCCTGTCGGTTCATCAGGTCTGCCGTTCGCGCACGGAAAGGGCCGCGCAAACGAGGAATGCCTGCATGCACATGGGAAAAGTGAGCGTGTTCGCGCCGGGTAAATCATTGAGGTCTGGCGGCAGGATGACAACGCAAATCATCCCTGTTCAAACAAGAAAATAAAAATGGGGCCATAAGGCCCCATGCGGTGTTAATTGATGATTTTGAAGAATTATTCAGGCAGCGCGTAAACCACAACCTGATCGCCCACCTGGTCCTTCAGGATGGTATTCCCCCCCCGCGACAAACGCGACATACTGACGGCCTTTGTACTCGTAAACCGACGGATTCGCTACCGCAGGTGCTTCAACCTGATCGGACCAAAGCTCCTCACCATTCTCAACCGAGTAAGCGCGGACTTTGGCATCCATTGAGGCACCGATAAAGATCACACCACCCGCCGTTACGGCCGGGCCACCAATAGTCGGCGAGCCCCAGCTTTCCGGCATAAAGAATCCATACTGCTGCGATGCGCCAACCGGGCGACGCCATTTCACATCGCCGGTATGCATATCCAGCGCCACGATTTCACCAAATGGCGGTTTCCAGCACGGCATACCCAGCCAGTTATTCGCCACCATCAGGCGCAGGCCGTAAGGTGCGCCTTCCTGGGGCGCGAAACCGCTTTCGTTACCGGCGCTCTTATCCGCTTTATCGTAATCTTCGCGGCTGTAGAGCTTCACGTACTGCACAATATGTGACGTGTTGACGATGGCTATTTGCTTGTGCGGGTCGAACGCCACGCCGCCCCACTGAACGCCACCTGCGCTGTCCGGGTAGGTCAGGGCACCTTCACCTTTGGTGGTCGGTGGCGTGTACATTCCTTCATAGGCGAGATTATCCCACAGGCGCGAACACTCACCGGCTCCCACTATGTCTGCGAGCTTCCAGATTTCGGGTTTTTTCGACTGATCAAGCAGCGGCGCGGGTTTGGTTGGGAATGGTTGCGTCGGTGAAAGCACTTCCCCCTTCACAGAGCCATCACCCTGCGGAACAGGACGCTCTTCAATAGGCCAGACATCCTCACCCGTCAGGCGGTTAACCACAAACAGGAAGCCCTGCTTGGTCGCCTGGACCAGCGCCGGGATCGGTTTACCGTTTACGGTGATATCCATCAGCGTTGGCGCAGAGTTGATATCGTAATCCCATACGTCGTGGTGCACCCACTGACGAGACCAGACCACTTTACCGGTGTTAATGTCCAGCGCCGTGGTTGAGGTGCCGAGCGGAATCGGGTCGACGCGGTTGCCGCCCCAGTAGTTTGGCGACGGGGACGAAACCGGCAAATAGACCAGACCATTCGCCTCATCAACTGACATGTGCGTCCAGACGTTGGCCGTACCCGTCTGTTTGCGGATCGCTTCCGGGATCGCCTCAAACGTCCATTCCAGCTTACCGGTCTGTGCATTTATCGAAAATACGGTGCCCGGAGGCGCTTCGGCATAGGCCCAGTCTTTACCTGCCCAGCCCACCAGCAGATGATTACCGACCACGGTGGGGGGGTTGCAGGATGGACAGCGGGAATTTGGCGTTAACGGTATTCCACTGGTTTACATCCAGAACGCCCTTATCAGCAAAGTCGCTGCACGGTTTGCCTGAATCGGCATCCAGCGCGAAGAGTTTGCCATCCACCGTGCCCATATAGACAATCTTCTGACACGCCTGACCGGCCACCGGGTTTTTTGCCTGCCAGTAGGAGACGCCGCGATTTTTCAGTACCGGCTGGGTTAAGGCTTTGCGCGGCGATTTCGTGTCATAGCTCCATTTCTCTTTCCCGGTGCCCGGATCGAGCGCAATCAGGCGGTCGAACGGCGTGCCGATGTAGATCGTCTCGTTGGCAAAAACCGGTGTGGCGGACCAGACAGTCGCGGGCGTATCGCCTTTGCCATCCGAGACGTCGCCAGTATGAAACTCCCAGATTTTTTTTAATTTGCCGACGTTCTCCGCCGTTATCTGGGTCAGTGGACTGTACTTCTGCGCGTTAAGCTGCCCGTGAAAGCTGTCCCAGGTGGCCTGAGAGGGCACCAGCGGTGTCGCGGGTTGACTGACGGACGCGACTTTTTCGCCCTGTTTTTGACCGGATGAAGCATCGTCAGTGGTTTTGGTGGTGCCCGGTGCTTGCTGGTCGGCCGCATCCACATTGAGCTCTTCCTGCGTTCCCTGAGAGGCTTCTGCAGCTTTATCCTCTGCCTGGAGGGTGAATGGCGCAACCAGCAACGCCAGCGCCGTCATGCTGATTGTCATGAATGGATAATGTTTTGTGTTTGGCACGGGTGACTCCTCAGACGTTGACACGATGCTTGTTACGGGCGGAATTGCTGCTCAGTACAATCAGGCCTATTAGCCCGACCACCATGGCCGCCGTAATGATGTACTGATGCAGCAGCGCGGCGGCAAAACCAATGCCAAACAGCACCACAAGCGTGACAACAATCAGGAAAATGCGCGCACCGCCACGGGTTGTGGCACGTAAAAGAAAAGTCAGTATCGCCAGCAACACACTGGCGATGGCCACACCCAGCGCACCAATCGTACCTGTAACGCCAGTAAGCGGCGTAAGCCAGGCATATAACGCCACCGCGAAGCCGATAACCGCAGCCAGCAACAGCAATATGCTGCCAGTGCGTGAGGGTTGAGATTGCAACATACCAGGACATCCCCTAACAAAATGAAAGATAAAAAGTCATCAAAAAGGCGTTTAAAGAGCGTGAAACCACCGTTTACGCGCCCGCTTTTACGCGCAATGCCAGGCACGACAAACAGCAGCCACATTCATTAAACGTAAGTGAGTATAGAAGATGGGTGCTTACACGAGACGAAGATGTCCCGTGCCTGACCGATGGTTAACAGATTCAGGCGGTTGTGGCGGAATAATCAGCGGCACGTTACTGGCTATTACGTTCGTCCCCGAAGGGGAGCTTACGGTGATAAAAGCAGAGGGATTTCGCCGTATAAAAGCCTGCCAGCCCCAACGCTGGTGAGCTGGAAACCGGGAACATCGAAAGGATTTTTTTATTGCGATCGGTTCGCTTTAAAGCAAAAGCGGGCAGGTCGCAAGCAAGGTTTTTAAGAATATCTGAATAAAATTAGGCACAAACCCGTTCTTTTTTATACACTCACTCATTCGCGTTAACTTATTTAACAATATCTTAAATTGTGAAAGGCTTTTCACACTGCTGATGTCGTAATGAACGTTACGATCAATCTTAAAGGAATGAATCGCCACGGATAATCTAGACACTTCCGAGCCGTTGATAATACTGGTTTTCATATTCTGTCGGTGACATCTGTTCGCTAGAACCATGCCGACGCTTACTGTTATAAAACATTTCGATGTAATCAAAAATATCACTGCGGGCTTCTTCCCGCGTTCCGTAGATCTTTTTCTTTATCCGTTCACGTTTCAACAACTGGAAAAAACTTTCTGCAACCGCATTATCATGGCAGTTACCGCGACGGCTCATGCTACCCTCCAGGCCGTGTGATTTCAGGAACGACTGCCACTCATGGCTTGTGTACTGACTGCCCTGATCCGAATGAACCAGCACCTGTTTTTCGGGATTACGCCGCCATACAGCCATCAGCAGTGCGTTCAGGACAATGTCCTTTGTCATCCGGGATTGCATGGACCAGCCGATAATTTTGCGTGAGAACAGATCAACAACAACGGCAAGATACAGCCAGCCTTCGTGGGTCCTGATGTAGGTTATGTCCGTTACCCAACGCTCATCAGGAGCATCCGGATTGAACTGTCGCTGGAGCCTGTTGGGTGACACGATACTGGCCTCGCCTTTACGTGCCCGCGGGCTTCGGTATCCGACCTGAGCCTTTATTCCGACACGTTTCATCAGTCTCCAGACTCTGTTTACTCCGCACTGTTGCCCGCTGTCACGCAGATCCAGATGGATTTTGCGATAACCATAGACGCATCCCGATTCCAGCCAGAACTGTTTAATCTGTCCTGTCAGTCTCAGGTCTGCCTGATGGCGTTGTGAATGCGGCTGCTGAAGCCAGGCGTAAAAACCACTGGGATGAACATCCAGCACCCGACAGAGCAGGCGAACAGGCCAGCAACAGGAGTTGTCACGGATAAAGGCGTACCTCAGTCGGACAGCTTTGCGAAGTACGCCGCGGCTTTTTTTAATATGTCCCGTTCGTCGGTAACCCGTTTCAGCTCTTTCTGGAGACGGCGGATCTCGGCCTGAGCATCTGACTGTTCTTTATTAGTGGAAGAATCCGGACCGTACTTCTTTATCCAGGCATAAAGGCTGTGGGTGGTGATATCGAGACGTGTTGCAACGCTGGCAACAGAATAACCGCGATCAACAACCTGTTTGACTGCTTCAGTTTTAAACTCTTCGGGATAACGCTTACCGCTCATGGGCACCTCTCTTTAAGCCATCTTAAATGACTCTGAGGTGTCTGTTAAACCCGTGGCGATTCAGAATGAAGATGAAAAACTATTTATCCGCGTTGCCATCCGCACTGTTAATCGCTCTGCCTTGTCTCGTTTCTTCTGCCCATGCCGCGCAACCGGTTCGGGCAGTTGATGTGAGATCCTTTGATGTGGCTGGCGTCAAAACAGGCATGGGCGTTGAAGAAGCGCGTGCGGCAATGCAGAAAAATTTTGGTGTCTCAGCAGACAAAATCAGAGCGTCAACGTCCAGCAACAATCAGGTCGCAACCATTATTACCGGGAGTCAACAGATTCAGACCCTTGTTTATGACCAAAACGGTACGCGGATGCAGGTCAGTTTTGAGCCTCGTGTGCCTTACGACAAAAACAACCCTATGGCTGCGTCCTTAATCACGTATGAGATCCCCTGGACAAAAGAGAACGAAACGTCGATGAAGGAAGCTGCAATCGCGAAATATGGACCGATTTCAAGCGGCGGCATGAACCCGGTATGGTGCGAAAAACCGATGCCTACGTCAGGCATGGGATGTGAAACTGATACAGCCTCACTGACCGTTGGCAGCACAACCCTGAAATTATACGATCCTGACTGGCATAACGCGGTCTGGAAATATATGAATCAGCAAAAGGCCACCAAACCGCAGTTTTAATGTCACGTAACGGCCCGTTTCTTCCCGTGTCGCCAGTGCGGTCAGAACGGCGAGGTGCCAGTAAACAGGGCGCAGGCCACTCTCAGGGAAGGCCACCACAATGACTGATGCGCAAAGAGGCGGGTACCACAGAAAATTAAGCGGTATCAGCCTGTAAGCGCCACGTTAAAGCCCGCCTGTCAGCGGGCTTTTTTCATTTTATGGTGATGCAAAGGGGCGTCTTTAACACAGCATTGACGTGGTCTCCGCCCTTGCCGGATGCCAGTCCCCGCTCTCTTTCCGCCAGAGTGTCAGAGCGCGGTTTAACGTAATTCCCATCGTATGGCGGCGCACACTCAAGGGGGCCAGGCCTGATTTAAATAACCGGAACGGACCCTGTTAGCTGTGGCTGCCGTGCTGTCCTGCACAAGGCAGTTTCAGCCTGAACGAAAAGGGCGTTTGACAAGGATGCTGCCACCGCACTATAAGTATACATATTATATGTTCACTTACTAACTCTGATGGGCCGTCTTATGAATAACGAGAATGTCTGGCGTAAAACCTATACGCGCACGGTTAACAGCAACCCACAAGCTATCTGGCAGGCGTTTGTCGACACCGCGAACTGGAAAGACTGGAATCCAGGCGTGAAGTCGATTGATATCGAAGGACCGTTTACTACCGGCACTGCGTTTACCATGGAATTACCGGAGGGCGAGGTGGTACGTAGTCGGCTGAGCGAGGTTGCTCAAGAGAAATATTTCATTGATGAAACCTGGGTAGATGATACACGCGTCACCGTTGAACATCGTATTGAGGTTACCGCCACTGGTCAGTGCACTCTGATTTATGCCATCACCACGCAGGGGCCTCAGGCCCAGGCATTCGGAGAGGGGATTAGCGCAGATTTCCCTGAGGTGATGGCGGGACTGGAGAAATACCTTGTGGAAAAAGGGGTAAAGTAAATGGCACCTGAAAGTAATAAGCCGCTTGCCAGTGCCTTTGAAGGCCCGGACGACAGCCCGGGTTATTTGCTGTGGCGGGTATCAAACAGCTGGCAACGTGAGCAGCGAAACGCTCTGCAACCTTTAGGCCTGACGCACACGCAGTTTGTTGTACTGGCGGTCGCCAGCTGGTTTGAGGAAAAGGAGCCGCTGACACAAATTCGACTCTCACAACTCACCGGGAGCGATACGATGACGGTTTCTCAGGTGGTACGGACTCTTGAAAAGGCAGGGCATCTGGCCGTATTGCCCATCCCACGGACACGCGCTCCAGAGTGATCAGCGTAACAAAAACGGGGCGGGAGCTGGCTGAACAGGCCGTGCAGGTGGTGGAAGCAACCGATAAAAATTTCTTTACGCCGCTTGGCGATAATGGACACTCTCTGATTACGCTGTTCCGGAAGCTTCTCAGATAGGCCCACGCACGCGCAAAGGGGGCTCCCGACGCGGTCCTGAAAATCAGGCGTTACAGAGACGCTTCAGACGCCTGAAAACATAAGTAATCATTAATTATCTTCAGCTATCACAGCAATATATAACGCTGCCAGCAAGATTGCCGATAACCTCTCAGTCCTTACATTACCCGGTAAATCTGATGCGTATGCTTTCCCTAAAACATCTCTTTTCTCTTGGCCGCCTGCGTTCAGCGGCTTCGTATAATGCGCTTTGTCAGAATAAGCCTGTCATTGAATTCAGTCCGGAAGGGATAATACATAAAGCCAGCCCGCTTTTTCTTTCCACGATGGGTTATAAAGCCGACGAAATAATCGGCCAACACCATCGGATATTTTGCCCGCCTGCGTTGATAAACTCACCGGAGTACGGTCACTTCTGGCAGCGCCTTGCCAGCGGCGAAAGCTTTAGCGGTAAATATTTGCGTCTGGCAAAAGGGCAGCGTCCCGTATGGCTGGAAGCCAGTTATATCCCTGTAACGGACAGGCGGGGCCGGGTGACCAGAGTGATTAAAATTGCTGCCGATATTTCTCACCGTATACAGGTTGCGCTTGAGCAGGAAGCCGTCGTCAATGCCATTAGCCGCTCTATGGCGATCATCTCTTTCAGCCCGAAGGTATCGTGCTTGAAGCCAATGAAAACTTCCTCACGACTACGGCTATAAACGGAATGACGTCATCGGCAGGCACCATCGTCTGTTCTGTTCAGAGACGCTTTCAAAAAGCGATGAATACGCCAGTTCTGGGAGCGGTTGAATCAGGGGGAGTTTTTCTCCGGCCAGTTTCCGCGCCTTAACCGTCGGGGAGAGCCGCTGTGGCTTCGCGCCACTTACAATCCGGTTTTTAACAGTGACGGGCAACTTTATAAGATTGTGAAATTCGCAACAGACGTCACGGCAGATGTCATGCGTAACCAGAAAGAACAGGAGGCGGCTGTGCATGCGTGGGATATGGCGGTGCAGACGCACGGAAGCGCGCAGACCGGTGCCAGCGTCATTGAAAACAGCATCCGCATGATTGACACCATCGCGCAGGGGATGGGCGCGGTGTCCGGTGATGTATCCCGGCTTAACAATCAGTCTGACAGTATTGACGGTATGGTTGAGACCATCCGCAGCTTTGCCATGCAGACCCGGCTTATTGCCCTGAATGCCGCCATCGAAGCCGCGAGGGCGGGCGCGTCCGGAAAAAGTTTTGCTGTCGTGGCCGCAGAAGTGCGGATGCTTGCAGCAAGCGTCAGCAGTGCAACCGAAGAAATTGAACGGGTCGTGGCCAGCAATAATCAACTGGCTAAAGCGGTGCTGAATGGGATTGAAAACAACCTGCTGCATACCCGCGAAGGGGTGACGCTGATGCGTGAAGCCGGGGAGGTGATCGCCAGCATTCAGAAAAATGCCGCTGGCGTTGAGAATGCGGTTAAGGATGTCGCCCTGGCCGTAAAAGCCGGTTAATGAGAATACGGCTGAAACAGACGGACATTGTGGTAAGGGATCCCACTCCCGTAAGCCGTCTTCCTTAATTTACTGGCGGAGTTGTGCTCGTCGTCCGGCTACCCGAGCCAGGGAACGAGCACGATTTCACATTCGACTTATTTGGGAGAACGGCCATAAGCTGTGCCGGGACCCTTCCTTGAGTACAGAGTGCGTTTAACGACGCGTTGGACGCGTTGCGAGAAAGACCACTGCTGCTCCGAGAGCAACGATAAGGGTATCTTCCACCAGACCACTCCGGGTCTGCCCAATGCCTGACACGGCTTTTTTGCGTGCCGCAAGCGTGGCATAAGCAAGTGGCACAGCGGTTGAGATAGCGATCGCTGCCCCGGTTTTTTCTTTTCCGCTGGGTGCAAGGGCGGCACCCGCAATCCCGGCACTCGCCACGCGTGCTGACATGCCCAAAAATACGGTGCGGTCTGGTGCTGACTTCATCTTGTCGCCAAAGAGTTCACCGATACCCATTGCTAACGCCCCGAATTTGAATAGCGGACGGTCCAGCAGTAAAAGACGGCCCGGTGTGTCGCGCTTTTTAATGCGTGCTGCAGCGATGGCCGCCATTGGCGTCATGGAACGGCAACTGGCGACAAGTCCAATCAGGGCGGAATAAACAAAACTGGTTATTTTCATTAACTATCTCCCGGAAAAATAAAGTTTTTATTGCTTAAGCTTTATTAGGGTGTAGACCCGCAACGATCTGTTAAACAGGGCATTTACACGCGCACGTCATTAACCTTGCGTAAAGACGTATGCAAATAACTACTTGAATAGTCAGTATAGATGAAGGGTTTAAGGCAGCAGAAAGGACGGAAGTGTGAAGTCTCAGAACGCGGGATGCCCGCCATTGCCGGGCCAAACCTCAGTGATAATCATCTGGCAGTGGGCCGTCACGACGAGCGGTTACAGGCTTACATCCTCAACTGCCGTTACTGTGCATAAGTAAGAGAGCATGTCGACCGTCCGTTCCTCGCGCATAGTGGACATGCCCGTCTTGCGACTGACTGATTTGTGCCAGGAGCGGACGTTGCTAACATCGGAATGACTAATCTGCGGGGTCAGGGTCAAATGAAGACATTACTAACATAGTGGTGTGTTAATCAGTGGGGAACAGGCCTTTCAATGAGAAAGAGAAGTGAAAACAAAATATTATTCGAACCAAACAGGACGCTGTGACCTGCCTGAAACTGACGTTGCTGAATCAAACCGTTTATCTGGAGGGCGTCAAAATTCTGCTGACAAGTGTGGTTGTCTGTGGTCAGCAGTTACAGAATGCCTGATTCGAGTCGTAAATAAAAATCCGACAGCAGCGATGTTGTCGGTTTCTATTGTCTGCAACGAGTCTACAGCGTCAGTCTTCGTCTGGCACAGCGATGTCGGGTTCCCAGGAGATAATGTCACCGGGCTGGCACTCCATGGCTTCACAAATTTTCGCCAGCGTATCGAATCGAATCCCTTTTACTTTGCCAGACTTGAGCAGTGAGAGGTTTTGCTCGGTAATACCAATAAAGGCTGCCAGCGCTCTGGACGTCATTTTTTTCTCTACCAGCAGTTTGTCCAGATGAACCACCACAGCCATAGTCAGATAAACCCCTTAGCTTCTTCTTCTGCTTTGATCCCCGCAAGCATGGCGTGAAACGTAACGAATAACAAGCCGCCGGTGAGTAAAAGGATCACATCGCCAACCAGAACGGTGATCTGGTAATATTTTTCCGGCCACCAGACAACTAGCGGTATTAAAAAGCGGCACACCGGCAATACAATGCCAAGACTTAGCATCATCAATGCAATTGTACGTACACAACGCGCCATGGCCAGGTTGAGGATTTGCCGTTTACCAACCAGGCGCATCACCTGCATTCCCTGCCAGATAGCAAAAGCAAATAACCCAACGGGGAAATAGAGAATTATCAACAGCAGTAACTGGTGAAGCGACGATACGGCAGCCACTGGCTGGCTTTCTGCTTGCATTTCGGCAAATTGAAGCATGCTGGAAATAAAAAAAGACTCACCGGAAAAATATAACCACAGCGGTGTAATTAAGGCGAGGATGAAAAACAGCGGTAATATCCCTGAGATAAATATCAGGCTGAGTTTATTTCGTACATCTTTCACTTTGTACCTTCCTGAATTAAGGATTCTATTTTAAAACCAGCATGCTCAAGCATGACATAAGCATCAGCGAAATGGCAATCTTGCCAGCCGACAGTACGCGCGGGCTGCGCGTTAACCAGGGTACTGGCCATGCGCGATAAACACTTACGGCCAATAAACGACGCCTGAACGGTCCATGTCAGCATTCTGAACAGATAACCGGTCTTGGTCAGATGCGTGATTGTCTGCATCATTTCGGCACAATAAATGACAATCAAAGCTAACAAGATATAGTTCAACAACCGTATTTTGTAATGCGCGACCCATGAGCCGCAAATAAACAGAATAACTGAGACAAAGGTTAATATTGCCCACGACATATCAATCCAGTTCATGATGAGCTTCCGTATTAGCAGGAGTCTGCGTTAACAACAGGCGCATGGCCGGACCAATAACGGGCCACGCGGTATCTGAGAGGATCACTACGGCGGATCGTTGCTGTGGATCGACCGCAATGGCGGAGCAAAGCCAGAGGATTCACCGTCGTGCCAGGTGATGTCTCGCCCACGAATACGGGTGGTAAACCAGGCATAACCCACGCGTGAATCTGCATCGTCAGTGGCAAAGCGTGGCTGCATTGCTGCGTTACCGGCAAGTTTACCCGCCAGTAAGGCCTGCGCATAATGCGCCATATCGACGATGGTCGACCGCACACCGGCAGCCGGCGTGAACGCGTTCTGTATCCATGGCGCTTCGGCAAATCCGGACACCGCCCAACCGTGGTGAAACGTGGGCGTGCCGGGGGTTAATGCTTCGGCAACAACGCTGTTTGTCATTTTCGCCTGCGCAAAAACCCTCGTTTGCAACAGCGAATTAAAAGTCTGATGCGCTGCTCGCGACAGCGCAAGTCCCAGTAAGGCGTAGCCGGTATTGGAATAATCAAATCTGGCGGGCGTGGCTAAGCGGGTGTTATTCACCATTTCGATGACTGATTTTTCGTCATACTCCCAGAAGTTTTCACGCAGGATTATCTGTCTGATCACCCGGATCTTCTGGCGCAGCGATGAGGCAAGCGGCGGCAGACCAGAGCGATGCGATGCCAGTTGCTCAAGGGTAATTTTCTCGCGCCGGGCCGCTGATTTCAGGAATAAGATCCCGACGCGGGTTTGCGCTGTCGCCTCACCCCGGCGAAACGCGTCCATCAGTAAACTGCTGGTCATGGTTTTGGTCAGGCTGGCGATTTCATATTGCTGGTTGTAATCACTGTCCCAGAGGGCGTACTGTACACCGCGCGGAGTAATTAGCGCGGCGGCGACGCTGCCTCGCGATCCTTTCAATAACGGCGTTAAAAACGACACCAAACTGGCGTCTCCTGTCTGGCGAGGAGACGGAGTGCTGAAACCAGGTTGCAGGTAAATACCGGCGGCAATCAGTGCGATAAATACCGCGCTCGCAGCAAGCAGTCGCGCGCGGCTGCGAAAGTGACATTTGCTCATGGCTCCGCCTCAGAATGTGTACTGAATCAGTGACGACAGGGTGTACTGCATTCGGCTGTTGACCAGAGGGCTGCTCCCCGCTGCATCGAACAGATACTGCGCACGGCTTGTCAATCCTGCCGCCAGATTTTTATCGAAATGCCATACCACTTCGGCATACAAACCTCCTTGCTGAAGGCCTGACGAAGGGGAATAAACTGCAAAATCGGTGCGTTGCGCCTGCTGCGCCGTTACACCGTAGTGACGTTGCTGGTAGCCACTGTTCGCCCAGCTTATGTCGCCCCCGATCGATAGCGCGGCATTCTGCCAGCGCCAGAGTTCGGTTTCCGCGCCGCTCGTGACGATCAGGCTTCTGCCCGGTGCTTCGCCGCCATATCGCTGCTTTTCAGTGGCGGTTAACAGGCGCAGCCACAACGCCCAGTTTTCTAGTTGGTAGCGCAGGTCTGTACCCGCCATCAACGCTGCAGACAGGTTACCCATTCCTTGTAGATCGCGGTTTTTTCTGCTGGAAAACGGGTAGTTAAACACCTCTTTGCGCGCCTCATCTTGTGTTAACAGCAGGCTTACGCTAAAGGGGGTGTCCGGCGTCAGCCCCCATATCAGGCCGTCGGTAGACAAACCAAATAGTCCCCATTTTTCGCTTTGAAGATTCACGCCCGCCTTTAGCAGTGGTCTCATTGCCATATGGTTTGAACCGGAGTAAATGGGGCTCGCACTGACGCCCAGCCCGGCAAAACCGGACAACTCTGCGCTGTGTGTCGGCGCACAGATGAGTAATCCTGAGAACAAAACACCATGTTGCAGACTTCTTTTCATTCGATGCCTCTCCTAGCAAAGATAGTTGAAGTGATTGCAGGCTAGCCTGATGTTTATCGTTTTACAATAAGTTTTTATTGTTTTATTTTAATTGTGATTGAAGATAAAAAACGTGGTTTAGCAGAGAAACGGCTTCAGGGAGACGGGATGGCCAGGTTCACAGGTAAGAAAATTGTCATTACGGGAGCCAGCAGTGGTATTGGTCTGGCAGGGGCGCAACGCATTGTTGCGGAAGAGGGGGAAGTCATAATCACCGGGCGTGATGCGCGTAAACTGGCGCGCCTTCGTAAGGTGCTGCCACCTGCTGCCCGGTTGATGCAAAACGACGGAGCCGAGCCGGCAGCGGCGCAAGCGCTGGCTGAAGCGGTAGCCTCCTTCGGCATGCTGGATGGCTTATGGCTAAATGCCGGGCAGCTGGCTTTTGCACCTGCCGAAAAGGGTAGTGCCGCGCTGTTCGATAATATGATGAAGAACAATGTTCGTGCCGCGGTACTGCAAATATCTTGTCTTGCCCGCTTTTTGAAAGTAGGTGCATCTGTGGTTCTGACCGCATCGACCGCCGCATATGAAGGAACACCGCTTGCTGCGATTTACGCTGCCAGTAAAGGGGCGCAGCTAGCGCTGGTTCGCTGTTGGGCAACGGCTTTTGCAGCACGAGGGATCCGGGTGAATGCGCTCGTTCCAGGTGCGATAGAAACCAGTTTGCTCGAAGCGATCCCGGCACCATTTCGTGATCAATATGACGCGCAAATCCGCGCTATTGTGCCGATGAAGCGCCCAGGAACACCGGAGGAAGCGGCCGCTGTCGCGTTATTTTTATTATCTGATGATGCCAGTTATGTCACAGGTAGCCAGTACGTGGTTGATGGCGGGCTGCTGCGTTTATAAACGTTTTCTTAATAATGGTGCGGAGGATTTATGTGTTTACGGTTTGAAAATGCGCTTCCCCGGAACATCGTATGTGCGCGCGTTGGTGGCCCATGGAGCGAGACGGTACCTGTTGCTTTTCAACAAATTATTGGCTGGGCACAGGAGCGGGGCGTGATTTACCGGGAAGCGCTGGTGTTTTATTGGGATAATCCAGCGCAAACGGGTGTTGCCGACTTGCGTGCCGATGTCGCGCTTACGGTTGATGCGCAAACACAGGTAGACATTACCGGAACGGCATTCAGAGAAGAAATTGTGCCGGGAGGGCTATACGCCGTGTGGCATACGCTTGTGCGGGACGGTGCTTACGCAAAAGCATGGAGCGATTTGTACCTTGAGATTGAAAACAGCGATTACGAACTTGCGCGCGGCGTTTGTTTCGAAAACTACCTTTGCGATGCTCATGATGGCAACTGGGATCTTGAAATCTGGCAATCGGTAGAACCAAAGATCTCAAACCGCTAACCGCTAACCGCTAACCGCTAACCGCACGCGGCGATTACTGCGTGAGATTAGTCTGGGGATCCGACTTCTGAGGTTTTCGGATCTGCGGAAAAGAGGAGAGAGATTGATGCAGGGCAGGCACTAATTAAGGAGGATTATTGTCTTTCAGGAAGAAAAGGTACTGATTATTGCCCTGAGCGGACAAGTTATCCTGACGGCGTATCTGCGACGAAGCGGCACGCATCATTTTCACCCTGAACGTCCGTCCTGACCTTTGACAACATGCTGATGATTAAAGTCCGCTTTGCGCCAGAAGCGGACATTGCTGATATCGGAATTCACTCATCTGCAGGGGCTGGACAACAGAATATGCAACATGGGCAGGAGCAACGACGGTGGTGTCGTGACATGAACTTGTAAAGTAGTATGGGTTCTTCTGCTTCCCCAATCTGAATGCTCAATGACATTAAAAGCGTCCTATCTTGAACAACCAACGCCCGGTGATGAAACGGAAGGTGTTTCAATCATCGACGTCAATCCCTTTGGCACTAATGGAGAAAAGGATCGGCGACTGCTAATCAGTAAAAACGCTGAGCCCATTTTGATTTTACAGTTGTATGTTCGAGCCGATGAGGATGGCTGGCTGATTTCCAGCGCCTTTTCTGAATTTCTCCTGAATGACTCCCATATGGCAATCATTTGTGGCGATCACTTTCATATTATTGACATGGCCACACACTCGTTCAAAAGCCATCCACTCGGTGATTACGTTGGTCATATTTATTCAATTCCTGACGTCCATTCTGACAGGCTATATGATCGGGTTATGGTCACTACTTACTGCCACGTTTTTCTGATTGATATGGCAGCGGGCATTCTCTGGAAATCCGGGCAGTGCGCCATTGATGGCGTGATCATTACATCAATAGAGAATGATACGGTGTTTGGCTTTGGAGAGTGGGATCCACCAGGAGGCTGGGAGTCGTTTAAGCTCGATCTCAAAACGGGAGTCCCGATTTGAAGAAGGGATTACCCTCACAGTAAATGTCAGGCAAGGGCGCGAGCATCTGTCCGGCGAGACGACCGCCATCATCATGATGAAACGGTCTGAAAAACGCCTGATAGCCCGACAGGATATAGACCTGCACTGGCATACGTGTCATGTCTGTGTTCTGAATTTTGCGCGCAGCAGCCCCGGCCTGGTTCAGTGAAGCAGGCTGATGCGAAAGTAATCATAAAACGATAATGAGCCGGAAGCGGTGCGCAGCAGTATCGGCAGCCAGCCCGGATCTATATCAGACCAGGGCCACGGAAGGTCCGGCGCCACTCGCTGGGGCTGACGTTAAAGCGGGCCTTGAAGCTCTGCCGAAACGAGACCGGTGACTGATATCCCGCCAGCGACGACACGGTTTCAATGCTGTGATCGGTGGTTTCCAGTAGCTCCTGGCTGCGCTGCAGGCGCTGGGCGCTGAGCCAGTCCCCCACCGTCATACCTGTTGCCTTGTGGAAATGTCGCGTCAGCGTACGCCGGCTCATGCCGGCGAAGCCCGCAATCGAGTCAATATCGTGTCGCTTGTCCAGGTTGCGACGCAGGTAGTCGATAAGATCGTTGATTTGTTCGTCGCGCGTCGTCTCCGGCACCGCATGCTCAATAAACTGCGCCTGCCCGCCTTCCCGGTACGGGGGAATAACCATCCGTCGGGCTACACGGTTAGCCAGCGCGGTTCCGTAATGATCACGCACGATGTTCAGGCAGCAATCGATGCCCGCGGCCGTCCCGGCTGAGGTTATCAGGCGCTCGTCACTGGTATAGAGCGCGTTGCTGTCAAGTCGCACCTCTGGAAAACGTGCGGCGAAGTCCCGCTCAAACTCCCAGTGCGTGGACGCTCTGCGATTGTTCAGCAGTCCGGCGTAGGCAAGCACGTACGCCCCAAGGCACAGTCCCACGACTTCGGCCCCGCGCTGCCAGGCGCTGCGCAGCGCCTCCAGCAGCGCCGCATCAGGGCGCGTTTCGGGATGCTCCCAGAACGGCACAACGATGATGTCCGCCTTATCAAGCCGATCAAGCCCGTGATCTACATTGATGGAAATACCGATATCGGACGCCACAACACCGGGCTTCTCAGCACAGATATCCACGCTGAACAGACCCGGCTCCGGCATTGCCTTGTCGAAAACCATCGACGGCACGGAAAAGTGGAACGGGCTGAAGCCCGGCGTAGCGATAACGGCAACGTGCAGAGTGGAAGTGGACATCATCTGAACCCTTACTGATTTAAACCGCGATTTTTATCCTGCTTTTTCGTCCTGACGGGCGGCAGGCCGTAGTCTACCGCCCCGGTGCGTATGTGCGTCAGAAATTCAGCGTCTCGCCGTCTTCCGGCACCCGTACCCGGTCCTGAATGCCGTTTTCCGCTGCAAAGGCGCGCAGTTCGTCCCGGCTCAGCAGGCAGTGGTTGACGGCCTCCAGGTGCGACGCCACCACCGTGGCCGAAGGCAGCACCTCGAGCGTGCGCAGCGCGTCCTGCTTACCCATGATGATGGCACCCATTCCGTCTACCGTCGCCAGGCCCATGTTAAGCACTACAACGTCAGGCGCGAATTTTTCCAGGCTCTGCGCGTAAGGCGGGACCCAGATGGTATCCCCGGCCACGTACAGCGTCTTTTCACCCTCTGCAGAAAAGACCAGGCCGCACGCGTCGCCCAGCCGCTCGGCAACCTCGGGGATAGCGTACGCCTCATCGCTGCCGTGCTGGCCGTCAGTTTTTGCAACGTTGATGCCCGCGATGACGTTGGTGTCTGCCAGCACGCTGACCGCCGTAAAGCCCTGCGAGCGCAGGAGCGTCGCGTCGCTCTCATTCTGCGTGTAAATCACCCGGTCCTTGGGAATCAGTTGCTGCGCCGCCTCGTCCCAGTGATCCTGATGCGTGTGCGTTACGATAATCACGTCCACATCCAGCAGCTCTTCAACGGAAACCGGCAGCGAGACCATGGGGTTGCGCAGGTGCGAACGCGCGGTACCAGGAAAACCGGGCCAGGCTTCTTTGTCAGAAAGCATCGGGTCGATGAGGAAGCGGACGCCGGCATAATCGAGCTTCAGCGTGGCGTTACGTATTTGAGTCAGTTGCATTCTTTACTCCTTCAGAGGAACCGCAGCCGTGCGGTCTGTGCATTGAGCAGGCAGTATAAAAAGGCTGCGGGCCGGGCGTGAGCCGCGCACAGGTCAACATTCGATGGAATAGGGTCAATGATAAATCTCCGGAAACCTTACGCTTCTTGTCGTGCTGGCCGCAGCGCTTATATCCGGCACAGCCGCCAGCAAATACCGTAAGACCTTAGTCGTGCGTTCCTCCTAACCTTCCGGCTACCGTTAACTTGGCCTGAAATCATCGAATTATGACTTTCCTGCCGCTCACGGAGCGCACCGCACGCTCTTTATACTTTTGTGACTGTTAACACATGAGGAATGAAGAATGTCTTACGCAACTACCGACGACGGCATTGAGATTTACTTTGATGCAAAGGGCCGGGGCATGCCGGTTGTTTTCGTTGCCGGATACTTTGGCATCAGTGATATCTGGCAGGCGCAGACGGATGCGCTGTGTGAAAAATTTTATACGGTCGCGTATGACAGCCGCGGCTACGGGCGCTCGGCTAAACCGCTGCAGCCGGAGGCTTACAGCATTCCCCGCCACGCTGAGGACTTAAAAGCCGTGATTGATGCTGCCGGCATAAAGGGGCCGGTCGTGCTTGTGTCTCACTCCATCGGCTGCAACATCATTTCCACGTTTGCGGTGAAATATCCGCAGCAGGTTGCCGGGCTGGTGTACACCGCCTGCTACGTGGACGGGAAGCAGATGCGTGACGCGGGTATGACGATCGATATGGTCTGTGAGGCGGTATCAACGCCTTCCGGCGCCGTAGCGTTTTATCAGCCGTTTGGGGTTACCGAAAGCGTGGGCGCAGAGGCGGCTAAATGGCCAGCGCACTCGATGCAGGCCAATGCCGCTGCGTTCCTGAACCATGAAATGGCCGATGAATATGATGCAATCACCGCGCCTGCGCTGATTCTGCAGGGCGAAAATGACGCGCCAAACCCGCTTCCGTTTGCAACGGCGCTGCAGCAGGTGCTGGGCGGTGGCGCGGAGCTGAAAATCCTGAAAGGCGTGAACCACTTCCCGCCCCTTGAAGCGCCGGAAACCGTCACGGCGTTCGTGGAAGAGCATGCCAGGAAGTGCTTTGCTGTATGACTCTTAATGACGTGAAGGTTCACTGAAAAAGCCACCTGAAAAGGTGGCTTTTTTCTTTAAAAGTGATGGCGTTCGCCACACCTCGCGTGTAGTCAGCGTCCGCTGTTCGCTCACAGCGGAACAAGATTAAATCATTTGATACTGTTCTTGTTTTAAGGCAGGTGACTGAACTCACTCTGCCCCGTAAGAGGCATGAATTACTGCGCGATAATTGTCTATGTTTCTATCTGCCGTGCCGCGAGAGCCTGTCTTGCGGCGTTTGATGCCCATTCATCGGATTGGTCCAGGTGTTCAATCTCCGACTCTGCTATCGGCGTTACACGGATCAGCGGAACGGAACCGAAAGGCAAATTATCAATCCTGCGACCATCAAGGCTGAGGATGATTCGAGTCAATGGGTTAAAGTCGTCTGTAAGCATGCAAAACAGGATTGCGCCATATTTTTCAACATCGGCCGCAACCTGAAACCCATCGGCGACGAGATCGCCCAGGTTAATCAAGAGATGAGCCCAGTCATTAATCGGGTGGCGGGCAATATCCGAAGCGTCTAACTCCATAAAAAGCTCGCATCCCACGCCATTTTCCGGGTCTGCAATGCCAGCCCAGGGCGTCGAGAGGCCATCAGTGGCCAGCGTTAATGTGGTGTTGCGCTTCGTGTTGAGCACCCGACGATAGGGCCCGAACCAGTTCGTCTGGTTGTGAACGTTTGCGTCATCTCGTTCAACCGTAAAGCCATCTGAGACGCTGCCATACCTTTCCCAAAAGGCTCGCCTTGCTACAGCAGCTACCTCATAAATTGGGTCCTGAGGACCGCGTGGCACAATTGTCTCATCGAAGAGTGTGTCAACAGTAACGCGCCCCCGTACGAACGGTATTTTAGACCTTGTCCAGTGAACGATAACTTTATTAAAGGGCTGAGTCCTTGATGCTTCGAGTTTCTGGACGACTTCCCGGACCTTCTTAAGGGCGTGGTTACCCTCTGCAACGTGACTTCCGTCGGCATACGTGTAGCCTCCGGTTTGCGTTGAGACGCCAGCCTGTTCAGTGATAAAGAACCATTCTCCGTTTACCGCGCCAGCGGGCGCCTTGTCTAAGGTCGAGCGTAATTCCCTTATCGCATCAGAGTTTGAATATGCTGTCATGTCTGTCCTTTAGCTTTACGTCTTATGCCTCTTACTTAGCTTAACGTTATCAAAATTAGAGTATTAATTATCTTTCGACCAGACAAACTGAAAGCGTCTACCAGGATCAGCTACCCTCTGCCTGCAGATGAGGCCAGCCATTCGACATTCTCTTATGACACAGCGCCTTAACTTCACTCTCGCGTGGGCAAACGGTAGTCGCAGCTGTGAATATCCCCTGAGTGCCAAAAATGGACATTCACAACTTTTTTAATAGCAGTTCAATGCTGCCATCAATCGAAATACGGTCTTAATGTTTCTTCCATCCAGTTCATAAAGGCCTTTACACGTGGCGACAAATTACGCCGGTGCGCGATAACAAAAGAGGCAGTAAGCGGCTCAGGGCGTAAATCAGGAAGGATCTCGATCAGTTCCCCACGTTTAATATGCGCTAACAGTGAGGAATACCGCCCTGAATTAAGCCTAATCCCGCCAGTCCTGCCTCGTGGTAAGCCGGTACGCTATTGACGCTCACTGTGCCAGGTAACATGACCGTCTTATAGCCATCGCTTGTTGGATACTCCCATCCGGCAGGCTTCGAGCCAAAATTCCGCATGTAATGAACCATCCTGTGTCCCTGGTTAAGAAGATCATCAATCGTCTTTGGCATGCCGAAGCATTGCAGATAGCCCGGGCTTGCTGCATTAATCATACGTAGATGTCCCAATGGTCTGGCAATGAGGGTTTCATCCACGACCGGTCCCAGACGCACCACACAGTCAAATCCTTCCTGAACCAAATCGACACGGCGATCGGTGCTTGAAAGCTCCAGCTCCAGTTCCGGGTGTGCTTTCAGCAGCTGCGGCAGGGCAGGGATCACCACGCTTTGCGCCAGCACAGACGGCATATCAACGCGTAACCGTCCACGCAGTGGCATACCGGAAGTGGCGAACATTGACCGTAACTCTTCTGCTTCTGCCAACAGGTCGCGCGCGCGTGAATAAAAAGCACGTCCATCTTCTGTCAACTGTACGGTTCGCGTCGTACGGTGCAGAAGCGTAGCCCCTACATCATGTTCAAGCGCCCGGACCACCACTGAGGCGCGCCCTTTCTTAATACCCAGGCTTTCCGCTGCCTGAGTAAAGCTCTTCATTTCTGCCACACGAGTAAAAACAATCAGTGCATCAAGGTTTTTCATTGTTCACCATTTGGGTAACAGTGCGTTATTTTTCCGGTTATTTATCAGGACACCGGCACCTAATAGACTACCTTCACGCCGCGTTACCCGCATAACTTATTCGGTAAGGAGGATGGCGCTCGCAGGATTACTGGCCAGATCCTGTCTCACCAGCGTCATTATCGGTGTAAAACGGGCCGCACAACTCACCGGGAACCCTGGCGAGACAGACATCGTTCTGACTGCAGAAGAACGGGCCCATCTTGATGCGATGAGCGCTATGTCTCCTCATTATCCGGTTGGGATGATCGAACACCAGGATGCAGAACGCTATCCAACACCATTTATTTCAAAAGCGCTGGTCGTAGCACGGGGCTTTTAAATGTCCTGGCTCACCCGCCGCTTGCATTGCCATACAGCATCATTAACAAAGGATAAAGAGAAATGAAGAAAGGTTACTTAATCGCTCATGTCACGGTTTCAGACCCCGTTGTATACGCTGAATATGCCCGGGCTGCAGGAGAGGTATTGAAGGATTTTAATCCGAAGATCGTTGCCTGGTCCGGGCAGTATGAAAATCTTGAGGGAGAATCTCATGAACGGCATGTTGTTTTTGAGTTCTCTTCTTTTGCAGAGGCTAAACGGTTCTATGAGAGTCCAGGGTATCAGGCCGCAAGGGCAATACGTGCTGGTGCTGCGAGCGGAACCTTTGTGTTGGTGGAAGGCGCAGACAGTTAACAGTTAAGGCAACCATGTCCGCTTCTCGCTCGCAGCGGGCATTGCTCGCTTCCCGGTGTTTACAAGCAGGGAAGCTTGAGGAAGCGAGCAATCCTACATCCAGTTGATTTTATTACGATGCGTTACTCATCACTTCGAGCCCAACGCGTTGCCCGTAAGAGAGCTCCAGTGTATTACCGTCAGGATCAGCGAAGAAAACGTAATAACCCACGGGATCGCCGGCCTCTACCGGTTCTTTGCGTAAAACGCCCTCAGCCCTGGCCATAGTGATTTTTGTATTGATTTCTTCGCGACTGGCGCAGGCAACGCCAAGATGGCCGAAATTGCCCAACGGCGTATCAGTGACATTATCTGCCTGCACCAAAACCAGCGCAAAAGGACGGGTCCGATCGCTCAGCCATGCGACTTTACGGGCATCCGGAACATCAGGTTCGCGCCGATGAATAACAGTCATACCGGCATAGCGCTCATAAAACGAGATACTTCTCTCTAAATCCCTTACAACAAAAGCGACGTGCGTGAAACCTACATCAATCTCTTTCATATCCGTAACTTTCCTCTTCAGAACCAGAGGCTTCACTCTAAAACCTCAAGTAAACTTCAGGTCAAGAGATGAAAACTAAAGCAACGGCGCCGCAAGTATCTTTATCATAACGTATAAGACAGGAGCGTTTGCGCGGCGGGGGATAATGTCCGCGTTGTACCAGTAAGGGATATGATCTTGCGTCAGGCATCATCGTGTTGCGAATAATAAGCCGCTTCTCGATAATTAATCAGTCATAGGCTTTACCCGTATATTGATTAAATACGTGTAAAGGCTTTATTAATAATTCTTCAATTTTCATTAAAAGTTTTGTAATGCTGGTGAGTGAACGCGCTTACATGCTTAACTTTCCGTGCTGCCCTCAGTTATACTTAATGTGATTGAAAACCAGACAATATTGGCAGCCATTAATTTCAATCTCTTTAGATAAGTGACAAGGGCTAAAGGGCGTAAAGTGAAAGAAGCAACGAATCAATATATATTAAACTGGATAGACGAGAATATTTTGTCCATTGCCAGTGTTCAACCTATCGTTGAGAAAACCGGGTTCAGCAGAAGAACCATTGAATATTGGTTCAAACAACGATACAGGTTATCGCCTGGCGAGTATTTGCTGGTTAGAAGAATCAGCTATGCCGCGTCTTTATTACGAATGACCTCGCTACCCGTAATCGATATTTCAAATATGTTTCAATACCATAGCAGTCAGGGCTTTGCGCGAGCGTTTAAAAAAGTGACGGGAAAAACGCCTTCGGAATACCGGAATGCGCCATCCTGGGATTTCAGTCGTTATCAGCCGTCGTTGACGCTGGAAAACATGGGTGTGCCAGAGGTGAGCTTTTGTGAACTCAATGAATCGTTCCGCTATTCACACCGCGTGACGGATTACGATCATATTTTTAACCCTAATATTAAAGACGTGACCAAAAGAATCAGAAAGCTGTTAATTGAAAATAAAGGCAGCGTTGAAATGATTGCGATTTCTGGTCGTCGGCCTGAAGCAATAAATAAAAGTATGGGGCATTTTGCTGAAGTGACTATCGACTATATTCCATCTTCCGGCGCAGGGGAGAATATGCGCAACCATACGCTTGGCGGGAAGTATGCGAAGATGAGTTTTGATGGGGACTGGGAAACCTACGGTAAGAAAAACAAAATGTTGTATATCTGGACTATGGCTAAACATCGTCTCAGCGTCCGCGACGAGCCGCATTTAATGCAATTTCGCCAGTTTTCAGAAAATAAAGTCTCTTATGATATTTATATCCCCATCATATAAGGGCATGTTAAATCGTCGCTATTCGCCGCCCTGGTCTTGATCGTGTGAATAATGCCCGGCGCTTTACGGCGCGTCAGATGTCATTCATGTAAGGGCAGGGGTAAAAAGCAGGTGCGCTTACTGACCGCTTTACCTCCTTGCCCATATTCACTCAC
The DNA here is from genome assembly GCA_900635495.1 of Atlantibacter hermannii. Taxonomy (NCBI): domain Bacteria; kingdom Pseudomonadati; phylum Pseudomonadota; class Gammaproteobacteria; order Enterobacterales; family Enterobacteriaceae; genus Atlantibacter; species Atlantibacter hermannii. Next base: position 2,539,992 of record LR134136.1, on the reverse strand, counting down.
TTTTCATCCCCTGTTACCACGCGTTCACGATAACAATCAGCGGGATCAAGCCGCTCTCCCTGCGTTGAGCACACGTTCAAAGGGAGTAAAGGTTTGCCATTGTGCTTATCCAGCAACACCGAATGAATCTCACCTTTTTCAAACAAATAGCGTTCTCCCCACTGGCGCATGGCGACAACGATGGGAAACACGGCGCGCCCCCTTTCGGTCAGGATGTATTCCTTATAGGCACTGCCATCCGAGGCCGGGCAAATCTCAAACACGCCAATATCCACCAGATGTTTAAGACGGGCGGCGAGGATATTTTTCGCCAGTCCCAGGTTTTTCTGAAACTCACTGAACCGGCGAACATCGTCAAAGGCTTCGCGAATGATCATTAAACACCAGCGTTCGCCAATCGATTCTAAGGTTCTGGCGACGGGGCACTCGCTGGTTCTGAGCGCTTCCTGTTTAGCCATTTCAGTTCTCCTGTTCTGCTCAATGCGGACTGGCGCCAGCTTAAACTCACCGAAAAGAAGTTGCAAAAGAAAACTCTTACTGTTAATTATGCAGGCACTCTGGTTTTAAAAAGCAACCAAAAGGGAAAGCGACATGCGCTGCATGGCAGGTGAGGTGAGGGTTTCCGGGGAAGAGGGGACGGCAGCAAACGCTGCCCCGCTGTCGCCTCGCATTTTGTTTTTGTTTTCACTGACCTGCGCGCTGGCGGTGGCGAATGTTTATTCCGCGCAACCGTTGCTGGCATCTATGGCCGAAAGCCTGAATGTTCTACCTGGTTCGATGGGCGCTGTTATTACCGCAACGCAAACCGGCTACGCAGTCGGGTTAATCTTTCTGGTTCCGCTAGGGGATCGCGTCAACCGTAAAACGCTGGTGATTGTTCAGTTGATGCTTTCCGTACTGGCATTAACCGCGGCGGCATTGGCCGCGAATTTTACGATGCTGCTGGGCGCGATGCTGCTGGTGGGCTTGATGGCCGTGGTAGCGCAGTTGATGGTCGCGTGGGCCGCGACGCTTGCGGCCCCTGAACAGCGGGGCAAGGTCGTCGGCAGCGTGACCAGCGGCATTGTGTTGGGAATTTTATTCGCACGCTTCGTATCCGGTGCGATAGCCGACCTGGCGGGATGGCGGGCGGTTTATCTCACTGCCGCGTGCCTGCTATTACTGATATCGCTTACCCTGGCGAGGGTGATGCCCGCAACGACCACAGCGACAGCGCGCATGTCATACCTTTCTCTGCTGCTGTCGGTATTCCGGCTGTTTATCACGGAACCGCAGTTGCGTAAACGAGGCATACTGGCGCTGTTAATTTTTGCCGCTTTCAGCATGCTCTGGACGTCCATGGTGATGCCGCTCAGCGCCATGTCGTTATCCCACACCCAGACGGGCATGTTTGGTCTGGCGGGAGTGGCTGGTGCGCTGGCTGCTTCCCGGGGCGGGTTATGGGCCGACAGAGGGATAGGGCAACGAGCCACCGGCTTAGCGCTGGCGTTGCTGACACTCTCCTGGTTGCCTGTCGGCTTACTGGAGATCGCGCTGGGGTGGCTGGTTCTCGGGATCATCATGCTGGATTTCGCCGTTCAGACAGTCCATGTCATCAATCAAAGCCTGATCATTGCCGCCCGACCCGATGCGGCGAGCCGCCTGGTCGGGGCCTACATGTGTTTTTATTCGCTGGGCAGCGCACTGGGTGCGATTGCCGCCACCCAGCTTTACGCGCTCTGGGGATGGCACGCGGTTTGTTACGCAGGTGCGCTGGTTAGCGCCTGCGCGTTTCTCTTCTGGTTGGGATCCCGTCACTCATGAAATTACCCCATTTACTGCTCGCCGTGCTGATCACCGCAATCTGGGGCGTTAACTTTTCGGTTATCAAGTTAGGGCTGCACTCGGTCGATCCGTTTATTCTGGCCGGGATTCGCTTTACGCTGTGTGCGCTACCCGCGCTCTTCTTTATTAAAAAACCGGATGTCCCGTGGCGGTATCTGATTAGCTATGGTTTGGTTTTTGGTGTGGGGCTGTGGGGCATGGTAAACCTGGGCATTAAGGCCGGGCTTTCAGCGGGGATTGCTTCGCTGGTACTTCAGTTCAGCGCCTTTTTCACGTTGTTAGCGGGCAGTTGGGTTTTCAAAGAGCCGCTGGGCCGATATCAAATGGCCGATTTTGCGCTCTCTTGTATCGGGTTACTGAGCATATTTTTCATTACGGATGGCTCGGTCACGTTCACCGGCATGCTGCTGGTGCTTGCGGGCGCGGTGGCATGGAGCATTGCCAATGTCATTAACAAAAAAATCGCCACCAAACAGGTGTTTGCTTTTTTAGTCTGGTCGAGCGCGTTTTCTCCTATACCGCTTTTCCTGCTGGGCTGGCTGGTCAACGGCGCAGGGGGCTATCACGAACTCATCAGTCACTTGGATGGCCGCGCCGTGTTTTCAATACTTTTCCAGGTCTACCCGAATACCCTGTTTGGTTATTGGGTATGGAACTCGCTACTAAAACATTATCCGGTCTCAACAGTAGCGCCTTTGTCGTTGCTGGTGCCGGTTTACGGCATTCTCGGTTCTGCAGTGATTTTCGGGGAAACCATTACGACGATGAAGATGGTCGCGCTGTTATTGATTGTCACGGGTCTGGCTATTGGGCTGTATGGTCAGCGCATCAGGCGATATTTGGTGAAGCCAGGTATGACGTAACAGACGATGTTTTAAAAAAGCGTTATCCAGGCTGTCGCATTTATAGGGAAAGCACAGGATGCCCGGGGTGTGAAATATTCTTTCAACACCAGTAAAGGAGTGGGTGCGGGAAATAGGGCGCTTCAGTTTTTAATATCGACAAAATAATAACGGGGGCGTTATCCGCCCCCGTGTTTTGCATCCTCAGCGTACTATTAGGTCGGCATCGAATACGTTGTGACTTTATTGGTTTGCGGATCGATAGAAATAATACAAATTGCCCAATTACCACCCAGGCGGTCTTTGCGATCGGAAATTTTGAAATTATAAGACTCAGAGAAAGAGGTAAAGTTTGACGCGTTGGATTCATTCAGCTTGAAACCAACGATCTGTTCAAAATAGTCTTTGGTCTTGCCCACGCTGGTTTTGCACTGTTCGTTCGTGACGGTGCCCGGTTGTCTGGAAGAGGTAGTCTGTACCGCGTTCGTTCCTTTTGGCGTCAGCGCCGCATTGACGGCTTTCATCTGGTCGCTCATGTTTTTCTGAAAATCAGCACAGGAAGTTGAGGCCAGAACCAGACCGCATAATAACAATTTTTTCATTGTAATCCTTACAATAATTAACTTATCTTCAATATAAGACAAATTGTTTACAATTTTTAAATATATTTCACGGGTATTTTTCTGTCAATGCAACCTTCACCCCTAATAAAAGGGGGTTGCATTTAAAGCGAATGATTTTGAAAAAACGCTTTCTGACGATTAACACATCATCGGTATTTCGTAAAAATAAGAAGCTGATCCGCGTTAAAGCAACAGAATCGAAATATATCTTGTTAGATGCTGAGTAAGAGGTATTCTTGGTACTCATGTACTAGCTTGAGGGTTCAGGAAAATGCTTTTCACCACGCTTGAAGGCGTCAGAAAGCAGATTGATCAGATTGACAGCGAACTGGTCAACCTTATTACTCAACGCGCCGAATGCGTTAAAGCCGCTGCCGACTTCAAAACCGATCATTCTGCCGTGCGTGCGCCGGATCGCGTTCAACAGGTGATCGATAAGGTTCGGGAAAAAGCCGCTGTCACAGGGCTTCCCGAAGAGATTATTGAAAAAATCTATCGGGCCATGATAAACGCGTTCATTGAGTATGAGCTTGAACAACATGATCGGTTGCGCCATGAAAAGCGCTGACAGGCGGCGATAACCGGGAGCGGCTTTCTCGCACTGACGTCACCTTTTTTCGCTTACTGCGTGCGGCAGGGCGAAGCTGTCGCGGTGTTTATCGCGTCGGGCGGTGCGCCTGATGGCTGGCCGATCAGGCAGGTCGCTGTGACCGGCCAGCCGTGAAGCCGCTGCGGGCGTTAACTTCGCCAGAAAAAGCGCGAAAACAGGATCAGCACGGGATAAATTTCAAGACGCCCCATGATCATCGCCGCGCACATCAGATACTTTGCCCCATCCGTCAGGGTTCCAAAGGTTGAGGCCGTTTCACCAAATCCCAGCCCCATATTATTGATACACGCCGCCACCGTAGCGAAGGAGGTCATCAGGTCATATCCCATGATGTTCAATACCCAGATAAAAAAAACGGTGAACAGGGTGTACAGGAAAAAGAAACTCCATACCGAATGCAGAACACGTTCCGTCACGATACTGTCGCCCACCCGGATACTCATTATCGCGCGTGGATGGGCCAGTTGATGCATTTCATGCCGGCTTTGTTTAAACATCACCAGAAAGCGCAACGCTTTTATCCCGCCGCAGGTTGACCCTACGCATCCTCCGAAAAAACTGACCGTCAGTAACAGCACGATGGTATGCGCGGGCCAGTTTGCATAATCACCGGTGGCCAGCCCGTTATCGGTAATCATTGAGCTGCTCAGGAAGAAAGCGTGAACAAGGCTGTCCGATACGTCATACATTCCGGCGTGCCAGACCTGCCATGCAGTAATAAGCACGACAATCAGCGTGACCAGCAGAAAAAAATGCAGCTCGGCATTATGGCGAAACGGGCTAAACGTGCGCTTTTTAAAAGCAATAAACCAGGCGGTAAAATTAATGGCCGACAGCAGGGAAAAAACACCGGCCACCAGTTCTATTGCCGGGCTGTTCCAGTACCCGATGCTCTCACTGCGTGTCGAGAAGCCGCCAAGCGATACGGTGGAGAGCCCGTGGCAGAGCGCATCGAAGGCGGGCATCCCGGCCAGTAGATACGCCACCGAACAGGCGAGTCCGAGGAGCAGATAAGTCTGCCAGAGGCTTCGCGCGGTATCCGCTAAACGCGGCGCAAGCTTTTCTTCTTTGAATGGACCGGGCATTTCCGACTGATACAGTTTTGCGCCCCGATACCCAGCAGAGGGAGCACGGCAACAGCCAGGACGATAACGCCCAGCCCACCAATAAAGTTAAGTTGCGCCCGGTAATAGAGATAGGCATTGGGTAATGCGCTGATGTCGCCGATGACCGTGGCCCCGGTCGTCGTAATGCCGGAAACCCCTTCAAACAGCGCGTCAACAAAACTCAGGTCGACGGAATCATCCAGCCAGAGCGGCATGGCGCTAATGACAGAAAACAACAGCCAGAAGATCACGATAATGACAAAGCCATCACGCGTTCTGAGCTGTATGCCGACACGTTTAGTGGCTAACCATGCGCCCATGCCCACAAGAAAAAAAGCGATGAACGTGGTGAAGAACGCAAACCAGCTGTGTTCCTTACTGAATAAGGCAACCATCATGGGCGGCAGCATGGTAAAGCTATAAAGGAAGACCAGAAAACCGCACAGATGTATCACCACGCGCATCTGTGCAAAGTTAAATGTGAAGTAGCGTTGCAAGGATAAATCCCCGGCCTCTTAAATTAGCCGCAATAATGCCTTCTCCTTGCTGCTATCTCAAATAGCTAATACCGATTTTCAGAAGGAAGGGGCGCATCCCGTGCGGCATATCAAAGCAGATTAAAGCCATTAACACTTTCGTGAGCAACGGTAGCATGCCTGGTAAACCGCATCAGAATCGGTCATCAGCCCGGCAAACTAAACGACGGTTCAGCCTGCCGGGCAGTGACTTACAAACGAATGGCTTAGAAAGATTCCCAACTTGCATTGTCGCTGGTCAGGGCTGTATTACGACGTACCGGCAACGCGGGCGAAACTGCGGCACTTTGACGTTTTACCGTCTCTTCTTTGCCTAATCTGAACGCGGATACCAGACGCGCAAGCTGGCCGGCCTGCTCTTCAAGCGAAGATGCCGCAGCGGAAGACTCCTGCACCAGTGCGGCATTCTGCTGCGTGGTGGCGTCCAGCTCGGTCACGGCTTTGCCAATCTGATCGATGCCCGGCTTTGCTCGTCGGAAGCATCAGAAATCTCGCTCATAATCCCACTGACATTGGTGACGGAAGAGACAATTTGCTCCATGCTGCTGCCTGCTTTGTTCGCCATGTCAGCGCCCGCATGCACCCGATCAACGGATTCTTTAATAAGGTCGGCTATTTCTTTTGCCGCATTAGCGCTTCGCTGCGCAAGCGCCCGTACTTCACCTGCAACCACCGCAAAGCCGCGGCCTTGTTCACCTGCCCGGGCGGCTTCAACGGCCGCATTCAACGCCAGGATATTGGTCTGGAAAGAGATCCCATTAATCACGTTGATGATTTCACTGATTTTTTTCGAGCTTTCGGTAATGGACCCCATCGTGTTAACCACATCCCAGACAATACTGCCGCCTGAACGGGCATGTTCCGCCGCAACCACCGCCAGTTTACTGGCTTCACGGGCATTCTCAGCGTTGCGTTTCACCGTTGAGGTCAGCTCTTCCATACTGGCTGCCGTTTCCACAACGGCCGCTGCCTGCTCTTCGGTGCGGGAGGCGAGGTCGATATTCCCCACGGAGATTTCAGAAGAGGCATTGGCGACATGAGAGACAGACTCCTTAATCTGGGTGATCATCTCACGCAGACGGTCATTCATGACGGCCATCGCCATCGTCAGGCGACCCAGCTCATCGGTAGATTGTGGCTCGATAACACAGGTTAAATCCCCTTTAGCAATCTGTTCCGCTAAGGTGAGATTATGGCGAATCTGACGGGTCATTTGACGGGTCAGCAGCCAGGCCACAAGGATGCCGATAAATACCGCGCACACAGCGACGACGATCATAATGATGATCACGTGCTGAATATTGGTCAGGCTTTTGGTGGTTTGGGATTCGCTCAGCTGCTGCATCACATTATCAAGCTTATCCGCCGTGACGGTCAGACGATCCGCGGCATTGAGTGAATTTTGCCGGGCTTCACCGTACGCTTTCACATTCGCCTGCAATTGCTTATTAAATGCATTTATTGAGGCGTAGGTATCAGCAGGCAGTAAAGATGAAAATTTTGCGTAAGTTCTGACGCGGCTTTCAAATCGGTATTAAATTCTGACCAGCCGGTAGTGCCCTGGCTTGACTGGATTTTATAAACATCATCCCAAAGCTGATTCAACGTGTTTTGTAACTGCAACGCTTGTTTAACTGCCAGGCTGCCGTCGTCAATTTTTTCAGCAAGACTGTTGAGGCTGGAACGCATTGCCGGGGCGGTCAGGCTTATTAAGGATGCCTGCGTTATCCGTTCGAGTTTTACAAACGTATCTCTTTCAACATCATAGGCCGGAATGTATTCGACTAAATCATTAAAAAGAATACGGGTGTCAGGAGACCAGACTAATGCATCCCCGATAGCCGCTTTCTGGCGCATTCTGTCAATCGCTGCTTTATTTTCATCAATGGCCTTTTCACTATGGTTAATCTGAAAGGTGAGGCGGTTTCGTCGCGCCGTGTTAAGGTCGGCATGAATATCCGCGATTAATTTTCCTTTTTCGGCACGCTCTTTTATCTTATCGGCCTGATAAATACTGGTGAGTGACGAGGCAATAATTATCGCAATGAGAATAGAAAAACCACCAAACAACTTTGCCGCGACGGGAAGGTTTTTAAATGATGGAATAGACAGTTTCATGGCAGTGATTCCTGATGTGAATGATGTGTGTAACGCGATAAACGCAGCATCTTATGGATGTCATTTTTATTGTTAAATAAGCCTGACAATTAACTCTTTATGAGTAGAAGCAGGCGGTATTGTTGACTTAAGCTATATTTTTTAGCTCTTAACTTAAAATGAATATTTGTATTTGTTCAAAATCAAGATTGCCTGAAAAATATTCTATAAACCAACTAAATTTTATAAATGATGTAAACTAAATCACATATATTAACTGGTTATAAGCATTGAGATTTTTTATCTGACTATTTTTGGGCAGGGATCTAACAAAAATGGAAGTAAATGCGGCGTATTATGATGTTTATTTGCTGCCATTAACACCATGATTTATTGATGTTTTTCTTATTGTTTTTTTGGAATGCGTTTCCATGCTTTCATTCTTATATTATTGTATGATGAGTAAGTCTCCAGGTAAGGGTTAATACAATTAATAGCGACTATCCTTTGCAGAATTATCTATTTGCTGATCATCATTAGCACGCTATAAAAGAAGAGAGAAGCTGTTATCCTTCAAAACCCCTGGATTGACGATTGCTGTAATAGGTAATTCCCGGTCTTAAATAAAACATTTTGCCTTCTTTACTTCGTAAACGTGTTGGTTTTCTTTATTACATATCGTGATGACAGCCGTTACCCACATGACTTTTAGGGGCCTCGATCAGGCCTGCATAGGGTGAAAACAGGGCTGCTGGCCCTGGCCGGCAGCGCGCAGAGTTTTTTCATTGTTGAAAAGCAACAGCGTTAAATTTATTTGATCAAGGTAGCAAATTTTTGCCCTTTAACCGTCTGGTCTTTTTATTTCACTCTTAATTTCTGCTGTGTGGTGCCGATAACGGAGAGTAAGGAAAAGAAAAGAACATAACAGTTAAGAAGGCGAATGATGAGCATAACGACACTTAACATGGGCGTTACTGAAACGGAGCAAACCAAGCTCCTGATAAATAAAACGTTTACCTATGTGGCAACGTTGCTGATAGGTATTTTCGTCATCGCAATTATTTCCTTACTGGTCATAAAGAATAACGTTAATACCCTTACGGACAAACATGCTGAATTTTTATTAAGGAAAGCCCTGGATACTCGTCAGCTCAGCTTGCGCAGTCATTTAAAAGACAATGCAGAGTGGGGCGATGCTTACAAGCACCTTCATATAAAGAATGATTTTTCATGGGCATGGGATAAACAGAACCTGGGAAAATCGCTTTACAATAACTTTGGCTATGAAGGTGTATTTGTTCTCTCACCGGAAGGTGCTACGCAATACAGTGTTATCGACGGAAAACGGCAACAGCGAGATCTGGAAAGTTGGCTGGGCAAATCGGTCAAAGCGGATTTACTGCGTGAAATGGATCAAAACAACGGAAAACCGGTTTCGATGATGACGCTTATCGATTCGGTTCCGGCAATAGTTTCTGCCGCATGGATTACAACGGGCAGCGATGAGAGTGTCGCTACCTTACCGGATAAGCCTTCGACTATGGTTTTCGTCGAAATGCTCACGCCCGAAAAATTACTGGCGATGGGGCATGATGCCGGGCTTGAAAATGTTAGCGCAGTATCCTATGCCGTTATTTCTCCGGCAGATAACCAGACTGCATTTACCCTAAGCGTTAAAAATGGCGTGGTGAGAATTAGCTGGGACAGTGAAAACCCGGGGCAGTCGTTGATCATTTATTTTCTGCCATTACTTATTGTGGCGGTACTATTAACGGTCATTTTAACGGTTATTTTAATGCGCCATATTATGCATAAGGCGAGGATTAATGACGAAAATAGTTTTCTTCTGGAACAGGCACGGCTCAAGCTTATCACCAGCGAAAAACGTTTCAGGGATGTCAGCGAAACCACCAGCGACTGGCTGTGGGAAACCGATTTAAACTTAAAAATACTCTGGTTATCGGAGCGTTTTTCGGTATTAACGGGATTTGATAACAGTGACTGGACAGGACGCGGGCTAGATGAATTATTCCCCTCCCGAAAAGAGGCTTTCCAGGAATGGATTAGCCAGCGGCAATCATCTGGTCGGTTTGCCTTCAAGAACTGTCCTTACACCAACTATCAACAAACCACGTCCTATTGCACGCTGCTGGCAAAATTTGTGGTTCAGTGTGATGGCTCGGTGGTGATCCGTGGCGCGGCGACGGATGTCACGATGGAAGTCGAGGCCACTCAGCGGGTCCAGTTCCTGTCGCGTCATGATGAATTAACCGGGCTCCCTAACCGGTATCATATTAAAGAGTTTCTTACTGGCCAATTGAATAAAGAAGAGGCCAAAAACCATCCTTTTTCAATGATTTGCCTCGATCTGGATAAGTTTAAACCCGTCAATGATATTTTTGGTCATTCAACGGGCGATGCCCTGCTTGGCGAAGTCTCCACCCGCCTTCAAAACTGCATACGCAGCGGTGATTTTGTTGCCCGACAGGGGGGCGATGAATTTATGGTTCTGCTCGCCGATACCAGTCAGCCGGAGCAGGTGGAGGAGATTTGTCAGCGCATCGTTTATGAACTGAACCGGCCTTTCACCATTGATGGCAATGATGTGACGATAGGCGTGAGCATGGGCATTGCGATGGCGCCGCATGACAGCATCAGCGCGAACGACCTTTTACGCTTTGCGGATATCGCCCTGTACCAGGCTAAACAATCCGGCAGAAACCGATGGGTTTTTTATCGTCAGGATATGTCGGAGAAGCTCACCGCGCGGAGAAAAATGGAGGCGGAGCTCAAAACGGCGATTCAGGAAAACCAGCTTTATCTGGTTTACCAACCCCGCTTCAACCTCAGAACGTCCAAAGTGGAGGCGGTGGAAGCCCTGGTACGCTGGCAGCACCCGGAGCGTGGCATCATGATGCCCGATCAGTTTATTCCGCTGGCTGAAGAGACCGGGCTGATTATGAGTCTGAGCAACTGGGTGATCCGTAACGCCTGCACCGACACGCTGACGACATTGCCAGGATTATCGGTGTCAGTAAATATCTCACCGGTCGAGTTCCAGGCCAGCGATCTGGCGGACAGGATCATCACCATTCTCAGGGATACCGGGCTGCCGCCCACACGGCTGGAACTGGAAGTGACTGAAAACGTCACCCTTTCTGAACCGGAAAATACGTGTAAGACCATGAAGACCCTGAAGCAAATGGGGGTGCGGATCCTTATTGATGATTTCGGAACTGGCTATGCGTCGCTGAGCTATCTGCGTAAATTCCAGTTTGACGGACTGAAGCTCGACAAAAGCTTTATTTTTTCACTGGGCGAATCGCAGCAGAACCAGTCGGTGGTGGAGAAAATCATCGATCTGGGTAAAGCCTATTCCATGGAAGTCACTGCAGAAGGGGTGGAAACCGCCGATCAGTTGTCGTTTCTGAAGAAAAATCACTGCGATGAAGTGCAGGGATATTTTATTGGCAAGCCGGTTGCTATTGCGGATTTAACCTTAACGTTACCCAGCCCGTAACGCGTTATTTTCGCTGTCAGTCCAGCGTTACTCAGGGATGAGTGATGCTGACAGTAAAAGGAGACCCTACGCGGCGTGAAGAAAAGTCTGTGTTATCGCCGCGTGATATGACGTGTTGCAGGCTGGCCCAGCGTAAAATAATCGTCAGCCAACAACAATGACCTGAACGCTAAATGCGCCCCCTGTGACAGAGAAACAGCCATCAATCTTGTCTTTAAGAGAAAATATCCGGTGAGGTGTACTAATCTGACAGTACTTTAGCCGCTCTTCAGGGAGACAATATGTACGGACCCGAACCCACCACTATCCATCCTTTACCAGGATTTCCGCAGGTGTGTTTCATCAAAAATACCGTGAAGAACCCAAATATCATCATCGGTGATTACACGTATTATGATGATCCGAAGGACGCGCAAAACTTCGAGCGCAACGTGCTTTATCATTATCCCTTTATTGGGGACAAACTGGTCATTGGCAAATTTTGCGCCATTGCAACAGGCGTGCAGTTTATTATGAACGGGGCTAACCATAAAGTGGCCGGCTTCTCCACTTTCCCGTTCTATATCTTTGGGAACGGATGGGAAGAGAGTACGCCGCAACCTTGCGACTTACCCTATAAAGGCGACACGGTGATTGGCAATGATGTCTGGATCGGTTATCAGGCGCTAATTATGCCAGGCGTTAAAATTGGCAACGGGGCTATCATCTCTTCTCGCGCTGTGGTCACGTCTGATGTTCCTGCTTATGCGATAGTGGGGGGGAATCCCGCCAAACTTATTAAAAAACGGTTTTGTGATGAAACTATTCTGGCACTGGAAAAATTAGCCTGGTGGGACTGGTCGCCAGAAAAAATTACCCGCAATCTTAATGCGATTACCTCAGCAAATATCGACGCACTTTCCGCCGAATAAATACCTGTGACGGAAGATCACTTCGCAGAATAAATAAATCCTGGTGTCCCTGTTGATACCGGGAAGCCCTGGGCCAACTTTTGGCGAAAATGAGACGTTGATCGGCACGTAAGAGGATCCAACTTTCACCATAATGAAATAAGATCACTACCGGGCGTATTTTTTGAGTTATCGAGATTTTCAGGAGCTAGGGAAGCTAAAATGGAGAAAAAAATCACTGGATATACCACCGTTGATATATCCCAATGGCATCGTAAAGAACATTTTGAAGCATTTCAGTCAGTTGCTCAATGTACCTATAACCAGACCGTTCAGCTGGATATTACGGCTTTCTTAAAAACCGTAAAGAAAAATAAGCACAAATTTTATCCGGCCTTTATTCACATTCTTGCCCGCCTGATGAATGCTCATCCGGAATTCCGTATGGCAATGAAAGACGGTGAGCTGGTGATATGGGATAGTATTCACCCTTGTTACACCGTGTTCCATGAGCAAACTGAAACGTTTTCATCGCTCTGGAGTGAATACCACGACGATTTCCGGCAGTTTCTACACATATATTCGCAAGATGTGGCGTGTTACGGTGAAAACCTGGCCTATTTCCCCAAAGGGTTCATTGAGAATATGTTTTTCGTCTCAGCCAATCCCTGGGTGAGTTTCACCAGTTTTGATTTAAACGTGGCCAATATGGACAACTTCTTCGCCCCCGTTTTCACCATGGGCAAATATTATACGCAAGGCGACAAGGTGCTGATGCCGCTGGCGATTCAGGTTCATCATGCCGTTTGCGATGGTTTCCATGTCGGCAGAATGCTTAATGAATTGCAACGTTATTGCGATGAGTGGCAGGGCAGGGCGTAATTTTTTAAGGCAGTTATTGATGCCCTTAAACGCCTGGTTGCTAAGCCTGAATAAGTGATAATAAGCGGATGAATGGCAGAAATTCGAAAGCAAATTCGACCCGGTCGCTGGTTCAGGGCAGGGTCGTTAAATTGCCGCTTATGTCCATTGCTGGTTTACCGGTTTATTGACTACCGGAAGCAGTGTGACCGTGTGCTTCTCAAATGCCTGAGGCCAGTTTGCTCAGGCTCTCCCCGTGGAGGTAATAATTGACGATATGATCATTTATTCTGCCTCCCAGAGCCTGATAAAAACGTTTAGCGCCGGGGTTGGATTTTTCAGCGTTCCAGCTAAGGCTAAGGCATTCCTGTTCAAGCGCAAGCCGGGCTATAAAGCGCATTATCGCTTTACCCGTGCCCTTATTTCGATCGCACTGAGAAACATACAGCTCTTTAATATGCAGCTGACCGCTGTATCGGGGCGAGGGATAAAGAATATTGCAACATGCCAGGCCAGTAATGTTATTGCCGCAGCGCGCTCTGATCACCAGGGTACCGGAAAGCCGGTTGAATAACTTTTTACAGAGATAATCCTTCATCAACGCTTCCTGAATGATACCTTCGCCATAATAGTGTTCTTCCATTTCGGTAAAAATCCCTACCATGGATTCCCACTCGTCCGGGGGACATAACTCTACGGTTACCTCCATGTTCATTCCTTTTGTTTACCAAACATTGCCGTCGGGAAGACCCTTGTCTCGGATCAATTATGAATCATCATATTAGCGTTGAACAACCCGGCAGCACATGTCTTCCTCACCCCTGCGGCCCGCGCTATCATGCGACTGCTGAATCTAAAAATAAGGATATGTAGCATGAGACCCGTTTTTATCTTACTGGGCGTTTTAACTCTGGCGGGGTGCGCGAAAAGTGAAGAGCCTGTTCAGTGTAAAGGTTTCTCCACTTTTATACCTGTGCCCAACAATGAAAATGTGAAACCAAAAACGGCCAGCATGGTGCTTGATAAGTTACGGCAAAATGCAAACGGGACCTGGGATTTTCATCGGATCAATGGCAAAGGAATGACATCCCAGTCGTCGTGGATGAAACCGACAGAGTATGAGCGCATCGAATGCACCAGCGGGCCCACAGAACAACTCAAACAGGTAAAAACCCGGACAGGGCAACCGATAATAATCCTCTGAGTTAATTCCTTTCATTTATCCACACCACCGTTTCTTCCTCTCTCTGTCAGCCGGAACACCAGACAACCGGGCACTGCGCCAGATGGGGACACAGGGCGCATCTCCCTCTCATCTGGCCCGCGAAATAAAACGAACCCATTAATTTTACAAATGTTTGGCGATCCTGTTACTATACCCCCCTATAGTATCTACGGGAGGCGATCATGCCCCATTCACCTGAAGATAAAAAACGCGTATTGACCCGGGTACGGCGGATCCGGGGTCAGGTTGAGGCGCTGGAGCGCGCGCTTGAAGCGGGCGAGCCGTGCATCGCTATCCTGCAACAAATTGCCGCGGTACGCGGCGCGGCCAACGGTTTGATGGGCGAGATGGTGGAAATCCATCTCAACGATGAACTGGTCAACGGCGAAACCACCCGCGAACAACGTGCGCAGCGAATGGATGAAATCGGCCATTTGCTGCGGGCTTATCTAAAATAATAGTTACGACTCCCCCTTATCTTTTACAACAACGGAAGAGACGATATGAAATCACGTGCAGCCGTCGCATTTGGCCCTGGCAAGCCGCTGGAAATTGTGGAAATTGACGTCGCGCCGCCACAGAAGGGCGAAGTGCTGGTCAAAATCACCCACACCGGGGTATGCCATACCGATGCCTTTACCTTGTCGGGTGACGATCCGGAAGGCGTTTTCCCGGCGGTGCTGGGCCATGAAGGCGGCGGGATTGTGGTTGAAGTCGGCGAGGGCGTCACCAGCCTGAAGCCGGGCGATCACGTTATTCCGCTGTATACCGCCGAATGCGGCGAGTGTAAGTTCTGTAAATCCGGTAAAACCAACCTCTGCCAGGCCGTGCGCGCCACCCAGGGCAAAGGCCTGATGCCGGATGGCACCACCCGTTTTTCTTATAACGGCGAGCCGATTTATCACTACATGGGCACCAGTACCTTCAGTGAGTACACGGTCTGCGCTGAAATTTCACTGGCAAAAGTTAACCCACAGGCGCCGCTGGATAAAGTCTGCCTGCTGGGCTGTGGCGTGACCACCGGCATTGGCGCGGTGCACAATACCGCGAAAGTGAAAGAGGGCGACAGCGTGGCCGTCTTTGGGCTGGGCGGTATCGGTCTGGCGGTGATTCAAGGTGCAGCTCAGGCGAAAGCAGGCCGCATCATCGCCGTGGACACCAATCCGGAAAAATTCAAACTGGCCGGTGAAATGGGCGCGACGGATTTCGTTAACCCCAACGATTATGACAAACCTATCCAGGACGTCATTGTCGAACTCACCGACGGCGGCGTTGATTTTAGTTTCGAATGCATCGGCAACGTTAACGTGATGCGTGCGGCGCTGGAATGCTGCCATAAAGGCTGGGGCGAAAGCGTCATTATCGGCGTGGCCGGCGCAGGCCAGGAGATCCGGACCCGTCCGTTCCAGCTGGTGACCGGCCGGGTATGGCGCGGTTCAGCATTCGGCGGCGTGAAAGGACGCAGCCAGTTGCCAGGTATGGTGGAAGACGCGATGGCGGGCAAAATCCGTCTTGACCCGTTCATCACCCATCGCCTGCCGCTTGAGAAAATCAATGAAGCCTTTGATCTGATGCATGAAGGCAAGTCTATTCGCACCGTTATTCACTTCGGCGACAAATAATCCCCCGGCCAGCGGCGGTTCTGCCGCTGGCCATAATTTATCTTTATCCTGATTTGTGACCCATCCGACGTTTTCCGGGGTAATTGAAACACAGGTTCATGCCGATAACTCTCTGACGAGCATATCTATCCAAACTGATCCACATTGCAGAAAGGCGGCGAGCGCGTCACACCACGCAAACTGGTATCCGCCAGCGACCGCGGTCAATGCACAGAGCCAACGCACCGGCAACGTGAATCACGACGGGAATACCTTACCCAGGAAGGCTGTTATGACGACACACAATACAAATAATCAAAGACCTGCATCTGTGAGTTTCTGGCATCATATCCGTTTAGTTCCGCTCTTTAGTTTCATTCTCGGTGGTATTCTGGTGCTCTTCGCGGCAAGCGTGGGCCTGGCAAGCTATTTCATGATCCAAAGCAACACGGCGCTGGATGACGTCACTGAAGAAATTCAGGTGCGCATGGGGCTTTCGAACAGTTCCAACCATCTGCGCACCGCGCGTATCAACTTAATCAATGCTGGCGCCGCCAGTCGCGTCGCAGAGATGGACGACCTTAAACGTAACGTTGCCGACGCCGAAAAACGCCTGATCCAGGCGCAGGATGGGTTCAATATCTACATGTCGAGACGGGTAAAAACCCCGGGAGACGAAGCACTTGATGGCGAACTGAAAGCCCGCTTCGATGCTTATATCCAGGGCATGCAGCCGATGGTGAAATTCGCTAAAAACGGGATGTTCGAAGCCATCATTTCCCATGAAAACGAAAAGATCCGTACGCTGGACAACGCCTATAACGAGGTGCTGCTGAAGGCTATCGCCATCCGTATGGAACGCGCCAAAGCGCTGGGTGCGACAGCGGAAGCGCGTACCACCTGGGGCGTCATGGCGATGATCGCCGCGCTGGGTATCGCCCTGTTGATGACCGTGATTACCTTTGTGGCGTTACGCGGCATCGTCATCCTCCCGCTGCGCCGTGCGGCGAGCCGCATTGAGCACATCGCCAGCGGCGACCTTACCGTCGCGCCGGAGCCAACGGGCCGCAGTGAAATCGGCGTGCTGAGCAACAATCTGCAAAAAATGCAGCTGGCGCTGGCCGACACGGTCGGCACCGTGCGTACCGGCGCAGAGGCGATTTATCAGGGCACCAGCGAAATCTCCGCCGGAATACCGATCTGTCATCGCGTACCGAAGAACAGGCGTCGGCCCTGGAACAGACCGCTGCCAGTATGGAGCAGCTGACCGCCACCGTGAAGCAGAATGCGGATAACGCCCATCATGCCAGCAAACTGGCCGATGACGCGTCGGCCAAAGCCAGCGCCGGTGGACGCATTGTGTCCGGCGTGGTGAACACCATGGGTAATATTTCCTCCAGTTCGAAGAAAATTTCCGAGATCACCGCCGTGATCAACAGCATCGCCTTCCAGACCAACATTCTGGCGCTTAACGCGGCGGTGGAAGCGGCGCGGGCCGGTGAGCAGGGGCGCGGCTTTGCTGTCGTCGCCAGTGAAGTGCGTACGCTGGCGAGCCGCAGCGCCCAGGCAGCCAAAGAGATTGAAGGCCTGATCAAGAACTCCGTAAGCCTGATCGACAAAGGTTCTGAAGAGGTGGTGGAAGCGGGCCAGACCATGCAGGGCATTGTCGAGGCGGTGCAGCGCGTGACCGATTTAATGCAGGAAATCGCTTCCGCATCGGATGAGCAAAGCCGTGGCATTGAGCAGGTCGCACAGGCGGTATCGGAAATGGACAATGTGACCCAGCAAAACGCCTCGCTGGTGGAAGAGGCTTCCGCTGCGGCCCTGTCGCTGGAAGAACAGGCGGCGCGCCTCACGGATGCGGTGGGCATTTTCCGTTTATCCACTCACAGTGAAGTGGTTAAAGCGGCACCCAAAAATGACGCACCGCCAGCGCCGAAAAACTTTAACCGTCCGGCGATGGTAAGTGGTGAGAACTGGGAAACCTTTTAATTCGCACCGGTTTTGAACTGACAAGCCCCGCATCGCAGCGGGGCTTTTTTTTTGGCTGACGGGATTAGCCCATCCAGTGATGAATCATCAGATTAAGCGTCCCGCCGCCGATCACCAGCCAGGCAAACAACATCAGGCCCAGCAGGAATGGACGTAACCCGGCCTTCATCAACTGGCTGATACGCGTGGTCATCCCGAGCGCCGCCATGGCCGTTGCCAGCAACACATTATCCACGGCGTTAATGGCGGCGACCCACGACACGGGCAACAGATGCAGCGAATTAAACAGGGCAACCAGAATAAACAGCAGCGCAAACCACGGGAAAACGATGGGCTGGCGGGTTGGGGTGTCGCTCCCGACCTGGCGGCTGACCACAATACTCAGGATCAGCAGAAACGGGGCTAGCATCATCACACGCAGCATTTTCGCAATCACCGCCGCGCTTTCGGTTTCCGGGCTGACGGCGTGACCGGCCGCCACCACTTGGGCCACTTCATGCATGGTGGAACCGGTATAAACACCAAACTGGCTGAGTGAAACGCCGGGAAGGTGGCGTGCCACTTCATGCCAGATTACCGGATAAAGAAAGATCCCCAGCGTACCGAAAATCACCACGGTCGCCACGGCAACGGCCACCTTTGAGCTTTCGGCTTTGACCACCGGCGCAGTCGCCAGTACCGCTGCCGCGCCGCAAATGCTGCTGCCCGCGCCGATAAGCCACGATGTTTTCCGATCGATGCCCATCAGGCGCGAACCAATATACGAGGCGAGGAGAAAGGTGCTGGTGAGCATGACCACATCAATCACGACGCCGCTTAGCCCGACGTCCATCACCTGCTGAAACGTGAGGCGGAATCCGTAAAGGATAATCCCCAGACGGAGCAATTTTTGTTTGGCGAACTGCACGCCTTCATCGCACCGGGAATGAAGCGAGGGATAAAAAGTATTGCCAATGGCAATCCCGACGATGATCGCCAGCGTTAACGCGCCCAGGCCCAGGTCGGCCACCGCAGGCACATTGCCCAGCGCCGCAGCGGCAAAGGCGATAGCGCCTGCCAGCACCACACCCGGAATAAAGCGTTTAACATCCTGCGGAACGCGCGCGCTTGTTATGTCTGCCATAGTTCTCTCCTCATATACAGGACTTAGCATGGCGGATAACGGCATAAAATAAAAATAGATTATATCGTTATAACCAACCGTAATATCAGGTAATGCGCCGTCTGGTTATCGCGTTTGGTTAGCGTAAAAAGCCAACCGGATTGGTTAAACCCTAAAAACCATGCAAAAACAGAACGATGACAACAATAACTCGCCTGCGCCGCAGGCCTTAACGCTGTATAGCCAGTGCCTGCTGTAAGCTGAAATAACTGCGAGTCAACGTCGGGATACGATTAAACACTGTCTTACTCACGATTTTTCACTGCAAAACGTGTGAGTCACTCCTGTATATGTCATAGTAATTTTATGTGCGTTTAAACCGCGTCTGTTTCGGGAGGAAGAAGTCATGAATCAGGACATCCCCACCTCTGCTGAGGTGAAGTCGGCCGTCTTTCAGCCGTTGTATCTGCAAATCAGCCAGCTTCTTCTGGAAAGGATTGCTTCCGGCGAGTGGCCCGCTGGCACCTACATCCCCAGCGAGGCGAGCCTTGCGGAAGCGTACAACGTGAGCATCGGCACACTGCGTAAAGCGCTTAACGAACTGGTCAGCAATAACGTGGTGATCCGTTATCAGGGAAAAGGCACCGTGGTAGCCGCCCATGACTCAGACAGCGCGCTGTTCCGGTTCTTTAACGTACTGCGCGAGAACGGTGAAAGAACGCTTCCGCTTTCGCGGGTGCTGGCGCGCCATTTGCGCACCGCGTCTGAAGAGGAGGCCGCCGCGCTGGGCATTGCCCCGGGCAGCAAAGTGATTCATATCTGGCGGGTGCGCGATCTCGACGGCGCACCGGCCATCCTTGAACATGTCTACGTCGACGCGGCGCTGTTTCGCGGGCTCGATCGCGAACCGGAAATTTTACCCAACACCCTTTATCAGCTGTACCAGCAGAAATTTGCCTGCACCGTCGCCAATGCCCATGAGCAGATAAAAGCGGTGAACGCCGGGCCGGATGAAGTGCTGCATCTGGAAGCGGAAGAGGGAGAAGCATTACTGCAGGTTTACCGCATCGCGCGGGATTTTCAGGATAAACCGGTGGAGTATCGCGTCTCCACGATACTGACCCGGCATCACGCTTACTTTAACCAGCTCTGACAGGGCAGTAAAAAGCCCGGTTCATTCAGCATGACACTGAAAGAACCGGGCTTTATTTTGTCGTCAGATACAGTGAAAACCCGCCCGGCAGGCGGGCAGAGGATCAGGCGCTTTCGAAAATACGCGTCAGCACAAATTCACGATGGCCCAGCGCTTCAGCAGCGGTGAGGCGTCCGTTGGCGGTGCGCAACAGGCTTTCCAGCAATGCATCGCCCGCGCCGTCGAGGTTCATCTCACGCCGTAGCAGCGCCGACACGTCCACGTCAATGTGTTCCGACATGGTGCGCACCGTGCGCGGGTTGGCGCATACCTTGATCACCGGCAGGATCGGGTTGCCAATCACGTTGCCCTGGCCGGTCGGGAAGAAGTGCGCCACAAAGCCGCCCGCCGCACACAGCGTCACCATCTCGGCAGCCGCTGAAGAGGAATCCATAAACCACAGTCCCGGCCCGGTCGGCGTTTCGGCCTTGTCCAGCACGCCATCCACCCGGCATTTTTTGCCAATTTTCTGGATATTGCCCAGCGCTTTCTCTTCGATGGTGGTCAGCCCGCCTTCGATATTCCCTTTGGTCGGCTGGGACTCAGAGAGATCGCTGGTTTTCCAGCGGTCGATCATGGCGCTATAGCGGTCGAACATAAACTGGAATTTCTGTCGCACATCGGCATTGGCGCAGCGTGCGGCCACCAGATGTTCGCCGCCGGTCAGCTCCGACGTTTCACCAAACAGCAGGGTATTGCCGTTTTCATACAGACGGTCGAACAGATTACCCACCGAGGGATTCGCGCCGAGCCCGGAGGTGGTATCGGACTCGCCGCACTTGGTGGAGACCCACAGCTCGCTGATATCGCACATCTCCCGTTGCAATTCGGAGGCATATTGCGAAAACTCACGCGCCTTGCGGGAGGCCGCGCAGATGGTGTTGTGATCGCCATTTTGCTCAATCCAGAACCCCGCGACCGGTTTCCCGGTGGCCCTGATGCCGTCCACCACACGCTGGGTCCAGCCGGGTTCGATACCGATGACAATCACCGCCGCGACGTTTGGATTGCAACCGGTGCCAATCAGCGTGCGGAAATGTAACTCCAGATCTTCGCCGAACTGCAGGCGTCCATAAGGATGCGGTAGCGCCAGCGTTCCTTTGATGTTATTGGCGACCGCTTCCGCCGCGGCGTTAGAAATATCATCCACCGGCAGCACAATCACATGGTTGCGAATACCGACGCGGCCATTTTCACGGCGATAACCTGCGAACTGACGTCCTTTGATTTCCATCATTACCACCTTTTGGTTTTCACGTTGTGTACATGCAGATGCTCGCCTTGCTTAATCGCCGAGACGACGCGGCCAATGTCTTCACCGTATTTGATTACGGTGTCATTCACCGCTAAGTCG
The DNA here is from genome assembly GCA_900635495.1 of Atlantibacter hermannii. NCBI lineage: Bacteria > Pseudomonadati > Pseudomonadota > Gammaproteobacteria > Enterobacterales > Enterobacteriaceae > Atlantibacter > Atlantibacter hermannii. Next base: position 2,518,617 of record LR134136.1, on the reverse strand, counting down.
CGTATAGCCAGTTTATGACCGATGGGAATGGCGTCTTTCACGTCAAACTCAATGGTTTTGTTCTGGTCCATAATCCAGCCAGTCAGCGTTTGCCCGGCCTCCACGCCTTCGATGACTACGACGCCTACTGAATCACCATCATCGTGTACGACAAAATCGATACTCATATCCGCCTCCGTTAGTGCACATAAAATCAACTCATGTATATGACATATATTAAATGACTTTAGAGCGCCAAATTTATTTGTCTGCGGTATGTGTTTTTTGGGAGCGGGCTCACGAATACGCGACCTAACCGGAGAGTGGAATTGCTTAACAATTCGCTAACCTGTTAAAACGATGATTACTAATACTTTATTTGGTAAGGGGATTTTGTTGTAAAAAAAATGTGATCGCGCCTGTAGTTCTGGGGAACGAAAGCGATCGCGATCACTTTTTGTTCGATTGCTTTTTGCAGTTCGTCTCCGGGATCACTATAGATTAGCTTAGTCATGTATATGACACAGGAATTCCGGTCGTATTCAGTCGTCCGGGCCATCACTAATCTGTGGAGATGCGTATGTCTATTAACTGGTTAAAGAAAGCGAGCAAAACAGCAGAGTCCAATACGTCCGAAGCCCGGCGCGTGGTGGATGAGATGCTTGCCACCATTAAAGAGCAGGGTGAAGAGGCGGTACGTCGCTACGCCAGTAAACTCGATAACTGGTCCGGCGATATCATCCTGACGCCTGAACATATCGCCACGCAGATCCGTGAAGTGCCGGGCGACGTTCGCCGCGATATCGATTACGCCATTGAGCAGGTTTACAGTTTTGCCTGCGCCCAGCGTGAGTCGGTTAAAGAGTTTGACGTCACGCTGCCTTCGGGCCTGGTAGCCGGACAAAAAGTCTTACCGGTGACCACCGTCGGCTGCTATGCGCCGGCAGGCCGTTACGCACACATCGCTTCCGCCTATATGGGCGTCGCTACCGCCAAAGCGGCGGGAGTGAAAAACATCATCGCCTGTTCCGGGCCGTATCTTAGCCAGTCGATCCATCCCTGCGTACTGTATGCGTTCCACCGTGCCGGCGCGGATACCATCATGACCCTGGGCGGCGTGCAGGCGATTGCCTCCATGGCGTGGGGGCTGTTTACCGGTAAACCGGCCGATGTGGTGGTGGGGCCGGGTAATAAGTTTGTTGCGGAAGCCAAACGGACGCTGTTTGGTCAGGTGGGCATCGATGTGTTTGCCGGGCCATCGGAAGTGGCGGTGATTGCCGATGACAGCGCCGACGCGCACATCGTCGCCAGTGATCTGGTGGGGCAGGCGGAGCACGGGCATGAATCGCCCGCCTGGCTGTTCACCACCTCCCGGACGCTGGCGGAAGAGGTGCTGGTGCGCGTACCGCAGTTGATCGATGAACTGCCGCCGGTGGCCCGTGATGCCGCCAGCTGCGCATGGCGCGATTACGGCGAAGTGATCCTGTGCGACAGCCGTGAAGAGGTGGTGGAAATATCCGACCGTTACGCCTCCGAGCACCTTGAAGTGCATGCCCGTGACCTGACGTGGTGGCGCGACACCCTCAGCTGCTATGGTTCGCTGTTCCTGGGTGAAGAGACCACCGTTGCGTTTGGCGATAAGTGCAGCGGGCCTAACCACGTTCTGCCGACCAAAGGCGCTGCGCGCTATTCCGGCGGGTTGTCCGTCCACAAGTTCCTCAAAACCCTGACCTGGCAGCAGATGCCGCGCGAAGCGGTGCCGCAAATCGCGGAAACCACCGCCCGTATCTCACGGCTGGAAGGGATGGAAGCGCATGCCCGAACCGCCGAAGTTCGTCTGGAGAAATATTTCCCCGGCGAGTCATTCCTGACCGGCACCCCGGTCACCCGTTGAGGACATCTTATGCAACCTGCAACGTTATTTGATTTGACGGGCAAAACCGCGCTGGTCACCGGCGGCGGTAGCGGGATTGGCGCGGCGATGGCCCATGCGCTGGCAGGATCCGGGGCGAACGTTATCCTGGCGGCGCGGCGGGAAGGGCAGCTCGCCGAGGCGGCGCAGCGACTCAACGCCGCGGGCGGCGAGGTGCGCTATGTCTGTGCCGACCTGACCCGGCAGCCTGACATCGCGGCGCTGGCGGAACAGAGCGGCCCGGTCGATATCCTGGTCAATGCGGCGGGGGTGAATTTGCGCCAGCCGTTTGAGGAGGTCAGCGAAGCGGCCTGGGATCAGCAGTTGGCCCTGCACCTGAAAGCGCCGTTCTTTTTGACGCAAGCCCTCGCGCCAGGCATGGCGCAACGGGGTTGGGGACGCATCATAAACATCGCCTCGCTCCAGTCGTGGCGCGCCTTTGATAACAGTGCCCCTTATGGCGCGGGTAAAGGCGGCGTGGTGCAGCTGACACGCGCCATCGCGCAACGCTGGGGGCGTGACGGTGTCACGTGTAACGCGATTGGGCCGGGATTTTTCCCCACCGCCTTAACGGGGCCGGTCTTTGGCGACCCCGCGTTACGCGAGCGCCACGCCCGCAATACCTGCCTCGGGCGTAACGGCGAGCTGGAAGATTTGTTTGGCGTGACGCTGTTTCTTGCCAGCAATGCCAGCGCCTATATCACCGGACAAACCCTGATGGTCGACGGCGGCTACAGCGCCATTTGATCCCTTTTTTGCGCAGAGGAACACATCATGCATAAACCTGCTGCCGGTAACCTGCGACGCGTTACGGTTTCCAGTCTGTTTGGTTCCACCATCGAGTGGTACGACTTTTTCCTGTACGGCACCGTTGCCGGAATGGTGTTTAACAAACTGTACTTCCCGGAAGGCGACCCGTTTGTCACCACGCTGCTTTCCTACGGCGTGTTTGCCATCGGCTTTCTCACCCGGCCTCTGGGCGCCATTATTTTTGGTCATTTCGGCGACACGCTGGGACGCAAAAATATGCTGATCCTGACGCTGGTGATCATGGGCGGCGCGACGGTGGCCATCGGGCTGATACCCAGTTACCAGCAAATTGGCCTCTGGGCACCCTGTTTGCTGATCACCTGCCGTATGATTCAGGGCATTGGTCTGGGTGGCGAGTGGGGCGGCGCGGTGTTGATGACCTTTGAATCAGCGCCGGAAAAGAATCGCGCCTTCTTCGCCAGTATTCCCCAGGTGGGGATGTCTCTCGGGCTGCTGCTGGCCTCCGGGGCGATTGGTCTGGCGTCGTTCACGCTCTCCGATGAAGACTTTATGTCCTGGGGCTGGCGCGTACCGTTCCTGCTCAGCGGCGTCTTTGTCATTATCGGCACCTATATCCGTAAAAACGTAGCGGAAACCGAAGACTTCCTGAAAGCCAAAGAAAAACAAAAAGATGCGCCGAAGCGTATTCCGCTGGTGGAGTTGTTCCGCAAACACACGCGGCTGGTGTTCACCTGTATGGGGATGCGCCTGATTGACGGCGTGTTCTTTAATATCTTCGGGGTGTTTTCCCTCACATACCTGACGCAGACCCTGAATATTCCGCGCGATCAGGCGATTGTGGCGATCCTCGGCAGCGCCTTTGTAATGAGCTTCTTTATTCCGTTCTGGGGTTATATGGCGGACCGCTGGGGACGGGCGCGGGTTTATGCCATGGGGGCGGCGCTCTCCGGGCTCTCAGCCTTCCCGGCGTTCGCGATTATGCATTACAACGCCGATCAAATCTGGCTGGTGTGGGCGGCGATAATCGTGCCGTTCGGGATATTCCATGCGGCCGTATTTGGCACCATGTCGTCGGTGTATTCGGAATGTTTCGACGCCTCGGTGCGCTATACCGGCATTTCGTTTGCCTACCAGATTTCCGGCGTGTTCGCCGGGGGCCTAACGCCCGTGCTGGCGACCGTGTTCTCGGAATCGCTCGGCGGCGAGCCCTGGCTCATCTGCGCCTACGTGTTGATTATCGGTCTGATCAGCGCCGCCTGTGCGGTGTATCTGTGGCGGCGCACTCATGGTGCGGGCCGTATCGCGATCGCCAATTCTGTCGTGATTAAGTGAGGATGCATGAAAGCTCTCGTCTATACCCGCCCGCTGGGCGTTGAAATACAGGAACGGCCGTATCCTCAGTTGCCAGAAGGCGGTAATCAGGTGGTGATCCGCATTGCCGCCGCCGGAATTTGCGGTTCGGATATGCATGCCTTCCACGGCCACGATCCACGCCGTCAGCCGGGGCTGGTGCTGGGCCATGAGCTGTCCGGCGAAATCGTGGAAAGCCAGTCGCCGCGTTTTAAACCGGGCCAGCGCGTTACTGCCAATCCGCTTATCACCTGCGGGCAATGCGACTACTGCCGGGAAGGGCGCGACAACCTGTGTAGCGACCGGCATATGATTGGCATGGACTGGCCCGGTGCGTTTGCCGAATACCTGGCGATCCCGGCATCGTCGGTGGTGGCGCTGCCCGACGGGTTATCTCTGGCGGATGCGGCGATCACCGAGCCTGCGGCGACGGTGGTGCATGCGCTGCGTTTAACCCAGCGGGCCATGCACACGCCGCTGGCAGAGTCCAGCGTGTTGGTCATCGGCGGCGGCGCGATAGGGCTGCTGACGGTGCTGGTACTGCGTGCATGGGGATGCCGTCAGATTACGCTTGCGGAAACCAACCCGCTGCGGGCCGGGACCGCCCGGCAGTACACGGGATGCGCCTGCCTCAATCCCATTGATAACCCTGTGGAAGCGTCCAGTTATAAGGTGGTAATTGACGCAGTCGGCTCTGCCATCACCCGCAAACTGGCAATTCACAGCGTGAAGCCCGGTGGCGTGGTAATGCATATCGGGTTGCAGGACTGGGACAGCGAAATCGATATGCGCAAGATCACGCTGGGCGAGATCGCGCTTTTAGGGACGTACACCTACACCATGGAAGATTTTCATCTGACGTTATCGATGCTTGAACAGGGCGCATTCGGTACCCTGGGCTGGGTGGAGCAGCGGGAACTGACAGACGGGCAGCGGGCGTTTGACGATCTGGAATCCCAGCGCGTCTCGTCGGCGAAAATTTTGCTGGTGCCCTGAGGGGAAAACAGCGGCACAGGATAGTGCCGCTGCGGCGAGCTTAGCCTAACGTCGGGTAATCGGTGTAACCCGCCGCGCCCGGCGAGTAAATAGTCTCATTATTGACAGCATTGAGCGGCGCATTCTGGCGGAAACGCTCCACCAGATCGGGGTTGGCGATATACAGCGTGCCGAAGGCCGCCGCGTCAGCGTCGCCACGGGCAATCAACGCTTCAGCCGTTTGCTGCGTTAACCCTTCATTGGCGATCCACGCGCCGTTAAAGTGCTGCTTCACCTGCGGACCCGGGCGGTCAGGGAAATCCTGCGCTTCACGGGCAAAGATATAGGCCAGATGGCGTTCACTGAGCTGTTGCGCCACATAGCTGAACATCGCCTGCGGGTTGCTGTCTTCCATGGAATAGCTGTTAGACATCAGGTTCAGGTGCACCCCGAGCCGGTCAGCGGGCCATACCTTCAGTACCGCATCCACGGTCTCCAGCAAAAAGCGGGCGCGATTTTCAATGCTGCCGCCGTACTGGTCGGTACGCTTGTTGGAACCGTCGTGCAGGAATTGGTCAAACAGATAGCCGTTGGCGGCGTGAATTTCCACGCCATCGAACCCGGCGCGCCTGGCATTTTCTGCCGCCCGGACGAAATCCTCAACGATGCCCGGGATCTCATCGGTCTCCAGCGCACGCGGCGTTTCATAAGGCCGCATCGGGCGAACCGTCGTCACATGGCCTTCCGGCGGGATGGCGCTGGGGGGCGACGGGCAGCGCGCCGTCAAGGAAGATGGGGTCCGACACGCGGCCCACATGCCACAGCTGGCAGACGATTTTTCCGCCTGCCTCATGCACGGCGTCGACGATGGCTTTCCAGGCCTGCACCTGTTTTTCAGACCAGATGCCGGGGGTATTGGGATAGCCCACGCCCTGGGGCGTGACGGACGTGGCTTCAGTGAAGATCAGGCCCGCGCTGGCGCGCTGGACGTAATACGTCAGGGATAACGGACCGGGCGTACGCTCGTCTTCGGCGCGCATACGGGTAAGCGGCGCCATGATGATGCGGTTTTTGAGTTCAAGTGCGCCGATCTTTACGGGATCAAACAGAGTAGGCATGCGTTTCTCCGGGAACTGTATGAAAGTTTCATTATGTACGCCCGGAGAATTGGCGGTTATCACTTTTTGCGCTTAAGACGCGCTGAAGGGGAGAAAAACAGCCGCGATTACAGCGGCATGGATTTTCGAATGGACGCCAGCAGTAGTTGCGCGCCGGGGGAAAGCGGCTTGTCCACACGGGTCAGAATGCCGATGGGTTCGCCCACGCCGGGATTAGCGATGGGCAGGGCGATCAGCGTATTCTGGCGCAAATCTTCCTTCACTGCGCCAGACGGCACGAACCACACGTAGTCATAATCGACGGTGAGCTGGCGCGACAGGGACGCCGACAGCGTTTCGATGCAGGAGTTGGGCAGTTTGCAGTTCTGACTCGCCAGCAGCGCATCCGCATGCTGACGCGGCGCGGTGCCCTTGGGTGAAATCACCACGGGCCATTCCAGCACCCGGCTTAATGTAATGGTATCGGCAAGCAGCGGGTGGTTAGGGCGCACTACCAGCTTCATGGATTCGAGAAACAGCAGCTCATAATTAAGCCCGGTCATCATTTCCGGGTCAGACATGCGTCCAATACCCAGATCCAGCTCCCCGGATTTTAACCCTGACAGCAGCATCGGGTTATTCATGGTGGCGACCTGGAGCGTCAGGTTGGTTTGCTGCTTGTGAAACGGGCCGATTACTGCTGGCAAAATGCCTAACGCGGCGGTGGGAAGGGCGCCGATGCGCACCACGTCTTTAGACTGTTCTTCCCGGCGGGTCAGCGACTGCCCGGCGTGATTGAGGGCATCCAGCACTTTGATGGCGTGAGTAAGAAACTGTTCGCCCACCAGCGTTAACTGTGCGCCGAGACGGCCACGATCAAATAAGCGCTCGCCGGTAAGTTGCTCAAGTTCATTCAGGGTTTTCGACAGCGCCGGCTGGCTAAGATTGAGGGTTTCGGCCGCTCGCCCCAGCGTTCCCTGTTGAGCGACGGCGACAAATGTATGTAAATGGCGCAAACGAATGCGCTGACTAAACAAACCGTTTTTTTCCATAGCTGATGTTAAAAACGAAACGTGATCCCTGACAAGAAAAGTTGTTTGGATTTGATAACTTGATAGCAAATTATTATTAACATTACGGTAATTATGTTAACAAGACAACGCTGGCAGTTTTTCTTTTTTCAGACTTAAGGAAAGTGAGAAGCAGATTTTTCATAATCGCCCAGTCCCCGCTTCGTTGTCGGTTCGTCAAAACCGTTAACCGATCAAATTCTTCAGATGGTGAACAAAATCATAACCCTGACGTGAGATCACAGATTACAAATTCTTCCCGCCGCCTCATCCGTCGTTTCCTACAATCTCAGCAATATTCACTGGAGAAATGACATCATGGCGAACAGCATCACGGCAGATGAGATTCGGGAGCAATTTTCGCAGGCTATGTCAGCGATGTACCAGAAAGAGGTGCCTCAGTACGGTACGTTGCTTGAGCTGGTGGCGGATGTGAACCTGGCGGTGCTGGAAAACAGCCCGCAGCTGCACCAGCAAATGGTTAATGCTGACGAGCTGGCGCGGCTTAACGTTGAGCGCCACGGCGCGATCCGGGTTGGCACGGCGCAGGAGCTGGCGACGCTGCGCCGGGTTTTTGCCATCCTGGGGATGTATCCGGTCGGTTATTACGATCTTTCCCAGGCTGGCGTGCCGGTGCATTCAACCGCGTTTCGTCCGGTTGACGATACCGCCCTTCAGCGCAACCCGTTCCGCGTCTTTACTTCGCTGCTGCGCCTGGAATTGATTGAAGACGAGAATCTGCGTAAAAAGGCCGCCCGAATTCTCGCGGCGCGGGATATCTTCACGCCGCGCTGCCGGGAACTGCTTGATGTCTATGACGCCCAGGGCGGGCTGGATGAAAAGCAGGCGGCGGAGTTTGTCCGGGAAGCGCTGGAAACGTTCCGCTGGCACAGCCATGCGACGGTAGACAGGGAAACCTATCAGGCGCTGCATCAGGCCCATCGCCTGATTGCCGACGTCGTGTCGTTTCGCGGCTGCCACATTAACCATCTTACGCCGCGAACGCTGGATATCGATCGGGTCCAGGCACTGATGCCGGAATACGGCATCGAGCCGAAAGCCATTATTGAAGGGCCGCCGCGCCGCGAGATCCCCATCCTGCTGCGCCAGACCAGTTTTAAAGCGCTTGAAGAGCCGATCCTGTTCAACGGCGAACATCACGGCACCCACACCGCGCGCTTTGGCGAAATTGAACAGCGCGGCATTGCGCTCACCCCGAAAGGCCGGGCGCTGTACGACAAGCTGCTGAGCGAAGCGGGCAGTGGTAGCGACAATCTTACCCATCAGTTACATCTTCAGGATGTCTTCAGCGACTTCCCGGACAGCGATGTACTGTTACGTCGCCAGGGGCTGGCCTATTTTCGCTACCGCCTAACGCCGGTGGGGGAAACCCACCGCCAGCACATCACCCCCGGTGATGATCCGCAACCGCTGATTGAGCGCGGCTGGATCACGGCGCAGCCAATCATATATGAAGATTTCCTGCCGGTGAGCGCGGCGGGCATTTTCCAGTCCAACCTGGGGGATGAGGCGCGGGGCCGCAGCCACGGCAACGCCAGCCGTGAAGCCTTTGAAGCGGCGCTGGGGTGCGCAGTTGAGGATGAATTCACTCTGTATCAGGAAGCCTCTGACCGCAGTAAACGTCGTTGCGGTTTACTGTAAAACGCGCCAGGCTGAAAGTTTTGCAGGACAGTCTATGACCGCGTTCCCGTTTCCGTGCGTATCAACGGCCCAGGGGCAATTGCTGGGCCAGCAAATGGATGATGTCTTCGTGTGGCGAGGCATTCCCTATGCCGCACCGCCCGTTGGCGACTTGCGCTGGCGAGCGCCGCAACCGCCCGCCGCCTGGCAGGGGGCGCGTCATGCCGATCAATTTTCTCCTGCCAGCTGGCAAAATCTTGAGTACTGTAAAGCGATTGGCGGCGGCGATCCGGGAGCATTTTCCGAAGACTGTTTATACCTCAACGTCTGGACGCCTGCGGATACCAGCCGACCGTTGCCGGTTATGGTCTGGGTCCACGGTGGCGGCTATACCATCGGCGCGGGCGGGCTTCCGCCTTACGACGGTGCGGCGCTGGCCCGGCGTGGCGTGATCCTCGTTACTCTCAATTACCGATTAGGTCACCTGGGCTTTTTCGCCCATCCGGCCCTTGAAGGGGAAGATCCCGACGGGCCGACCTGCAACTTCGGACTGCTCGATCAGATAGCCGCACTGAAGTGGGTACAGCAAAATATCGCCGCGTTCGGTGGAGACCGTGACAACGTCACGCTCTTCGGCGAATCCGCTGGTGGGCGCAGCGTGTTATCACTGATGGCCTCGCCGCTGGCGAAGGGGTTATTCCATAAAGCGATAGTGCAAAGCGCCTATACCTTGCCGGATCTGGCACGTGAAAAGGCGCTGGAAAAAGGTCAGCGTATTGCGCAGCACTTAGGCCTGGCGCAGGCCATCGCGCAGCAGTTGCGTGAATTACCTGCCGGGGCGTTCTGGCCGCTGGAGGCACCCCTGAACCTCGGCCCGGTGCCGATTAGCGGCGACCGGGTGCTCCCGCATCCCATGCTCGACGTGCTCTTTGATGCGCGCCAGCACCCCATGCCGTTGATGATCGGCAGCAACAGCGACGAGGCCAGCGTACTGGCCTATTTTGGCGTCTCGCTGGAAGAGCAAATCCGCAAGCTGCGGCGCGAGAAAAGGCTGGGGCTGGGGCTGATTAAGCTGCTTTACCCTGGCGTACGCGGCGATGAAGAGCTGGGGCGTCAGGTGTGTCGCGATATGGCATTTACCACGATGGGATACGTGGCGATGCAGGCCCAGCAGCGGGTAAACCAGCCTTGCTGGCGCTACTGGTTTGACTATGTGGCGCAGGCGGAGCGCGAGACCTATCCCAACGGCACCTGGCACGGCAACGAAGTGCCTTATGTGTTCGACACGCTGCCGCTAAGCGAACCCGCGTGCCATTACGTTAATGAGCTGGATCTGGCCTTCAGCGCCCGGGTGGCGGACTACTGGGTCGACTTTGCTAAACACGCCAGCCGCGAACATCCGGTGTTAGACGGTCCGCTACGCTGGCCGGCGTGTTTACCGGGCCGCGATCGTCTGATGCGGCTCGGGGTCAATCAGACGCCACGCTTTAAGGTGGAGCACCGCTTTATGCGCGCCCGCCTGGCGCTGTTCCGCCGGGTGATGCGGCAGTTGCTTTATTCCGTGCCTGACTCACTGAAATAAACGAACAAAGCGTTTGCCAATTATGTTCTGATTTACTGATGGAATGTCATTCGGTAAATGGCGGTGCAGTTGGTTAAAAGCAGATATTTCACTCTTCAGGGAGCAAAAAAACACACACAGTGGTTATTTACTCACCGCTGCGCAATAGATATCTTATTTGCAGGAACTTACAACGATATATGGATTAAAAAATATGGCTATTCCAGGTAATATGTGGCTCTATGACGATGGTGGAGCACTCATTAAAGGTGGATGTGATGTCGCTGGCAGGGAATGCAGTATTGAGTTTAAAGGTTTCCAACATAACCTGTTTATTCCTACCGATGATGCCACAGGTAAACCTACTGGCACTCGTCAACATTCGCCAATGATTATCGTGAAAGAATTCGACTATTCCAGCCCATACTTATACAAAGCAGTAGCCACTGGTCAGAGCCTGAAATCTGCCGAAATCAAATGGTATAAAGTTAACGATGCAGGCCAGGAAGTGGAATACTTTAACATGCTACTCGAAGGTGTTCGGATTGTTTCAATATCTCCTATAATGGCCTCCCCCGAAGACAAAAATAATAATCACCTTGAATCTGTTGAGCTACGCTATGAAAAGATTACCTGGAAGCATTGTGATGGAAACATAATTTTCACCGATGCATGGAATGAACGGCAGACAGCTTAACAGGTGATTGAATGGATACAACAGAAGAACTAAACGGAACCTATTTCTACCACGGGCAATCGAACCTGTCAGCAGGTGAACTATTTGATGTAATTTTCCTTGAGCAATTTTGCGATGAACTTGGAATTAGCATTGCGTCAGGTGCTGCTATCCTCGCTGGGCAACCGTGGTTAAAAACCAGAACGAAACCGGGAGAGGCAATCAAAGGGACTAGTGTTATTTCCAGGTATGGGAGAATGCTGTTACGGAATGCGCGAACGCCATTTGGTATTAGAGTTCCGACACCCGTTGGGGTAAGAATGCGAAAAACAAATAATCTTGCCGCTGTCATAGCACGATATGTTCCGTGGTTAGGTTGGATAGGTCTTGTGAATTCAATTTACCAAGTGTCAGGGAAAACTCGGGCAAAATACAACCTGCTTGCCCGTCCCAAGGATCGTATACAATGGACCTCTTTTTGATGGACACAATTCAGCAAGAAGTATTGGCACTCTTCAGAGAAGAGATTTCAGGATATGTAGACAGTAACTGGAAAGAGATCCCTTTAGAGCTTGATTCGGATTTATTTGACGCTCCCGGCGATGACCTGCATGAAGCTTTGGATAAATTTGAAAAGAAATTTAATGTGGATTTATCTGAAGTGAGATGGTCTTGCTATTTTCCCTGGGAGAACACTCCACTACTGACACGTTGGTTTAAATTAAAACGAAAAGATGTTGAGCGAACGCGTAAACCTTTAACTGTAAAAATGTTTGCCGAATCAGCAAAAGCAGGTAAATGGCTTTATGACTGATAAGACGCTAGCGTTATTGATTATAAAATAGAAAAGAAACTTTGTGGAACATGTGTCAGCATTAATACAAAATCTGTTAATTATTCCGCCGCCGCCCTGAGGTGCGGGGTGTTACGGCCAACATGGAAATAATAGCGTAGCTAATAATTTTATATTTATCGATGCGAAAAATAATCCATTCATAGCGAAGCATGAAATTTAACCCCTTCACTGTGCTGTTCCTTCAGCTAAATGCGAGTCTTGAGTAAGCAACTGCGCGACAAACGCCGCCATGAACTCGCTGTGTTGCGGCGCATCGCGCAGGACCAGACGGTAACTGGCACCGGTTTTGACACATTGCGGGAAAGGGCGGATCAGCCGCCCGGCGCGCAAATCTTCCGCTACCAACCGTTCGTCGGCTATCGCCACGCCGAATCCCTGAATCGCGGCGCTGATCGCCAGATCCATCGTATCGAAATGCTGATTTTTGCGCATAACCGGGCGCGGTGTGTTCTGCTGTGCCAGCCACAGCGACCAGTCGGTTTTATCACGGGTGGGATGCAAAAAAGTCAACGCTGACAGCGCGTCGGGGGTGGCAGGCACGTCCGGCATCAGCGTTGGGCTTAATACCGGCGTTAATGCCTCATCGAACAACAGAAATCCCGGGTTTTTATGCGCGCCGAAGATAATCGCCGCGTCATAGGGTTCGGTTTTAAAGTTGACGTCATGATCGGTGGTGGTGGTGAGCGTCACCTGCACATCGCTGAGCCTCTTTTCCAGTTGCATCAATTTCGGCACCAGCCAGCGAATGGCGCAGGTAGGGGCTTTCAGGCGGATAACATTATGCTGCTGACGCGCCTGGTCAGCGGCGCTCATTAACTGATCCCACGCGTTTTGCAGGTCCGGCAACAGGGCGCTGCCCTGCGGCGTAAGACGCAGTCCCCGGGCGTGGCGCTCAAATAACGCAAAGCCAAACCAGGCTTCCAGCGTGGCGATTTTACGGCTTACCGCGCCCTGGGTGAGGTACAGCGCGCGCGCCGCATGGGTGAGATTAAGGTGGCGAGCCGTGACCAGAAAGGCTTCCAGCGCATTTAAAGGAAGAGTGCGTCGCGTCATCGTTGTGTTCCGGCGTCCCGTTAGCTATGCATTTTTTGCATAGCTATTATGACAACAAATCGGTTGTCGGGCTATCGCACTGCGGTTTGAATAGTTATGCATTCAAAACGAGAAAGGAACCACTATGTCGATCCCTACGCCGGTACAATTACGTTCCAAGCTGCCCGATGTTGGCACCACGATTTTCAGCGTCATCGGCCAGCTTTCCGCCCAGCACCAGGCGGTTAACCTTTCTCAGGGCGCGCCCAACTTTCCCTGCGATCCCCGGCTGATTGCCGGTGTCACCCAGGCGATGGAGGCCAACCGCAACCAGTATGCGCCGATGACCGGGCTGGGAACGTTAAAAACGCTGATTGCCGGGAAAGCCGCAGCGCTCTATGGAGCGCAATATGATGATGACAGCGAAGTGCTGGTCACCGCCAGCGCCAGCGAAGGTATTTACTGCGCCATCAGCGGGCTGGTGCATCCTGGCGACGAGGTGATCTATTTTGAGCCCTCCTTCGACAGCTACGCGCCTATTGTTCGCCTCCAGGGCGCGACGCCGGTGGCGATCAAACTCACGGTGCCGGATTTTGCGGTGAACTGGGATGAAGTGCAGGCCGCCATTACTCCGCGCACCCGGATGATTATCGTCAACACGCCGCACAACCCGAGCGGACAGGTTTTCAGCCGTGACGATCTGGAACAGCTCGCCGCCATTACCCGCCATACCGATATCGTGATTTTGTCTGACGAAGTGTACGAGCATATTGTGTTCGACGGCCTGAAACACCACGGTATGGCGACCCATCCGGCGCTGGCGGAACGCAGCGTGATTATCTCGTCGTTCGGCAAAACCTTTCACGTCACCGGCTGGCGCGTGGGCTATTGCCTTGCACCGGCGGCGTTGATGGATGAGATGATCAAAGTGCATCAGTTCCTGATGTTTTCCGCCGATACCCCGATGCAGTACGCTTTTGCGGATTACATGGCCGATCCGGCGCGTTACCTCTCGCTGGGCGAGTTTTATCAGCGTAAACGCGACCTGATGCAAACGCTGCTGGCGGATTCGCCCTTCAAAACTGCTGCCGAGCGCCGGATCGTTCTTCCTGCTCGCCAGCTATGAGCATTTCAGCGATGAAAGCGACAGCGCGATGGTGAAACGGCTGATCGTGGATTATGGTGTAGCGACGATTCCGCTGTCCGCGTTCTATACCGACGGAACCGATAATAAATTGATTCGTCTGTCATTTGCGAAAGATGAGGCGACATTACGGGCCGGCGCGCAGGCGCTGTGCCAGGTTAAACCACGTTAACACCGTCACGCATTCGCATTGCAGCACAACGCCCGAGGGGCGGAGTCAAACGGCAGAACAGTGAGTCCTTTGCCACACACGGGGATAAGCGAACGCCGCCGACGCATCTACAACTTGACGTATAACGGATAAGAAGGGGTCACCATGAATAAGATTAAAACGCTGTGTCTGGCGCTGGGGATGTTTTCGTCTTTCGCCTCTTTTGCCGCAACGGAACTTCGTTACGGCGTGGAAGCTGAATATCCACCCTTCGAAAGCCGAAACGCGCAGGGCGAATTAGAAGGGTTTGACATTGAGCTCGGCAACGCGATTTGTGCCGCCGCCAGCCTGAAATGCAGCTGGGTGGAATCCTCCTTTGATACGCTGATCCCCGGCCTGACGGCAAAAAAATTCGACGCGATTAACTCGGCGATGAACATCACCGAACAACGGCGCAAGAGCATTGACTTTACCCAGCCGATCTACCGCATTCCGTCACAGCTGGTGGGTAAAGAAGGCAGCGGGCTGGATGCGACAGCAGAAGCGCTGAAAGGCAAAACCATCGGTGTGCTGGCGGGCTCCATTCAGGAAACCTACGCCAAAGAGCACTGGGGAAAAACAGGGCGTCGAAGTGGTGTCCTATAAAGATCAAAATCTGGCATGGGGCGATCTGGTGAATGGCCGTATTGACGCCACGCTGGTGATGTCGGCAGCGGGTCAGGGCGGTTTCCTCAGCAAACCGCAGGGCAAAGGCTTTGGCTTTATCGGCAAGCCGGTAGTGGACGATAAAATCCTCGGCAGCGGGATCGGTTTTGGCCTGCGTAAGGGCGATGAGGAAACCAAAAAGCAGCTTGATGCCGCGATTGATAAAGTCCGCGCTGACGGCACCATCACGAAGCTTGCCGCCAAATTCTTCCCGGGCATTGATGTCAGCGTGAAATAACGGCAACCGCCGAAAAGTAAAAACCCCGATTTCTCACGAAACGGGGTTTTTTATGCCGCTGGACGTTTGAAGAGAACCCGGCAATGCCGGGCCACCACAAGCTATCATCATTAATGTAATTTGGTGTCCGCCCGTGCTTATTTTTAATACTCAGTCACGAGCCCTCTCATTGAGAAGAATAAAGGCATATATGCCCGTCCTGCTTCCGTTGCAGAGGCGGTGACGTTTACGCGACAACCGGTGAATGACATCTGTCAACATCGGTAATGCGCGGCATCGCCGCCAGCCTGCCAGAGGAATTATTCCGGGCACACGCCAGGGAGAGGGTAATCCCGCCCCTGACGCGACGCTGAAACTAACCTGTCTGACGCGGCCTGGCAAGCCCGCCAAAGGATATATTTGCGTTATGTGCAGACCCGCAATTTCCCCCTTCAGATGAATCTGTTTATCCCCGCAATAAAGACAGAAAGGGATTTGTCAAAATATGCAAAGCGACGGAGTTAGCTACGGCGGAAAAGCCAAAAAACAACAGCTTATTTTTTATCAGTGTTGACCTTTCTTTACATGGCGCAAAAAGCGGGCGTTTTGATAGGCATAAGCGTGATGACGGACATGGAAAGCTATTGGCTTCAAAATGAATTTTGACTAGAGTGAGCGGTCGTAACAATTACAACAAATTACCGCTGTCAGGTTCGCACCAGACAGCACACATTGACTTCAAAAGGACGCGTTCTCAGGCATGAATCGCAGACGTTTTATTAAAGCCTCTATGGCACTTGCCGCCGCTTGCGGTACTCCCGGTCTGATGACCCTGTTTTCCAACGCGGCATGGGCGCAGGAGTCTGATATCGCCGACGGTCAGTCGCGCGCATTTGATTTTAACGTTCTGCAATCCATGGCGGGCGATTTAGCCAAAAAGCCCTGGGGCGGCGCACCGCGACCGTTGCCGGACACCCTGGCGACCTTAACCCCCCAGGCGTACAACAGCATTCAGTACGATCCGGAACATTCGCTGTGGAACAATATTCCGGGCCGTGAGCTCGACGTCCAGTTCTTCCACGTGGGAATGGGGTTCCGCCGCCGGGTGCGTATGTTCTCCCTCGATCCGTCCTCCCGTCAGGCGCGTGAAATTCACTTTCGCCCGGCGCTGTTCAACTATCACGACGCAGGCGTCGACACCGCGCAGCTGGTGGGACAGTCGGATCTCGGGTTCGCCGGTTTCCGCGCCTTCAAAGCCCCGGAACTGGCGCGCCGCGACATCGTGTCGTTCCTGGGCGCCAGCTACTTCCGCGCCGTGGATGAGACCTATCAGTACGGGTTGTCCGCCCGCGGCCTGGCGGTAGATACCTTTACGGATACGCCGGAAGAGTTCCCGGATTTTACTGCCTTCTGGTTTGAAACGCCGAAAGCGGATGACACCACGTTTGTGGTTTATGCGCTGCTCGACAGCCCAAGCGTCACCGGCGCGTATAAGTTCATCATTCACTGCGAAGAAAAACGGGTGGTGATGGAGGTGGAAAACCGCCTCTTTGCCCGCAAAGATATCAGGCAGCTCGGCATCGCGCCGATGACCAGTATGTTTGCCTGCGGAACCAATGAGCGCCGGATGTGCGACACCATCCACCCGCAAATCCACGATTCCGACCGTCTGGCGATGTGGCGCGGCAATGGCGAATGGGTGTGCCGCCCGCTCAACAACCCGCAGCGTTTACAGTTCAATGCCTTCACCGATGACAACCCGAAAGGCTTTGGTCTGGTGCAGACCGACCGCGATTTCGAAAGCTATCAGGACATTATGGGCTGGTATAACAAGCGCCCCAGTCTGTGGGGTCGAACCGACCAATAAATGGGGCAAAGGCACCATTGCCCTGATGGAGATCCCGACCACCGGCGAAACGCTGGATAACATCGTCTGCTTCTGGCAGCCGGAAAAACCGGTTAAAGCAGGCGATCAGCTGAACTTCAAATACAAACTCTACTGGAGCGGTGAGCCGCCGGTGCGTTCGCCGCTGGCGAATATTCTGGCAACCCGTACCGGTATGGGCAGTTTCCCGGAGGGCTGGGCGCCGGGCGAACATTTCCCGACCACCTGGTCACGCCGTTTTGCCATCGATTTTATCGGCGGCAATTTGAAGGAGTACGCGCCGAAAGGTATCGAGCCGGTGATCACCCTGTCCAGCGGCGAAGCCAAACAGATAGAAATTCTGTTTGTCGAACCGTTCGACGGCTACCGTATCCTGTTCGACTGGCATCCGACCTCCGACTCCACGGAGCCGGTTGAAATGCGGATGTTCCTGCGCTGCCAGGGTCAGACCATCAGCGAGACGTGGCTGTATCAGTATTTCCCGCCTGCGCCGGATAAACGCAATTACGTCGATGACCGGCAGATGCGCTAAGGCATAGTTTGGCAAAAGGGAGCGTGAGCTCCCTTTTTTACGTTATGCTGTTAAAAAATCTGACCGGAGATCCCGCGTGCAAAATCCCGCTGAGTGGCAAGACGACATTATTATCATCAACGACAACCTGAAGTTACATTCGGTCAGCGACCTGTTCATTGAGCCGTTGTACGAACTGGTTGAGCGCAATAAAGCGTATTTGCAACAGGCGATGGAGTGGCCGCAGTCGGTGGTCAGCGTTAACGATATCCGTCGCACGGTGCAGGGGAATTACCAGTTACACCATCGCGGTTACGCCAGCATGTTTATGATTTTGCGCGACGACGTGCTGTGCGGCGTCATCTCCTTTAACCAGATTGAACCCACCAACAAGGCGGCCTATATCGGTTACTGGCTGGATGAGGCGCTACAGGGGCAGGGCATCGT
Source organism: Atlantibacter hermannii (assembly GCA_900635495.1). Lineage (NCBI taxonomy): Bacteria > Pseudomonadati > Pseudomonadota > Gammaproteobacteria > Enterobacterales > Enterobacteriaceae > Atlantibacter > Atlantibacter hermannii. Next base: position 2,500,637 of record LR134136.1, on the reverse strand, counting down.
CTCCCGGGCGCTGCAGGGGATGATGCGTTACTACGTTGAAAAAGGCAGCGTGCGCCGCTTTGTCATCAAATGTATCGTGACCAATCACGCCAGCAACCAGGTCGCGCTGCGCAACGGTTTTACCCTTGAAGGCTGTCTGAAAGAGGCAGAGTTTCTCAACGGGAAATTCCACGATCAGAATCTCTACGCCCGCATCATCGATAAATAACAGCCGCTACGGCGCTTAAATCGCTCCCAGCACCGGCGTGCGGGTAATGTACTGTTCGCCGTTCACCATTTTCGCGCCGCGAATATGCAACATATCGCCCTCAGCGGCTTCAATAACGGCATGATCGGTCACCTCGACCTGGTTTTCGATCACCACATTGCCGGTAATGCGCGCGTTTCCGCAAACTTTAACCCGGTCGTCCAGCTGTACCGGGCCGCCGGTGATGTGGGCATTGTCATACACATGGACATGGTGTTTCAGCACACAGTCGCCTTCGATGACCGCATTGCCGAAAACCTGCGAGCTGTAGCGGATCGTTGGACACTGATCGATAGCGCTGCCCGCGACGATCCGCGCCTGACCATAAATTTGCGCGCAGTCGCAGACCCAAATATTGTTCTCGTCATTGCCTTCTAATATCGCGTCTTCACAGATTGTGGCCCGGTGCTCCACAAAGGCAAAACTGACCAGCGCCCGCCCGTAAATTTGCGCCTGGTGCACAATCCGCGAAGCGATAACCGTGGCGCTATCGTAGATTTGTAGACGTTGGTCCTGGTCCTGCGTCAGCCCCACGGCGGCGATGACCTGGCTTTGATGCATCACCCGCGCATCGCCAAAAATGCGGCATTCGCCCCGCACCACCGAGGCTTGCACCATGGCGCGATCGCCAATGAACGCGTTATGGCTGATATCCGCACGATCGACCCAGCATTCGCCGGTAAGCGATGCGCCATGACTGATGGTGCAGGGTTGCGTCACCCGCGCATTGTCGCGTAGGGTCGCCCCGGCAAACACGGCGCTGTTTTGATCGTACAGCCAGCAGTGGCCGTCGTGGCTGAGACTGGTCTCTTCCTCAATCCAGCCGCCCAAATCGCCGGCTTTTACGTCACTAAAATCCCGCACGGCTTCTATCTGGCGCACGGTAAATTTGTGAGTCGTGCCGTTTTCCTGATACTCCACGGTTCGGCTGGCGTCAGTTAACCGGTATTTTTCCATGCTTAGGGCTCCGTTACGTGCGTACATTAACCCTGGCAAAAGTTTCCGGATCCTGCGAGTGGTAGTAATTCACGGCGGAGTCTCATAAAATGCATCTCAAATATATTTTTAAACTTTAAACAAAATGAGCAAAACCATTGCCTGGCAATCTGCCGGGGCCACATCAACGATAGTGAATCTTCCGGCGGGCTATTTCGGCATGGTGCTGGGCACGATTGGCATCGGCTTTTCCTGGCGTTACGCCGCGACCATCTGGCCGGTGTCGCCGTGGATTGGCGAAGGTGTCGTGGCGATGGCGACGCTGATTTGGCTATTGCTTGCGTTCGCATTTGTCTGGCGGCTGGTCGCTCATCCACAGACGGTTAAAACCGAGGTGCTTCATCCGTTGATGAGTAGCTATGTAAGTCTGTTTCCGGCGACTACCATGCTGGTGGCGATGGGGCTTACGCCCTGGGTGCGGCCGCTTGCCGTGATGCTTTTTAGCCTCGGCGCGATCGGCCAGTTGCTGTATGCCGCCTGGCAAAGCGCCGGTCTGTGGCGCGGTGGGCATCCCCGTGACGCCACCACGCCGGGACTTTATTTACCCACTGTCGCCAACAATTTCATCAGCACAATGGCCTGTGGTGCGCTGGGCTTTCACGACCTCGGCATTTTGTTCCTCGGCGCTGGCGTATTGTCGTGGCTAAGCCTTGAACCGGCGATCCTCAGCCGGATGCGCAGCGGGGGAGAAATGCCCCCGGCGGTACGTACCTCGCTCGGTATCCAGATGGCCCCGGCGCTGGTGGCATGCAGCGCGCTGTTAAGCGTGAATGGCGGTGAAGCGGATATGTTTGCCAAAATGCTGTTTGGTTATGGACTGCTGCAACTGCTGTTTATGATCCGCCTGTACCCGTGGTACAGGGCGCAGGCGTTTAATCCCGGGTTCTGGAGCTTTTCATTTGGCGTCTCTGCGCTCGCCACCACGGCCCTGCATCTGGGTCATGCCAGTGCCGGGGGGATTTTCCACTTTTTAGCGTTGCCGCTGTTTATTTTCAGCAACGCGATTATCGGCCTGTTGTTTATTCGCACGCTGATTTTGTTGTGCCAGGGCAAACTCTTACTACGAACTCCTGTTTCTGATACGTCTAAGGAATCACTATGACCGGTTGTGATGAAAACTATTTCACTGAAAAATATGGCTTAACCCGTACCCATTCTGAAGTTATTGCTGCGATGCCTTACCTGACTCCGGGGCGCGTGCTTGATTTGGGCTGCGGCAATGGCCGCAACAGTTTATACCTTGCCGCCAACGGATTTGACGTTACCGCCTGGGATAAGAATCCGTCGAGCATCGCCAATATCCAGCGCATCGCGCAGGCGGAAGGGCTGACCTCGATCCAGAGCGACGTCCGCGATCTGAACACGCTGACCTTCGACGGCGAATATGATTTTATTCTCTCGACCGTGGTGATGATGTTTCTGGAATCCGCCACGATCCCGGGCCTGATTAATAATATGCAGCGCTGCACCAAAAGCGGCGGTTACAACCTGATAGTCGCAGCGATGGATACTGCGGATTATCCGTGCACCGTCGGCTTCCCCTTCGCGTTCCGCGAGGGCGAACTGAGCAATTATTACGCCGGGTGGGACATCGTGAAATACAATGAAAATCCGGGTGAACTGCATCGTACTGATGAAGCGGGCAACCGGATTAAACTGCGCTTCGCCACCTTATTTGCCCGTAAACCCTAATCGCCTTCCTGATATTAACTGGCGTAACAGGATTACGTCAGTTAATAAATACCCTGCTTATTGTGTAGTTTTATTAACATAATACTTATTTATTTTTCATTTGTGCTAATAATACCACTGCTTTAAATTTATCCTGATTGCCAGTTATTTTCTCAGATAGCTATTTATGCCTCATTTCTTGTTTGCGGCTTTGCTATAACGTGTCTGTTAATGTGCAATTACAGGTATCAAAAATGAAAACCTCTTTATTTGTTAAGGCTTCATTGCTGTGCGTAACGCTCGCGTTAGCGGGCTGTGCGTCGAAAGTGACGTCGCCGGAAAAGTATTCCGGCTTTTTAAAAGACTACTCAGGCTTACAGGAAACAACCTCCGCCTCCGGTAAAACCGTGATGCGTTGGGTGGCCCCCGGTTTTGATTTTAATCAGTACGACAGCCTGGTTTATAATCCTGTTGTTTATTATCCCATTCCCAAACCGAATACCCAGATTGGCGAAAAGGTTCTGAGCGGAATATTAAATTACACCAACCAGCAACTGAAAACCGCCGCCGCCGCACGTAAACCTCTTGTTACTACGCCGGGGCCGCGCAGCCTGATATTTCGGGGTGCCATTACCGGCGTAGATTCCAGCAAAGAAGGGCTGCAGTTCTATGAAGTCCTGCCGATTGCGCTGGTGGTTGCCGGTACGCAGGTTGCCACAGGGCACCGCACAATGGACACCAACCTTTATTTTGAAGGTGAGTTGATTGATGCCGCGACGAATAAGCCTGTGGTGAAAGTGGTGCGTAAAGGCGAAGGTGAAAACCTGAGCAATGAAAATACCGCCATGACCGTCGACACCTTAAAACAGGTGATTGATGATATGGCGACCGACGCCAAAATGTTTGATCCGGCAAAAAAACAGTAATCTGTCAGGGGAGCTTGCTCCCCTGAGCCCACGCTTTTCCATTCGATATACCCACATTCCGTTTACCGTCCGGCACAGGCCGATGCTGTACGCGAGCAATAGTTATCCGGCGCGTTTTTTTCGGGCGGCAGCCAATATCGCATAACACGCGCCGCCGCCGAGCAGCCCCCAAAAAGCGGCGCTGATGCCGGCAAGATTCATTCCTGAGGCGGTGATCAGAAAAGTAACGATGGCCGCATCGCGTTCGGTCTCGTGGCTTAATGCCTGGTGCAGACTGCCACTGAGGGTGCCCAGCAGCGCCAGGCCCGCCAGCATCTGGATACCGGCCAGCGGCAGCGCGTTCATCAGCGCGGCGATGGCTCCGCCAAACACTCCCGCCAGCAGATAAAATACCCCTGCGGCAGAGGAAGCAAGCCAGCGTTTTGCACTGTCGGGATGGGCGTCCGGGCTCTGGCAAATTGCCGCGGTAATGGCGGCGATACAGATGGAAAACACCCCAAACGGCGCCATGATCAGTCCAGTCAGACCGGTGAAGGTCATTAACGGCGAAACCGGCACCGGATAGCCGGACGCTTTCAATGTCGCGATGCCCGGCGCGTTTTGCGACGCCATCGTCACCAGGAAGAACGGCAGCCCAATGCCCAGCAGGCTTTGCAGAGTGAAGTGGGGCAGCGTAAAGCCGGGAAGCGCCGGAGCGAGGCTGGCCTCAACGCGCTGGAACTGCCCGGTAGCCAGGCAAATTACCAGCCGGCCAGCAGGGCGGCGACAATGGCGTAACGCGGCGCAAACGCTTTGGCGCAAAGCCAGGCGAGGAGCATCGCGCCGCACAGCAGGCCGTGACTGGGCAGGGCGGCAAAAGCCTCCAGACCAAAACGCAACAGGATCCCGGCCAGCATCGCGGCGGCCAGACTGTGGGGGATCAGTTTCATCAGACGCGCAAACAACCCGGTCACGCCGCACGCCACAATCAACGCAGAGGAGAAAATAAAGACCCCGATGGCTTCGTTCAGCGTGCTGCCAGGCAAACTGGTAGCCAGCAGCGCTGCGCCGGGTGTGGACCAGGCGGTGAGTACCGGCGCGCGATAGCGAATCGACAGCGCCAGGGTGCTGATCCCCATGGCAATGCCCAGCGCGGTCATCCACCCGGCGATTTGTTCGCGGGTCGCGCCAGCGGCCGCAGCCGCTTGCCAGATAATCGCGGCGGAACTGGCGTAGCCAACCAGCACGGCGACAAATCCGGCCAGCAGCGTGGGAAAGGTGGATTGACGCATGACGATGCCCCTTGTGCGTTATAACGTCCAGACAAACTATCACTGTACGCTATAACGCACAAGCAGGTAAACTGGCGTTTTCTCAGGAGGAACGTGATGGATATTGCTGCTAATCTTAGCGACACGCTGAAAACGCTGCGTCAGGCGCGTGGCTGGAGCTTAACCCAGGCCGCAGAACAGACCGGCGTATCCAAGGCGATGCTTGGGCAGATTGAACGCCAGGAATCCAGCCCGACCGTCGCCACGCTCTGGAAAATCGCCACCGGTTTCAATGTGCCGTTTTCGGTGTTTATCGCGTCGGCGCAAACCCAGCAGAAACTGATCTACGCCGCGCCGCAGGGTATGACCGCAGAGCCGCTTTTTCCTTTCGATCCCGTGCTGGGTCTGGATTTCCTGGTGGTGACGCTGGCCCCGGGAGGGCAGAGCGAGTCATCGGCCCACGAAGCGGGGACGATTGAACATGTGGTGGTGATCCAGGGCGAATTACAACTGCAGACGGACGGGGAATGGCGCACCCTGACGCCAGGCGAAGGCCACCGGTTTATCGCCGACCGGACCCACGCTTACCGCAACCCGACGTCCGCGCCGACACGCTTCCATTCGCTGATCCACTATCCGCGTCACGACAACCCGTAGTCCATTTCTTCACGGGTTCAGGCCGAGCATGATCGCAAAGAATTGCCGCAAAACCGCAAACGTCAGGTAATACTTCTGATCCGGGACGCTTCTGTCTACAATACCCGCCATTTTCAACACTGGATAATCATAAAACATGCGCCTGCACCCCCATCATCTTGAACTTCTGAGCCCGGCACGCGACACCGCCATCGCCCGTGAAGCGATCCTTCATGGCGCCGACGCGGTTTATATCGGCGGCCCGGGATTCGGCGCGCGGCACAATGCCAGCAACAGCCTGCGCGACATCGCGGAGCTGGTGCCGTTCGCCCATCGTTATGGCGCGAAGATTTTCGTGACCCTTAACACCATTCTTCATGATGATGAGCTGGAACCGGCGCGGGCCTTGATCCACCAGTTGTGGGAGGCCGGGGTTGACGCGCTGATCGTTCAGGATATGGGCTTGCTGGAACTGGACATTCCGCCGATTGAGCTGCACGCCAGCACACAGTGCGATATCCGCAGCGTCGAAAAGGCTAAGTTTTTGTCCGATGTCGGGTTCTCGCAAATCGTGCTGGCGCGTGAGCTGAATCTCAACCAGATCAAAGCTATTCACGACAACGTCGACGCGACCATTGAATTCTTTATTCATGGCGCACTGTGCGTGGCGTACTCCGGGCAGTGCAACATTTCCCACGCCCAAACGGGCCGCAGCGCCAACCGTGGCGATTGCTCCCAGGCCTGCCGCCTGCCGTATACCCTTAAAGACGATCAGGGACGCGTCGTGGCGTATGAAAAACATCTGCTGTCGATGAAAGACAACGATCAGAGCGCCAATCTGGCGGCACTGGTTGATGCGGGTGTGCGCTCATTCAAAATTGAAGGGCGCTACAAAGACATGAGTTATGTGAAAAACATCACCGCTTATTACCGGCAGTTGCTGGATGAAGTGATGGAGCAGCGTGGCGATCTGGCCCGCGCCTCGGCGGGCGTGACCCAACATTTCTTTGTTCCGTCGCCGGATAAAACCTTCCATCGCGGCAGCACGGATTACTTCGTTAACGCCCGTAAGATTGATATCGGCGCTTTTGATTCGCCGAAATTTATCGGTCTGCCGGTGGGTGAAGTGATGAAAGTCGCTAAAGACCATCTTGATGTGGACGTCACCGAACCGCTCTCCAATGGCGACGGGCTGAACGTGCTGGTGAAACGTGAGGTTGTGGGGTTTCGCGCCAATACGGTGGAAAACCTCGCCGGGAACCGCTATCGCGTCTGGCCCAACGAGATGCCGGATGCGCTGAAAACCCTGCGTCCGCATCACCCGCTTAATCGTAACCTCGACCATAACTGGCAACAGGCGCTGCTGAAAACCTCCAGCGAACGCCGTGTGGCGGTGGATATAGAGTTGAGCGGCTGGCAGGAGCAGCTGATCCTGACCATGACTTCAGAAGATGGTGTCAGCGTTACGCGCACGCTGGACGGCGAATTCAACGAAGCCAACAACCCGGAAAAAGCGTACATCAGTTTGCGTGACGGTGTCACAAAACTGGGGCAGACGATGTACTACGCCCGGGCAGTAAACATCAATTTACCCGGTGCGCTGTTTGTGCCGAACAGCCTGCTAAACCAGTTGCGCCGGGAAACCAGTGACGCGCTGGACGACGCGCGCCTGGCTGCGTATCAGCGGGCCACCCGCAAAGCCGTGAGCGAGCCTGCGCCGGTTTACCCGGACAGCCACCTTAGCTTCCTGGCAAATGTGTATAACCACAAGGCGCGTGAGTTTTACCACCGCTACGGCGTCCAGTTAATTGATGCGGCGTTTGAAGCGCATCAGGAAAAGGGCGATGTGCCGGTTATGATCACCAAGCACTGCCTGCGGTTTGCCTTTAATTTGTGCCCGAAACAGGCCAAAGGATCGATCAAGAGCTGGAAAGCGACGCCGATGCAGCTTATTCACGGTGATGAAGTCCTGACCCTGAAGTTTGACTGTCGCCCGTGTGAAATGCACGTCATCGGCAAAATCAAAAATCACATTCTGAAGATGCCGTTGCCGGGGAGTGGCGTGGTGGCATCCATCAGCCCGGAAGAGCTGTTGAAAACCGTGCCGGGTCGTAAGGCCTGAAACAGCAGCGCCGCCTGAAAAGGCGGCGCTGTGTTATTACGGTTCCCCGTAAAGGCTGATTAACCGGCGGGTCACGCCGTTAGTCCAGCCGAACCCATCCTGTAACGGGTACTCACCACCGCCACCCGGCTGCGGTGCGTAATCCGCAATATGGTATTTCTCCACCAGCTTGTTTTGCTCCATATAGACGCGCTTCACGGTGCGCAGCCAGTTATGGGCAATGATGTCGGCCAGCGCGGTCTCGTCATAGTTCTTCAACCCTTCGATCGCCATCCACTGCAGCGGCGCCCAGCCGTTGGGTTTGTCCCATTGCTGATCGCTCACCACATCGGTGGCGACGATACCGCCAGGGGTAAGAAGACGTTCGCGCACGTTAACCGCGATTTTTTGCGCCTGCTCATAACTGGCCATACCCACATAAAGCGGAACCACGCAGGCGGCTGAGAATGAAGCAAGGCGTTCGCGACGCCAGTCATAATCGCGGAACGTGCCGGTTTCTTCATCCCACAGATAACGGTTAAGGGCGTTGCGACGGGCAACGGCTTTCTCACGAAAACGGGCCGCCATCACCGCGTCCTGCTTCAGGCCAGCGATATTGGAAATCGCGGTTTCCAGCTTATAAAGAAACGCATTCAGATCGACCGGAATAAACTGGGTCGTCCGGATACTGGCCAGACGATCCGCATCACGCAGCCAGCGGGTACTGTAGTCCCATCCGGATTCCGCGCCCGCACGCAGATCGCGATAAACTTCGCTCGCCGGGCGGCCTGACAGTTTGGCGGTTTCGACATCCTCATACCAGGACTCATCGCGCGGCGTGTCACGGTCGTCCCAGTAGCGGTTCAACAGCGCGCCGTCGGGCATGCGCACGGCACGGCGGTAAGCCTGGTTGATTTCCAGGTTATCCGCGCCGTCCATCCAGAAACTGTACTCCATCAACAGATGGTCGAGATAACGCCGCGCGCCACGTACGCCATCCTCTTCGAACAACTCAACCATCAGGGCAAAAACCGGCGGCTGCGAGCGGCTCAGATAATAGGTACGGTTCCCGTTAGGGATATGACCGTAATTTTCGATCATCCACGCGAAATTATCGGCCATGCAGCGCAGCAGGTCGTTACGTCCGCTTTCCGCCAGCCCCAGCATGGTGTAGTAAGAATCCCAGTAATAGGTCTCGCGGAAGCGCCCACCGGGCACGATATACGACTGCGGCAATGGCAGCAGCGATGAAAACGCAATGTGCTCCTGCGGTTCACGGGTCAACACCGGCCACAGGCTGTCGATATGGTCCTTGAGGCTGCGGTCCGGGTCCGAAATATACTCTTTGCTGTAGTCTCTGGGCAGATGAAAATGGTCGTGAACAAAGCGCTCCAGGTTAAAGCCCGGATAGCGTTTGGCGCGACGATAATTGAGTAAAATTGCAAGCGGCGCTGTCTTGGGCGCGCAGTCAGCAAACGTTTTGCTGTCCGGGAAGATTCGCGAAGATTGTACCTGCTCATACAGTTCAAGGTACCGATCCGCTGGCGTCAGCGCATCAGGGGCAGGCATGCCTTCAATCGATTCGGGCAGCGGTTCCGCTTCAACCATCTCGTCCAGCTTGAGCTCACAAGGATCGAACTCATACCGAACGTTTTCGTCGTAAGCTTCTGATTCCGATATTGTGAGTCGAGATGTCTGATTCAGCATACTAATAACAACCTCCAGAGTCGCTTTTATAAAAGCAGTACTCTTAAGTTTAGCAAATGGATTTGTCGGGCCGGGAGACGGCAAGCATTCAGGGCGAAAAGGCCAAATTTACCGATGTGTAATCAATAAAAAAGGGCCGTAAGTTAGCAGAATTACCCACTTTTTTACCGAGTGGGGAAATAATCTGATAATCGGCCCTGTTTTGCCCCGGCGGTCCGGGCGTGTTGCGTAATACATAATTGTATCGTGTTTGCCTGGTGGAAAATCAAGCGACTTTTTATTTATCCCGCTATAAATACGAAAAAAATATGTTTTATCAGGAAACATCAAGTAACCGAATATTAAAGCGTCCGCTTAAGCCGCAAAAATCGCCAACAGAAACAGTTGGTTCCTTCCTATACTTGGCGTCTGATCTACTTTACCGGGAACATCACGTTCAGGAGGCTTGAATGAGTCATCTTTTTTCTGAGGGTCAGCTTGGCGATTTAACGTTAAGCAACCGCATTATCATCGCGCCGATGTGCCAGTATTCCGCCGCAGAAGGCGCGCCCACCGATTGGCATTCTGTCCATCTGGGCACGCTGGCGCAGTCAGGGGCGGGGTTATTGATCATCGAAGCCACCTCGGTCACGCCGGAAGGGCGTATTTCCCCCTGGGATCTCGGGATCTGGAGTGATGAGCTGGGTGACGCACTGCAGCGGGAAGTGGAAAAGATCCGCCGCTGGTCGCCGATCAAACTCGGTATCCAGCTGGGTCATGCGGGGCGTAAAGCCTCAGTGGATGCGCCCTGGAAAGGGGGTAAAGCGTTGTCCGGCAGCGAGGGAGGCTGGGAAACCCTGGCACCGTCCGCGCTGGCCTTCAGCGAAAACCCGACGCCGAAAGCCATGAGCAGCGAAGAGATTGCGCAGATTAAGCAGGCCTTTGTGGACGGCGCACGCCGGGCGCAACGAGCGGGCTTTGATCTGATTGAATTGCACGCCGCCCACGGCTATCTGCTGCATCAATTCCTGTCGCCGCTGTCGAACCAGCGCACCGATAACTATGGCGGCAGCCTCGAAAACCGGATGCGGCTGGTACTGGAAATTTTCGACGAGGTGAAGGCCGCGGTATCGTTACCGGTAGGCGTACGCATTTCCGCCACGGACTGGACGGAAGGGGGCTGGGACATTGACGGCTCAATCCAGCTCGCCAGAGCGCTTGAAGGGCGCGGTTGCGCCTATATTCACGTATCCAGCGGCGGATTGTCGCCCGCGCAGCAAATCACCATCAGCCCCAACTACCAGGTGCCGTTTGCCCAACAGATCCAGCAGCAGGTCGCCATGCCCGCCATTGCCGTAGGCTTGATTACCGAGCCGGAACAGGCGGAAGCGATTATCGCCACCGGGCAGGCGGAGTTTATCGCACTGGCCCGCGGGATGCTGTATGACCCGCGCTGGCCCTGGCACGCGGCGGCGAAACTCGGCGATAAAATTGCCGTGGCGCCGCAGTACCAGCGCAGCGAACCGCACCATTTGCGCGGGCTGTTCTCGGTATAAGGCGTTAATTCTGGTGCGTGCCCGGCTTACGGGGACTTGCTCCAGTAATGATGCTCCCGCACGTCAAGCGCTGCCTCTTCGGCGGCGCTTCTTAATTCATCGCTGTCAGCAGAATGGCGTAAGGTGCTGTCAGCGTTTTGCACTTTATAAAAAAGATGTCCGTTGCGCTGTGCGCCGCTCTGGCCGGAAAACAGCGCCGCGCAGAGCAGCAGGGCGCTTATCAGCTTCTTTATCATAGGGTTACTCCTGAACGTGGTGGCGCTAATGTCGCAATAATAACGTAGGGTTATCATTGCGATAATTAAATGCCTGCAAAGCCTGTGTCAGTTTTGCAAAGTCCCACGAAGAAGCGTGTTGGTTGCCATTTGGTTGAGAAACCCTGTGCTGTGATGGGCGGTCCTGTCGCCGGATCTAGTGCGATTTAAACCCGGCAGCCGCCATAATCACACGGAAAAACATCCCAACCGCCGCCAGCGTCAGCACGCTGCCGCCCCATATTACCGCCAGCCAGAACAGGCGTTTCGACCACAGTGTCGCTTTCATCAATGATACCCCTCGCCATGTTGAACTTTGCCGCGAAACACGTAATAGCTCCAGAAGGTGTAAATCAGGATCACCGGAATAATCAGCAATGCGCCAACCAGCATAAAGCTCAGGCTTGAGGCGGGCGCAGCGGCCTGCCAGAGGCTGATATGCGGCGGAATAATGTGCGGCCAGATACTGATGCCCAGCCCGCTGAACCCGAGGAAAATCAGCCCCAGCGTCAGCACAAACGGCAGCGTGTGGCTGCGATTATCCGCGGTACAGCGCCACAGCCAGCCACTCAGCGCCACCACCAACAGCGGTACCGGCAGCAACCAGAACAGATTCGGCAGGCTGAACCAGCGGTCGGCGATATCGGCGTGGGCCAGCGGCGTCCACAGGCTGATCCCGGCAATCACCGCCAGTAGCGCCAGCAACAGCGGGCGGGTCAGGGCACGCATCCGGCTTTCCAGCGGATTTTCGCTTTTCATCACCAGCCAGGTCGCGCCCAGCAGGGCATAGGCCACGACCAGACCCGCGCCGCAGAAGAAATTAAAGGCCGTCATCCAGCCCAGCGGTGAACCGCTGAAGGTCCGCCCGGTGACCTCAAAGCCGCTGACCACCGCGCCCACTACCACGCCCTGACAGAATGTCGCGAGGATCGAACCGGCCATGAACGCCTTATCCCAGAACGGACGGTGGCCGGGGGTCGCCTTGAAGCGAAACTCGAAGGCCACGCCACGGAATATCAGGCCAATCAACATCAGCGACAGCGGAATGGTCAGCGCATCCACAATCACCGCATAGGCCAGCGGAAATGCGCCAAACAGTCCCGCGCCGCCTAACACCAGCCAGGTCTCGTTGCCGTCCCATATCGGGGCGACGCTGTTAACCATCACGTCCCGATCGTCGTTATCACGAATAAATGGAAACAGAATGCCGATCCCGAGATCAAACCCGTCCATCACGATGTACATCAGGGTGGCGAAAACAATAATCACGAACCAGATAATGGCGAAATCAAAGGTCATAGGGCCTCCCCGGAAACAGAATCACTGGCGGCGGATAACGGTCGGGCGGGCGTACCGTTGACGGGCGGCAGCGCGTCCTCCGGCTGCGGGCCTTTTTTAATCAGGCGCACCATATAGCTGTACCCAACGCCGAATACCGACATATACACCACGAAAAACGCCAGCAGGCTGATGCTCATATGCAGCGTGCCGTGGGCAGACACCGCATCCTCAGTGCGTTGCAGCCCGTACACCACCCAGGGCTGGCGGCCCACCTCTGTAGTGACCCAGCCTGCCAGAATGGCGATCAGCCCCGACGGCCCCATCAGTAACGCAAAGCGCAGGAACGGACGCGAGGTATACAACCGTTGCCTGACGCGCAGCCAGAGCGCCAGCACGCCGAGTAACAGCATTAACATGCCCAGCCCGGCCATAATGCGGAACGACCAGAAGACGATGGGCGAGTTGGGGCGGTCGGCTTTTGGAAACTCTTTCAGCGCCGGAACCTGCTTATCCAGACTGTGGGTCAATATCAGGCTGCCCAGCGCCGGGATCGCCAGGCCGTAACGGGTGCGCTCCTGCTCCATATCCGGCCAGCCGAACAGCAGCAGCGGGGTCGGTTCGCCTGGGGGATTTTCCCAGTGGCCTTCAATGGCAGCGATTTTCGCCGGCTGGTGTTTAAGGGTGTTGAGTCCGTGCATATCGCCCACCAGCGCCTGGATGGGGGCGACGATTAATGTCATCCACAGCGCCATGGAAAACATGGTGCGGATGGCGGGCGCGTTATTGCCGCGCAGTAAATGCCAGGCCGCCGAGGCGCCGACAAACAGCGAGCTGCTTAAAAACGCGGCGATGGTCATATGAAACAGGCGGTACGGGAACGAGGGGTTAAAGATCACCGCAAACCAGTCAACCGGCACCACCTGCCCGTTGATAATTTCATGGCCCTGAGGGGTCTGCATCCAGCTGTTGGACGCCAGGATCCAGAAGGTGGATATCAGCGTGCCCAGCGCCACCATACAGGTGGAGAAGTAATGCAGGCCCGGACCGACTTTGTTCCAGCCGAACAGCATCACGCCAAGAAAACCGGCTTCCAGGAAGAAAGCGGTCAGGACTTCATAAGTGAGCAGCGGGCCGGTGATGCTGCCTGCGAACTGCGAAAAGCCGCTCCAGTTGGTGCCAAACTGATAGGCCATCACCAGGCCGGACACCACGCCCATTCCGAAGTTAACGGCAAAGATTTTTGACCAGAAGTGGTACAGCGAACGCCACAACGGGTTTTTTGGTTTTCAGCCACATGCCTTCCAGCACCGCCAGATAGCTGGCAAGGCCGATGGTAATGGCGGGGAAGATAATGTGAAAAGAAACGGTGAACGCGAACTGTATTCGCGCCAGATGAAATGCATCCAGATCAAACATGCCTCACTCCTGACAAGGGCTCTGGCGGCAGGATAAGCGTTGGCGAGGGAGAAAATTAGAAACAGTGACGGGGTATTTAGGTATAACAGTTGCTACTGTTTGGCGGTTTTTACAATTTGTTATGGTTTGCGATGTGCACACCATCCGGCGTGAGGATGCGGCGGAAAGCCCGCCGCAGTGAGATTACTTTATGCTAACCGTCAGGGTATGCGGGACCTTAGCACCTTTACGCGCCGTGGCGCGGGTCTGGTAAACCTGAATGGTGTAGGTGCCACTGGCAGGCAGTTTCGCCGTCCAGTCGCCGCCAACATAGCCGGTACCAAGCGCCTCTGCTTCGCCGGGCGTCGCACCTGGGCCAAATACGTTAAAGTTCGCATTTGAGCTACCCGCGATACTGACAGTCATTTGTTGATCCTGCCTGGCGTTCACGGTGTATTGCACGCTGTCATAACCGGCGAAAGTGCCTTTGAGCTGGGCGCTGGATGCGCCTTTCGCGAACTGGACCGGAACCGTGGTGACGCGATCCGCACTCCAACGCCGGCGCGGCGAGGAAACAGCATAACAGTGAGATGACAATTCGTTTTTTCATGAGTCGGGTTCCGGAAAAGGGGTAACAAACTGACGCAAGTGTAGGCCTGGCGTATCACAGATCAACGTCATTTATTGTCGGGAATCACGATCGGGAATGTTCTCAGTAAAAAATGGACCTTTTTGTTATTAATAACAAAATTCCCTGTTAATCGCGTTTACTGCCCCTCGCACAGGGTTGCAATATTGTTATACTCCCGCCACAAACGGGAGGGACGATGAAAAAAATACCAGCGGCTGGCACAGCAAATAATCGATCAAATTGAGTTGGGCGTCTGGCAACCCGGCGACCGGCTTCCCTCCCTGCGCGAGCAGTGCGCCAGCGGCGAGATCAGCTTTATGACCGTCAGCCATGCCTATCAGACGCTGGAAAGCCAGGGCGTGATCGTGGCGCGTCCGCAATCAGGCTATTACGTCGCCCCGCGTCTGGCCGCCACGCCACGAACGCCCGCGCCGCAGGTTATTCGTAACGAAACCGTCGATATCAATACCTATATTTTTGATGTTCTCCAGGCCAGCTGCGATGCCAGCGTGATGCCGTTCGGTTCCGCGTTTCCCCGATCCCCGTTTATTTCCGCTGGCCCAGCTTAACCGCTCGCTGGCAAATGTCAGTAAAACCGCCACCGCCATGAGCGTGATCGACAACTTGCCTCCCGGTAATGAAGCACTGCGCCACGCCATTGCCCGCCGTTACGCCCAGCAGGGCATGAACGTTTCGCCGGATGAAATTGTTATTACCGCCGGGGCGCTGGAGGCGCTCAATCTCAGCCTCCAGGCGGTGACCGAGCCGGGTGACTGGGTCATCGTGGAAAATCCTTGTTTTTACGGCGCATTACAGGCGCTGGAGCGGCTGCGTTTAAAAGCGTTGTCCGTGGCGACCACGCCGGAACATGGCATCGACCTGGCGGCGCTGGAGCAGGCCCTTAACGACTATCCGGTTAAAGCCTGCTGGCTGATGACCAACAGTCAGAACCCGCTGGGTTTTACCTCAGCCCGGAGAAAAAAGCGCAACTGGTGGCGCTACTGACGCGGCACAACGTGGTGTTAATTGAAGACGATGTTTACAGCGAGCTGTATTACGGACGCGAAAAACCGTTGCCAGCACTGGCCTGGGATACGCAACGCCAGGTGCTGCACTGCTCGTCGTTCTCGAAATGTCTGGTGGCGGGCTTTCGCATTGGCTGGGTGGCCGCAGGCCGTCACGCCCGGCGTATCCAGCAGCTCCAGCTGATGAGCACGCTATCTACCAGCTCGCCGATGCAACTGGCGCTGGTGGACTATCTGGCTTCCCGGCGTTACGACAACTATCTGCGGCGTTTGCGCCGGGAACTGGCCCAGCGCAAGCAACTGGCCTGGCAATCGCTGTGTCGCCACTTGCCGCCGGAGGTGAAGATCCATCGCAGCGAAAGCGGTTATTTCCTGTGGATTGAGCTTCCTGAAGGACACGACGCCAGCCTGCTTAGCGAGCGGGCCCTGCAGCATAAAATCAGCATTGCGCCGGGTAAAATGTTTACAACCGATCGGCTTTATGACAGCTACTTTCGCTTTAACGCCTCCTGGGCCTGGGGCGATCGCGAAGAGCAGGCGGTTAAAACCCTGGGCACCCTGATCCAGCAATTATAAACGGCAAAATACCGTGCCCGGTTTTCCCTTATTTACCTCTGTGTTCTCGTTCGCTGAATAACTTATTTTCAGCGATTAATGCTAATGCTTTTTTATTAATCAAAATTTTCGCGAATTAAAAAAATATTCTTCATAGGAAATGTTGATAGTTAATGAAAAAGCTAACTCCCTGTCTACACTCTAAAAAAGCCTTCACAGTCTTTGCATAAAATAGTGCGCGGTTTGTCACATCCTTAATAAATTCCCGGGCAGTGACAGGAATGCTTTTACTGCGAAGGCTATTTTTTATTTTGGGACATAATTTTACGGCAAGGCTGCCTGATACGACTTCAGACAGGAGTACCGGTTTATGACTACGAAATTTGCGCTGAGCACATTAAGTGCGCTGTGTTTGACCGTGCTTTCCGCCCAGGCAGCCGAGGACCCGGCGAAAGGGGAAGGACGGCTGGATATCATCGCCTGGCCGGGATACATCGAACGCGGACAGACGGATAAACAATATGACTGGGTGACCCAGTTCGAAAAAGAGACCGGTTGCGAAGTCAATGTCAAAACCGCGGCCACCTCCGATGAAATGGTGAGCCTGATGGCGAAGGGCGGCTACGATCTGGTTACCGCCTCCGGCGACGCCTCGCTGCGCCTGATTATGGGCAAACGCGTCCAGCCGGTGGATATCAGCAAAATACCCAACTGGAAAAACGTCGATCCGCGCCTGGTCAAAGGCGAGTGGTTCAACGTCGACGGTAAAGTGTACGGCACGCCGTATCAGTGGGGACCAAAACCTGCTGATGTACAACACCAAAACCTTTCCCACGCCGCCGGACAGCTGGGCCGTACTGTTTGTGAAGCAGGATCTGCCGGACGGCAAATCGAATCAGGGCCGGGTTCAGGCCTACGATGGGCCGATTTATATCGCCGATGCGGCGTTGTATCTCAAAACCGCCCAGCCCGCGTTAAATATCACCGACCCGTATCAGCTAACCGAAGAACAGTACCAGGCGGTGTTGAAAGTGCTGCGCGATCAGCATCAACTGGTGCATCGCTACTGGCATGACACCACCGTTCAGATGAGCGATTTCAAGAACGAAGGCGTGGTGGCCTCCAGCGCCTGGCCTTATCAGGCGAACGCGCTGAAAGCGGAAGGCCAGCCCATCGCGACGGTATTCCCGAAAGAGGGCGTCACCGGCTGGGCCGATACCACCATGCTGCACGCCCAGGCTAAACATCCGGTCTGCGCCTATAAATGGATGAACTGGTCGCTGACGCCGAAAGTACAGGGCGATGTGGCGGCGTGGTTCGGTTCATTGCCTGCGGTAGTGGAAGGGTGCAAAGCCAGTACGCTACTGGGCGAGAAGGGCTGTGAAACCAACGGCTTCGGTTATTTCGACAAAATCATGTTCTGGAAAACCCCCACCGCCAGCGGCGGAAAATTTGTGCCGTACAGCCGCTGGACGCAGGACTACATCGCCATTATGGGCGGCCGCTAACCGCCTGGCTCCCAGGGGAAAGGCGTAAACCAGGCGTTAAGCGGGGTGAACATGTCGTATGCAGTAGAATTTATTCATGTCAGCCGCCTGTATGGCGACGTGCGGGCGGTGGATGACGTTACCGTTAATATTAACGACGGGGAATTTTTCTCCATGCTGGGGCCATCCGGCTCCGGCAAAACCACCTGTTTGCGTTTGATTGCCGGGTTTGAACAGCTCTCTTCCGGTTCCATTCGCATCTTTGGGCAGGAGGCCCGTGATTTGCCGCCGTGGCAGCGCGACGTCAACACCGTTTTCCAGGATTACGCGCTGTTTCCGCATATGTCGGTGCTGGAAAACGTGGCGTACGGGTTGATGGTCAAGGGCGTGGACAAGAAAACGCGCCTGGCGAAAGCCGCCGCCGCCCTCGAACAGGTGGCGCTGGGCTTTACCCATGCCCGCAAACCGTACCAGCTTTCCGGCGGGCAGCGCCAGCGCGTGGCGATTGCCCGGGCACTGGTCAATCAGCCGCGCGTATTGCTACTGGATGAGCCACTGGGCGCGCTTGATCTGAAGTTGCGCGAGCAGATGCAGGGCGAGCTGAAAAAGCTCCAGCGGGAGCTCGGCATTACGTTTATTTTCGTCACCCACGATCAGGGCGAGGCGCTCTCGATGTCTGATCGCGTGGCGGTATTTAATAATGGCCGTATTGAGCAGGTCGCTCCGCCGCGCGAGCTGTATATGCGGCCGCGTACGCCGTTCGTGGCGGGATTTGTTGGCACCTCCAACGTGTTAACCGCCGAGCAGGTGCAGCGGATGTGGGGCGGGAGCGGCGCGTTTTCGCTGCGCCCGGAACACATCACCCTGAATCAGCCGGGGGAGATTCAGGTCAAGGGAACCGTGCAGGAAGTCCAGTATCAGGGTGCGCTGACCCGGGTTGAACTGCGGCTCGATGACGGCGGACGCCTGCTGGTCAGCCAGGCCAATCTTTACGATGCCCGGCCCGATGGCGCGTTCCATATCGGCCAGCCGGTGCTGGCTTCCTGGTCCCGTGACGCGATGATCCCATTGCACGCGGAGGGATGAGATGGATATGACGCTCCCGCAACCAACGCATTCGCCCGGTCCATTGCGCCGCCTGACCGCCTTCTTCTGGGCGCGTCCGACGCTGTGGCTGCTGTTGTTGCTGTTACCGCCCCTGATGTGGTTCGGCGTGGTCTATCTCGGATCGCTGCTGACATTACTGTGGCAGGGGTTCTATACCTTCGATGATTTCACCATGTCGGTGACGCCGGATCTCACCCTGGCGAACCTGCAGGCGCTGTTTCAACCGGCGAATTACGACATCATCATCCGGACGGTCACCATGGCCATTGTGGTGACCCTCGCCAGCGCCGTGGTGGCGTTTCCCATTGCGTATTACATGGCGCGCTATGTGCGCGGCAAAATGAAAGCCTTTTTTTATATCGCCGTGATGCTGCCGATGTGGGCCAGCTACATTGTGAAGGCCTATGCCTGGACGCTGCTGCTGGCGCGGGATGGGGTTGCCCAGTGGTTTCTTCAGCACATGGGGTTAGAAGGCGTATTAACCGCCTTTCTCTCTCTGCCGCTGGTGGGCGGTAACACGCTGTCGACTTCCGGTTTTGGCCGTTTTCTGGTGTTCGTGTACATCTGGCTGCCGTTTATGATCCTGCCGATTCAGGCGGCGCTGGAACGGTTACCGCCGTCACTGTTACAGGCCTCTGCGGATTTAGGGGCGACACCCGCGCAAACTTTCCGTTTTGTCATTTTACCGCTGGCGATACCGGGCGTGGCGGCCGGGTCAATCTTCACCTTTTCGTTAACGCTGGGCGATTTTATCGTGCCGCAACTGGTGGGGCCGCCGGGCTATTTCATCGGCAACATGGTCTATTCCCAACAGGGGGCGATCGGCAATATGCCTATGGCGGCGGCGTTTACGCTGGTGCCGATCGTACTGATAGCCCTTTATCTGGCGATTGTAAAACGCCTGGGAGCCTTCGATGCACTCTGAACGCGCACCCGTCTGGTTAAAAATCGCCGCCTGGGGCGCGATTCTGTTCCTCCACTGGCCGCTTCTGGTGATTGGCACCTATGCTTTCAATACCGAGGACGCGGCGTTTAGCTTTCCGCCCAGGGGTTTCACCCTGAAGTGGTTCAGCGTTGCGGCGCAGCGCGAAGATATTCTCGATGCGGTAATGCTGTCCGTAAAAATCGCCGCCCTGGCCACGGCGCTGGCGCTGGTGCTCGGTACGCTTGCGGCAGCGGCGCTCTGGCGGCGCGATTTCTTTGGTAAGAACGCGGTGTCGCTGCTGTTGCTGCTGCCGATTGCGCTGCCGGGCATTATCACCGGCCTGGCGCTGTTGAGCGCCTTTAAAACGGTGGATCTGGAACCGGGATTTCTGACGATTGTGGTGGGCCACGCCACGTTTTGCGTGGTGGTGGTGTTCAATAACGTTATCGCCCGGTTTCGGCGAACCTCCTACAGCCTGATTGAAGCATCCATGGATTTGGGCGCGGATGGCTGGCAAACCTTTCGCTATGTGGTGATGCCGAATCTGGGCTCGGCGCTGCTGGCGGGCGGCATGCTGGCGTTTGCGCTGTCGTTTGACGAAATCATCGTCACCACTTTCACAGCGGGGCATGAACGTACGCTGCCGCTGTGGTTGCTTAACCAGCTGGGAAGACCGCGCGATGTGCCCGTCACCAACGTGGTGGCGCTTTGTGTGATGCTGGTAACCACCATCCCGATCCTCGGAGCCTGGTGGCTGACACGCGATGGCGAAGGGGTCGCCGGAAGCGGTAAATAACGAACGAGGCATACTATGCAGAGTCAATTATTGATTAACGGGCAGCTCGTGGACGGTAAAGGCGAGCGCCTGGCGGTATATAACCCGGCCACGGGTGAAGTCGTGTTGGAGATCCCTGAAGCGACGGCAGAGCAGGTCAACGAAGCCGTTGAGGCAGCCGATGCCGCGTTCGACCAGTGGGGGAAAACCTCACCGAAAGAGCGGGCGGAAGCACTGCTGAAACTGGCGGATGTGATTGAAGAACATGCGGAAACCTTCGCAAAGCTGGAATCCCTAAACTGCGGGAAGCCCTATCACTGCGTGCTGAACGACGAAATCCCGGCGGTGGTGGACGTGTTTCGCTTCTTCGCGGGGGCGGCGCGCTGCCTGAACGGCCTGGCGGCAGGGGAATATCTGCCGGGGCACACCTCCATGATTCGCCGCGATCCGGTAGGCGTGGTGGCCTCGATTGCGCCCTGGAACTATCCGCTGATGATGGCGGCCTGGAAACTGGGTCCGGCACTGGCCGCGGGCAACTGCGTGGTGATAAAACCCTCGGAAATCACACCGCTGACGGCCTTTAAACTGGCTGAGCTGGCAAAAGACATCTTCCCGGCCGGGGTTCTGAATGTGCTGTTCGGCACCGGGAAGAATGTCGGCGACCCGCTTACCGGGCATGAAAAAGTGCGCATGGTGTCGCTGACGGGCTCCATCGCCACCGGCGCGCATATTGTTGGCCGTACCGCCAGCACCCTGAAGCGCACCCATATGGAGCTGGGCGGCAAAGCGCCGGTACTGGTCTTTGATGATGCGGATCTGGATGCGGTGGTGGACGGCATCCGTAATTTCGGTTTCTACAATGCCGGGCAGGATTGCACCGCAGCCTGCCGCGTTTACGCCCAGTCAGGCATTTACGCAAGGCTGGTGGAGAAACTCGGCGAGGCGGTAGGCAGCCTGAAATATGGCGCGCCGTATGATGAATCCACCGAGCTGGGCCCGTTGAGTTCGCAGGCGCATCTGGATCGCGTCACCCAGGCGGTGAATGAGGCTAAAGCGCTGGATCATATTCACGTGGTGACCGGCGGGGAAAAAGTCGACGGGCCGGGCTATTACTTTAAGCCTACGGTGCTCGCCGGGGCGAAGCAGGATGACGCCATCGTCCAGCGCGAAGTGTTCGGGCCAGTGGTGAGCGTGACGGAATTCAGTGATGAAGCTGAGGCGCTGGCCTGGGCGAACGATTCGCAATATGGCCTTGCCTCCTCGGTTTGGACCCAGGATGTGGGCCGCGCGCACCGTCTGAGCGCACGCCTGCAATATGGCTGCACCTGGGTCAATACCCACTTTATGCTGGTCAGCGAAATGCCGCACGGCGGTCAGAAACTTTCCGGCTACGGAAAAGACATGTCTGTGTATGGGCTGGAGGATTACACGATTGTCCGGCACGTCATGATAAAACACTGATCGCGCAGGCCACTGGATAAAAATAATGTCCAGTGGCTTTAACGTGGTCCGTTTTAATTTTCAAAAAAAGAGGGCGAAAATAACCCTGCCGGTGAAACTGGCAAAATTAACGGACCTCGTCCGGTTTATGCGGCGTTATTTTTAACGGGCTGGAAAAGTTGACTGCAGTGAGGGCACATGAGCATTGCGCCTTTTTGCACGCGGGAGAAGCTGTGCTCAGAATTTTTAGCGCACTTCGGGCACTGGTTGGTGACAAGATAATTGCGGGTCTTTTTAGCGTTTTTCCGTTCGGACATAGATTCTTTCCTGTTATGTTGGCCGCTCACCTTACACCCTTGCGCCGCGAATAACACGTTTTTGTCATTATTTATCGTTAATCCTAATAAATTATCTTTTTTCATTTAGTGGTTGATTAAATGTCTGAATGATGCGTTAATGGATAAATCGGTTCTTAGATGAAATTATTTTTAGCGGTTTCGAAGTCACTCACATCTTTTATCTCTTTCAGAGATCTCCTTGCGGGTTTTCCTTTTTCTCCTCTTAACGTTTGTGCTGAGCACCTGCCGGTCAAAAAAAATTGACGGTAAAACGAATAAAATAAAAAAGCACCGATAGAACAATGCGTTACCGAAATGGCGCCTGCACTTTTTGTCTTCAGAAAAACGAGAACAAAGCCATTTCCCGCGCAGCTTATTTCTGACTAAACAACGCGCCACCTGCCTGACAGAACAGTCATTATTACGGCAGTAAAATACGGAGCGTCGCGTTTAGCGATTGTCAGCGCTACGTCGCTGTAAGGATATTATTATTTTACATATACATTTCCGATGCCCTTGTTGTCATGGTTCCCAATACCGAACCTCACATTTCGATGTGTCACAACAAAACCCCTTCGGCGCAAAATGCATTTTTTGCAAATCTGCGATGATTACTTTTGACAACATCGTTGCTCAATCGCATCAATCGTCAGCTTCTGCGGCAGCGTACAAGGCATAAACGCCAGAAAGCGTCATCCGCACGGCGACTGGCACGCGTGTCGATCGCTTAAAAAAGCGATTTACCGCAGCGGCGAGTCCCGACTGAAAACGGCTTCCTTAACCAGGAGGCCGTTTTTTTTGCGTGTTGTACCGCAAATGTGAAGTGAATGTAAATTTTTACTTATTTTTTGACCAGCATAAAATGCCATCAGGAATGCTGACCGTAGAGAATAGTATCAATTTTCCGTGTCCATACCTAATTGAACAAAATAAATCCCGGAAAAGGGCGGTGGTAAACGCTTTTTGTCCATTCGGGTAACTATTAAAGATCGAATAATGCCCGCCGATACACATCCCATAAGGGACATATGCCAGACAGAAGAGGGACAGTGAATGAAGTAATCGATTGATGTTACAGGAGCCGTTATGGTCAAAAAATATGTTCATAAGAAAATGAGCACCCGTGCACAGGTTTTATTAACGGGCGCTATCACCATCACGCTCGGTTTCGTCGTGACCATCGGCGTGCTTAGCTGGCAATCCAGCAATGTCCAAAAGTCCTTAGCCGAAGAATACTTACAGCAAATCGCCCAAAGTGAAGCGCTGAAGATTCAGAGTGAGCTGAGCTACGCGCGCGATGTGGCGCACAACCTGGGCCACAGCATGATTGCGCTTCCGCAGGCGGGGGTCACCGATCGTAATGTCGGTTATAAAATGCAGGAAGCCGCGATGCGCGACAATCCTGACTATCTTTCCGTTTCGGTCATCTTCGAAGAAAACGTCTGGGACGGCCGCGATGCTGAATTCAACGGCAAGCCCGATCAGGCACCCGGCGGACGTTACGCCTACTTTGTCGATCGCGATCAGTCCGGCAAATATAACGTTCATCCGCTAATGTCTTATATGACGCCAGGGCAGGGCGACTACTATCTGGTACCGCAAAAGTCGCTGAAAGACACCCTGATTGAACCCTACAGCTATGCCTATAATGGCGTACCGACGCTGCTGACCTCTGTTGCGGCCCCGATTATTAGCGACGGCAAACTCTATGGCGTGGTGACATCGGACATCTCTCTTGCGTCCCTGCAACAAAAAGTGAACCAGATTAAACCCTGGCAGGGCGGCGGTTATGCGGTACTCGTCTCGACCGCCGGAAAAGTGATTTCTCATCCGAATAAAAACCTGACGACCAAAGCGTATCCTGGCGAAACCCACCACTTCAGCTCTGCCGTTTTCGAGCAGCCTGACCCGGTGCTGGGTGAAGCGGGGCTGGTCACCTGGCAGCCGGTGAAAATCGGCAACAGCACCGATAACTGGTATCTGGGTGTCGTTGCGCCGGTGAGCCAGGTGATGGCGGCGGCTAACCGTCAGTTGACGATGGCCATTATCATGATGACCATCAGCATCCTGTTAGTCAGCGCGCTGTTGGCAATTGTGTTCAGTCGTAAAGTGCTTAAGCCGATTGGCGGTGAACCGCTGGAAGCCGCGACCATTGCGCTGGCGGTAGCGGACGGCAAGCTGGATAACAGCATTAGCGTGAAAGCTGACGATCGTCAGAGCCTGTTCTATGCCCTGCATACCATGCAAACGCAACTGCGTCTGATAGTCGGACAGATTAAAATGGCCAGCGACTCAGTGCGCCAGGGTGCAGAGGAGATTGTTAGCGGCAACGTTAACCTCGCTTCCCGTACCGAACAACAGGCGGCTGCGCTTGAACAGACGGCGGCCAGCATGGAGCAGTTCAGCGCCACGGTGAAACACAACGCCGCCAATGCCCACAACGCGACCGAACTGACCGAAAACGCCACCCGCATTGCCAGCCAGGGTGAGATGCTGGTAGGTCAGGTTGTGCAAACCATGTCGCAGATTGATGAGAGTGCGAAGAAAATCGGCGACATCACCGCGATCATTAACAGTATCGCTTTCCAGACCAATATCCTGGCGCTCAACGCCGCGGTGGAAGCGGCCCGTGCGGGCGAGCAAGGTCGTGGCTTTGCGGTGGTGGCGTCGGAAGTCCGTAACCTTGCCCAGCGCAGCGCCGATGCGGTGAAAGAGATCGGTGCGCTGATCGATGAATCCAGCCGTCGGGTAGAGAATGGTGTGCAACTGGTTAACGATGCGGGTAAAACCATGCAGGAGATGACCAGAGCGGTTACTTCGGTCCAGAGCATTATCGGGGAGATCGTCAGCGCGTCTGATGAACAGGCGAAAGGCATCAGCCAGGTGACGATTGCGGTCAATGAGATGGATGGGGTGACACAGCAAAACGCCGCGCTGGTACAGGAAATGGCTGCCGCCGCGACCGCGCTGGAGGACCAGGCGCAGCAACTGGCGCAAAGCGTGCACCGGTTTAGTCTGGAGGGGGAAGCAGCGTAGTTGGAGCCTTGCAGGCTGGGGATATCGTTCGCCAGGTTGGCGGGGGGTGTTTGTAGGGTGGAAGGGGGATGTTCGCTTCGGGATGTGGGGGTGTTTGTATGGTGGAAAGGTTCCGTTCGCTCGGGGCGTTTTCATCCACAGCGGCCTCAGTGACGGCGAACGTGTCAGGGGCGCTCCCCGCCGCGCCCCGACACCCCCGGCTCCCGGCCAACAAAATCGCCGCTGCGCGGTTCTCTCGCCTCCATTTCCTCGCTTCAGGTCGGTCGTGATGCTACATCCTGTAGCTCACGACCTCAGGCCCGCGTCCATGCGGGCCTGACCTGGCTCGTCAATTCCGGCTCGGCGATTTTGATGCCGGTCCAAACACCCCTAACTTTGAATTTTTTATGTTTTACTGAACGGCTTTGGTTTCTGTGAGATAACACCCTCAGCTTCACATCTGTCTTTTTTCAGAATGCCTTTTGTCGCCGTGAGTGTTTCTCATACTCATAGCGATAATTTTGTTTTTCCATTAATCACCTGAAAGTACCGCGGGGGTGTTGGACCCCATCGCCCTCGCCGAGGTGTGCGCGGGAGGCCGGGGCTGACGGCATGGATGCCGTCAGAGGGCGTGAGCCACAGGGATGTGGCGTCGCGCCCGGCCCGAAGCCGGACGCGGTAAGCCGAGGGTACCGCGAAGCGGCGAGGGTGGCAGGGGGAGCCGGGGGTGTTGGGGGCGCGGCGGCGAGCGCCCCCAACCCGGTCGCGTTCGCCGGTGACTATTGAAGCGCACCGCAGCCTGAAGCGAACGGAACCCTTCCACCGTTCCAAAAAGCCCCGCTGCCTAAAGCGAACGGAACCATACCACCGTAAAAAAAAGCCCTGCTGGTTGGGGCAAATGGAACCCTTCCATACAATTCTAACAGGCCCCCGCCTGCCTAAGGCCCCTCATTCAATCCCCTCCAGCAAATTCCTCCTCCCCATCCACGCGGAATATCCTCCGGCCGTAACGGCCGGGAAAAATAAAATCCCTGTACCTCATCGCATCCAAAATCCTTCAGTATCCGCGCGGTGGCTTGATCCTCCACACCCTCCGCTAAAACCTCATAATCCAGTTCTTTCAACATCACAATCACATTCCGCACGATAACCAGGCTGGCTTCGTCATGGGTGATCTGGCTAATAAGTGAACGGTCCAGCTTGATAACATCGATGGGGAGACGTCGCAGGTAATTAATGTTGCTGTAGCCCGCGCCAAAATCATCGAGCAGAATTAAAAACCCTTTGGCTTTGAGTAAATCCAGTTCCATTAACGCAACCTCACTTTCCAGCACTTTATCGGTTTCCAGACACTCAATCCGGAAATCGCGGCAGGCCAGCCCGGCCTCCAGCACCTGTTTTTCCAGCGCGCTGGCGAAGCCAGGAACGGAAAAATCACTCACCGTCACGTTAATCGAAATCGGTAAATAGATACCGTTACGACGCCAGATAATGGTCTGACGGATCACCTCGCGGATAACCCACTGGGTGATGTCCATCATCAACGTCGTTTTCTCCACCAGGGCAATAATCGTGGAGGGGGGAATATTGCCGCGCTCAGGATGCTCCCAACGTAATAGCGCTTCGGCGCCAATGGTCTCACCGGTATGTAACGAAATTTTCGGCTGATACATCAGGTAAAGCTGATCCGGGGCTTTTATGGCTTCACTGATGTCATACAGCAGTCTGAAATCATCATTGCGCTTGCGATCGAGGATGGGATCAAAAGCCTTAACCGGCGCGCCCTGGCGGATGGCTTCATGCAGCGCGCTGATGACGTGGCGGATGACCTCCTGACCACTGGTCTGCGCCGGGGAAAAGATCGTGTAGCCCGTATGGGTATGCAACTTCAGTTCAATGTCGCCGGTAATATTGGCCAGCGTCGGCGGCATCAGCTCGGCTTTTTTAATGATTGCACCGACCTCGCTGGCGTTCACAAGTATGGCGAATCGCCCGGTTGCGAAGGCATAAAGCGGGACTGAAATATCCAGATCGAGACGCACCCGGAGCAGGGCGCCAAAATTACGCAGCATGGTTTCGACTGCCGCCACGCCCAAATAGCGCGACAGTTCATACAGTCTGGGGATCTCGATACAGTCAAAAATGAACAGCGCGAGCGGCGCTTCGCTTTTTGAACGCACCCGTTTTTCCAGCTCATTCAATAAATTTTGCCGGTTGGGCAAGCCCGTCAGAGCGTCAATCTGGCCTACCGAATACCAGGCCTCCAGATAAGCGCTGGCCAGCGAGGCGATATGCAGGAATTTATCAATCTGCGCCTGGGTAGGCGTAACCGGATGCTGTTCGGTGACGCACAGCGTGCCCAGAACAAATTCATCATGCGTCTTTAACGGCGACGCGGCATAAAAAATTACCGCGCCGGTTTGCGCCAGCGGATGATGATTAAAGCGGTGATCCTGCCGGGTGTCGGTACAAATAATCGATTCGCAGGCATACACCGAGTGCTGGCACATGGAGTCTTCCACCGGGATTTTCGTACCCGGCCAGGGAATATTCTGGGAGTACTTGATGTACTGATATTTCGGATCGAAGATCGTCACAAAACAGCCTGAAACCCCCATCACCGTACTCGCAAGGCGTGCAAACTCACCGAGGATCTGGTCGCGCGGTTTATCATCCCGGCGCAGGAGATCCAGTGTTGCGAGCTTTCTGGCTTCGTGTTGGCTAAGTCCTGAAAACATAGGTTGCTCCTGCACTCAGGGCCATCGTAGGGGACGCAGCAAAGGGTGCCATGCCCGTTCTTATAATCAGTTATTCACTATTCGCTAATGCAGAGATGTTCGTCTTTAATGATAAGAAATTTTGGCGTATTCGCCGGGTTTTAGCGGCGCATTTCTGACCGGCAATGCGTTTTTTAACGAGGAGTTTGTGATGGGTACACAAAGCGAAACAGCTCAACAGTCTTTTTCCTGCTCAGCCGATCGGGTCTATGCGGCATTAATTGACGTGCTGGGTAATGAAAAAATGACCATAAAATTTCAGGATGCCCGGCAACGTCAGGTGTTCGCGGGGACGGGCTGGTCAGCGTTTTCATGGGGCGAGGAGATCATTATCCAGATCCATGAAAACGATGCACAGCATACGGATGTGGTTATCGAATCGAAACCGGTAATGAAGATTAACTTCACCGCCGCACCGCGCAACAAAAGAAACATTGCGCGGATATTTGCCGGACTGGAAGCGCGTCTGGCGTAAGCGCTGCTTATCCGTTTACGCCATTGTCATGACGAGGGCTACCGTTACGCCTCGTTATCGTGAAGCTGCGTGACATACTCCCTGAGCATGGTGATTGCGTAGACCACGGCCTGCTGCAAAACCGTGACACTGTCACCTTCAAAGCGCTTAACAGCGGATTTAATGGTGTCGGCTTCCCCCCATGCAAACCATACGGTTCCGGCGGGTGTGCCGTCGGGCCCGCCGTCGGGACCAGCGTAACCGCTGATAGCGACGCCGATATCTTCGCCGGATTCAGCCAATGCGCCAGCCACCATTTCTTCCACCGTCTGTTGGCTAACGGCCGTATACCGGGCAAGGGTTTCTGGCCGCACGTTGATCAGCTTCCGCTTGGCGTCGTCATTGAACGTGATAAATCCGCAGCTATAAAAATCGGGTGTGTTTTCCGCCGCACACAGTGCCACGGCAAGCTGCCCGCCGGTACAGGATTCTGCTGTCGTCAGGCGTAATGTACGCGCACGTAATAATTTTCCCAGTTCATTGCTTGATTAATTAATTCATCGTTATCCATTGCAGGCACTCTGTATTAGGGGTAGGGGATAATTGATATCTGTCCGTTCTTTTCAAGAATAGCAAAACTTAATATCTTTGATATCGATTATTCCCTGATTGCAGCGGGCGGAGAGCATTACGTCATCAATACTGATATCGGTCATTTTCAGTTTTTTCTGATTCGGGATGCCGTCAGCCACTAAAATAACCGGGACACCATCAATCATGTTATCCACGCCGGGTACGTATTTTTTTAAAAGGCCAAAAAGAATATCGGCACATATCAGGGTGATAATCGTCAGGGATGCGCCGACCACCGAAAAATCATTCCCTAATAATGCCTGTTGCGTCGCCTCGCTAATTATTAGCACCAGGATTAAATCGAAATTGGTCATTTGCAGTAATGTCCGGCGACCGGCGATTTTAAAAACAACCAGCAACACCACATACATACTGACCGCTCTGAATACCGTCTCCATAACCGCCCCCTTATCAGGGAAGAATAAGCTGGCTGAACCGCAGTGAGGCGTCACCGGAATGCAGGACGTAAACGTGCTTACCGATTTTACGCGGCGTCACGCCCAGCCATACGGCAAAACGACCGTCCACCGCAGCGGGATGAAATTCCAGAATCAACTCGCCGTTGCGGCTGGACATACGCGATGCCACGGGATAGAGCGAGGTAATTTCATTGGCGTCCATCCATTCGCCGCCCAGCGTCAGGGTGATATTTTCCCCGTGGCGCGCCGTTTCGATTTTGATATTCATATCGCTGTCGATACGGCCCTGGCTTTCATATTCAACGGTTAACCTGTGGGTTGGATCGCTAATCCGGGCGGAACTTAATCGTCCGTCGGAAAATGCCCCCGCCAGGCCCATCATCACAATGATAACCAGCGCCATGCCGCCATACTTTTGCATGATATATTCAAAAGTCAGCCATTTAGCGCTTTCTTTTACCGGGAGTTTATTGTGAACGGATGCGGGTTTCGGCATAGGTCAACCTGTTCATTTTTTTAAAGGCGAATATCCGGGCCGGGTCTAACGCAACGCTTAATAAGTGTAGGTGAGTTTATCGGCTATTCCATTACCCGTAGAGGAGCGTAAACGCAGCGGTAAATCTCCACCGCGACCGCAGAGAATAATCCTGAAAGTCGGGAATACAGGGTTTTACGTCTGCACGACGCCGGGAATATGCCAGGCTTAAACGAGACAAAAAATAACGGGAGAACATGATGAAAGCGATCCACGGAATTCTTTTCATGACGTTAATCGGTTTCGGTGCTCAGGCAGAGCAGGAGAAGGTGCTCAAACAGGATGAAGCGCCGCCGCCAGCTCACGAGCAAACCGACGGGTATCGCGGCATCGAGGATGCGCGCATTATGACCGTTAAACAGGCGCTGACAATGCATCAGGGCGCGTCGGTTTCTCTGCGTGGCAACCTGATTCAGGAAACCGGTAAGGATAAATATTTACTGCGTGATAAAACCGGTGAAGTCGAGGTATTAATTCCTGAGAAAGTCGCGGGAGACCGTCAGGTCAGCCCCGACCATCTGATGAGCGTCAGCGGCACGCTGGAGAAGAAGGGCGATAATGTGCACGTTGTCGCGCGCCGTTTTCTGAAAGAGTAATTTTCGCGGCCTGTCGTTCTGGCAGGCCGTTTACGCTGAACCGCGTTGCAGTAACGACCAGGGAAGCATCTCGTAAACCGGCGTCATCGCCGGATTTTCAATGCGCTCAAGCAGCAGTTGCACACTGCGTACCCCAAGCTGGTGGATAGGCTGGGCGATGGTCGTCAAAGGCGGTGTCGTAATCTCACCGAAGGGAATGCCGTCAAAACCCACGATGGCCAAATCCTCAGGCACCCTTAGTCCTTGCTGATGCGCCAACGCCAGCGCGCCACCCGCCAGCGAATCCGAAATAGCAAACACCGCGTCCGGTTTTTCCGGCTGCGCCAGCAATTGAGCCATTGCCTGAATCCCGGCCTGATACTCCAGTCCCTCGGTATAGACCACGTTCTGCCAGCGTCCCGCGCAGGCCTCCCGGTAACCCGCCTCCCGCTGGGATGCGTACAAATAGCGTACATCCCCGTTGATCATGGCAATGCGCTGATAACCCTGTTCCACCAGATAATCCACGGCCGCTTTAGCGGCAAGCCGGTTGTCGATGGTCACCGAAGAGGCGTTATAACCGGGATCGCCTTCGCCGCACTGCACCCACGGCGAATCGCCAATCAGTGTGGTTAGCCCGGGCAAACAGCTGATGGCGTCCATCGTAATGACCCCGTCCACCACTTTGCCGCTTAGCAGCCGCAAGTAAGCCGATTCGCGGTTCAGGCGCGACTCCGAATTACACAGCAGGATGTGATAACCGTTTTTCTCCGCTTCCTCTTCAATGCCGCGCACCACGCCCGCACAAAAGGGGTTAAGGATGCTCGACACCAGCACCAGCAGCATCTGGCTTCGCGACGTGCGTAACTGGCGGGCCAGCAGGTTGGGCTGATAGTCGCAGGTGGCGATAGCAGCCAGCACTTTTTCCCGGGTAACGGGCTTCACGCCGGGATTGCCATTCAGTACCCGGGAAACAGTAGCGGTAGAGACCCCGGCGACACGCGCCACTTTATCGATCGACATGCTTATCCTTGAAATGTGAAGCGCCTTGCAGAATTGCGCCAATCATACCAAAAACCCGGTTCGCGAATTGGAGAAGCTTTCTGAAATCGATTACATTTTGATTCAGTATAACATGTAATCGATTACAAGGATGTTCCGGGCAGCACAACATTTCACTCAACCCTACTCTGGAGGATGCTATGTCTTCTCAATCCGCCGTCGGCGCACAGGTCACCGTCCATAAATGGGTGATCCCGCGCCTGTCACTCATGATGTTTTTAGAGTTTTTCGTCTGGGGGGCCTGGTACGTCACCTTAGGCATCGTGATGTCAAAGTACGGCCTGGGCGCGCTGATTGGCGATGCGTTCTCGACCGGGCCCATCGCGTCGATCCTCTCGCCGTTCCTGCTGGGGATGCTGGTTGACCGTTTCTTCGCATCGCAAAAAGTACTCGGCATTTTGCATCTGGTGGGGCGGCGCTGCTGTGGTGGCTGCCGTCGCTGTTTGAAAGCGGGCAAAGCGGGCTGCTGTGGATCATCTTCGCCTATATGCTCTGCTATATGCCGACCATCGCGCTCAGCAACAACGTGGCGTTCCACAGCCTGAGCAACAGCGAGAAGGGCTTCCCGGTGGTGCGCGCCTTCGGCACGATCGGCTGGATTGTGGCCGGTCTGATCGTGGGGGCGACCGGTTTGTCTGACAGCACCGGTATTTTCACCCTGGCGGCTGTGGCGTCGGTGATCCTCGGGATTTACAGCTTTACGCTGCCGCATACGCCCGCGCCGGACCGCGGCAAACCGCTGTCGATGCGCGATCTGCTGTGTGCTGATGCGTTCGCACTGCTGAAACAGCGCCATTTCCTGGTCTTTATCATCTGCGCCACCCTGATCTCTATCCCGCTGGCGGCTTACTACGCCTACGCCGCGCCGTTTATTTCTGCCCTCGGTTTTGAAAACGTCAGTGGGGTAATGGCCTTTGGTCAGATGTCCGAATTGCTGTTTATGCTGCTGATCCCGTTCTTCTTCCGGGCGCTGGGTATCAAGATGATGCTGCTGATCGGCATGCTGGCGTGGTTCCTGCGCTATGCCATGTTTGCATTAAGCATTAATGAAGAAACCCGCTGGATGATCTATATCGGCATCATTCTGCACGGCGTCTGCTACGACTTCTTCTTTGTTATCGGCTTTATCTATACCGATAAAGTGGCGGGCAACAAAGTTAAAGGTCAGGCTCAAAGTTTGCTGGTGCTGTTCACCTACGGGCTGGGAATGCTGATTGGCTCGCAAATCAGCGGCGCGGTATTTAACCGTTCCGTGACCGCCCAGGGGCCGGAAGCGCTGGCGCAGTGGCAGGACTTCTGGTGGCTGCCGGCAATCGCGGCGGTGATCATTTCCGCCATTTTCTTCTTCACCTTTAACTATCGCGAGGAGAAAAAGCATGGCTAACCCACTGCGCATTGTGGTGGTCGGTTGCGGCAACATGGGCAGCGCGCATGCGCTGGCCCTCGACGCCATGCCGGAATTCACCTTGTGCGGTCTGGTGGCGCGCGGCGCGTCGAATGCGCGGTTGCGGGAAAAACTGAGCGGCGATCCGGCGCTCTATACCACGCTGGATGAGGCACTGAACGTGGCCCGTCCCGATGCGGTTTGCATTGCCACCTGGCCCGACAGCCATGAACAACTGGCCCTCGACGCGCTTAATGCCGGATGCCATGTGTTTATTGAAAAGCCGCTTGCCACCACGGTAAGCGGCGCGCAACGGGTGGTGGACGCGGCAAAGCGCACCGGTAAAAAGGTGGTGGTGGGCTATATCCTGCGTCAGCATCCGGTGTGGCAGCGGTTTATCACGCTCAGCCATACGCTTGGTAAACCGCTGGTCATGCGCATGAATCTCAACCAGCAAAGCGCGGGCGAAGCGTGGCAAACCCATAAAGCGCTGATGCAGTCGCTGTCGCCGATTGTTGACTGCGGCGTGCACTATCTGGATGTGATGTGCCAGATGACCCGCAGCACGCCCGTCTCGGTAAGCGCGATCGGTGCGCGGCTCTCTGGCGACATACCCGCTCAGCAATATAACTATGGTCAGCTACAGGTACGTTTCAGCGACGGATCGGTGGGCTGGTACGAAGCGGGCTGGGGGCCGATGATGAGCCAGACGGCGTTTTTCGTCAAAGACGCCATCGGCCCTGACGGCTCGGTCTCCATCGTGGCGCGGGAAGCGGGCGGCGAAGGGCAGTCAGCGAACGTTGAGGCCCATACCCGCACGGAGTCCCTGCGTGTGCATCATGCGAAACTGGACGAACAGCGCCAGTTTATTCACGCCGATGAATGGATCGAGACCGACGACGAGCCCGATCACTACGCGCTGTGCCGCCGTGAACAGCAGTTTTTTGCCGACGCCATCGCCAGCGATGCCGCGCTGGATACCCATTTGCAACAGGCCACTGACAGCCTGGCGGTGGTTCTGGCGGCGGATCGTGCGGTGCGCGAACAGCGAACGGTATTAATCAAGGAGATGTATCCATGAAAACCCTGAAAGGGCCATCCCTTTTTCTTTCACAATTTATTGGCGATGCACCGCCGTTTAACTGGCTGGAAACCCTGGCCGCCTGGGCGTCGGGCCTGGGGTATAAAGCGGTGCAACTGCCGACCCATTTGCCGCATATTTTTGATCTCGACCAGGCGGCGGCCAGTCAGACCTATTGTGATGAGGTGCGAGGCAAACTGGCGGACGTCGGGCTTGGGATCAGCGAACTGTCCACCCATTTGCAGGGCCAACTGGTGGCGGTGCACCCGGCCTATGAACTGGCGTTTGCCGGATTCGCGCCCGACGCGTTGCGTCACGATCGCGCCGGACGTCAGCAGTGGGCGGTTCAACAGCTGATGAATGCCGCCGCCGCGTCGCAACGGTTGGGATTAAAAGCCCATGCCACGTTTTCCGGCGCGCTGGCCTGGCCCTATTTCTATCCGTGGCCGCCGCGCAATGTCGCCCTGATTGATGAGGCGTTCACAGAACTGGCGAGGCGCTGGACACCGATCCTCAATCGTTTTGACGAGGAGGGCGTGGACCTCTGCTATGAACTGCATCCCGGAGAAGACCTGCACGATGGCGCAACCTTCGGGCGCTTTCTGGAACTCACCGGCGACCACCCGCGCTGCAACATCCTGTTCGACCCCAGTCATATGGTGTTGCAACAGATGGATTATCTGGGGTTTATCGATTACTGGCATGAGCGCATCCGTGCTTTCCACGTTAAAGACGCGGAATTCACCCCCAGCGCCCAAAGTGGCGTCTATGGCGGCTATCAGGCCTGGATCGACCGTCCTGGCCGCTTCCGTTCGCTGGGTGACGGGCAGGTTAATTTCAAAGGCATCTTCAGCAAACTGGCGCAGTACGACTATGACGGCTGGGCGACGCTGGAATGGGAATGTTGCCTGAAAAACGGCGAAACCGGCGCCCGTGAAGGGGCTAAATTTATTACCGATCATATTATTCATGTGGCCGACCATGCGTTTGACGACTTCGCGTTGCGCAGCAGCGAACGTTCGGCGATCCGTCAGATGCTGGGTTTAACGGAGGGCTCATGACGCGTCGATTGCGATTAGGCATGGTGGGCGGCGGTGAAGGCGCATTTATCGGCGCGGTTCACCGCATTGCAGCCCGTCTGGACGATCAGTTTGAACTGGTGGCCGGGGCGTTTTCTTCCCGCCCGGAGGTGGCGGCCCGTTCCGGCGATGCGCTGTTTATCGCGCCGGACCGATGCTATGCCAGCTGGCAGGAGATGGCGGAGCGGGAAGCGTCGCGTGATGACGGTATCGATGTGGTATCCATCGTCACGCCCAATCATTTGCACGTGCCGGTGGCGCAGGCGTTTCTGGCGCAGGGTATTCATGTGATTTGCGACAAACCGCTCGGCGTCAGCCTTGAGGAAGGCTATGCGCTGGCGCGTCAGGTGCGCGACAGCGGTTGCCGGTTTATCCTCACCCATAATTACAGCGCCTTGCCGATGGTGCGCGAAGCCCGGGCCAGAGTGGCGGCAGGTGAACTGGGGGAGATCCGGCGAATCGAGGTGGAATACCTGCAAGGCTGGCTCAGCGAACGGCTGGAAATCACCGATAACAAACAGGCCCGCTGGCGCGGCGATCCATTGCTTGCCGGTGCCGGGGCCATTGGCGATATCGGCACCCACGCGTGGCAACTGGCAACATTTGTGAGCGGTATGGAGCCGGTTTCTCTGCGTGGCGAACTGCTGACGCGCGTTGAGGGACGGCGGCTGGATGATGAAGTGTCGGCTGATATGCGCTACGCCAACGGTGCGCACGGACGGTTGCTGGCAAGCCAGGTGGCAGCGGGGTATCTCAACGATTTGCGGCTGCGTATTATCGGCAGCCGCGCCAGCCTGAGCTTCCACCAACAGCAACCTGAGCAGTTAATCATCCATCCGCAGGGCGCAAATAGTTACACTGTCACGCGTAATGGTCCGGATAATAAGGACGCTACCCGTGCGCTGTGCCGAACGCCCGCCGGGCACCCGGAAGGGTATCTGGAGGGCTTTGCGCAAATTTATCGCGAAGCCGCCCAGGTGATCCGTGGCGAAAGCGATGCGCCATTATTGCCGGGTATCGAAGCCGGTATTGCCGGGATGAAATTTATCGAAACGGTGAAGGCCAGTAGCGCCCGTGGAGGGGAATGGCTGGCGTGGTGACACGCGTTGATAAGGCGAACCCCGGTTAACGCCGGGGTTCGCCCTGACGGCATTATTCGGAACGAAGTAAATTGCTTAGTTGCTGCCACAGCGCGTCCGCGCTGGCCTGATAGCCTTCCGGCGTCAGATGCACCCGGTCATTTTTTGCCAGGCCGCGAGCCGCCCAGTTATCGATGCTACAGGCACCGCCCATAAAACCGTACCAGTTCCAGAACAGGACGTGTTCCTGGCGGGCCACATCGCGTTGCGTGGCGATGACCGCAGCGAGATTTGCCGGTTCTCTGTCCGCACAGCGGGACGCCTGTTTATGCATGATGCTGCTGCCCGGTCCAACCAGCATAATGACGCTTTCCGGTAACTGATTGCGCAGTGCCCTGATCTGTTCAGTTAACAACGCCCGATATGCGGCAATATCCAGATCGTTATTAAACGCCTCGTTGGTGCCATAAGCCAGGATCACCATATCCGGTTGTAATTGGGCCAGCGTGTCGCGCCAGGTCGCCTGCCATTTATTCAGCATCGATAGTTGTGCGCCGTTGATCCCGGCTGCCGACAGCACCATGCCGCCGCCAGGGCGCGTCAGCATCCACCCGGCCAGCTCAGCCTGCCCCTGGGGGGCAAGGGAGAAACTTACCGGCGAGGCAACCCGCCATGCGGGCGAGAAACGCCATTCACCCTGCGTGGACGATAAAGGATGGGCAACATTTTGCAGGGTCAGTTGACCATCGCCGCTCGCGCGATACAGCGCCTGGATCTGCAACGGGCCTTGTCCGTCGCTGACTTGAATCGCGGCCTGATTACCGTCGCGGGTCCGGTAGTGCGATATTTCCGCCCAGCGTGAACGGCTGCCCGCTGGTTTTACGGCTGGTGATCACCGACCAGCCGCTGTCACGGGTAAAACGCACGCTGGCGTAACGGTTGCCCGGGATCGCCAGTGGGCTGATAAACCCCACGCCGCCGTCGCCGTATTGTTGCTGGAAATGTTCACGCAGTGCGCCACTCATCAAATCTGCCGCGGTATGGGAATCCCCTAACTGAAAAATGTGAATTTTCCGGTCGCGGCTTTGCGCCAGTTTGGTTTTAAAGGCGCTCAGCGCCGGATCGCCATAGTCCACCAGCTCACCCCGATTTTCGGCGGTGAAGGGCGCTGTCTTCACCGGCGTTTTTACCGGTTCAACACAGCTCGACATCAGCCAGCACAGCGAGACCACGCTAAGGTACTTAGTTATTTTCATGAACCACCACCTGAATTGAAGCCAGAATTCGTTCAGCAATCATTTTTTGTCCCTGAGGCGTAAAGTGCGTGCCATCGCCGCTACGCAGGCGCAGACGGTGGCCGTCAATATCGCGGTAGTCATCATATTGTGTGTCGCTATAGCCCAGGATGCTGTTGCCAGAGAGATAAATGCAGTGCGCGGTTTCGGCTTCCGAGGCATATAACGTCCTGAGATAAGCCATGCCGCTGTTTAACTCACTGCGCCGCATATTGGGCGGTGAAATCCAGATCACCGCCACATGATGCTGCTTCGCTTCATCAATAATGCTGCGAATTCGACTGCGGTAACTCGTTTCCCATTCCTGAGACCGGAACGTCAGCCACTGACCACGTTGCTCGCCCGGCATCGCCCACGGGTCGTTGGGGCCGAGAAACACCACCATCACGCCAATATTGTCAGGTTTGTCCAGCGCCTCTTTAACGGCCTTCGGCCAGTTAAAGGCGGAAGGATAGGCGAGCCCCGTGCTGCGCTTGCTCAGGTTAATGCTGCGCACCTGATAACGTTCGTTAAGCATTTTCATCGCATGAGGCGCGACGCCTTCCATCATTGAATCGCCGATAAACAAGACGCGTTGGTTCTGGTTAAGCGTGGCGGTATGGATTGTTTCGTCAGTGGGCGCGGAGGCGCTGACCGCCGCGGGCGATCCCGGGCCAGCCATCATCAGGGGTAATTTGCCGGTGAGTGGCGGCCAGGGCGGCGGCGCTGCCGGTACAACCGCTTCCTGTTCCGGCGCTTCGGTAAATGATGCGACAAAAGCCTCTTTTGCGCTCAGGGAAGCCCGCATTAATGCATCGCCCTTGGTCCAGCCGGTTAAAGAGAGTTGCGACCAGGGGCAAGGTTCGTGATAGGTGAGCTGCCACCAGGTCGCGAGGGAATGTTGATAAAACCACACCAGCGCGAGGGCGCTTAACAGCAGAATGTAGAACGACCGGAAAACGTTGACCAGATTGGTCAGGTAATCAGAACGCGGCATAAATCACTCCCGGGATCCCGGCTGGGGCAAAGAAAAAGGCGACAGCGAGCGTGACGCCAACCGGAACCGGCATCCAGTACCATTCGAGATCGCGACAGGCCGTTGCCAGCCGCGTTCTTAACGCGATCAGCGCGGGATAAAAAATCAGCACGGCATTGAAAAGAATAAAAGGGAGGTTAAGCGTCCAGTCGGTAATATGGCTGATGTGGGTTATTATGACCCATGCCGTATTCCAGTCCGCCGCGCGGAAAAATACCCAGGTAAAGCAGATAAAATGAAAGGTGATAATACGACCCACCGTGCGGGAGAACAGGGTCGATGTTTTAAATGGCGAGAGCTTTTTTATTCCTTTATAAACAATCAGCCCCAGACCATGAAGCATGCCCCAGACAATAAAATTATATCCCGCGCCATGCCAGATCCCCGATAATGTCATGGCCGCGAACAGGTTAAATTGCGCCCGCAACCAGCCACAGCGATTCCCGCCAAGCGGAATATAAATATAATCCTTAATAAATTCTGACAGGCTAATATGCCAGCGCTT
Organism: Atlantibacter hermannii; assembly: GCA_900635495.1. Taxonomy (NCBI): domain Bacteria; kingdom Pseudomonadati; phylum Pseudomonadota; class Gammaproteobacteria; order Enterobacterales; family Enterobacteriaceae; genus Atlantibacter; species Atlantibacter hermannii. Next base: position 2,461,447 of record LR134136.1, on the reverse strand, counting down.
CCAGAAATTTTCCGGGTTGGAGGCAACATAAGGATGATCAAAATTTCGGGCAATCTGGATACCCAGCAACAGGGATATTGCCGTCACAAGATGGGTATAGCCGGAGAAATTAAAATAGATGTGCCATGCCCATGCATATACCGCAATAAGGTTGGTCGTGCTGTCATAATCCTGCGGCGCGCTAAAGACACTGGACACATAATTCTCATCCAACACCGCGCTGAGGAAAAATATCTTGATAATCGCTAAGGTGATTAACAGGAACGCACGTTTCTTTTCCCGTAAGCTGCGTGGCAGAGCGTTCGCCAGCTGAGGCAGAAGCTGCGTGGCGCGGTTGATGGGACCGGCGACCAGCGTCGGGAAGAAGCTCATATAGAGCAGGGCGTCTAAAAGAGCGGGCGGTTCGATTTGCTTTTTGGCGACAGACACAACGTAGCTGACAGAATTAAAAAGATAAAAGGAGAGCCCCAGCGGCATCAAAATGTTCAGGACGGGTAAGTCGACGGGTAAAATAAGCGCTTCGCGGATGGCACCGTAATATTTAAATATCACGAACATCGCCACCACCAGCAACCAGGTTAATGCGATGGCCCCTTTGCCGGGTAACCCCCTGTTTGCGGATAAAGCTATCCCATGGATAACCAGACTCCACACCAGAAGAATGCTGGCAAAGAGGGGCGATGCCTGGCATACAAAAATATAACTACTGCATAACAATAATAAATTTTGCAAGCGGGGCCAGGGTGAAATAAGCCAATATCCGAAAAATAACGTCAAAAAAAAGAGAATAAACTCGGGTGAGAAAAGATTCATTGTTCATCCATGAGAGGTCAGCGTCGCGCCGTGAAATACTACGCTTGTGGGAATTGACCGGTCAATGGATGCGGGGAGGCTAAACAGAAAATAACTATTTCCAAATCATAATTAATAGAATAATTAAATATGTTGCTTGTTGTTATATTTTATATTTATGCGTATGGCGAAACCGGTGACTAAAAAGCCGCACTTTGATGCGAAACGGGCTGACAATCTGCCAGCCCGTCATTGCGGTTAATACGATAATGTGGACACGATTTCCACCAGCGCCTGCTTATCCTGGGCGGTAACCGCCTGCGGATGCTGATAGCCCTGATTGCCCCGTGCCAGATGGTACAGCGTGACCAGCCAGTCATAGACATAGCCCGTCGCGGCATGCGCCGGTTGTTCGCTGAGTTTGGTCAGACGGGTATTGCAGCCTGGCTGCGGCGCAAAAACCGGCTGTCCGGCGTTGACCCGGCTGGCGGGACGCGCCTCGACCGGTAAATCATTTACCCCAAGCCAGGTGATGAAATTGCCTAATCCGGCGTACAGCAGCGCACCGCAAACGCCTTCTTCTCCGGCAATTTTTTCCAGTTGAGCATCGAGCTTCAGGCGATAGCTCGCCACGATCAGCGTTTCGCCCAGCCAGACCAGTACCGAAGGTTCGAGATCCAGCAGACGCGCCTGCTCCGGCTGTTGGCTCCACTGGCGTACATGGTTGATCCAGAGCTGGTGGGTACGCGTCGCGAGCGAACCCTGATCGGTGCCTGATTGCTCGCTGGCGATCAGCGGCTCGGCGAACAAATCGATATGCTGGTCAAACAACCCCTGTGCGCGGGTAACCGGCGCGGCATCCGGGCTGTCACACAGTGCCTGCAAGGTGGCGACCGACGGCAGCAGTGCCGCCAGAATATCGCCGTGGCGTGACGCCTGGCGTTGCAGGGCGCGAATGGAGGGCTCCGCTTCCGCCGCTGCGGCATTGTCACTGTGGTAATGTGCGAACGTTTCCACCAGCGTCTGACGTAGCCGCTGTTGCTGAACCGCATGACGCTTCGTCCGGCGCGTCATACTCAGCGCTTCGGATAACCATTCCAACAGGCGCGGCAGGCTGCGGCTGTCCAGTGCCTGAAGTGTGCCCCAGCGCTGGCCCGGCTTGCCCAGCAAACGCTGTACGCCGTCATCCAGATGTTGTTCGCCGCTAAAACGTCCGTCGCCAGGCGTGATGGCCCAGACCAGGCCCGGCAGCGTGTCTTCCTGGACCGGGTGCGTGTCGTCCACCCAGCGCAGTAGCGTGCGGGCAACGGAAGGCGTGGAAATGCGGTCAGGGGTTGCGCCGCAAATTACCAGTAAATCAATACCGGCCTGTTGACGGTAGCGTTCGAGAAGAAAAGCGCGCTTGGTTTGCCATAGCGGCGCGGCAGCGCTACAGGCGGGGGCAGGCACATCCAGCAGATCCACATCGCCCAGCGCACACGGATTCTCCAGCGGCAGCACCAGTTCAGCACACAACAGCGCCAGCTGGCTGACCGATACGCTCAGCGCCGGTTGCAGCGTGTCGCCGTCAATGGCGCAGACCAGCACATCGCGTGCCGTCGTGCCTTCCTGATGTTCGCACAACAGGAAACCCTCTTCCGGCAGGGAAAAATTGTCCACCAGCAGGCTGAGCGGCGCGGCGATATGCGCGTGATGGCCGAGCAGTTGCAGGGTTTCCGCCAGGGCGAACCACTGGGCGGTTAACTCGCGCTGATCGCCCCACAGCAGAGCATAAAGCTGGCTGCGTTCGCTGAGGCTAAGATGCGGGATCAGCGTGGCGAACCGGTGCCAGGTGTCCATTTGTACCGTACGGGCGCGTGCGCCGACGCGTCGGGTAAACCCGTCGACAATCGTCGCCAGGCTGGCGGTGGTGATCGCGCCATCGGCCATCGGCTGGCGTAACGGCTGAAGTTCATCAAGCCGCTTGCGCAGCAGCGCGTCATCCAGACCACGCGGATGGGGCTGTTGGTGGTAGTGCGCAATAAACAGCGTCACCAGCTCCGCTTCGCTGAACAGGCGTAACGTCAGCGGAAAGGCGTCGCTGATCGCCGGGCGGGAGGTAAAACGCAGCGCCATGGCCGTGGCGTTATGACCCGGGTTGATGTGCGCCAGATAATCAAGATGTTTGCCCGGCGTAACCGGTAATCGGCCCTGTTCACTGCCGCACAGGGCGCTTAATAAAAAGGCTTTGCTGGCCTGGCCCGCGCCGCACAGCGCGAGCGTACGCGGGGCTGCGGCCTGGTCTTGTAACGCCTGTGCTTTGGCGTTTACGCGGGCAAGGGCGAGTTGAAGCGCGCTGGCCTGCGCATCCAACAGCGCCGAACGCTTACGCGCCTGCGCCAGCCAGTTTTCCAGCGCCGGAAGGGAGGAAGTTACAGACATTTCAGGTACACACTCCCGCTATCAATCCAGTAATGGCTGCCGCTGCTGCGACGGTCCGCCAGGGTATTCAGTTTAAACGTCAGTTGCTCAACCGGCACTTTGGTCCCATCGGAAAGCCAGGCTTCCGCGAGGGTAAAACCTTCCGGCGCACGGGATTTTTCGCCGTTCAGCGCCAGCCGCACATTCAGCACGCCGTCGCCAGCGATGGCTTTGGCGAGCGAGGTGGCATTCACCGCCACGGTATACAGCGGCGTGGCGGGCCAGCGTCCGTTGTCTAACTGACGGAACCCGAGGGTCACGTTGCCGCGTAGCGGAAAGTACAGTTTAGCGTTGAGCTTTTCGCCAGGATTATCCAGGTTGATATCGCGATACCAGATATTTTCGTCGCGCAGAATATTACTTTCGTTATCCAGCACCCCAAGGTAACGCACCGTGGAATAGGCGCCGATATCCGCCGCTTTGAAGTTAAAGCGCGGCAGGCGTAAATCCAGGGCGAGGGCGCAGAGCATCGCGCCGACGGCGGCGGTGGATTTAGGATTACCCACGCGGCCTTGCTTGCTGAACGGATACCATTCATGCACTTCATATTTTTCCAGCCACACCATGCGGCTGACCGGCACCGGTTGCAGGTGGCGGATCAGCGCCTGTACGCCCGGTAAACAGCCCGGCCGTCCGGTGACCAGCAACACGTCACAACGGTAATGGGAAATCACTTCGCACAGCGCATGCAACGGCGCGCAGAGCGAGAATTTACCGGCAAACATTTGTTCCTGAAGTTCGCTGAAACGGATCTGCAGCGGCGCGGCGAACAGATCGTAAGCGCTGGCGTCGGCAGGCAGTGCCAGCGCGATGGCCTGATTCAGGTAGTTCATCACGTTGACGCTCGGCTGCCGGGTCAGCAGATCCCCGACGCTGGCGTAGAGCCCTGCCATTTCATCGGCCGGGTCGCTTTCCTCCCAGGCCTGTAAAATCGCATGGCCCAGCGGCATCAACAGTTGCAGGGTGGTTTGCTGGCGCAAAATCGCCTGAGTGTCCATGCGGCCGGAATCGCCAAACAGCGTGCCCAGCAGCGCGGAGGCATCCGCCACGCCCGCTTTTTGCAGATCCACCTGAAGCGCAGGCAGAACGCAGCGCTGAATGATATCCAGCAGCAGGTCGTCCCCGGCGACTTTAAACCCTTCGCGGAAGAGCAGGTTCGGAGAAATTTTGACGTTGCTGCCAACGCCGTCATCAAGGCTGTAACGGGTAATCGCCATATCGGTGGTGCCGCCGCCGATATCAATCGACGCGACGCGCAGGGTACGGCCCGGCGCTTCGCCTGGTTCAGGCTGGCGGTCGTTGCGGGCGAAGCTTTTAAAACAGGCTTCCGTCTGGCCGCGAAAATGCACCATCGCTTCGTTATACAACCACACCAGTTGCCCGCAACTGGCTTCGTCCCACTCCATATGAATATGCGGAACCGGAATGCGGCTCTGACGCTTACCCTGAGCGGTTTCAAAATCTTCATCCTGCGGATGCCAGCCCAGCGCTTTCCAGACCAGCGCGATAGCTTCCTGCATGCGGCGGCGGAAAATCTCCCGCTCCTGGCCCGGCATGGCGGATGGCAGCGTCAGGATCAGGTTGCGCAGTTGACGCGGCGAGTTACTGAATCCCATACGCTGACGGCTGGCGACGCTGTTGATTTGCACCAGCGCCTGCGCCAGCAGTTCGCAGAGCATTTGGGTCATCAGCGAACTGCGGCTGTACTGCGGCGAAAACACCGGCAGGCGTTCGTCGGCAGGGAGCTTCCACAGCGGCTCGCCTTCATCGTTCATCAGATTCATCAACGGCCAGGCGGTAGCCAGCGGTTCACGCTGGGTTTTCGGCGTCAGTAAACTAAAGCGCCAGGCCTGGCTGGACGGGGTTTCATCCCACAGATAGCGACGCGGACTGGAGATCCCACTGTGGCCTTCACTGCCGAGGCGTTCAGTCGCCAGCTTACGGGCTTCGTCGCCGACCCGGACGATGGAAGGCCAGACGAAGGCGTCCTCGCGGCCGCTTTCAACCGAATAATGCTGTTTGCCGAAGCGCGCCTGAGAGAACTCAAGACGGCTGGTGAACAGCGGCGAGTTGAGAAACTGGGGTTCGCTCAGCGAACGCACCTGCAACTCCATGGTCTGGCGCAGGCCGTCATTGGCTTCGCCGTGATCTTCAATGATCACCCCACAGGTATGGGTATTGCCCACATCCAGAATCAGGTCGACCTGAATTGCGCTGGTAATCAGCGTTTCGGTCACTATTTTGATTTCCGGCACATGGAGCTGTTCGCCCAACATGGTGAGCAGGTTGAGCCAGTGCGCCTGATACTCGAAGTTTTTCATCGCCCTGATGGTGTCGCCCTGGGTGCGGTTTTCATGCGTCGTCAGATACTGGCTGAAGCTTTCACGCAGCCAGCCGTCAACCCAGGTGTGATCGAGAAAATCGCCGACTTCATCGTCACGCCAGGCGAGTGCGAAACGGCTGCCGTTGCGGACGTCGTATTGCGATGGCGCCAGCAGCGAAGCGGTGTCGTCGTCGCTGAGATGGGTATCAAAAGCGAACGTTACGCGGTGGGTATTCCCGGCGCTGTCGGGCTCATCAAGGCGGCGGATCTGCACCCGCGCCCAGTTATCCGGCCCGGTGGTAAAGGTGCGCGGCGGGTTAAAACGCAACACCGGCACCGGCAGCCAGACGCCGTCCAGTACGCTCAGCGAGTAACTCAGCAGATGGGCGCTTTCCGGTTTCACCACCTCCGCCGTACCGCCGTCGCGGGCGGGCAGGGCGAATTTATCGCTGGCGGCGAGATAGTCGAGACGCAGCAGCGGACCGTTGGCGGTTTTACGCACGAAGCGCCCGCCGTGGAGGGGCTCTTGCGGCGTCAAACCAAAGTCGAGGAACTGGATGCCGCTGTTTTCAATCAGGGCTACGTTTTGTTGGTAATCGCACAGGTTTGCCAGCATAGGATCAGGCGCTCGCTTTCTTAAACGTCAAAGGAAGCAGGGTTTTTTCGTCGTAGCGTGCGGTGCACTGCGCGACGCTTCCCTCTCCCGCTTTACAGGAAATTTCCGGCAGCGGGTAACGCGAACCGTCAGAGCAGCGCGCATTACCGCGGGTTTTAATCATCAGCTCGCCATTGCTGTGCAGGCCGGAAAAGACTTCGGCCCTGCAGACAACATTATCGCCCTGGGTGACGCGTACGCTGCCTTTGTTGTTTTTGATGTCATAACGCAGCGACGGCGGTTTGCCGGTAACGGGATCGCGGGACGCCACCTGGGCCCGCCAGCTTCCGTTGAGAAAACGGGTCGAGCCGATTTTCACCTGCCCGGCATCCATTATCATAGCATTCCGGGTCTCTTCGGCAGGCGCAGACGCGGGCTGCGGGGCGACAGCCGGTTCGGGTTGGGTGATGCTTGCCTGCACCAGCGGCAACGCCGGGGCTTCCACCAGCGGCGCCGGTTTCACTTCTGCGGCGACAGGCGCAGGGGCTTCCAGCGCCCGCACTACCGCGATTTTGTCTGCGGCAACAGCCGGGGCAACCTGATTTTGCTGGCTGTACCAGAATGCCGGGACGGCGACGGCGGCGATTACCGCAGCGGCGACCGGCAGCAGCCAGAGAACATTGCGGCGACGCGGCGCAGGGGTGGCCGCTGGCGTCGGCGCAGGTGGAACCACGGGCGCAGGTTCGCTGACTTCTTCAACTGGCGGTGTTGGTGTCGGCAGCGTCGGTTCGGGGGCAGCCATTAACAGCGGGGCGTCCGGCTCGCTCATTTGCGGTTTGATGATCGGCGCAGGAGGCTCTTCTTCCGGCACGGCCTCGATGGTCGGCGGGGTAGGTTCAACCTCGTTCAGACAGGCCAGCAGATCGTCACGCAGGCCTTCATGAATGCTCACGAAGCCCCAGAATGTGATCACCGGTTTGCCGTCCACCACCCAGACATGGTTAGCGGCCGGAACTGAAGCGCTTTTTCCAGCAGCGCACCGAAGTGGGCCAGCGCGGTTTTATCACTCTGGCGGCAACGCTGGCTTAATGCGCTGGCGCTGGCGAAGGCGCTCTCAAGCAGGCGGCGCGCCTGTTTTCGCTGGGTGTCGCTGGCGGCAAGCCAGCTGGTCGCTTTGCCTTCCATCGGCGCATACCAGTCAACGCGATCGCCATCATCATTACGTTGCGGAATTGCCAGATACTCCACCAGCGGCTGCTTGCGCAGACGCAGGGTTTCACGAATTTGCAGCGCTGAATCAAATACGGATTGCCCGTTGTCGCCGACAGACTGGAAGTCATCCAGATTTCCGCTGCGTAAGAGTGTTTTTGCCACGTGTTATTCCTGCCCATCTTCTTTTACGCATTTACTTTACCGCGCCCGCCTGCAAGCAAACGGTGGAAGAAGCGGTAAAACGTATTAATTATCGGGGCATTGACCCGCCGGAGGTAAAGGGTCTGGTTTGTGCTGTGCGGGCGCGCTAAGCTTTAACAAAACCACATAAAGGAGGGGCAATGTCTCATCTGGATGAAGTGATTAAGCGCGTTGACGCGACCATTGCGCAGGACGTGATTGCGCCGATGAATGAATTACTGATTGAACTGAGCGATGACGCGCAGTTAAGCCGGGAGGAACGTTATCAGCAACAGCAGCGGTTGCGTACCGCCATCGCGCATCATGGACACCATCATGCCCAGGCGCGCGAAAAAGCGAAGAAGGCGCGGATAGAGCAGCTCACCCGCGGCGGCACGATCCTGTAATCGTTAAAACTGCCTGCGCGCGACCAGCCAGGCACCCACAACCAGTAAAATCGCGCCAATCCCCGGCCCGATCAGCGCCCGTACCGACACACCGTGGCTACGGGCGATATCCATCACCAGACCGCCGATCAACTGGCTGGCGACCAGCACCGCGATGGTGGTCGCCGCGCCGACATGTTGATAGCCGTTGATGCTGGCGAACACGAAAAATGAACCCAGCAAGCCGGGGATAAGCGTCCACCAGCGTACGGTGGCGAACAGTTCCTGCACGCCGGCAAGGCCATTTTTGGTCAGCAGAATACCGGTGAACAGCACAATCCCTACCAGAGAATTCAGCAGCATCGCGATCAGGATGGTGGATGCGGACTGGGTGATCCGCACCATAATCATGTTTTGCACCACCAGCCCCATCCCTGCGGTGGTTAAAAACAGCAGGGTCCATGTGTTGTTCATGCTGGCAGGTCCGGTTCGCTGCGATCGTCGAGCTGTAACTGCATAAAGGTTAAATCCAGCCAGCGGCCAAATTTTGTGCCTACCTGCGCCATATTGGCGCTGATAGTGAAGCCAAGCTTATGATGCAGCGCGATGGACGCCGCGTTTTGCGATTCGATTCCCGCCACCATTACATGTTTGTGACAGGCGCGCGCCTCGTCAATCAGCGCCAGCATCAGTTTTTTCCCGATGCCTTTACCGTGGTGATCGGGGTGAACATAGACGGAGTGTTCAACGGTATGGCGGAAACCTTCGAATGCGCGCCAGTCGCCAAAAGAGGCGTAGCCGATAACGGTATTATTTTCTTCGGCCACCAGCACCGGATAACCCGCATTACCGCGCTGATAAAACCACGCAAGGCGATTTTCGGTATCGACGGTGCGATCGTTCCAGATGGCCGCAGTATGTAAAACGGCGTAGTTGTAAATCCCGGCGATAGCTTCACAGTCTTCAGCGCGGGCGTGACGAATTTGCATGGTTGAACCTCGGAGGGGTGTTCACTATATTGTTACGCTATGAATAATATAATCGACACCTTAAATCAACGTATCAGTGGCAGAATCCGCCTTGAGCGTGAATCCCGCGGCTGGTCGCTCAATGATCTGGCCCAACGCGCCGGGGTGTCCCGCGCGATGATCCATAAAATTGAACGCGGTGACAGCAGCCCGACGGCCACATCGCTGGCGCGGCTTGCTGGTGCATTCGGTATCAGTATGTCAACGCTGATCGCCCGTGCTGAAGCGCCGTCAGGACGGCTGTTGCGGTATGCCGATCAGCCGCTCTGGCGCGACCCGCAAAGCCACTATCTGCGCCGCCATATTTCGCCGCGCAGCGATGTGCCGCTTGATTTGGTGCAGGTGGAATTACCGCCCGGCAGTAATATCCCGATGCCCGCTTCGGCATATGCGTTTACCCATCAGTTAATCTGGCTCCAGCAGGGCGAACTTATTTTTTTAGAGGGCGATGTGCGCCACGAAATGCATCCCGGGGACTGTCTTGAGCTGGGGCCGCCTAATGATTGTCACTTTATTAATGAAAGTGCGCACCCGTGCATCTACTTAGTCGTGCTTCTCAATAAAAATTCGATTAGCATTCCTTAACGATTTTTCTGGCATCTTGCATAAATATCGCTATTTTCTTTAAGTGCACCTGCCGACTATAAGGCTATTCTTATTTTTAGCCCGGAAAAACGGTGCCTGAAGGGCAGTAACAGCATATCGACATCATAGAGTGAGGCAGGATATACCATGCTTGATCTGGAAAGGGCGCAACGGATGAGTTTAACCACGCAAGTGGAAGTGAGATTAAAGAATGCGTTGATCATTGGTAGTTTGAAGCTTGGTTCGCGACTCGTAACAAAAGACCTTGCAGAGCAGTTGGGCACCAGTATTACGCCGGTGCGTGAAGCGCTGTTAAGGCTTGTTTCAGCAGGGGCGTTGGTCGCCACGCCCGCTCAGGCATTTTTAGTGCCTGAGATCAGCGAAGAATGCTTTATGGAGATAAATCTGGTTCGTAAGAATCTTGAAGGGCTAGCCGTCGAGAAGGCGCTGGAGAAAATGACTGCAGATGACGTCATCATGTTGCGCAATCTCTGGAATAAGTTTGATCAGGCCAAGCAAAGTGGTGAAGTTGAACAATCGATGGTGGCAAACCGCGTGTTTCGCTTTGAGCTCTACAAGCTCGCGCAAATGCCGACCCTGCACAATCTGATTGAGCAACTCTGGGTGCAGATCGGCCCGTGCTTTAATTTTTTGCATCCGCAACTGCCCAAAATGGAGCAGTGTCAGTACAACTATTATGAACTGATTGATGCGCTCGAATCCCGGGATCCTGAACGCTGCGTTAAAGCTGTTCATCAGGTCATCGACGATTCCAACTATCTTGTGAGTCGTTATTACTACAAATCGTTGAGTTAGCGATATTTCAACTAACGACAGCAATAATGCATATTTCCTCTCCAGCGCGAATGGCGCTTAACTGCGTTTTCGTAAAGCGCCGTTTTCACTGGAGGTCACAGGCAAATGTTCATTATCCGCATTGTTAGCCTTATCGGCCGCGCATTCCGCGCCGCCTTTATTCCCGCCCACACGCCGGAAAGCAAACTGACATCCGGACTCTTTATTCCCACCTGCCAGGGCTATGGCATGGATTTCAGCAACAGCGATCCTGCCTGGTTTCGCAGGCCAAATTACGTCGTGCCAGTGAATATAGAAGTGCCGCAGAATATGGAAGTGCTGAAGAATATAGAAACGCCCGCCGGAATGAGCGGCATCCGAAAAGGGCCCTTACCGTTGCCTTAACAACAGGCGTTCCGGTTTGGGCCGCTTATACAGGGTTATTCGAAGCGGTAGCTGACCGACATACCTACGCCATAATTACGGCCTGGCGCCGGTTCGTAATACCGTCCATTGCTTTCGTTGACGATCACTGAGCCGACGTACCCTTTATCAAACAGATTATCTACCCGGCCAAACAGATCCAGCGCCCAGCGTTCATACAGGAACTTATAGCCGGTATTCAGGCCCGCCACGGTATAAGAGGGCGCTTTGGCGCTGTTCTCGTCGTCCGCCATGATATCGCCCATATAGTGCACATCCGCGCCCGCATACCAGCCCTGTTCCGGCTGATAGCCGAACGAGGCGTAGCCCATATTGCGCGCGATGCCGGGCATGCGGTTGCCGTTGCAGTCCGTCGCGCCACAGGCGTTGCTGCGGTAAGTGGCATCCAGCAAGGTCCAGGCCATCTTCAGCTTCCAGTCCCAGGCGAATTGCTGATCGAGCGAAAGCTCCAGACCCTGACGGCGGGTTTTGCCGGCGTTTTTGTACGTAGTGCGCCCGCCGCTACTGGCGTCCACCACGATTTCGTTATCGGTGTCGGTCTGGAACAGTGCCGCGCTGAACAGGCCGTTGCCGATACGGGTTTTACTGCCCAGTTCGACGGTGTCGCTGGTGGAGGGTTTTAGCGCCAGATTCAGGCCGTTTTGCCCGCCGGAGCGGTACGACAGCTCGTTAATGGTGGGCGTTTCGAAACCGCGTCCCGCAGAGAGATACACATTCCATGCGTCGGTGACTTTGTATTTCAACGCGCCCGCAGGCAGCCATTTGTGATAGCTGGCCTCGCCGCTGTCGTCGCCATTGGCGGCGGTGATGTAATGGTCGTTGGCGTCAAACCAGATTGAGCTGTAACGCACCCCGGCATCAAGGGACAGCGCGTCGCTGAGTTGCCAGCTTGACTGCAAATAGGGATCGAGATTCCACATCAGGTTGCGCTCGTCGCGGCGCTTATCGCCTTTGACGCCATACAGTGGCACGCCGTTGTCCAGCGTGAAGTTCTCGAAGCCTTTGCGGTTCTCGCTCATGTTTTCGTAGTTAAGCCCGACCGTGACGTCCACCGGTAGCGTCCACAGGGTGTCGCGGTGCGTCAGGCGGCTGTCGACCCCCTGATAATGGCGACTGAGATCGATAACGCCGCCCGGGTGCGTCGGATTACGCTGCGGCCCGGCGGGGATGGACTGATACTGCACGGTTTCACGCTGGCCCGCATAAGCCGTGATGCTCAGATCGTCGCTGGTGCTCAACGCTCGTTGATAATTCAGGCCCGCCTGGGTTTGACGGATGGTTTTGCGCGTATCGTACTGCTCGCCACGTGGCGACTGACGCGGATTGTCACGCCATTCGCTGTATGACAGGCCGCCGGGATCGTTGGCGCGAATATCCACGCTATTCAACAGCAGCGTCAGGGTGCTGACGTCGTCTATCCGCACGCCCAGTTTGGCGTTGGCGAGATTTTTCCGTGCGTCGCTGTGATCGCGAAAGCCGTGGGTGGTGAATCGGGTGGAAGAGACGGTGTAATTCACATCGCCAGGCTGGGTGCCGTCGCCTGTCGCACCGCTGGCTTTCAGACCGTAGCGCCAGGTGCCGAAGCTGCCGTAATAGCTGCTGGTTTCAATCGTCGGCGGCGCTTCGCCGGTTTCGGTTTTCACATCGATCACGCCGCCCGAGGCGTTGCCATACAGGGCGGAAAACGGCCCGCGCAGCACTTCCACACTCGCCACGCTGTTGAGATCGATGTTCGAGGTTTGCCCCTGGCCGTCCGGCATGGTGGCCGGAATGCCGTCCACATACAGGCGAATACCACGCACGCCGTAAGTGGAGCGCGACCCGAAGCCGCGAATCGACAGCTGCAAATCCTGCGCATAGTTCTGCCGGTTCAGGATCTGTAATCCCGGCACGCTGCCAAGATTTTCCGACAGATTAATCTGCGGCGCGGCATAACGCAGATCGTCACCGGTCACCACGCTGACTGCCGCTGGCGTTTCCAGTTCGGACACCGGACCGGGGGAGGCGGTTACCACCATGGTTTGTTCGTTATCTGCGGCACTGGCCGACAGAGGGGCAAAAATCGCCGGCAACAACATTACCGGTAAGGGGAATAACGCGCGAAAAATAATCATGCAAAAGACCAAATTAGAATAAATGCCACAGAATGTTAGGTTATTTGTAAATGCGTTGAAATTTTAACGGCACATATCGTTAACAATTGAAGTGTAGTGGGCAATTCGTAGGCAGTTACGCAAAATTGTTCCCTTTTTGTAAAAATAATGATTATTATTCTCATCAAAATAAGAGCCGTGAGACATCATGGCCGTTCAGGGAATGCAATGTGACGCCGCTATTTTTACCTAAAAAGGGAGTTGTTATGGAATTTCGTCATCTGTTCGCCCGCCGTGCGTTAACTGCCGCACTGTTGTTTGGCACGTCGTTCGCGACCTTCACCAGCCACGCCGCCGATGAACTGCTGCGTAAGCCCGTCGACAAAGGGGCGTACGAAATGGTCTACAGCCCGGCGGAACAGGCGCTGTATGTGGCTACCTCGCAGAGTCGCTCTATGGATAAGGGCGGCGTGGTGTATAAGCTCGATCCCGCTACGCTGGACGTGAAACAGCGCATTCATAACGATCTCAAACCGTTTGGCGCAGCCATCAATACCAAAACCGATACGCTGTGGGTGGGCAATACCGTGGACAGCGCGGTAACGGCGATTGACGCCAAAACCGGCGAAGTGAAAGGGCGTCTCGTGCTGGATAAGCGCAAACGTAGCGAGACGGTTAAGCCGATGCACACTCGCCAGTTGGCAGTGGATGAGGCAACCAATACCGTGTACGTCACCGGCCTTAGCGAAGACAGTGTGATTTGGGTGATCGATGGCGAAACCATGACCCTGCGCACGACGCTGACCGGCACCGGCAAATACAGCACCGGCCTGGCGGTGGATAGCGCCGCGAAACGCGTTTATACCACCAATGCCGATGGTGAACTGATCGCCTTCGATACCACCAACAACAAACAGGTGCTGCGCAAGAAACTGCTCGACGACGGCAAAGAGCATTTCTTCCTGAACATCAGCCTTGATCCGGCAAACCATCGCGCATTTATCACCGATTCCAGCCAGCCGCAGGTGCTGGCGGTAGATACCCGCGATGGCACTGTACTGGCGAAAATCGACGCCCCGGCGTCGCTGGCGGTACTGTTTAACCCGGCGCGTAACGAAGCCTATGTGACGCACCGTCAGGCCGGAACGGTCAGCGTGATTGACGCCAAAACGTACAAAGTGGTGAAACCTTCGAGACGCCGGTTCACCCTAACAGCCTGGCGCTGTCCCCGGATGGCAAGACGCTGTACGTCAGCGTCAAGCAGCCTTCCAGCCGTAAGCAGGAAGCGACCAGCCCGGACGATATTATCCGTATCGCACTTTAAGCCGCACGGTGGGGCGCGTCCCCACCGTTACCCCGGCGGTCAATCCACAGCGCCCAGAGGAAAAACAGCCCGCATAGCAGCGCCGCCAGATAGGGCAAGCCGTGAGTGAAAGCGCTCATGGCAATACCGCCCAGGCTTGGGCCGATCAGCGCGCCAACGCCCCACATGATCGACATCGCCGCGTACACGCCAGCCAGGTGGCTGCCGGTCCAGCGCGATCCCACCTGAGTGATAATCAGGGTATAAATCGCCACAAACACGCCACCCCAGAAAAACATCAGCAGCCACGCCAGCAGCGGCACATTCAGCGCCAGCGGCCACAGCAATGCCCCAATCGTCGACAGCGCGGCACAGGCCAGCAGCAATTTATGGCGATCGTACTTGTCCGCCAGCCAGCCCACCGGGAGTTGCAGCACAATCGCGCCCACCATAAGCACGGCCAGCAGCTCTGTGGCGGCCTGTTCGCTCCAGCCCATTTGCATGGCATAGACCACCAGCAGGTTTAACCCGGCCGCTTCGAGCGCGGCATTCAGCGCAGTAGCCGCCATCGCCAGCGGTGCCATCCAGATGTAACGTAAAATGCCGCTTACTTTTTCTTCCGCCAGTGGCGGGCTTGGCGGGGCGCTGGTCCAGAGGATCACGGCGCTGAGCAGCGCCAGGCCGCCGCCTAAATAGAAGGGAATATCGCCAGGCGCGATCAGCAACAGCAACGGCCCGATGGCGTAACCTAAAGAGAGGCTGGCGGTGTACCAGGCGAGCGTTTTCGCCCGCGCCTGTTCAACGGTGGTGTGGTTGAGCCAGGTTTCCGTTACTACCAGAATGATTTCGCTGAACACGCCCAGTAAAAAGCGCAATGCGAACCAGCCGAGCAGGGGAACAAAAGGAAACAGGCACAGCAGCACCAGAATGGCGAATAAGGAACGGGTGATCAGGGCACCGGGCGTGCTGCGCTGGCACAGCGCTGGCAGGAACGGCGCGACGGCGAACACGCCGACGGCGTGCATGGCGGCATTCAGGCCGATAAACCACTCGTCATATCCTTCGGTGTGAAGGCGTAATGAAATTAACGGTGCGCTCAGGCCATAGGTGAGACCAAAAATCATCACCGCGCCAATCACCACCGCTTGTCCTAACCGTTGAGTCGCCATAATCATCCTTATAATAAAGTTCTATAACGCTTAGCATCCGCGTGACGAAACGACAAGTTATCGTGCGGCAGGGGAGAATGGCAAAAAAAACGCCGCCGGTGTGAGCGGCGGCGTGGGCAGGATTATGCGGCCCGGGTCATTTCTGCCCGTTTCACCTGTACGGGTGAGCGCATCACCAGGCTTGGCAGCGCCAGTTCAATGTCATTTTCATTCAGCTTCTCAATGATACGGATATTGATTTCCTGCTGGATATCCATGTACTTGTTATAGTCCGCGGTGTCCACGATATGCACCACTTCATAGGTCAGGCGGTCCTGATCAAATGACAGAAAGTGGGCGCGGTCGAATTTGGTGTCGCCTACGTCGTTGATAATCTCTTTTACTATCTCGCCGATCAGACGCAGTTTCTCCGGCGGCGTGGTGCTGGCAACGCCAAAGGTGAAGACGATTCGGCGCGTCTGCATACGTTTGTAGTTATGGATGGTCTGCTGTAATAAATTGGCGTTGGCGCAGACGATCTGTTCGCCGCTCAGGCTGCGAATACGGGTGGTTTTCAGCCCGATATGTTCAATCGTGCCCGCCACATCATTAAACACCACGAAATCGCCGATTTCGAACGGCTTATCAAAACCTATCGACAGCGAGGCGAACACGTCGCTCAGGACGGTTTGCACGGCCAGGGCGATGGCGATACCGCCCACACCCAGACTGGCGACCAGCGCGGTAATATCGACGCCCGCGTTCGCCAGAATCGACAGCAGCATCATCGACCAGACCAGTACTCGCAGGATCATGCCGAGGATCACCAGCGTCACCGGGTTACGGTGCGCGTCCGGCGCCCGCATCAGATAGCGCATCCAGGATTGCACACCCTGATCGAGCCAGATAGCCACCTGCAAAGCGATAACTAAAAACCACGCCTGTGAAATCGCCGAAAACAGCCGATCCGGCAGCGCCGCGAAGCGTAAGCTAAACAGAAATGCAGTAATCAAAATCAGCAGCTTACTGGTCTTCTTTAGCATGTCGAACACGATAAACCGCAACTGCCCATTGCCGGGATGACCGTTACGCCAGTTTTGAATGGTGCGATAAATAAACGCCAGTAATTTATTGATTATCCAGTAAACCACCAGCGTCACCACCAGTACGATGGCCAGATTAATCCAGAACGTCGTCGACATCAGAACAGTCACGAAATTCATTTGTGCCAGATACGCCATTTTTCCTCCCGTCATTCAGGCATGAGCATCAAGTATAGACATCCTGTGCTGCGGGTTGGATTACCGGGCGGTATGAGGGATTTTCAGGGGGATTCTTAATCACGCGGGAGCAGGGCGCGCCCGCGTGGAAGACTTACAGTGCGTTATCGGCTTTTTTGACGTCAGTCACCCAGGTGGGGAGAACCCAGGTGCCGCCAGCGCGTAAATAGCGGCACATGCCGGTGGTGTAACTGCTGCTGAGCTGGAAAGCCTTGCCGTCCCATACCCAGCTTTCATTGCCCCAGCAATCGCCAAGACCGCGTCCTTTCTGGGCCATATCGATAATGCCTTTCTGATAGCTGGTGCCGGAACTGGTCACCAGTTGCGGTTTGCCTTTCATAGCGGCGTCCATCACCCAGTAGCCATACCCTTCGTTATAGGCGGCACGCCAGCACAGTGACGACAGCAAAACATGTTTTTCATCCAGCGGCGTCACGGTGATGTTTTCAGGCTGATTGTCCGGATCGGGGTAGAGCCTTTCGCAATCATCCTGGCGGGTAGCGGCCTGCAACAGCGGGCGGATAAGGCTGTCCTGCTGGGCATCGAGCGGTTTTTTCCGGCGCGTCGAGGGTGGGCGCTGCCACGATGGCCGGTATCGCAGGGGCCACAGGAACGCTGCTTTCCGGTTTATTGCCTTTTTTGATCAGCGCGCCGACGGTATTCACCCGGCCCTGGACATCGTCCATTTTCAGCATTACCGCGTTTGCACCGTCGCCGGACAGCGCAAACGGGGCTTTGCCGCCGCGAAATTCAACCACGCCGCTGCCTGTTACCGCCTTGATGATGGCGTCAGTCTGCTGCTGGGCGAGTATCCAGTCGCCGTCCGGACCTGGCGTGATATTGCCCAGCGGTTGATCGTTGATAAACAGGGCTAAATCGACGGTTTCCGGGGAGTCGTTTTCCTCGATATCGGCAAGCATCACGCGGCCCTGCACGACGCTGTTCGGACCGGCTTCGCGGGTGAGCAACACCGATCCGCCGCTGCCTTATTCCGGGCCGTACCCCGCCGCACGGCAGGTTAATACGTTATCGCAGACGACTTCCCAGTTTTTATAGCTAAACGACACGCCTCCGGCGGCCAGCGCACCGGCGCTGACGACGCAAAGCGCCAGCGTCGCCACGGGCATCCTCAATGCTTTCATCGCTTCCTCCTGAATACCTTATAAATATAATCTGACTATCCTTGCGCATAATCCTGAATGCAGGCAATGAATATTAGCGGTTTTTTTGCGGTTGTCTGGCTACCATAAAAAACGCCGGGCGGGCCCGGCGTGATACGCATTAACGCGTTGGTTGTTCAATCAGCGGCTTAGGCTGCGCCTCCGCCTCACCAGGATCCACCGGTGCCGTGCTGTGAATTTGATTCACACGCTTGCGCACCGCGTACCAGCCAGCCGTCAGCAGCAGACCCAGTACCGGGATGGAGCCAATCGTCCAGGTGCCGTTCGGGTAGTCAAACGCCATTAGCACCAGCACGCTCAGCAGGAACAGCAGGGTCAACCAGGAGGTGACCGGCGCGCCCGGCAGACGGAAGCTCACTTTCTCGGCTTTGCCTTCACGAATGGCTTTGCGCAGGCGCATCTGGCACACCATGATGAACGCCCATGAGGCAATAATCCCCAGCGAGGCCATGTTGAGGACAATTTCGAACACCTGGCTGGGCACCAGATAGTTCAGCACCACGCCGAACACATAGATGGCCAGCGTGGCGAGGATCCCCGCGTAGGGCACCTGCTGCTTGCTCATCTTCGACATAAAGCGCGGCGCGGAACCGCCCATCGACATGGAGCGCAGAATACGGCCCGTGGAGTAAAGCCCGGAGTTCAGGCTGGAGAGCGCCGCGGTCAGCACCACGATATTCATCACGCTGCCAATGTACGGCACGCCCAGTTTAGAGAAGAAGGTGACGAACGGGCTCTGGCCTGGCTGGTAAGCCATCCACGGTAACAACAGCACCAGCAGTACCACCGAACCGACGTAAAACAGGCCGATACGCCAGATCACGCTGTTAATCGCTTTCGGTACCGTTTTTTGCGGATCTTTGGCTTCGCCCGCAGCCGTGCCCACCAGCTCAATGGACGCGAAGGCGAAGACCACGCCCTGAACCAGCACCAGTGCAGGCAGCAGGCCGTGCGGGAAAAACCCGCCGTTATCGGTGATCAAATGAAAACCGGTTGCGTTGCCATCCAGCGGTTTGCCGGTGCCCAGGAAAATGGTACCGACCACCAGGAACGCGACAATCGCCAGTACTTTCACCAGCGCGAACCAGAATTCCATTTCGGCGAACCATTTCACGCCGATCATGTTCATGGTGCCGACCAGCGCCAGCGCGGCCAGGGCGAAGACCCACTGCGGCACATCGCCAAACGCGCCCCAGTAGTGCATATACAGCGCCACCGCCGTGATATCGACAATGCCGGTCATCGCCCAGTTAACGAAATACATCCACCCCGCGACAAAGGCCGCTTTCTCGCCCAAAAACTCGCGGGCATAGGAGACGAAACTGCCGCTGGACGGGCGGTGCAGCACCAGTTCACCCAGTGCACGCAGAATAAAGAAAGAGAAAATCCCGCAGACCAGATAGACCAGCGCCAGAGACGGCCCCGCCATCTGCAACCGGGCGCCCGCGCCTAAAAACAGGCCGGTACCGATAGCGCCGCCGATGGCGATCATTTGAATCTGACGGTTGCCCATCGCTTTGTGGTAGCCCTCTTCATGAGAATTGAGCCAGCGTCGTTTGGCGGCACGATGTTCGGCCGCGCGATCGTGGTTGTTGTTCATGTTTTCCTGTGATCCTGTCCTGAAATAGGTATGCCTCCGCCTCTGTTATGTTTTTGGTGAGGCGGCTTTCCGGCGCAGCA
Source organism: Atlantibacter hermannii (assembly GCA_900635495.1). NCBI lineage: Bacteria > Pseudomonadati > Pseudomonadota > Gammaproteobacteria > Enterobacterales > Enterobacteriaceae > Atlantibacter > Atlantibacter hermannii. The sequence continues at coordinate 2,441,962 of LR134136.1, read as the reverse complement.
TCGTACCCGAATTCCGCGTGTCCGCAAATGTGTGCAATGAGTTAAGCGTGACGAAGATTAAAAAACGCGAAAAAGGCCAGTTTTCATGGCGCATCCCACCACTGACTCGTTTCAGGCCAGGACAATAAACCAGACATTATGGGAAAGATAACGAGAGAATTGATCAGGAAATAGCAGGAAAGGGGCAGGCGACGGCGCGCCTGCCCGAAGGCTTACAACACGGTGAAAATCTCTTCCGCCGCTAAACGCGATTTCGGTAAACCGGCGTTGAAATCCGATTCGCTGTGATAGCCCACGGTCGCCATCACAACGCTGCGCAGTCCCTGCTCAGGCAGCCCCAGCGCCTCGTCCATTTTATCCGGGAAGAAACCTTCAATCGGCGTGGCGTCAAGGCCCATACTGGCGGCACCCAACAGCAGAAAACCCAGCGCGATATAGGCCTGACGGGCCATCCATGCCTGTTGTTTTTCTACCGTTCCGCTGTTCAGCCCGACGAAATAGCGACGCCCTTTATCCTGACCGAGACGGAACTCGTCATTGATAAAGCGTCCGTCCTGGGCTTCTTTTTCCAGCAGGGCATTCAGGTGTTCTTCGGTGATTTCGGTATGGGTCGTGAACAGCACCACCAGCGCGGCTTTTTGAATTTTCTCCGCATTGGCTTCGCTGACCGTAGGCAGGATGCGCGCTTTGGCTTCTTCAGAATCGATAATAATGAAGTGCCACGGCTGCGAGTTGACCGATGACGGGCTGAAACGCAACAGATCCATCAGCTGTGCACGCTGATCGTCAGTTAACTTGCGGGTTGCATCATAGGCTTTGCTGGTATAGCGGGTGCGAATAATTTCACTGAGATTCATAACAGAGTCCTGTACTTATAGGTGATGACTATCCTTAAAGCCTACAGGATTGGTTAACGCATTCAACGGGTTTGCCTGCCCGACCGCCCATAGCCGCCATTTCTGCTAACCCTCGCTACACTGAAATGAGCAACGGGAGATCACCATGAACCTATACGGCGCGCCGGGCTGGGGCTCGGCAATCAGCGAAATTATGCTCACCATGGCAGGGGAGCCCTACCAGTTTATTAATGTGGAAGGTTTTGACGAACCCGGCCCCCAGCGGGACAGGCTTCAGGCACTGAATCCGCTATGCCAGGTGCCGACCCTCGAGCTGGATGACGGGCAGATCCTCACAGAAAGCGCCGCGATTGCGCTGTGGCTGCTCGACCGTCATCCGCAGTTTGCGCCCGAACCGGGCACACCGGAACGCCAGCAGTTCTGGCGATTGCTGATCTGGCTGGTGGCCAATGTCTATCCCACCTTTACCTACGGCGATTACCCGGCGCGTTGGGTGACGGAAAACCCGCAGGCGCTGACAGACAGCACTAACCGCTATCGTGAGAGCCTGTGGCGCTGGCTGGAAACGCAGCTTCATCATGCGCCGTACACGTTTGGTGAACGGCTTACCCTGATTGACGCCTGGTGGCCGGTGATCCGTCTCTGGCGGCCGCGTGCCGAATGGTTTGCCGCCGAAACCCCAGGGTTGAACGCGCTGGCCGATCGGGTCTGCGAGCGGCCTGAGTTACAGGACGTACTGCGGGCGAATAAGCTTTTGTCATAGCCGGAAAAACAGGGCAGGATAACGGTTCACCTTCCAGGGAGCACACCCATGCCACATGTTGATATTAAATATTTCCCGCGTGAATTAACTGAAGAACAGCGTCAGGCCTTTGCCGATGACATCGCGAAGGTTGTCATTAAGCATCTCGACAGCAAACCGACATCGGTGAGCGTGGCGCTGGAGGAAGTCCAGCCGGATAACTGGAAACAGCAGGTCTGGGATACCGACATCGCGCCGCATCTGGATACGCTGGCGAAGAAGCCCGGCTACAGCATGTGACCGTCACCCGCCCGCTACGGCGGGCATTTTTTTGCGCCTTTTATAATCGCAGTCAATATGACAAAATACAGTCATTATGACTATGAATGAGGGCATATCATGAGCCTGTCCGTTAATCTTCTCGCCACCATCGCCATTGAACTCCAGCAGGGCATCAGCCACCAGGACCGCTTTCAGCGTTTAATCAGTACCTTACGCCACGTGCTGAAATGCGACGCCTCGGCGCTGTTGCGCTATGAAGCCCAGCATTTTCGTCCGCTGGCGATTGACGGGCTGTCGCCTGACGTGCCGGGTCGGCGCTTTGCGCTCAATGAACATCCCCGCCTCGAGGCCATCGCCCGTGCCGGGATATCGTCCGTTTCCCGGCGGACAGTACCTTGCCGGATCCCTATGACGGACTCATCCCCGGTCATGAAAGCCTGAAGGTTCACGCCTGTATTGGCCTGCCGTTGTTCGCGGGGCAAAACCTGATTGGCGCGCTGACCCTCGACGGCATGGACCCGACGCAGTTTGATAACTTCAGCGATGAAGAGCTACGGCTGATTGCCGTGCTTGCCGCAGGCGCGCTGGATAACGCGTTATTGATTGAACAGCTGGAAAAAAACACGCCGCTGCCCGCTGCCAAGGCGGCTCGCACCGGTAACGCCTCCGGTACCGAAATGATTGGCCTGTGCCAGCCGATGATGGCCCTGAAGAAGGCGATTGATATCGTCGCGCCGTCTGACCTGAACGTATTGATCAGCGGCGAAACCGGCACTGGTAAAGAGCTGGTGGCGCGCGCCATCCACGAAGGCTCGGCGCGGGCCGCTAATCCGCTGGTCTATCTCAACTGCGCCGCGCTACCGGAAACCGTGGCGGAAAGCGAGCTGTTCGGCCATGTAAAAGGGGCTTTTACCGGCGCTATCAGCAACCGCAGCGGCAAATTTGAAATGGCCGACCACGGCACGCTGTTTCTCGATGAAATTGGTGAGCTTTCCCCTGCCGTTGCAGGCCAAATTACTGCGGGTGCTGCAATATGGCGATATTCAGCGCGTCGGTGACGATCGTAGCCTGCGGGTGGATGTGCGGGTGCTGGCGGCCACCAACCGCGATCTGAAAGAAGAGGTGATGGAAGGGCGTTTCCGGGCCGATTTGTATCACCGGTTAAGCGTCTTTCCGCTTACGGTGCCCCCGCTGCGCGAGCGCGGCGATGACAATGTGCTGCTGGCGGGCTTTTTCTGCGAGCAGTCCCGGGCGCGGCTGGGGCTGGGAAGCGTGGTGCTCAGCGCCAGCGCGCTTGCCCATATCCGCGCCAGCGACTGGCCGGGCAACGTCCGGGAACTCGAACATGCCATCCACCGGGCGATCCTGCTGGCGGGTGCCACGCAGAACAGCGATGAGCTGGTCCTCGAAGCGAGCCATTTCGCCTTAACGCCGGGCCTTGAGGCCCCAGCCGCGAAGCCGGTGGAATTGCCCGCAGAAAACCTGGCGCTGCGCAGCGCCACCGACGCGTTCCAGAGCGAGTTGATCCGCCGGACGCTGGCGCAAAACGGCAATAACTGGGGCTGCCTGCGCCCGGGCGCTGGATATCGACGTGGCGAACCTGCACCGTCTGGCCAAACGGCTGGGCCTTAAATCCGCCCTACGCGCAACGCAGGCCGATCGTCCCTGATTGCCCTGAAAAAACGCACAAAGCGGAACAGGTCGCCGCCATTTCAGGCTATAACTGTAGGGTCTATTTACAGGAACCGGGTTATGGCCTTTATTGATGATTACTTTGCGCGCATCGGCTTTGACGGCGAGGCACGCGCGGATGTCGCGACGTTAACGCAGCTCCACCTTCTGCAGACCTGTCATATTCCCTTTGAAAATCTCGACGTTTTGCTGGACCGGCCCATTTTGCTGGATGACGCCCATCTGCAGGAGAAACTGGTGATTGCCCAACGCGGCGGCTACTGCTACGAGCAGAACGGTGTATTTACTCGTGCGCTGCGTGAGCTGGGCTTTGCGGTGCAGGATCTCGGCGCACGGGTAGTGATAGCGAATCCGGCGGAGATGCCGCCGCGCACGCACCGGCTGTCGCTGATTACTCTGGATGACAAACAGTGGCTGGCGGACGTGGGTTTTGGCGGCCAGACGCTGTCGACGCCGGTTGAATTTCTGCCCGATACGCTCCTGCACACGCCCCATGGCGACTACCGGCTGATCCAAAGCGATGACGATTATTGTCTGGAAGCACGCAACGATGACGGCTGGCAGGCGCTGTACCGCTTCGATCTGGCGCATCAGTATCCGGCTGATTATTTAATGGCCAACCATTTTGTGTCCCGCTGGCCGGATTCGCATTTCCGGCATCATCTGCTGCTGGCGCTGATGCGTCCTGACGGCGGCAAAATCACTGTCCTCAACCGGCGTGTTACCCGACGCGCGCCGGGGCAGGCCGCTGCCACGGAAGAGCTGGCGAAACGCCGATGCGCTGTATGACTGCCTGGTGGACGAATGCGGTCTTGCCGTCAGCCATCCGGTGCATGGCGTCAGCCGTGAGGCGTTTCGGGCGATGATGGCGCGGCTGGAACAGGCATGAATTCATTTGAGAAAAATATGAATCCTCCCAATGCATATGGTTCTTTGATTAAAGGGTGTTAGCATGTCGCCCTTAAGTTGTAATGATTTAATGAGGTTGTATGAAGATTAAACTCATCGCGGTGGATATGGACGGCACCTTTCTCAACGAGAACAAGCAGTACGATCGGGAAAGGTTTCAGAAGCAGTACCACGCGCTGAAGGAGAAGGGCATCAAGTTCGTGGTCGCCAGCGGCAACCAGTATTACCAGCTCATTTCGTTCTTCCCGGAAATCTACCGCGACATCTCGTTCGTCGCTGAAAACGGTGCGCTGGTGTATGACCAGGGCGAGCGTGTGCATCACGGCGAGCTGACCACCGCCCAGTATCACAAGGTGGTGGATGAGTTAAGCGCATTCGACGGCATCAACTTTGTGGTGTGCGGACTGGAGAGCGCCTATTACCGCGCCGGTGCGCCGCAGGCATTTATTGATCTGATGGCGAAACACTACCACCGCCTGAAGCCGGTGGACGATCTGTACACCATTGATGATGTGATCTTCAAATTCTCACTCAATCTGCCCGACGAGACGATCCCGGCGCTGGTAGAGAGCCTGCATCATTCGCTGGACGGCATCGTTAAACCGGTGACCAGCGGCTTTGGCTTTGTGGATTTAATTATCCCTGGCTCGCACAAGGCCAGCGGCTTGCAGCGCCTGATGACGCGCTGGCATATCGAGCCTGGCGAATGCGTGGCGGTTGGCGACAGCGGCAATGATATTGAAATGCTGCAACTGGCGGGCTACTCCTTTGCCATGGACAACGCCGCGCCGGAAGTGAAAAAAATCGCTAAATACGCGACCGCCTCGCTGAATCACAGCGGCGCGCTGGACGTGATTGACGCTGTTCTGCAGGACAAACTTCCCGCTTAAAGCAGCAGCGGCCCGGTAGCGCGCCTGCCGCGTGACGGAAGGCTGAAGGTCTGCCGTTATTATCTCCGCTCAGTTGCCCGATACCACGCCGCTAAAACCGTCTGCCACCGCAGGCGGTTTTTTTGTCACGCTGTCACGTTTTTTGTTGGTTAAAAAATAAAAATCGCTTCATTTTCAGTGGACTGCGACGAAACGGTAAAAATGCCGTTGTCGGAGACGCAAAAACAATACTACTGTATATAAACACAGTGATGTTGGGTCTAACAAAAAATGAACAGATTAATCCCTTTAAGCGAAGCGACTCGCCCTGAATTTTTACCGCTCTTTATGGAGTATGTGCCGTGCGGCTTTCCCTCTCCGGCACAGGATTATGTCGAAACCGCATTGATATTACCTCGTTATGCATTCAGCACCCGAGCGCCACGTATTTGCTGAAAGCGGCCGGGGATTCAATGATTGGGGAAGGCATATCCGATGGCGATTTACTGGTGGTGGACAGCGCGCTAACGCCCCAGGACGGGGATGTGGTGGTTGCCGCCGTGGATGGCGATTTCACCGTAAAACTGCTGCGTCTGCGACCGGTTCCGCAACTGGTGCCGACCAATCCCGCATACCGGCCCATTACTTTTACCGATGATTCACAGTTACAGATTTTCGGCGTGGTGAGCTGGGTACTGAAACGCAAGAAGAGTTAACGCGTCGGGATGCCCCAACGCGCAGCCCTGGCCGCGTGTTGGGATTCGCCTTCCGGTTCAGTAATGCAGCACGCTCGGCTCTTCAAAAATAGTCTGGCTGGGATGGCCGCATGCCTGCTGGATAAAAAACCGCAGGACGTTTCTGGCTTCCGGCGCGTCGCGTACCTCGCTGAGCATCGCCTCCAGATCGCGCCCTTCGCTGCGCAGAATATCGGCACGAAATTGCATCAGCGCCGTCGAGATGCCAGGGGTAAATTCGGGATGAAACTGTACGGACATGGCGTTGGGCCCGTAGCGCACAATCTGGTGCGGATCGTGGCTGGAGTAAGCCAGCGCCGACGCGCCGGGCGGCAGCTCCACGATGGTCTGCATGTGGGTTAAGTGCGCGGTGAAGGTATCGGGAAACGTGCTCAGCAACGGGTCCGCTTTGGCTTCAGGCCGCAGGGTGATTTGCTGGTTGCCCGCTTCGCGGCCTGCCGGGTGATAATCAACGCGACCACCGAGGGCGTAGGCCATTAACTGGTGCCCGTAGCACACGCCAAACAGCGGCATATGCACGGCCATTGCCGCGCGTATCCACTCCGCCATGGCTTCGCTCCAGGGCAAACGCTCCGTCACCATGGCCCAGGAGCCGGTAATGATCGCCATCCGCCGGGGATCGGGCTGCGGCAACGCTTCGCCTTCAAACACCCGGATCACCTCAACCGCGTCTGCGGGCACCTGTAAGGCATGGCAAAACCACACCGGGACATCATTATGTACCGCGAGCATTTCATCAGGCGGCGTACCGACCTGAAGGATGATTATCGGTCTTTCTTGCATCAATAAAACTCCGCTAAATAAACAGCAAGGCGAAACGCCTGCTTATTACTGTGCGCTTTTTAGTACAAAAAATCATCGGAAATATCTTCAGGATAAATGGGTTGCAGCAACGGATGCGGGCGACGGGAGATCTTCCTGACAAACGCTTTATGCTGGTGTTAATTAAATTTTAAATACTATCAATTACTTAAAATATTTCCTTTTTCATCCTCTTGAGCGATGCGCAAAATAACCGATACTGTATATATATACAGTTAATATGTTTATTCATCATGCAATTGATTCCCTGTGCGCAAAACAACCCGTTGCAGAGTCGCCGCATTACGGCGTTAACATTTTTACGTGCCGCTGATTATGTTTGCCTTAGTTGATGTAAACAGCTTTTACGCGTCCTGTGAGACAGTATTCCGCCCGGACCTGTGGGATCGTCCGGTGGTGGTACTAAGTAACAACGACGGCTGTGTGATTGCCCGCAACGCGCTGGCGAAGAAGGTCGGCGTATCCATGGCCGCCCCGTACTTTCAACAGAAAGCGCTGTTTGAGCGTTATAACGTGGCGGTATTCAGCTCCAATTACGCGCTGTATGCCGATATGAGCCACCGGGTCATGACCATTCTGGAAGAGATGGCGCCCGCCACAGAAGTGTACTCCATTGACGAGGCATTTCTGGATGTGCGAGGCATCGCCAGTTATCAGTCGCTGGAGTCGTTTGGGCAACAGGTGCAGGATCGGATCCGGCGTGAAGCCCATTTGCACGTGGGCGTGGGGATAGGGCGCACCAAAACCCTGGCGAAGCTGGCGAACTACGGCGCAAAACGCTGGAAAAGTACCGGCGGCGTTCTGGACCTGTCTAACCCGGAACGGCAGCACAACGCGCTTGCGCATATTCCGGTGGAAGAGGTGTGGGGCGTGGGGCGACGCTTAAGCAAGCAGTTGCGCGCAATGGAGATCACCACCGCCAGGGATTTAGCCGAATGCCCCGCCTGGCTGATCCGCAAACATTTCAGCGTGGTGCTGGAGCGCACCGTCCGCGAACTGCGCGGTGAATCCTGCCTGGGAATGGAAGAATTTGTGCCGCCTAAACAGCAAATTATCTGTAGCCGCTCATTTGGCTATCGGGTTACGGCGTATGAGGATATGCGCCAGGCCATCTGCTCTTACGCAGAGCGCGCGGCTGAAAAACTGCGAGCTGAGCATCAGTTTTGCCGTCATGTTTCGGTGTTTATCCGCACCAGCCCCCACGCACTGGACGAAGAATACTATGCCAACCAGGCGCTGAGCGTATTGCCCACGCCCACCAACGACACCCGCGACATCATCAAAATGGCAGTCAGCGCACTGGATCGCATCTGGCGCAACGACTGCCGTTATTTAAAAGCCGGAGTGATGCTAAGTGATTTCTACAGCCTTGGCGTGGCGCAACTGAATTTGTTCGATGAATATACGCCCTGGGGGAATAGCGAGGCGCTGATGTCGGTTATCGACACGCTGCATAAAGAAGGGAAAGGCAAATTGTGGTTCGCGGGGCAGGGGATCCAAAAAAGCTGGGCCATGAAGCGTGAAATGCTGTCTCCCGCCTATACCACCCGGTTTTCGGATTTACGGGTGGTGAGATAGGTGTGGGAATTTTTTGCAGTGAAAGGGGGTTTCGTGACAGAAAGGATGACGAACCGGCTTTTCTCTACCTAAAGTCAATGTTGATTCCCGATTATGTAAACAAAGGACAGAGGTAAACCTGTGGAGATAGTGATCTGTGGTGCTGCAGATGTGCCGGCATTAGCCACGCTTTTTGTCGAAATGGAAGATTATTACTTTGGTCATGGCGCCGTCAGCGATGAGGAGATGAGAGCTTATCTTGCTGACAAGGTTTTTTCTTCCTGTTCAGGCGTAACTGTTGTCGGAGCCCGTAAAAACGGAGCGTTTGTGGGGTTTGCCACTTTTACGCTGATGTTCCCTGCGCCGCTTTGTTCCGGTCAGGCATTTATGAAGGAACTTTTTATTTCAGAGCACGCACGAGGTCAGGGCGTGGGTAGGTCTTTGATTCGCTTTATCGCCGACGTCGCCCTTAAACACGGTTGTTCGCGCCTCGACTGGACTGCGGATAAATCCAACCCCAAAGCCGCGAGATTTTATCTGTCCCTGGGTGCCACTCTGCTTGAGGAAAAACAGTATTTCCGGTTAGAGGGAGATGGGCTCGGGAAGTTTGCTTCACGTAATGAGTGAATGTCAGTTTAACTGTCTGAATCGCTCCGGGCTGGTGGCAGGAGCGGCTGTGGCCAGGTACGCATGACATTGCTTCGCGGGGGGAGATCTAAACCAGCCGAAATAACGGCTGTCTGGCGTGGTGGGGGTAAGTCACCCTGGTCAGGCTACTCCGCGAATGTAAAACTTGCAGACATTCTCCATTGTCAGACGCCATCTAACGGTGTTGCCTGGGTGAATAGCCCATCACACGTTTAAACGCTTTACCGAATGCACTTTCAGACTCGTAACCCATAGCGTTGGCAATCAGTGCGACGGAGTCACGGGTGTTTTTTAGACGATCGCAGGCCAACAACATGCGCCAGCGGGTAAGGTACTCCATCGGTGAGGTGTGAATCGCCACGGGTTTAACAGACACCTCAGAGTCATTTAAGATGGCTTAAAGAGAGGTGCCCATGAGCGGTAAGCGTTATCCCGAAGAGTTTAAAACTGAAGCAGTCAAACAGGTTGTTGATCGCGGTTATTCTGTTGCCAGCGTTGCAACACGTCTCGATATCACCACCCACAGCCTTTATGCCTGGATAAAGAAGTACGGTCCGGATTCTTCCACTAATAAAGAACAGTCAGATGCTCAGGCCGAGATCCGCCGTCTCCAGAAAGAGCTGAAACGGGTTACCGACGAACGGGACATATTAAAAAAAGCCGCGGCGTACTTCGCAAAGCTGTCCGACTGAGGTACGCCTTTATCCGTGACAACTCCTGTTGCTGGCCTGTTCGCCTGCTCTGTCGGGTGCTGGATGTTCATCCCAGTGGTTTTTACGCCTGGCTTCAGCAGCCGCATTCACAACGCCATCAGGCAGACCTGAGACTGACAGGACAGATTAAACAGTTCTGGCTGGAATCGGGATGCGTCTATGGTTATCGCAAAATCCATCTGGATCTGCGTGACAGCGGGCAACAGTGCGGAGTAAACAGAGTCTGGAGACTGATGAAACGTGTCGGAATAAAGGCTCAGGTCGGATACCGAAGCCCGCGGGCACGTAAAGGCGAGGCCAGTATCGTGTCACCCAACAGGCTCCAGCGACAGTTCAATCCGGATGCTCCTGATGAGCGTTGGGTAACGGACATAACCTACATCAGGACCCACGAAGGCTGGCTGTATCTTGCCGTTGTTGTTGATCTGTTCTCACGCAAAATTATCGGCTGGTCCATGCAATCCCGGATGACAAAGGACATTGTCCTGAACGCACTGCTGATGGCTGTATGGCGGCGTAATCCCGAAAAACAGGTGCTGGTTCATTCGGATCAGGGCAGTCAGTACACAAGCCATGAGTGGCAGTCGTTCCTGAAATCACACGGCCTGGAGGGTAGCATGAGCCGTCGCGGTAACTGCCATGATAATGCGGTTGCAGAAAGTTTTTTCCAGTTGTTGAAACGTGAACGGATAAAGAAAAAGATCTACGGAACGCGGGAAGAAGCCCGCAGTGATATTTTTGATTACATCGAAATGTTTTATAACAGTAAGCGTCGGCATGGTTCTAGCGAACAGATGTCACCGACAGAATATGAAAACCAGTATTATCAACGGCTCGGAAGTGTCTAGATTATCCGTGGCGATTCAGTGCCGACTTTTTCTTTGAAATGTCTGGCAAAGCTTGAGCGCGACATACCGATATTTTCAGCCAGCGTTTGCAGCGTCCAGTTATGGCCAGGATCGCTGTGCATCGTGCTAATGGCTGCGCTCAATTTCTTATCGGCCAGTGCAAAAAGCCAGCCCACACTGGAACGGCTCGCATCACAAAGATGTAAACGCAGCGCCTGTATCAGCATGGTGTAAGCCATCTGCTGGATAATCAACGCACTGCCGGGTTGCGGGTTAAGCACTTCTTTTGACATGTGTTCAAGCGACCACCTCATCGCCGTTTTATCGGCTTCTTTTTTGAGATGCACAATCGGTGGCAGGGCGCCCAACAGCATACTGGCGTGATGCCCACTCAGAGCAAAATGCCCCCCCACCACGAAACATCCATCGGGTCCGCCGCCATCAGCCGTGTTACCCAGTTTCCTTTCCGCGCGAAGCGTACCAAAATCGACAGGCTCAACCGACAGACTGGTTGCAAGGGTAAAGGACGGTCCGGGCGGCAGAAGATAGCAATCACCGGCAGTGAGCAGCAGATTGTCGGCTATCCCTTCAACGGTTAACCAGCATTGACCAGACACCACGGAGTAGCACTTGATGCCCTCATGATAAGGCCAGGCAATCGCCATGTTTTGTTTGAGTGCGAGTCCGCCCGACGCGTAGCTCTGGGGTTTAAGTAACGATAAGAGTTCTGAGAGCGGATCCATACAACCTCTGGACGATGGGACGATTAATAGCGACTTTCAGGCATAGCGAGTATTAAGGCGGGTCCCTATATTGATTGTCAATCGGCGACAAGCCTTTCCTGACATAAGGTAATTACCTATGCGTATTTTACTTACCGGTGCGACCGGCTTTATCGGCTCACACATTGCTCGTGAACTCATTGTAGGGGGACATCAGGTGCTTGGTTTAGTCAGAAGCCCTGAAGGGGCAAAACAGCTTGCTGCCACAGGCGCAGAGCCTTACTTCGGCAATTTAGACGATCTGGAGAGCCTGCAGCGCGGAGCCGCTATGGCCGACGGCGTGATCCATACGGCCTTTAATCACGATTTCTCTACTTTTGTTGCCAACTGTGAAAATGATCAACGAGTGATTGAAGCACTGGGAGCCGCGCTGGAAGGCACTCAGAAACCTTTGATTATTACCTCGGGCGTCGCAATGGGCGCAACGGGCCATCATACGCTGGCAACTGAAGATAACTTTAATGCCGAAAATCCCAACCCTCGCCGGGCCACGGAATTAGCAGGACTTGCCGTTGCGAAGCGCGGTGTTAGCGTTTCGGTAGTACGCCTGCCGCAGGTTCACGACATAAATAAACAAGGATTAATTACAGATCTTATCAAACTTGCCCGGCAGAAAGGCGTATCCGGGTATGTTGAAGATGGTCAAAACCGATGGTCAGCGGTGCATATCAGCGATGTGGCTGAAGTCTATTTACGCGCACTGGAGAAAAATATTCCTGATAGTCGTTATCACGCGGTAGCCGAAGAAGGGATCCCACTACGCAGTCTGGCTGAAGTTATCGGTTATGTACTGAACGTGCCGGTCAAACGTATCGCAGCTAAAGATGCAAAAGAACATTTTGGCTGGATGAGTTTGCTTATTAACCATGATATGTCGGCTTCCGGTATGCTTACCCAGGAACGCCTGGCATGGAAACCTGTTGGCCCAGGGATGATTGAGGATCTTTTAAAGATTCACTCTGCCAGCAATAATCCAACGGAATAAAAAGCGTCACCGTTTCAATGGTCAGTTTATTACCCAGACGTTGCGACCATAACGCATAGTCGCAACGTCGGGTTTGTGGCAGGGGGCGGGCAGTGAGGCTTCTTAATAATGAAGCGTATCACGCTAATTCAAATACCGATCTAATGAGATTAATTATTTCTGATACTTTAGAAGCATCAGTGATGTTGTGATGAGACGGTAACTAAGGATGACAGTAAATAAAAGTAACGTCCGCTTTGTACCCTGGGTCGGACCAGACTATGAGAGAGGATTTTGCGGGTTACGCATACTTTTGGTGTGCGAGTCTCACTATGCTGGTAAGCAGCATGAACGTCCAACAGTCACTCCCGAGATCGTTAAGGCGCTTGCTTTGGGCGAGAGGCACCCTAGGGCAACCGGTAAGCTTCCACGACATAAGCATTTCACCTTAATAATGTCTGCTGTTCAGAACGTCAGACAGCGCTTCTCCAATACACAAAGAAGGGAGTTCTGGAACAGTGTTGCTTATTACAACTATCTGCAGGAATTCCTACAGGGCAGCCGCGTTGCGCCACCAGCAGGCGTCTGGCAACGCAGTGAAAAAGCATTTACCGAAGTCCTGGCGGTGTTGGCTCCAGATTTGATTATTTGCTTCAGCCTACGTAACGGCAATCGGGTGCGGTCGCTTGCTGGTAACGTGCCGGTGGCTGTAGTAAACCACCCCCTCTTCACGTTTTACCTATTCTAAGGTCAATCCAATTATTGCCAGGCATATCGAGCTAGCCCAAGTTCAGAAGGCACAGGCCCCGGAATTCTTTAGAAGTGTTCTTTTTAATCGTTGGCTCGAGGACACAGCTTCTGCTCTTCCCACACCCGGTTCACTTCTTTCGGAGCAAGACAAGATCGCGCTCCTTGCAGAACGCAAGGAGTCAATGGCGGCACTTGACGACGTTTTACTGATGTAAATAACCTTGGAAAATTAATTGCTTAGAGTTTGAGAGTTTGGTCGGCATTCATGTGCTATCTATACGCATAAACAGAAGCATTACCATGTCCACTTATCCCTCACAGCAGACATTCGACTTCTTGAATCTGGCCGCTTTGTGCCAAGAGCTGAAGTTGCATTCCAGCGATTATTGCCTTAAGAGTTAATGTTCGAGTGTGATGAGGACAAACACTATGCTATTGGACACGTTAAAAAGACTCGAATGTTCTCTTCATGGTAGTAGGCGGAAAGATCGTAAATGGCTTGAACAGATACTCCATGAAGGATTTAACGAAATAACACGCTCAGGCGTATTAGTTGATCGTGCACAGACTATTGAAGCGCTTTCGGGTGAAGATAGTGTTCCGGCTATCCTTAGTAGTGATTTCCGGCTTATCAGCGTTAGAGATAATTTCGCAATATTGCACTACAGAACTGTTAATTCAGATGGTAGTCGTCCATCACTGCGTTCTTCATGCTGGGAAATCTCTGCGAACGGGCAATGGAAATTGGTTTTCCATCAGGGTACGGCTGAGGCAGAAAGCGTATAGGTGCCAAATACAACCTCCGCTCCTCACTCAAAGCGAACCAAACTAAATACGCCACTCAGGTGCAGGCAGTGTCTGATCTCCACTGCACCTGGTTCGGCGGGTTCAACGACATGGCGGGGATTTGTGGTTTCAATAACGGCGTGCGCTTCCTGATGTTTGAAAAGGGCAACCGCAATCCTTGCTGCACCTGAGTTATAGATGTTTCTGTTATTCAAACTCTTCACTTTCAAAGCATCCCTGGCGAACCCGTTATATCCGTGGCATTCCCGTCAGTCGTATTCCGGCGTCGAAATTCCCCCGGCGGCATACCGGTGTACTTGGTGAATGCGACGTTAAACGCACTCGCGGACTGGTATCCAGTCCGGAAGGCAATCTGTTCTATTTTATCCTTGCCATTCATCAGGGCATTCCTGGCTAACGACATTCGCCAGAAGAGCAGGTACTGACCCGGAGACATGCCCACTGTCTCGCTGAATACGGCAAAGAAAGAGGATCGGGACATCGCGCACTTACGGGCGAGGCGGGCTATTTGCCAGTCAGCGCCGGGGTTTTCATGGATGAGATTCAGCGCTGTAGCGATCTTGTCGTGTTGTAATCCTTTCAGGATACCAGACGTATTAACCTGCTCAGGATCACTGCGCAACGACTCGACCAGTAACAGTTGCAAAAGATGCATCAATACCGCATCTCGTCCAGGTCGCCGGGCCCGGCTTTCATCCAGCAGAAGCTCAAACAAAGTGACGAACCGTCGTTGTCCTTTAATCAGGATCTCGTTGGGCAGTAAAGCGACGATGAGCTGTTTGTCCGGCGTATCGAATTCACAATGGCCCACATTCATAACAAATTCCGCCGCTCCCGTTGTTGCGCCAATTCTTACGTGCCCCTCGGCAAGGAAAGTTGGCGTCGTTATATCTTCGGGAGGCGGAGTGCCCGCATTGGTGTTCTCAAAGGTGTAGGTTGCGGGTATCAGAACAAAATCACCCGCAACAAGCCGTGTCGGCGCTTTACCGTTAATGCTCATCAGGCATTCACCCTGTAACACCGCACAGTAAAACGCCTCTCCAGAAGACTCCCGGACAATACGCCACTTACCCGCGCCTTCAACGAGCTTTGCATGCGTTGGCCTCGGGTTGAGTAACGCAACAATATCGGTCAACGGATCGGACACTGGACTCTCTCTCAATAAAAGTGGATTTTTGATTATATATTGTCCACGCCTGAATAACTATGATTGCAGCTCTGACCAATAACGAGGATTAACCATGTCGACTGCACTGATTACCGGATGTTCTTCAGGTTTTGGGCTGGAAACAGCCAAACTTTTTTTAGCCAAAGGCTGGAACGTGATTGCCACAATGAGGACGCCTGATGCGACGCTGTTTCCTGAAAGAGACAAATTAATGATATTGCCGCTGGATATCACGTCTGAGGCCAGCATTGCTGATGTGGTGACAAAGGCCGGTGCGATTGATCTGCTGGTCAATAATGCCGGTCTTGGCGCTGCCGTGCCTGTTGAACTCACTCCCCTGACAACCGCGCAGCAATTAATGAACACCAATGTCCTGGGCACGCTGTCATTAACGCAGGCATTTCTCCCATTAATGAGGGAGAAAAAATCAGGGGTGATCATCAATGTTTCTTCGTCTGTGACCACCAAAGCGGTGCCGCTGATTGGACTTTATCGCGCCAGTAAAGCGGCGCTGAATGCATGGAGCGAGTCACTGGCCATCGAAGTCAGGCCATTTGGGATCCGTGTCCATGTGGTGTTACCGGGGCGCTCGCCCGAAACGAAGTTTGGCGAAAATGCCCAGGCTTATTTCGGCGGTCGGGACAATCCTGACTATGGCGCACTGGTGAATGGGTTTATCCAGAGAGCTGGCGATGCTCACGCGCCAGTGACGTACGCGGAAGATGTGGCGGAAGCGATTTTTGCCGCGGCTATTAATGAAAACACTCCGCTGTACACCGCTGCAGGTGAAGATGCGGTGCAATTTCTCAAAGAGGCACAGCATCGTTCTCCTTTTTCTGAATGATTGCTCCGGGTGAAGATATGACGCGTGAGGAAACAGAGAGGGTCTTCCTCTCTGGATCTCCGCCGTGCGCAGCGAAAGGGGGGGTGAATGTGCGTCAGGCTGCCTTAATCCTGTTTGATTCACGGTGAATTTAAAAATATAAAATGCGCATGGAAGGGGGCTGGCGCAGTAAAAGCATCCTGATGAAAGTCTTACCGTGAATCAGTTCTTCTGTTTCAGCATATTTCTTTGCATAACATCTGGATGAATAATTTCAGGCCAGATTAAGCAGATCAATACCGTGAACGCCGATATACAGTAAAGGGGGAGGGTATAATAAGCGAGGCGAAGTCGGGATATCCCGGGATAAGCAGATTTGCATCGCCGGAAAATAAGCCATCAATCGCATTATATTCATCACGCAAACCTCTGGCGTACTATTTATGAGTACTTAAATAGAGTTAGGTTTTGGCGCAAAAATTATTCTAAGCAATCCCTTTCACCGATTTTTCTGCCGTTTCCTTGGTTGCGATTTCATTAGCTGAGGAGAATATTAATGATTTGATAATCAGTCACTTATAAATTAATGAATATTATTGATTAAGCGTGAAGAGTTATCCGCAAGGCTTGATCGGTTTCGGCGCGTGATAATGCGTAAATATATTTTCATCAGTGCATTAGGGCTGTGATCATAGAGCGGGTACAGGCAGCGGCAATCGCCGGGTAAAACCGCTGTATATGGTTTATTCTTATTGTGAAGAATAACGATTCCCTGAAATTTTTACTGCGGAGCAGCCAATGTTAACTGAAGAGCAAAAACAACTTGTTAAGGATACCGTCCCGGTACTGAAAGAAAGTGGCGTTGCGTTAACGGATTATTTCTATAAGCGTATGTTGCGTAATAATCCCCATTTAAAAGAAGTATTTAATATGGGGCATCAGCGCAGTGGCGCACAGGCAAAAGCGCTGGCAGGCGCGGTACTGGCCTATGCGGAAAATATCGACGATCCGGGTGTACTGGCACCGGTAATTGAGTTGATTGTCCACAAACATGTCAGTCTGAATATTAAAGCCCCGGACTACAACATTGTTGGCGAGAATTTACTCCATTCCATTAGTGAGGTGCTCTCCGTTCCGATGGAGGATCCGCTGATCGGTGCATGGGAAGCAGCCTATCAGGATCTGGCCGGTATTTTTATCGCGGCCGAGAAAAAGCTTTACGATGAACACCAGAGCACCCCCGGTAGCTGGCTGGGCTGGCGCGCGTTTACCGTCAGCCGGAAAATGAAAGAAAGTGAGGAAATCACGTCTTTCTACCTGAAGCCGGAAGACGGGCAGGCGTTACCGGATTACAAACCCGGGCAGTACGTGACATTACGCGTTTTCGTCCCCGAACTGAACCTGAAACAGCCGCGCCAGTACAGCCTGTCCAGCCAGCCGGGTGCGGACTATCTGCGCATCTCGGTGAAGCGCGAAGATCCGCGTGCCGAGGGTCAGGATCCGGGTTACGTCTCATCGACCCTGCATAATGCAGTCAGTGAAGGCGATACGGTGGAGCTCAGCGCACCGGCGGGCAATTTCTTTTTATTAAACCCAAATGTGGACAATGTGCTTATCAGCGCGGGCGTCGGCCTGACACCCATGATGTCCATGACCCACCATCTGCTGGCAGAAACGGCTGACCCAAACAGCCGTCTGGCACAGGGCGCAGGAACACCCGCGCCGGACAAAAAGCAGATCTTTTTCCTGCATGCCGCCCGCAGTTCTGACGTTCACGCACTGCGTCAGGAGCTCTCGACCCTGGCTGACCAGAACAACAACCTGCAGATATTTATTGCTTATGAGCAGGTGAAAGAAAACGAGGTGCACGGGAAAGATTACCATCTGCATGGTCGACTCGACCTTAACGCCGTGCCGGCAGAGTATCTCCCAGCCGACGCGGACTACTACCTGTGTGGGCCGGTCCCGTTTATGCATGAACAGTATCGTGCGCTTCTGGAACGGGGTATCGCTAAAGAGCGCATCCACAGCGAGGCGTTCGGTACCGGAGGCGTGGGTGTCTGAATCTCTGTATTAAGTCGTGAGCACGCATTTTTGCCACGCCTGACGGCCCGGAGCCATCAGACGTGGCGTTTTGCGGGAAGACGAAATGCAATGGCTGTACACAGCTTCCGGCGAAGTGACGATGCGCTTTATGTCAGAGGTGGGCGTCTGCGGATGTAGCGCCAAAACCCGGAGGCGGGTCCCGACGCCTGATTTCCCAGGCGCGGGCGAAAGACACTGCTATCGCAAAATGCGTCTGGCGCGTCCGTCAGTCGTTAAACCGTACCCGCGCACGGCATCCCGGTCCGGGGACGCGATTGTCGAGAATGAACTGGGCCTGATGCAGTTGCACGATGCGCGTCACAATGCTTAATCCCAGCCCGATGCCGCCGTAGCGGCGATCCATCCGCACAAACGCTTTGCTCAGCTCGCCGCTTTTGTTTTCATCAATGCCCGGGCCTTCATCTTCCACGGTAAGCAGCGGGGAGGGCGCGGCATCGACGCGGATAAAGATTGTGGTCGCTTCCGGGCTGTAGCGGTGCGCATTCTCCACCAGATTGCGCAGCAACGCCCGTAACAACGTCGCGTCGCCGCGCACGGTGGCATCCTGCGGCGCAATCACCGTCAGGTGTTGCTGACGCGTCTGGAGCATCAGCTCAAATTCGGCGCGCATGGGCTCGATCACCTCGGCGACGAGGGGCACCTGCTGATAATCGCCGGACGCGAAAGATTGGCCAACACGCGCCAGTTGCAGCAGTTGAGACACACTTTGCGTCATCTGGTCAAGACGCTGAATTAACGGTTTAACATCCACCTGATGTGCCTTTTCGATGAGTTCAAGGTGCAGCCGGAGTCCGGCCAGCGGGGTACGCAGTTCATGGGCCACGTCCGCTGTGAATAAGCGCTCGCGCTCAAGCGTGACGGTTAAGCGCGAAACCAGGTGGTTAATGGCATGGGTAACCGCGTCGATTTCCCGCACTGAGCTGGTGTAGCTGATCGGCTCAAGATTGGTCTCGGAACGGCTGTCGAGATGGTGCTGTAGCTCCAGCAAAGGCCGGGTGATCCATTTCACCGCCTGAAAGCAGAGCAGCAGCGCCAGCGAAATCATGACCAGGCTCGGCAACGCCAGGCTGACCACTGCTTCGAGGATCTCTTTCTCAATATGCTTTTGGTTATTGCTGTTGTGCAGCGCTTCATCAACCAGAAACAGGATCTGCTCTTTGCTTTCGTGCCACAGCCACACCACGCTGATGGCCTGGCACACGACCAGGATCAGGCCAATTGCCACCAGCAGTCGAAACCGCAGCGTACGGCGATGGTGCAGGTGCGTCAGGAGTGCCCTCATAGTGATTCGCTGTCCTCGCCCGGTTTGATGAGCGCGTAGCCAAAGCCGCGCACAGTGCGAATTGCGCCTTTGCCAATTTTGTCGCGCAGGTTATGAATGTGCACTTCCAGCGTATTGGTGGACGGCTCGTTATCCCAGTTATAAATGTCGTTGTAGAGAATTTCGCGGTGAACCGGCTGACCAGCCTTAAGCATTAAACGGCACAAGATGGCGTACTCTTTGGGCGTGAGTTCCACCTGTATGCCGTCCAAGCCGGGCCTGCCGGTGGGTCATATCCAGCGTGATATTGCCCACCGTCAACAGGTTATCAGCCTGATTGGCGTGGCGGCGGATCAGCGCGCGAATGCGCGCCAGCAGCTCGTCGAGGGCGAAAGGCTTGACCAGATAATCATCGGCACCGGCATCAAGCCCGATAATCCGTTCGTTTACCGTGTCGCGCGCCGTCAGGATCAGCACCGGCAGCATGATTTTCTGGCGACGCAGACGTAATAAGACGTGCAGGCCATCATCATCGGGCAGGCCCAGATCGAGTATGAGCAGACTGTATTGTCCGGCCTGCAAACTGGCTTCCGCCGCGTGTGCGGTGGAAACGCCATCACAGGCGTAACCTTCACCCTGCAGGGCCATCACCAGTCCCTGAAGCAGCAGGGCGTCATCTTCCACAACTAATATTTTCATCGCGTTGCCCCTCTGCAAGCCGCAATAAGATCGTCAGACGAAATGTACTCACGGGTTTGCGTACCCGTCAGCCCCAGCAACGTGGAAAACAGATTATCCTGCGACGCATCCAGCGCGGCGCGTTTATTCAGGCAGGCCCGATCCACAGAATAGCGTTTTTGATAGTCATCGGATAACCATAACAGCATCGGGACATGTTTTTGGCTTTCCGGCGCGATGCGGTACGGCAACCCATGCAAATAAACGCCGTCTTCACCCAGCGATTCACCATGGTCAGAAAGATAAACCAGGCTGGTGGTGAAGTTGTCCTGATTGGCCTTCAGGATATCAATGGCTTTTGACACGATATGGTCAACGTACAGGATGGTGTTGTCATAGGTATTGGTCAGTTGTTCCGCCGTGCAGGTCTGGATCTGATTGGTGTCGCAGGTCGGCGTGAATTTGCGGAACTGCGGCGGATAGCGATTGTAATACGTCGGGCCGTGGCTACCGATGGTATGCAACACAATCATGCCGTCGCCGTTGAGTTTGTTGATGTATTCATCGATGCCGTGGAACAGCACGTCATCGTAACATTCGCCATCGATACACTGTCCAGGCAGGTTAAGCGCCGTCATATCCTGATGGGGAACGCGGTCACATGCGCCTTTGCAGCCGCCGTCATTCTCATTCCACAAAACCTGAATGCCTGCCGCTGAATGATATCCAGTACGCCTTCCTGATGATGCGCCAGACCTTCGTCATAGTGGGCGCGCGGCATATTAGAGAACATACACGGCACGGAAATGGCGGTGGCGGTGCCGCAGGAGGTGGTATGCGGGAAATAGACCACGTTCTGTTGCGCCAACTGCGGGTTGGTGGGTCGCCCGTAGCCGCCCAGCGAAAAGTCATCCGCACGGGAGGTTTCCCCGACGATAACAATAGTGAGGTTCTTTTTACCCTGGCGCATCAGCGGGTTTTGTCGGGCGTCTTCGCCGATTTTCACCAGTGGCAAATTATCGTCACGGTTATGCACGTACCATGACCAACTGGCGGCAATGGTATTGGAGGGATTGATGGCTTTCACCAGCTCTTTGTTATTGCGAAATAACGAGGCGTAATCTTTATAAAACAGAGCCGCGACTACCAGCACCACCGCGACGCAGGCGATTACGCTGAGCAAGCGATGGGAAAAAGCGGCGCCATGAGGAGGCGTCTTTCACCCGACCACAACGCCAGCATCGCATCAGCACACCGGAAAACACCAGCGCCAGCGCATTTGCGGCGTCAACAGAGCGAAAGTTTCCGAGGCGGTGGTATCCAGCATGTTGGCGATCATTGATCGATCCATCACGATGCCGTAGGTGAGGATAAAATATTGCGCCGACGCACTCAGCAGGATCAGCAGCGCAATCACCAGCCGGTCCAGCTTCACCAGCGAAGCCAGACTGGCCAGGCTATTGATGACGCAAAAAATCACCACCGGCATGGTAATAAACACCATGATATTGCGCAGCGTATTAAGCGGGAAAACGCTAAGTACCTGATGATAAAAAGCCAGATTCAGGCACAGCGAGATATAGGCAGAGAACAAACATAAATACTGGGTCCGACTGAGCGTCGGTCTTTTAAGGCGTGGAAACGACATAGCAGGGCGTCCTGTCATCAATAATGTGCGGAGGATGCCAAAGTAAAATTAGGAAAACCTTAAGATGCTTAAGGTTCAGAAAGGCGCTTGAACCGGCTGCAGAAAACTTTTACTGTGCCGTCCTCAACGGAGAGGCACGACAGGAGCAAATATGTCACCCAAAATCGGCGTCGGGGTTCTGATTATTCGCGACGGGAAACTGTTATTAGGACGACGTAAAGGCAGCCACGGCGCGGCAACCTGGTCCGCGCCGGGTGGGCATCTTGAGTACGGTGAAACGCCGGAAGCCTGCGCGCGCCGGGAAACCGAAGAAGAAACCGGGCTGACGCTGCCAACCGTGGAAGCGGGGCGGTTCGTCAGCGATGTGTTTCCCGAGGTGGGCAAGCATTATGTCACCCTGTTTATGGTGAGCCGCGACGCCGAAGGCGTTCCCCGGTGCTGCGAACCGGAAAAGTGCGAAGGCTGGTCCTGGTTTTCACCGGATGCGCTACCGTCGCCGCTCTTCGCGCCCTGGAACGTTAATCCGCGAATACGGGTTATCCGCACTGCGTTAAGCGCTCGCCGCTGAAACCGGCGGGCGTTACACCACTTCCACCAGCTCAAACTCCTCGAATACCAGTTCCATATCCGGCGCCCATGTGCCTTCACGTTCAAAAAACGCTGATGCGAAGCTTGCCAGTACGCGAGGCTGCGATCGCCTTCGCCTTCAAGGCTTGCCAGCGCCTCGGTGACATCGCAATAACGGACCACCCGCAGCGCCATGGTGCGGATCACGCATACAGGTTCATCGCGGCCGTTGAGAATGATGTTATAGCTGCCGGGCAGCATTGGCTCGTGGTAATAGGAGGCCAGCGCGCCGCAGCTTGCGCGTTTCTCGCCCCGGATCACCAGTGCGGCCAGTTCGTCCGCCATGTCTGGCGAGTCACCAAATCCCCAGACCATCGCCTGGGGGTAACGTTGTTGTAGCGCGAGCAGGGTGGATGCCATATTACTTCCTTTTATTTGTTATCGTTGTGAATATTGTCGACCGCTACCAATAGCAGGCTACCGGGAAAAAGAAAATAAAATTTATCTGCCGCTAAAAAATAACGGCTTCAGGATAGTCTCAGTAAAGAATTGAAAAGGGATTGAGTAAACCCAACGGCTGTGGTTTAATTTCGGCGTGTTTAACTACCGAGGACAATTTTCATCCGCAACGAAGAGAAGCAATACCGCGGATAAGTTGGAAAATTATGGACAATCTGTTCAGGACGTTATTGTTATCCCCCTTCGATGTATCCCTTTCCTGCCATCAGTTTGGTGAGCAACACTGGCGCAACGCGCTTTAGTCCCTGCATGTGATCTCTGGCGTCTGCGCCTTGCGTAGTCACGCTGTACGTTTTTTTACTGGGTTTGCCTGGCGATAACTGATGTCGCGGCGAGCTCTGGCGAACTATTTTCTCATGCAGGAGAAAAATCATGTTTTACTGGGCTTTATTAGGTCTGGCAATTATTGCTGAAATTACCGGGACGCTGTCATTAAAATGGGCGAGCCAAAGCGGAAGTACCGGCGCGTTTATTTTTATGCTGGCGATGATCACCCTCTCTTATATTTTCCTGTCGTTTTCCGTTAAGCGCATCGCACTCGGCGTTGCCTATGCTTTATGGGAAGGCATCGGTATTTTAATCATTACGGTATTCAGCGTCTGGTTATTTGATGAAAGCCTGTCGGTACTCAAAATCGCAGGGTTAGCGACCCTGGTCGCCGGTATCGTACTGATTAAATCCGGGACGCGCAAAGTGAAAAAGCCACAGGGAGGGAACCGCCATGTCGCAGTTTGAATGGATGCACGGCGTGTGGTTGATGATGGCGATCGTGCTGGAAATTCTGGCTAATATTTTCCTCAAAGTCTCAGACGGGTTCCGCCGTCCGTTGTGCGGGGTGTTCTCCCTGCTGGCGGTGCTCGCCGCGTTTAGCGCGCTCGGGCAGGCGGTAAAAGGCATTGAGCTCTCTGTGGCCTATGCGCTGTGGGGCGGATTTGGTATCGCCGCCACCGTCGCGGCGGGCTGGATCCTGTTCGGCCAGCGCCTCAACCGCAAGGGTTGGGCGGGGCTGGCGCTGCTGCTGGTGGGGATGGTGCTGATCAAACTGGCCTGATTATTCACGCCGCCCCGCGCCGGGCGGCGTACCGCTTTACGCATCACTTCACGCCCGCACGGGCAATCATTGCAATGCCAGTTTTTCCAGCCGCTCACGAAAACCGGTCACCGAGATGGCGCGGTTATCGGCGCGCCAGCGATCTTTCGCCGCCGGGGCTGAGCTCTGAACGCCAATCAGTTGCCACCCCTCGTCGGTGTGGAGCATCAGCGGCGAGCCGCTGTCGCCGGGCAGGGTGTCACACTGGTGCGACAACACCGATTTTTGCGCCCAGCCGGTGACGATACAGTCCTGGTGGCTGTAAAGATTATCCAGATGATCTTCCGGGTAGCCTGCCTGTGTCACTTTGCGCTGCGCAGTTTTCAGGGCGGCGGTCAGGTCGGCGCGATCGCCAGGGAACAGCGGCAGCGGCGTAATGGCCGAAGGTGGATTGTGAAGCACAATCAATCCGAAATCATTCGGCGCGGCAGAAGGCGGCACAATCCAGCCGTCGCCGTCAGGTTTAAGCCGCCGGCCCAGACTGGGCTCCACCCGGCCTTCGATACCGTGAATTTCATACCGCCAGCCGCCTTTCAACGCCATAAAACGCAGCGCCACCGGTTTGTCGGGCTTTCCGTCCGGCGCGGCCAGCAGACAATGCCCTGCGGTCAGCGCCAGGTGCGATGAGATAAGCGTCGCGGTACACAGATTGCCGCTCTCGGTTTCCAGTTGGCCGATAGCATCCCACGGCGACTGGGTGGGATCGCTCACGCGCTGGCGATCGTCCTTACCAAAAAACAGGGTAGTGATCTCGTCGGCCGTAGCTTCAGGCGCTTCTCCGACATCGGCATGGGCAGAAAAAGCGCCCAGAAAAACGGTTCCCAGCATCAACAAAACGGTTTTGTGCATATCACTCTCGGGTGGGGCAATTATGATTATTAAAGTAAACCCATTGATGTTGATTATAGACGGGCTGGAAATAAAGAGAGAATAAAATCAGCATGCTACGCCGCTTTCACCAGTAGAACGAGGCCGAGACGATGGCGCATAACAGCAGTAAGACGAGAAGGATCTCAAACAGATAACGACGCATCTTAACCTGCCTTATCAGCGAATGCGGGAAACACGAATGAGAGCACTATAGTGCTGATAATGCAGCGGTTCCGTGAGGGAGTGGTTACGGCATGTAACGTTTTGTACAGCGCCGGGCGTTAACCCGGCGCGTGGATCAGAGGTAACGCTGTTCGAGGTGCTTTCTGAAATAGTGCGGATTGAGATCTTCGCCGGTCGCGTTGGTCACCAGTTGTGCCGTGGTAAACCGGCTACCGTGCTGCCAGATATTCTGGCGCAGCCAGTCAAACAGGGCGCTGAACTCGCCGCTGGCGATGTCGCGATCGAGCGTCGGCAACGCCTGACGGGCCGCATGGAACAGCTGCGCGGCGTACATCGCGCCCAGCGTATAGGACGGGAAATAGCCGAATCCGCCGTCGGTCCAGTGGATGTCCTGCATACAGCCGTTGCGGTAATCACCCTCGGTTGACAGCCCCAGCCACGCCTGCATTTTTTCATCCCACAGCGCCGGAATGTCTTCCACTTCAATCTCGCCTTCAATCAGTGCGCGTTCAATCTCATAGCGCAGCACCACATGGGCCGGGTAGCTGACTTCATCGGCATCGACGCGGATATAACCCGGTTTGACGCGCTGGTTCCAGGCGATGAAATTGTCCTGCGCGAAGGCTGGCTGGTCGCCAAAACGGGCGACGACATGCGGCCGCAACCGGGTGAGGAACGCGGCGCTGCGTCCCAGCTGCATTTCAAAAAACAGGCTCTGGGATTCGTGCAGCGCGGTGGAGCGCGCCAGCGCCACCGGCTGGCCAAGCCATTCACGCGCAGGTTTTGCTCGTAGCGCGCATGCCCGGTTTCGTGGATCACGCCAAACAGCGCGCTGAACAGCTCGTTTTCGTTATAGCGCGTGGTGATACGTACATCTTCCGGCACGCCGCCGCAGAACGGGTGCGCGCTCACGTCGAGGCGGCCGCCATTGAAATCGAAACCGAGCAGTTTCATGGCATCCAGGCCGAGTTCACGCTGCTGTTCAAGGGCAAACGGCCCCTGTGGGGCGATCAGCGTTTTTTGCGCCTGCTTTTCGGTGGCGCGGGTCAGTAAGTCCGGCAACCAGTTTTTCAAATCACCAAACAGCACGTCGAGCCGGGCGCTGGTCATGTCCGGTTCGTAGATATCCAGCAGGGCATCATAGCGGGTGCCACCACGGTGCGCGGCCCGCAGCGCGGCTTCCTCGCGGCTGTATTTGACGACCTCTTTCAGGTTTTCCGCAAAACCCTGCCAGTCATTGTTTGGACGCTGGGTGCGCCAGGCGTGTTCACAGCGGCTGCCCGCCAGCGATTTCGCTTCGACCAGCGCTTCCGGCAGCAGTGCGGCCTGCTGATACTGGCGGGTCATTTCGCGCAGATTGGCACGCTCAAGATCGTTTAAGTCTTCCTGCTCCGCCGCGGCCAGAGTCTGCGCCACGTCCGGGCTGGTAAGGATTTGGTGGCACAGCACGCTCATTTCTGCCAGCGCTTCGGAGCGCGCCTGGCTACCGCCGGGAGGCATCATGGCGAACATATCCCATCCGGCGATGGCGGAGAGGTGCGAGAAACGCGACAGACGTGAAAAGGTTTTGGTAAGTTTT
This sequence comes from Atlantibacter hermannii, assembly GCA_900635495.1. Lineage (NCBI taxonomy): Bacteria > Pseudomonadati > Pseudomonadota > Gammaproteobacteria > Enterobacterales > Enterobacteriaceae > Atlantibacter > Atlantibacter hermannii. The sequence goes on along the minus strand of LR134136.1, from coordinate 2,415,473 downwards.
TGAAAGTGAATGTTTTCCATAAAGCCTCGTGTGCAGGTAGAGCGTAGGGTGAAAAGTAACACTACCGGGGCAGAAACACGAGGCCCGGAAATCAGGCGGCGCGGTGGTGTAGCCGCCAGCCGGTCAGGATCGCCAGCACCAGCAGCAGGGCAATAAACCCGCCGACGCCGTTCCAGCCGTAACGATGCCAGAACAGGCCGCCGAGGGTGCCGGCGACGCTGGAGCCCACGTAATAGCTGAACAGATACAGCGATGAGGCCTGACCCTTAGCACGTTTTGCGCGATAGCCGATCCAACTGCTGGCGACCGAGTGCGCGGCAAAGAAGCCTGCTGAAAACAGCAGCATCCCGGCAAAAATGGCCCATAGCGACGGTAACAGGGTTAGCAGCAGGCCAGCCAGCATAATGCCGGTAAAGCTGATCATTACCGGGCCGCGTCCGTAACGCACCGACAGCGCGCCTGCTTTCGGCGAACTCCATGTGCCGGTGAGGTAGGCGACAGAAAGCAGGCCAACCACCGCCTGACTGAGATGCCAGGGCGAGAGCATCAGCCGGTAACCGATGTAGTTGAACAGCGTCACGAATGCGCCCATTAACAGAAAGCCTACCGCGAACAGCAGCGGCAGCCCCCGGTCACGACAGTGCAGCCGAAAATGGATAAACAGATTTTTTGGCCGCAGGGATGAAGGACGGAAATGGCGCGACGGTGGGAGGATCTTCCAGAACATCAGCGCGGCGGCCAGCGCAAAGCAACCAATCGCGCCGACGGCCACCCGCCAGTCGAAAAAATCGGTGATAACGCCGCTCAGCAGGCGTCCGCTCATCCCGCCGATGGAGTTACCGCTGATATACAACCCCATGGAAAACGCCACAAAACTGGGGTGGATCTCTTCGCTGAGGTACGTCATGCCCACCGCTGCCACACCGCTGAGGGACAGGCCGATCAACGCGCGCATCAACAGAATGCCATGCCAACTGGCCATTTGCGTTGATAACAGCGTGCAGCACGAGGCCAGCAGCAGGGCGGTCACCATCACGTTTTTGCGTCCGATGGCGTCGGACATCGGCCCGGTGAACAGCAGGCCCAGCGCCAGTAAACCGGTGGCGATGGAGAGAGAAATACTGCTGCTGGCGGGTGAAACACCAAATTCCTGAGAGAGCACCGGCAGGATCGGCTGTACGCAATAAAGCAGTGCGAACGTGGCGAGGCCTGCCGAGAACAGCGCGAGGGTGACGCGCATAAACTGCGGCGTACCGCGGGTAATAAAACCGGATGGCTGATGTGAAGTAACAACGTCAGGCTGAGCAGCCGAATCAGGCGAGACGGTGAAGATACGACTCAAAATAGATCCTTACAAACATAAGCCCCGGTCGCGGGGTAGCACGTTAACCACAGAGTAGAAAGCGTGGATTAATCTGTCTAATATATTAATAATCTCAAATAAGACTTATTAAATATGAACATTGAGCTGCGGCATTTACGCTATTTTGTGGCAGTGGCGGAAGAGTTGCATTTTGGCCGGGCGGCAGCGCGGCTGAATATCTCCCAGCCGCCGCTTAGTCAGCAAATTCAAATTCTGGAAGCGCAGGTTGGCGCAAAACTGCTGGCGCGCACCAACCGCAGCGTCAGCCTGACGGCGGCAGGCGCGCAATTTCTGGCGGACAGCCGTCAGATCCTGAGCCAGGTTGACGCGGCAGCCATTCGCGCAGCGCGCCTGCATCACGGCGAAACCGGTGAATTGCGGATCGGGTTTACCTCCTCCGCGCCGTTTATTAAACCGGTCTCCGACAGCCTTTCGCAGTTTCGTAAGGACTTCCCGGATGTGCATCTGCAGACGCTGGAAATCAATACCCGGGCGCAAATCGTGCCGCTTAATGAAGGGGCGCTTGAGCTGGGATTAATGCGCAATACACCGCTGCCCGATACCCTGGACTGGCAGCTGATTTTGCGCGAGCCGCTAATGGCGATGGTTCATCATGAAACCCCCCTGGCAGCGAGACCTGCAATTTCACTGCGCGAGCTGGCCGATCAGCCGTTTGTGTTTTTCGATCCCCACGTCGGCACCGGACTGTATGACGATATTCTCGGTTTGCTGCACCGTTATGGCGTCCAGCCGCGGATCGCGCAGGAAGTGGGAGAGGCGATGACCATTATCGGGCTGGTGGCCGCCGGACTGGGCGTCTCGATCCTTCCGGCGTCGTTTAAGCGTATCCAGCTCAATGAAATGCGCTGGGTGCCGATTACCGAATCTGATGCGGTTTCAGAAATGTGGCTGGTCTGGTCGAAACATCATGAAAAGAGCGCGGCCGCACAACGCTTTATGCGCCTGTTAGACGAGGCGCTGACGGCGGATAAAAATGCGTCACCTCCGGATTAAAACGTGCTGTAACTCACAACCCTGACTAAAAATTTGACGGTTCATAATGATGTGCTTCACCATAGCGTAAGTTTATTTCGAAGCCCGAAAATAAAGGGAGAACGCAGTGGTTGCTGATAGTCAACCGGGCCATATTGACCAGATTAAACAGACGAATGCCGGTGTGGTTTATCGTCTGATCGATCAGCTTGGCCCGGTGTCACGTATTGATCTTTCGCGCCTGGCGCAGCTGGCCCCTGCCAGTATCACCAAAAATAGTTCGCGAAATGATTGAAGCGCACCTGGTACAGGAAACCGAAATCCAGGAGCCGGGCAGCCGTGGCCGTCCGGCGGTAGGATTGATGGTGGAAACGGAAGCCTGGCATTATCTGTCGGTACGCATTAATCGTGGGGAAATAAACCTCGCGCTACGCGATCTCAGCAGCAAACTGGTAGTGGAAGAGCAACTGGCGCTGGCGCAGCAGGATACGACGCCGCTGCTTGAACGCATCATCACCCATATCGATCAGTTTTTTATCCGTCACCAGCAAAAACTGGAGCGTCTCACCGCCATCGCCATTACGCTGCCGGGGATTATCGATACGGAAAACGGCATCGTGCACCGTATGCCGTTTTACGACGTCCTTGAGATGCCGCTCGGCCCGGCCCTGGAAACCCGCACCGGCGTGCCGGTTTTTATTCAGCATGACATCAGCGCCTGGACCATGGCGGAATCGTTGTTTGGCGCATCGCGCGGAGCGCGGGATGTGATTCAGGTCGTGATTGACCATAACGTCGGCGCGGGGGTAGTGACGGACGGGCGATTGCTTCACGCGGGCAGCAGCAGCCTGGTGGAAATAGGCCACACTCAGGTTGATCCGTACGGTAAGCGTTGCTATTGCGGTAACCATGGCTGTCTGGAAACCATCGCCAGTATCGACAGCGTGCTGGAACTGGCCAGCAGCGCATGAATCAGTCCATGGGCTCGCTGCTGCACGGTCAGCCGTTAAACGTGGAGACGCTGTGCGAGGCAGCGGTGAAAGGCGATTTACTGGCGCAGGATATTATCGCCGGGGTAGGCACCAACGTCGGGCGTATTCTGGCGATCATGGTCAACCTGTTTAATCCGCAAAAGATTTTAATCGGTTCGCCGCTGAATCGTGCGTCCGATATTCTGTTTCCCGCTATTGCGAACTGTATTCGCCAGCAGGCGCTGCCCGCTTACAGCCGCAATACGCTGGTGGAGAGCACCCAGTTTACGAATCAGGGCACGATGGCGGGCGCTGCACTGGTAAAAGATGCGCTCTATACGGGATCGTTACTGATTCGTCTGTTGCAGGGTTAACAAATTTTCATAATTCACAAAAAATTGCGCTATCTCAAGCTGACCTCAACCTTATTCTCTTAGACTTTCGCTATTGAATTATTCCTAATCAATATATTTTCAGAGCATAGCCTTGGAGTTTGTGATGTTTAAGCGTTTCTTTGTAACGGGTACTGATACTGCTGTGGGTAAAACAGTAGTTTCCCGCGCGCTGCTTCAGGCCCTGGCCGCTGAAGGTAAAAGCGTCGTGGGGTTCAAACCCGTCGCTAAAAGCAGTAAAGAGACGCCGGAGGGGTTACGCAACAAAGACGCCCTGGTGTTGCAAAGCGTTTCCACCCTGGCCCTGCCGTACGCCATGATCAATCCCATTGCCCTGAGCGAAGACGAAAGCAGCGTCGCGCACAGCTTCCCCGTGAATTACCCGTTACTGACCGACACCCTGGCGCAGCTTAGCGCCCAGGCGGACCACGTGGTCGTGGAAGGGACCGGCGGCTGGCGCAGCCTGATGAACGACCTGCGTCCTTTGTCGGAGTGGGTGGTTCAGGAGCAATTACCGGTGGTGATGGTTGTCGGGATCCAGGAAGGGTGCATCAACCACGCCCTGCTGACGGCGCAGGCCATCGCCAGCGATGGATTGCCGCTGGTGGGTTGGGTCGCCAACCGTATTAATCCGGGATTAGCGCATTACGCGGAAATCATCGATGTCCTGAGTAAGAAGATCCCGGCGCCGCTGCTGGGTGAATTGCCTTATCTTCCCCGCGCTGAGCAGCGCGATCTGGCGCAATATATCCAGTTGCCGGAACCAGGGGTTAAGCTCATCGCGTGATGAGGGAAAGCATGCGTTAATCAGGCTCCGTTTGCACAGGCAGGCGGGGCCTTTTTTGTCTCTGGTCCGCGCCACCGTCCCCTGAAACATCTCCACCAGCCAACCCTTTACCCAAAAAAATATGCCATAGTGTCAACACAACAACAGACAGGAAAAACATATGCAGACGATTGATTTCTACATGGTTGACGCTTTCAGCAATAAAACGTTTGGTGGCAACGCCGCAGCGGTTTGCCCGCTGGTTGAATGGCTACCCGATGAAACGCTGCTGAATATGGCGAAGCAGCACAATCAATCGGAAACCGCATTTTTCGTGCGTACCGATACTGGCTTCGAACTGCGCTGGTTCACCACACAATATGAAATCGATTTGTGTGGTCATGCGACCCTGGCCGCAGCGCATGTGATTTTCGAATATCTCGATTACCCGCACACCGGGATCACCTTCTCAACCCGCTTCGTGGGCGATCTGCAGGTAACCCGTAAAGGCGAATGGCTGACGCTCGATTTTCCGGCCTGGCAAACGGAATCGGCCGACGCGCCGGATCTCCTGTTTGAAACACTCGGGCTCGATCGCTCTGAGGTTAAAGAAACCCGTGCGGGACGCGACTGGATGGTGGTGATGAATGATGCGCAACGCCTGAAAACCTTAACGCCGGATATCCACGGTATGGCGCCGCTGGGGAAAATGGTCTGTATTACCGCGCAGGGCGAGGAAGAAGACTTCGTAAGCCGTTTTTTCTGTCCGGGTGAAGCAGTGGCAGAAGATCCGGTTACCGGCTCGACTCACAGTATGCTAATCCCTTACTGGGCGGAAAAACTCGGGAAAACCGACATGCTGGCGCGCCAGGTTTCAGCGCGGGGCGGGGAGTTGCGCTGCCAGTTGCTGGGCGACCGGGTATTGATTGGCGGGATGGCGACAACCTACTTAATCGGCAAAGTACTGCTGCGCTAACCGTCTGGCGCGGTTCTGTCTCCTGAATGTGTCTCATGAGCAGCCAGGAGACAGACATTGCCTTAATAACGCGCATTACGTCACTGCCCATGGTGCGCGCTTTTCTATATTGATCATCTTGTTTTCCGTCCAGAAACGGCACTGATTACGGCCTTGCTGTTTGCCGAAATACATCGCTTTGTCGGCGCGATCAATCAGCGTCTGCAACGACTCGTCTTCCGTAACCAGAGTAGTGCCACAGGTGACGGTAATGGAAATGGACCCTTCAGGAATAATAAAGGCATGGGAGCGTATTAACGTCATCATCCGTTGTATAATCGCCGCATAATTCTGCTGGCTCTGGCATTCCTGCAAAATAATAAATTCTTCCCCGCCGAAACGGTAGGCTCTGTCCGTTAATCGCACATTCGTTGACAGCAGTTGGCCTAATTCCTTGAGAATCATATCGCCGACATTATGCCCCCAGGTGTCATTGATAGACTTGAAATTATCAATATCAATCAGGGATAAATACAGCTGGGTTTTATTTCTCTGACGACTGGCGTTAAAGCGGGCGAAATCTTTATACAGCAGTTGCCGAAGGGGTAAACCGGTCAGCGCGTCATAGCAGTTACGCAACGAAATAAGCGAAGTTTTATAGTCGTCTGCCGCCTGAAGAAAATGTAACTGGGCGTGAAAATAGTTATTCAGGTTTTCCCGAACTTTGTGCTGATCCTGAATGCCGGTAATAAGCTCGCGCATGGCTTCGTGCATGATTTCATGTGTGGCTTCAATGGTTCGCAGCGCCTTTTCATCTTCGTCCGACTGGCTGAGTTGCGTGCGAAGCCAGTAACCGAATGCGCAAAGTTGATGAGAATTCTCATCAGTAAAACTGCTGTCCATCATGTCGCCAAATAACGCAAACTCAATCAGCTTATTAGCCCAGGCGAAATGATCGCGTATTGCCTGATTAAGCGTAATAATCGAATTGTCAATCTCGGAAATAACTGCCTTTTTCAGCATATATGAGTCTTATGGTTAAATTAAAAACTCATCATAAACAAATTATGCAGATAAAGTCATAGCGTATGAAGGTGCAAATTGAGACCTGTTTATTAATCACGTTAATTTTTTTGAATAAACGTAAAGTGAATGCTGCAATTTCATATTAAGAGATCGCCTGTGATGCATTAACAGGTTAAACATAATGAAAGAATACCGGCGTGGCGCGCCGGGAACGGATCATGCTTCGCAATCGGGAAGCAGGGCGATGAATGCGTCAAGCTGACGCGAACGGGTGCCACGCCGCCAGATAAGCCAGGTATTCAGCCAGCGCCATTTTTCCGCCAGCGGCCAGGCCTGCACCTGATGATGGCCTGGCATGCTTTCCAGCATACTGCGCGGCATTAACGCCAGCCCCGCGCCGGCAATAACGCAGGCCAGCATGCCATGATATGACTCCATTTCATGGATTTTGCCTGGCGTGGCGCGATCGGCATTAAACCAGCTTTCAAAATGACGGCGATAGGAACAGTTGGCGCGAAAGGCATAGATGCTTGCGCCATTAATATCCCGAGCCCTGGCGACGTTTTTGTGGCCGACGGGGGCGACCAGCATCATCTCTTCCCGGTACACCAACTGGCCCTCCAGTGAGGGATGCAACACCGGGCCATCGACAAATGCGGCGCTCAGCGTGCCTCCCAGTACCCCGTCAATCATCGTGCCCGACGGACCGGTAACCAGATCGAACTGAATGCGCGGATAGCGTTGATTGTAATCCGCCAGTACGCCGGGAATGCGCACTGCCGCGGTGCTCTCCAGCGAGCCCAGCGAAAATATCCCCTGGGGTTCGTCGCCCGAGACCACGCTGCGTGCTTCACTGACCAGCGCAAGGATCTTTTTACTGTATTCCAGAAAGCTGTATCCCGCCGGCGCCAGACGCAGCCGCTGATTTTCACGGATAAACAGCGCCACGCCTAAATCATCTTCGAGCTGGCGTAAACGGGTGGTGAGATTGGAAGGAACGCGGTGCACTTTTCGGGCAGCGGCGGTAATGCTGCCGGTTTCTACCACCGCGTTAAACATTTCAAGTTGCGTCAGGTCCATGGTTTTCTCACAGAAAGAACGGGATAGTTAATATTATTCACTTTTCATAAATAACATTCCGGCAGACACTTCATCAATGTTTTACTGCAAAAGAGAATGTGATGATGCCTGACAACCAGACCCACGCTGTTACCGTGAACCCGGCAAACGGGCAAACCCTGGCGGCCTATCCGTATGCATCCGCTGAACAACGTGAAGCCACCCTGGCCCGCTGCGCGCAGACGTACCGTCACTGGCGGCACGTGGATGTGGCAGAGCGCGCCCGGCTTCTGCGCCGTTTCGGCGCGGCGTTGCGCACCCGTGGTGAAGAGATGGCGCAGTGCATCACCACGGAGATGGGTAAACCGATCCGTCAGGCCCGCGCCGAAGTGGCGAAATCCGCCGCGCTCTGCGACTGGTATGCCGAACACGGCCCGGCGATGCTGGCGGCGGAACCGACGCAGGTGCCGGAGGCGGTGATTGAATACCGTCCGATGGGCACCATTCTGGCGGTGATGCCCTGGAATTTTCCGCTGTGGCAGGTGATGCGCGGCGCGGTGCCGATCCTGCTGGCAGGGAACGGCTATCTGCTTAAACATGCGCCTTCCGTCATGGCGTGTGCGCTGTTAACGGGCGATATCGCCCGTCAGGCGGGCCTCCCGGATGGCATATTCAGTGTGATTAACGCCACCAATGATGAGGTGGGTGCGATGATCCGCGATGATCGTATCGCGGCGGTGACCGTGACCGGCAGCGGACGGGCGGGGGCGGCCATTGGCGCTCAGGCCGGAGCGGCGCTGAAAAAATGCGTGCTGGAGCTGGGTGGCTCCGATCCGTTCATCGTGCTCAATGATGCCGATCTTGACGACGCGGTTAGTGCTGCCGTTGCCGGGCGCTACCAGAATACCGGGCAGGTATGCGCCGCCGCCAAGCGCTTTATCGTCGAAGCCGAAATCGCTGAACGGTTTACCCGGCAGTTTGTCGGGCGCGTGGCGGCGCTGCGCATGGGTTCACCCCGGGAAGAAGAGACGTTTATCGGTCCAATGGCCAGAGCTGATCTGCGCGATGAACTGCATCGCCAGGTGGAAGCCTCGGTCGCCCAGGGCGCTACGTTGCTGCTGGGCGGCGAAAAGCCGGCGGGCGAGGGCAACTTTTATCCACCCACGGTGATGAGCGACGTCACCCCCGAGATGACCGCCTTTCGCGAGGAGCTGTTCGGACCAGTGGCGGCCATTACGGTTGCCCGTGACGCTGAGCACGCGCTGGCGCTTGCCAATGACAGCGATTACGGCCTCAGCGCGACGCTGTATACCGCTAATGAAGCGCGTGCGCAGTGGTTTGCCGAACGACTGGAGTGTGGCGGGGTGTTTATCAACGGCTACAGCGCCTCTGATGCCCGAGTGGCGTTTGGCGGCGTGAAGAAAAGCGGATTCGGACGCGAACTGTCGCATTTCGGTCTTCATGAGTTCTGCAATGCCCAGACCGTATGGCGCAACAGGAAAGGGTGATTGTCATTTTAGTGCCATGATTCTGTCATTTTCGCTCAGTAGACTCGTGCCGTTAACGCTTTTTACTGAAGAAAATCATGACACTAAGTGAAATTTTACGCACCAGGACCCGGTCATTCAGCCGGGTCCAGTTCCGCCTGTTAAGCGCGGTTTTCTGTGTGATTGCGCTGTTCTCTTCGCTGCAAATCTTATCAACCCTGATGCTTTCCTCGCTGCTTCACGATACCGAACGGGATCTTGCCCGCCGGGAACAGTTGCATCATCAGCAGGCCTGGATGGAAGAGGCGCGGGTATCGCTGCTGATGGCCAGCGACCTGCTCAACCGCTCGGGCGTCTATTTTATGCAGGATGCGGCCACTGGCTCAGAGGGGAGCTGGCAAAGCCTGATGCAGGAAGCCCAAGCGGCGCTGAAACACTCCCATGAAGCGTTTACCCATTATCAGGGGAGTGGCGTCGGAACGGATGAAAATCTGATGGCGGGTTATCAGGCGTTTTATCAGGCTTTAAAGGAGCAGGCCGACGGCCTCACAGCGAGCAACAGCATCGATGCGTTTTTCAGTGTGCCGGTACAGGCTTTCCAGGGCGACTTTAACCAGCGCTGGGCGGAATACCAGAGCCGCACCGACGCGCTTAACGCTGAGCACAGCCAGCAGTTGCTCGCCGGGTTAGGCACGGCGCAGAAAGGGTTTATCGCCGCACTGGCCATTTTGCTGGTGATTGCGCTGGGCGTAGGGTTTGGCATGTCGGCATGGGTGATCAAGCCGCTGCGTAGCCTGATCCGCCATGTGCACCGGCTGGCGGCGGGCGACCTCTCAACCGCCGCGCCGGTCACGCTTACCCGCAACCGTGAGATGCGTGAACTGAACGCCAGCATCCATACCATGCAGCAGGGATTGTTAGCCCTGGTGCATGAAGTGCGCGACGTGACCCGTGCGGTTGCCGATACTGCGGAGAATATCGCCAGAGATAACGAATCACTCTCAAGCCAGGCGCAACGCCAGGCGCAGGAGCTGGACAAGGTGACCAGCCATATTCAGGCGCTGGAATCCCACGTTGAGCAGAATACCGAATACGCCCGCGCCGCGAATCAACGCGCCGACAGCGCCCGTGAAATGGCAGCCGGCGGGGAACAGATGATGCAGATGGTCAATCATTCGATGCAGGATATTGTTACCCGCGCCGGAGAGATGCGCGGGATTGTCGCCATGATCAACAGCGTCGCGTTTCAGACCAATATTCTGGCGCTTAACGCGGCCATTGAAGCGGCACATGCCGGTGAGCACGGACGGGGGTTTGCTGTGGTCGCCCGGGAAGTCGGGCTGCTGGCGCGCAAAAGCAGCCATTCCACCCAGACGATTGAACAACTCATTCACCACTCCTTACAGGGGATTGAACAGGGTTCCGGCGCGGTATCCCGGCTGGAAAAACACCCTTGAGCAGATCATGTCGCTGGTGGGCAATCTGACCGCGCTGCTAAGCGAGATATCCGGCGCGACCCTGAATCAGGGCGAGCGGATCCACCGGGTCACCCGCCGGATTGGTTCCCTGAATCAGGTGGTGCAGGAAACCGGCGGTCTGGTGGCGCAGATAGGCCATGTCTCCGGGCAACTGGGGGAAGAGTCACGACGGTTAAACGAAGCCGTGGCGCGTTTCCGCCTTCCTGTATGACTCTGGTATACTCCCGGCGATTTTTACCCGGCACAGGGAGTGGGATGTGGCTTTGGTATTAGATAATTCAGTGCTCGACGCCATTCTGGCGCAGGTCAGGCCGCTGCTCGGCCAGGGAAAGGTAGCGAACTATATTCCGGCGCTGGCGGAGGTTCCCGCCAGCAAGCTCGGCATCGCTATTTGTACCGTCGACGGTCAGTGTTTTTCCGCAGGTGACGCCCGGGAACGCTTCTCTATCCAGTCAATCTCGAAAGTGCTCAGTCTGGTGCTGGCAATGGGGCGCTACGAAGGGGATGAAATCTGGCAGCGGGTCGGGAAAGATCCCTCCGGTCTGCCGTTTAATTCGCTGGTGCAACTGGAGCTGGAGCAGGGCATTCCGCGTAATCCGTTTATTAACGCCGGTGCGCTGGTGGTGTGCGATATGCTGCAAAGCCGGCTCAGTGCGCCGCGCCAGCGTATGCTGGAGTTTGTCCGGGCGCTGTCTGGCGTGGACGATATCAGCTATGACGCCCGGGTTGCGCGTTCTGAATTTGAACATTCCGCCCGTAATGCCGCCATCGCCTATCTGATGAAATCTTTCGGCAATTTTCATAATGACGTCATTGGCGTACTGCAAAACTATTTTCATTATTGCGCGCTAAAAATGAGCTGCCTTGAACTGGCGAAAACGTTTTTGTTCCTGGCAAACCAGGGGACGCTGCCCGGTCATGACCGTCCGGTAATAAGCCCGCTGCAAACCCGACAGATTAATGCGCTGATGGCCACCAGTGGGTTATATGAAAACGCCGGGGAGTTTGCGTGGCGGGTCGGGATGCCGGGCAAATCGGGCGTGGGCGGTGGGATCATCGCTATCGTGCCGCATGAGATGTCAATTGCAGTATGGAGCCCTGAGCTGGACCATGCCGGTAACTCGCTGGCAGGCATTGCGGTGCTTGAAATACTGGCGCAAAAGATTGGCCGCTCTATTTTTTAAAAGAATGTATTATTTTTGTTAACGCCGGGTTTGAAGTAAACTCAGGGTAATCACATAAGATCTAAAACAAATAATACCCTGTGGGATTTGTTCAAACCGGCGGAATATATGACGGATACCGTTCACTCGTTTTTTCGACCTGAAAGAACGCTGATTAATGCGTTCGGCATCATTCTTCTGACGACGTTATTCTATTTCTTTGGCGCGATGCTGCGCCTGATTGATGAGCTATCGGTGTTCTGGCCCCTGAATGCGGTTATGGCCGGGGTGTTCGCCCGCTACGCTTTTCTTAATCGCCTCCATTACTATCTGCTGTGTTATGTCGCCATGCTGGTGTACGACGCCATTACCACTACCTGGGGTATAGCCTCGCTGGGAATTAACCTCTCCAATATGGTGTTTATCATTACCTTCGCCACGCTGATGCGGCGGGATGCACGGCGCGCAGAAAGCCCCGACAACGCGCCCCTGAACGTCATGAAGCTGTTTCTCTGGTGCCTGCTCGCGGCGGTGTTATGCGCGATGGTAGGTGCGGTGGCCTCTATCGGCCTCGATAAATATAAACTGTGGCCGCTGTTTGCCGACTGGTTTAGCGAACAGCTCTCTACCGGCGTACTGATCCTGCCGTGGATCCTGACCATGTACCGGCCGCGCAAAAAAATCGTCCTGACGGCAGAGTTAGTGTGGCCTTTGCTGGCGGTCGTCGCCTCGGTAGGCGCCTCGGTATTAATTGGCGGAGCGGGGGAGCCTGGCTTTTCCACTGGCCGCCTTGATCTGGTGCGCCATCCGTTATTCCTTGCCGTTCACCTGTCTGGTGATGCTGATGACCGGCGTGGCGGAAATCGTGCTGGTGGGGAATTCCGCTATTCAGTTTAATACCGCCGCACCGCTTGAAACGGCGCAACTCTTTTCGGCGCGTTTGGGCATTGCCATTATGGCGCTGTGTCCGTTAATGGTTTCCACCAGCGTCGCTTCGATTAATGCGCTGATGCTCCAGGTGTCGCGACGCGCCAATTACGATTATCTGACCGGCGCATTATCCCGCTCCGGGCTACTGGAAACGCTGAATAAGCCGCCATTTGCGGACACCCGCTATGGGGCATTAGGCGTGATGCTTATCGATATCGATTATTTCAAGAGCATTAACGATAACCACGGTCATGAATGCGGCGATGCGGTGCTCGCGGCTTTTGGCGAGCGGATCATCAGCACCGTGGGCGATAACGGGCTGGTGGCGCGGATGGGCGGTGAGGAGTTTGTGGTTGTTTGCCCCGGGATGACGTTAAGCCAGGGGCTTGCGCTGGCGGAGCAATTGCGCCGCCGTATCGCCGATCATCCTTTTCACTGCCAGGATAAAAACTTATCCATTACCATCAGCGTCGGGTTAAGCCACCGATATTATACGCCAGCAGGGCGTTATCGATGCCTTTACGCAGCTGATGCCAGTGGCCGACCATCATCTCTATCGTTCGAAGAAAAGCGGACGTAACCAGGTCACCTCGTCTGTTGCGCCAGGCACTCGCGAACGTAACGTAGTTACGGATATTTCATAACCCCTACCAAAGCTGGTAATTGTATTTTTACCGAAAGTGTGAATTTACAATACAATGATTTCACTGGTAAAAATACTTGCTACATAAAAATAACGTTTATAAGATGGCGGGGAGTTTATTTCGGAAAAACCGCGTAATGCCATTGTCTGAATACATCAATAATCGTGATGGCGTAGCCGGACTCAGATTTATTCGCCGTATGTATCTGATGCGTATGCTCGGTACGCTACTCTGTTTCATTCCCATTCTCTCTGTATTAACGGAACACCGTCTTTCCCTCGGCTGGATACTGCTGCTGGGGGCGAATGCCTTTGTATGGCCAACGGTGGCGTTTGTGATTGCCCGCCGTGCCCGACAACCGCTTAAAACAGAATATCGCAGCCTGGTGCTGGACGCCGCGGCAGGGGGATTCTGGATTGCTATGATGTCGGCTAATCCGCTGCCTTCCGTGACCATCGCCTCGGTCCTCCTGTCCGACCGGCTGGCCGCCGGGGGGATTAAGCTGCTGCGTAAAGCTGCAGTGGCTCTTATCACCGGGTTTTTGCTGTGCTGGCTGGTACGCGGGGCACCGTTTGAGCCGACCATATCTCAACGCACGGTTTATGCAACGCTACCCTTGATTTCGATCTATGTGCTGGCGGTCAGCGTATTGACCGATGCCATCGCCCGGAAATTGCGACTTAAAAGCGAAGAGTTAGGGCGCATCGCCATGATGGATCCGCTGCTGGATATTGCGAACCGGCGGGTGCTGGAGCCACGGATGTTTCATGTACTGAATACGGTGAGACAGCGGCATACTCAGTCGGCGCTCATGTTTATTGATATCGACGATTTTAAAGACGTTAACGATCGTTACGGTCATAAAGTGGGTGATTCCATACTGGTGGCGGTGGCTGATATTTTACGACGCTGCACCCGTCAACAGGATACGCCTGCACGGCTGGGCGGCGACGAGTTTGTGGTGCTGTTGCCCAATACTTCCGTTGAGGAGGCCAGCGCGATTGGCGAAGCGATTATGGGCGAGGCGGCGATATTACAGGCAGATCACGGCATTCCTTATCATTGTTCCCTGAGCATCGGAATTGCGTTCGCGACCCCCGACATGACGTCCGCAACCGAATGGCTAAAAGCCGCGGATGATGCGCTGTATACCGCGAAACGGCAGGGTAAAAACTGCATTTTCTTGTGTTAAAAATCCCTGCGTAAAGAGACCCAGAGCGGGTTCCCGAAAACCTTTCTCTAAATTTATTTTATCCACCCATAATTTTTTTGAAAAAATTGTCCCGGTTTGATCAAAACAGGGTTTTAGATTTATATCTTTCTGGTAGGTTATGGTGGCTAATGATTAGGTTGACTGATAATTAAATCCACCAAGGAACCTATTGTGAAAACTTTAAACCGTCGCGATTTTCCCGGAGCGCAGTATCCAGAACGTATCATCCAGTTCGGCGAAGGGAACTTTCTGCGCGCTTTTGTTGACTGGCAAGTTGATCTCCTTAACGAACATACCGACCTCGATGCCGGTGTGGTGATAGTGCGTCCTATCGACAGCGATTTTCCGCCGTCGCTGAGCACCCAGGATGGACTTTATACCACTATCATTCGTGGTCTGAATGAACAGGGCGAAGCGGTCAGCGACGCACGTTTGATTCGCTCCGTGAATCGCGAGCTGAACGTCTATCGCGAATATGACGCGTACCTGGCGCTGGCCCATAATCCTGATATCCGTTTTGTGTTCTCCAACACCACCGAAGCGGGCATCAGCTATCACGCCGGTGACAAATTCGACGATGCGCCAGCGGTGAGCTATCCCGCTAAGCTGACCCGTCTGCTGTTCGAACGTTTCTCGCATTTCCAGGGCGCGACGGATAAAGGCTGGATCATTATTCCTTGCGAACTGATCGACTATAACGGCGATGCGTTGCAGGAACTGGTGCTGCGTTATGCCGATGAGTGGGCGCTGGGCGCTGAGTTCGTGGCATGGCTCAATACGGCCAACACCTTCTGTTCCACGCTGGTGGACCGCATCGTTACCGGTTATCCCCGTGATGAAGTGGCCAGTCTGGAAGCGGAACTGGGCTATCACGACAGTTTCCTCGACACCGCCGAGCACTTTTATCTGTTCGTTATTCAGGGGCCGAAATCCCTGGCACAGGAACTGCGCCTCGACAAACTGGCGCTGAATGTGCTGATTGTAGACGACATCAAACCGTACAAAGAACGTAAAGTCGCGATCCTGAACGGTGCGCATACTGCGCTGGTGCCGGTTGCCTGGCAGGCGGGAATTGATACTGTCGGAGAAGCCATGAATGACGCGGAAGTGTGTGCATTTGTGGAGAAGGCGATTGCTGAAGAAATCATTCCGGTGCTGGATTTACCTGCCGATGAACTGGCGTCTTTTGCCAAAGCGGTAGTAAGCCGTTTCCGCAACCCGTATATCAAACACCAGCTGCTTTCTATCGCCCTTAACGGGATGACCAAATTCCGCACCCGTATTCTGCCTCAGCTTCTGGCGGGTCAGAAGGCGAGTGGGGCGTTACCGGCTCGTTTGACCTTCGCGCTGGCAGCACTGATTGCGTTTTATCGTGGAGAGCGTGACGGTGTCACTTACCCGTTGCAGGATGATGCCCACTGGCTGGAGCGTTATTCTACGTGGTGGAGTGCCGTTAATGCCAACACGATGACCGTTCGTGAACTGGTTGAACAGGTACTGGCAGATGCCGCGCACTGGGGACAGGACCTCAACCAGGTCGCTGGCCTGACCGATCGCGTTACTGCCGATCTGGAGCAAATCCGTTCCGTTGGCATGCGCGCCGCTGTTAAGCCGCTTTGCTGATTGAAAATGAGACCTGGCTTCGGCCAGGTTTTTTAAAACCTTATATAGTTACAACATACAATACATCGTCATTTAATACCCTAACGCCAGCACCGATGTTGCGAAAGTCTTCAGGTCGTAAAAGGGGGATGTGAGCCGAAAACACGCATTATTCGGCTCATGTAATGAGGTGATTAAAACGGGTTTCGGCTCACTCGCGGTCCTGAATATGATAACGGGTATTGCGACCGCCTCCGGGTAATTTACGGAGTAACCCTTTGTCGACCAGTTGTGTGAGGTGACGGGTGGCGGTAGCTTTACTGACTTTCGCCACCTTTTGATACTGGCTGGCGCTGATGCCGTCATCAAAACCATTTTCCCCGCCATCGAGAAGCCGGTTGAGGACTTTCTGCTGCTCAGGGCTGATATCCAGCGTTTCCGGGCGCTGCCAGAAGCGGGATTTCATCAGCGTGCGTTGGATAGTGTCGAGCGCATGTTCAAGCGTGGCATCCAGCGTTTCCAGAAACCAAACCAGCCACGCCGTAATATCCAGCGTGCTTTTTTGCGTTTGTTCAAGGATGCGGTAGTAATCGCTGCGTCTTTCGAGGATCGCCACCGACATGGCGTACAGGCGAATACTTTGATCATCGGCCTGGGCCAGCGCCAGATCGGTGAGGGCGCGGGTCATGCGTCCGTTGCCATCATCAAACGGGTGCAGGGTGACAAACCATAAATGCGCAATGGCCGCCCGGACCAGCGGGTCCAGTAAGGGTTCGTGCAGGCTGCGGTTAAACCAGTCGATAAACTGCGTAAGCTGTGCTTCCAGCCCATGACGCGGCGGCGCTTCGAAATGGATAACCGGTTTATCCAGTCTGCCTGACACCACCTGCATGGGTTCATCGGCACGCAGCGTCCCGACGATCACCCGGTGCAGCCAGGCGTGCTGTTCGGCGAACAACCAGCGATGCCACTGACAAAGACGCTCGAAAGTCAGCGGTTGCAGGCGATTATCAATCGCGTCGAACATCATTGCCGCCAGGCCTTCCGAACGATCGCTCACGGGCCAGGGGTTGTCATCGCTGACGCCTAAACGCCGTGCCAGTGAAGAACGAACGGACTGCACATTGAGCCGCTCATCTTCAATCGCGCTGGACGCCAGAACGTTGGCCAATAAAGTGTCCAGCGCCTGGCGAGTCGTATTATCGGTAGCGGACGATTTGCCGAGTAAAATTCCAGTCTTGCGTTGAATGGTTCGGGTGAGCGGCAGCACGCGCTCATCCTGCCAGACAAAATGGGGCCAGTCGGGTTGCGCCCAGATCCACGGTGAATTCACGGTGACATCCTCTTCAGGATGAGCCGAATAACTAACATATTCGGCTCAGGTAATGAGCCGAATATAAAGGGAATGCCGCGATATTTCAACCGGGAGTGCCAACACGAAGCGGATAAAACGCCCCGCAGAGGGGCGTTTCAGGCGTGAGAGGAAAAGGATTAATGCTCAGTCGCCACTGCGGTTGCCGCGTCAGGCCTGTTATGCAGCCCGAAGCGATCGATAACCTTGCGGGTAGCGTCATTCATACCTGTCACGTCGACCTCAACGCCGGCACGGCGATATTTGAGGACCACTTTATCGAGCGCGCCGACAGCGGTGATATCCCAGAAATGCGCATGGCTGACGTCAATCACCACTTTGCTGATCGGTTCGCGGAAATCAAAATTATCGACAAAACGATCGGCCGAAGCGAAAAACAGCTGACCATACACCTGATAAGTACGCATTCCGTCGCCCGGCTGGCTTTGCACGTCCAGGAAGCGTGCCACTTTAGTGGCGAAGTTTAACGCGGCAATCAAGACCCCGGTCAGTACGCCGAACGCCAGATTATGGGTGGCCACCACCACGGCAACCGTTGCCAACATCACAATACTGGTTGATGGCGGATGCGAGCGCAGGTTGATAATCGACCGCCAGGAGAAGGTGCCAATAGATACCATAATCATCACTGCCACCAGTGCCGCCATGGGGATCCGCGAAACCCACTGATTAAGAAATACCACCAGAACCAGCAGAACGAGGCCCGCTGTTAAGGTTGATAAACGTCCGCGTGCGCCGGATTTAACGTTAATAACCGATTGTCCAATCATGGCGCAACCAGCCATACCGCCAATAAATGAGGTGCAGATATTCGCGATACCCTGTGCCTTACATTCCCGGTTTTTATCACTGGTCGTGTCGGTCATATCATCAACAATGGTTGCCGTCATCATTGATTCTAACAGACCAACCGCTGCCAGCCCGGCCGAATAAGGCAGGATGATCCACAGCGTTTCCAGATTAAACGGCACGTCCGGGATGAAAAACGCCGGCAGGCTGTCCGGAAGCTGCCCCATATCGCCAACGGTACGCACGTCAAGGTTAAGCCAGAGCGAAATCGCGGTAATTACGATGATGCACACCAGCGGCGAAGGGATAGTTTTGTTAATCAGCGGGTAAAGATAGATGATAGCCAGGCCGCCCGCCGTAAGCGCATAAACGTGCCAGGTGACGTTAGTCAGTTCCGGCAGCTGCGCCATAAAAATCAGGATCGCCAGCGCATTCACAAAACCGGTCACAACCGAACGCGAAACAAAACGCATCAGGCTGCCGAGTTTCAGATATCCCGCCAGAAGCTGGAACACACCGCAAAGTATGGAGGCCGCCAGCAGGTACTGCAGGCCGTGTTCTTTCACCAGCGTGACCATCAGCAAGGCCATTGCCCCGGTCGCAGAGGAGATCATCGCCGGACGTCCGCCGAAAAATGCCACCACCACCGTAATACAGAATGCGGAATACAGGCCGACTTTCGGATCGACGCCAGCAATAATGGAAAAGGCAATGGATTCAGGGATCAGGGCCAGCGCTACAACAATACCCGCCAGAATGTCGCCACGGACATTACCCAGCCAGTCCTGACGCGTGGAGGACAGCAGCATAATCATTTCTCATTGATAAGTTAAAGGAACCCGCGAGGGCAAAATTTACGCAACCAGAAACGCATCCGCAGAAAGGGATGACGTTCAGGCACTGACGCTATTCAGTGCGAAGAGAAGAGGGGGTAACTCAGGGTGGCGTAATCAGCATGATGAACAAAGAAACTCAGATCGAAAAATATGTGATGCGGGGCACTATAAACGATATGAATCTGTGATCAACCCTTTAATCAGTAAGCTTATCAGCACTGCGCTAATGTGATGGCCTGGCGATCGCACTGGATCATACATTCTCCGCAGCCATTACAGCGCTCGTTATTGACCACAGGCAACGCCGATTCCGTAAAGGCGCAGGCCTGAACCGGGCAGGCCGTGGCACACTGCCTGCATCCCCGCGAAGCATGAGTACACTGGGTACTGAATGACGGGCGCAACCGGGTGTCGAAATGCGCCTGATGTTGCAAAACGTCCGTCGTACAGGCCTCAATGCATTGCCCACAACCGTCACAGCTGGCGAATTCAATCGCGAGTTGCGGATAGCCATCTTCGCGCTGAATAATCACCCCCATCGGACAGGCATCCGCACACTGACCGCAGCGGGTACATGCAGTCAAAAACTGTGTTGCTGAAGAGGCACCGGGCGGCAGCGGCCAGGGGGGGAACGAGGAAGCAGTCGGCGCTACGTTACGTGACGCTGTCACAAACGCCCGAAACAATCCGCGACGGCTGACGTGCCGGTGTGACATATATTCCTGGTAATACCGCTCGGTTTTATTCATCAGAAAAACGTCCGTCGTGTTGCGGGCTGTAAGCCGTATTGATGTTCAATATCGCCCAAAAACAGGGCGGCAAGCTGCGCCAGCCGGGCGTAAAACGGGCTCAGCGTATTATTCTTAAGTAAATCGAGATAGCGCGGCGCCCAGGGAAGAAGGTGCTGTTCCAGCAGCGTAGCGGCGGCGATGGCATTGTCGCGCTCAATCAAAGCGGAAAAGGCGAGCAACATCAGGCCAAACTGATCTTCCGGTTCGTTTTGCTGACCGGCGAATGCCATATCATGCTGGCGTAAAAACAGCCGGTAATCCGCCGTGGTATCGCCCATCAGCAGATTGTCTTTTTCCAGATACACCGAACCCCACGGCGGCGCGACCATATCGCCCTGGCCTTCAAACAATGCAGAGAATTGCCAGACCCATTCTTCTTGTGCCGGAACAGGCCAGTTATCGCACAGTGCGGAAACACGTTGCGGATCGCGCCAGGCGTAAAGTGACGGCAGCGTCGGTAGACAGTCAACGAGTGCCTTAACATCCGCCCGATCCGGGGAGTAATAAAACAGCGCGCCCAGGATGCGCGGAACAACAGCGGCAGATGACATGCAGAATTCCTTATTAAGTGTGACAAAGAGGCGGGCAACAGCCCGCCTTCAGGGTGTTACATCGGTATCGCCCACAAATTATAAAACGCGATACGGCCAAGCAATTCCGCCGCAATGACCAGCGATGCCGTGGCGAACAGCAGTGTTGGCGCGCTTTTCGAACGCAGATAGAGCAGTGCGGCAATCGCGCCGGTAATCAGCAATACCGCCTGCGCCGTAAACCAGCTTGATTGCGCCGACGCTAACGCGCCATCCGCCATCACGATTTCAGACAGATAACCGGGACGCAGACAGAAGCTCACCGCAATCGCCAGCAGACTCACCACCGCGCCGAGACGTCGGGCACCGAGTGCTGCCGCCAGCGCGCCGCCGCCGATAAACGGCGTTAACACCATCATGGCGGTTGTCCATGAAGTGCGCCATGCCGCAACGGTCGGCAACTGATAGATGCGCGGAATGGCAAAAATAAACACCACGCCGATAACTGCCGCAATCCAGGCCAGAACCGTAAACAGCCGGGTTGCGCCGCGATTGAGCAACAGGCCCAGCGCCGCTAACCCTGCCACCGCGCCGAATACCGCAGAGAGCACAATCTCATTACTCATCGGCGAATGCCCCACGCGGAACAGCATGTTGATGGCGCGCAGTGGTTGACCGACGTGGAAGATACCCATCACCACGCCAGCGCCAAACACGCATACCGAGACGAATAACCCAATCGCCAGACGGCGCGGCTCAATATGGCCGAGCGCACTGCCGATCAGCAGCAGGATGAACGCGCCGACGGCGCTTTGCGTTAATACGGTGAAAAACACCAACGGTAACTCATGCATGACGCACCTCCCGTAAGTTTTGAATCGCGCCTTCTTTATCGCCGGTGGCCCGCGCTTTCGGATGCGGTTTCACCACCAGGTTGGGATGGGTAAAGCCCGCGGAAGGCAAGGGCGCAATCTGGTTTTCCGTGCCGTATTTCTGACGCAGCTCGTCAATCGGGCCAAAATCCAGCGCGCGTTGCGGGCAGGATTCCACACAGATAGGACGCAGATTTTTCTCCAGCCGATCCAGACAACCATCGCACTTGCGCATCACTTTCGCCTGCGCGTCAAATTGCGGTGCGCCGTAGGGGCAGCGCATTTCGCAATAGCGGCAGCCGACGCATACTGAGTCATCCACCAGCACCAGCCCGTCTTCCTCGCGTTTATGCATCGCGCCGGTTGGGCAGCCCGCCACGCAGGTAGGTTGATCGCAATGGTTACAGGCGATGGACAGGTAGTAAGTGAAGGTGTCGTTATGCCAGCTTTCACCTTCTTTAACCCAGCTTCCGCCGCCGTATTCATAGACGCGGCGCAGTTTTGGGCCCACATCGAGATCTTTGTTGTCTTTACAGCTCACCTGGCAGGTTTTACAGCCTGAACAGCGCGAGGAGTCAACGTAAAAGCCATATTGTTTCATTATCATTCACTCCTTATGCGCGTTTAATCTCAACCAGGTTGGTGTGTTGCGGGTTGCCTTTCGCCAGCGGCGACGGCAAGTGGCTGGTCAGCGAGTTAATGCAACCGCCAACGTCCACACCCTGCTTATCCAGCCGCGTCCAGGCACCCTGCGGCATGGCTGCCACGCCGGGAAGAATTCGGTTGGTCACTTTGCAGGGGATTTCCACCACGCCGCGGTCGTTAAACACATGCACGATATCCCCGGATGACAACTGACGTGCGCTGGCATCGATCGGGTTGATCCACACTTCATCCGGCACGGCCTCATGCAGCGCCAGTACGTTGGTGTAGGTGGAGTGGGTGTGTCCCTTGGTATGAAAACCGCTAAGCTGCAGCGGATATTTCGCCGTTAACTCTTTATTAAGGTGCGACTCTTTCACCACGCAGAATTCCGGTACCGCCGGGATGCGGTCGCCTTCCGGCAGCGTCCACTTCTGCGCGAGATCCGCCAGTGCCTGGGAGTAGATCTCGATTTTGCCTGACGGCGTGTCTAACGGATGGGCCGTCGCATCTTCACGGAAATCGATAAAGGCGATACTTTGCCGTTCGGTGGCGATTTGCTGGTCAATAACGCCTTTTTCTTTGGCGACTGACCACTCCGGCAGGTAGGGGCGTTTTTCACGGATCTGCTGGTAATGATATTCCGCCCACTGCGCCTGGGTTCTTCCCTCCGTGTATTGCTCACGCAGGCCGAGATGCCCGGCGATATCGGCGCAAATATCATAGGTACTGCGCACTTCCCACATCGGAGTGATGGTTTTTTGCAGCGCGATCATGTAGTTGTGCGAGCCTGCCGCGTAGGAACTGTCCACCAGATCTTCTGCTTCCAGATAACTGGTTTCCGGGAGCAGCAGATCGGCGTATTTGGCGCTCGGCGTCATGTGGTTTTCAATCACGATGATGGTTTCGCAAAGCGACTCATCAGCGATGATTTTACGGGTGCGGTTGATATCCCCGTGCTGATTCAGCAGGGCGTTACCGGCCTGATTGAAAAACAACTTAATTCCGACGTTCAGCTTATCGACGCCTTTCACGCCCATGGTCGTGGCGGTCATTTTCTCCGGAGACTGGATCGCATCAGTCCACAGGTAGCAGGGAATTGACGCCTTAACCGGATTGGTGCCGGTTGGCAGTAGCGGCACGCCGTAAGGGGTACCGTAGGGCCAGTTGCCATTATTGGTGCCCGGTAATCCAAAATGCCCGGTAAGGGCGGGCAGCGTCTGAATAGCGCGCACCGTTTGTTCGCCGTTGGCATGGCGCTGCGGCCCCCAGCCCTGGCCGATATAGCAGGCGCGTGCCGCCGCGATTTCCCGGGCCAGTTGCTGAATGCGGGTCGCCGGGATCCCGGTGATCTGCGCCGCCCACTGGGCGGTTTTCTCAATGCCGTCTTCGCCGGTGCCCATCACATAATCTTTATAACTGGCGTTCGGCGCAGCGTTTTCAGGCAGCGTGGAGCGGTCATAGCCTACGCAGTATTGATTTACCAGCGCTTCGTCAATCAGGTTTTCGCTAATCAGGGTATGCGCCAGACCGGCAACCAGCGCGGCATCCGTCGTAGGGCGAATCGGCAGCCATTCGGCGTGTTCCGCTATCACCGAATCGGTATAACGGGGATCAATAATGATGACCCGGGCTTTAGACGCGTCAAGCGCACGGCGCAGCTCTTCCACCTGCCCGCCGCCGGACATACGGGTTTCCGACAGGTTCATGCCGAAAAACACCACCAGATCGGAATGGGCAATTTGCGAGAAATGGCTACCGACATACTTGCCGTGGGTATACGGCGTGGCAGAGGCGATTTGCGCCGTAGAGTAAGTGTTATGATAGTTAAGATAACCGCCGGTCAGATTGAGCAGGCGTTTCCACGCAGGCGTGCCCTAGGTGTGATAATACGCACCGGACTGATAGTTGTAATAAATGGCTTCGCGACCATATTTTTCGGTCACCCGTTTCAGTTCCGCCGCAATGAACGCGGTGGCCTCATCCCAGGTGATACGTTTAAATTTGCCTTCACCGCGTTTGCCGACCCGTTTCATCGGATGTTTAATGCGATCCGGGCTGTAAACCCGCCAGCGGCTTGAGCGACCGCGCAGGCATGGCCGGATTTGGTGTTCGCCAAATACCGCATCATCTTTCGCATCTTCAGGTTCAATACGAACGATCCGGTCATCTTTCACGATGACTTTCAATGCGCAACGGCTGCCACAGTTAACCAGGCAGGCACTGTGACGCACCGTTTCAGCACTTTCTTTCCCGGCAGGAACATCAGCGGCCAGCGCCGTTGATGAAAATGGCAAAGTAATCGCGTTGCTTAACGCAACGGCAGAACCAATTTTTGCGGCGGTAGTAACGGTATCCCGTCGCGAGATTTTTAAATTTAAAATCTCTTCCAGTCTTTTTTTCATTATAAGTACCCTCATTGCATCTCTTTGTGACCATAAAATGCATAAGGGAAGTGCAAGTTGATTATGATCAAGGGGGTAGGGATTTATAACCACAAAGAATTAAAAAATGTGAACCTATAAAGCTGCGTTACAGGAAATTTATTTTAAGTTGATGATATATCTTGCATTTTCCTGCTTTTGCGAAATTCATAGTTATTATTAGAATTGATATTTATAGAAAGTGAACTATTAATTATTTTAACCAGAAAGAAGCCATGCATAGCTGGCAGTTTTATCCATAATTTATTCACGACTGTGCGCGTTTAAAGGGTTAAAGCCTGTGAGCGATAAACGAAAATTGGGAGAAAGTGTGGCGAACAAAACAACGACAACGGTGAACTGGTTTGAGCAAGGCGGAAATGAATACGCGCGGTATCGCCCCGAATACCCGGCCGAGCTGGTCACCTGGCTCGCCAGCCTCACGCCGGATACCCGTCGCGCACTGGATGTCGGCTGCGGAACAGGGCAACTGACAAGGTTGCTTGCCGAAACATTTGACGAGGTCACCGGCATCGACCCCAGTGAGAGCCAGTTGTATAACGCCACGCCGCATCCCCGTATTACGTATCTGGCTTCGCCTTCAGAATCATTACCGGCGGAATTAAGTGATTTCAGCCTGATTACCGTGGCGCAAGCGGCGCACTGGTTCCGGCTTGAGGAGTTTTATCGCGAGGTACGTCGCGTGGCGGCGCCTGGCGCAATACTGGCGTTGATTAGCTATGGGATCATGGAATTTGAAGAGCCGCTTAATGAACGGTTTCGCCAGTTCTATGACCACGACATCGGCGCGTTCTGGCCACCAGAGCGCCGTCTGGTCGATGAAGGGTACCGGACGCTTGATTTTCCGTTTGATGAAATTGCGCCGCCGCCGCTCACCATTAAGGTGGAATGGGACTTTGTCGCGTTCGTCGGGTATATCTCCACCTGGTCGGCGGTAAGAAAAGCCACTGAATCCGGAGAACAGGCACGTGTTGAGCGCTTCATTACGGAATTTGCAACGCTGTGGGGAGACGCCGGACAAAAACGGAATATCAGCTGGCCCATAAATATGCGGGTTGGGCGAGTCTGAACAACGCGGCGTTGGCTTTCAACGCCGCGTAGCGTAAATCAGTTTACTGCAGCCGGGTCGGTAATGGGTTTATCGACCATAAAGAAATACACCAGTGACGCCAGAAACGCGATCACGGACGAGGCGACCAGCGCCAGGGTAAATGACCCGGTGCTGTCGAGGATCATGCCGGTGATAATTGGCGCAAAGGAACCGCCAATAAAACCGCCAAAGTTCTGGATACCGCTCACGGAGGTGACCAGACGTGACGGCACGGAAACCAGAATCAGGCCCCATGCGGATGTTCCGGCAAAGTGGATAGAAAAACAGCGCCATGCTGATACAGGCAACAGCGGTAAAGGTGCTGTCGGTGTAAGCCGCTGGCAGGGTGAAGCCCGCCGCGCACAGCAAACCTAAGCAGATCATCCATTTGCGGCTCTTCATCTTATCCGCGCCACGTTTCATCACCCAGTCAGCCACCACGCCGTTAACCAGCATACCCGCTGCGCCGAACAGGAACGGGATCGCCGCAACCCAGCCGGTCTTCTCAAGGCTTAACCCGCGCGACATCTCCAGATACGACGGCAGCCAGGTCAAAAACAGCCAGACCATATAACCCACGCCGTTGAAGCCGATAATCATTCCCCACATCGACTTCTGCTTAAACAAGCCAGCCCAGTCTTTCAAGGTGACTTTTTCTTTGCTGGACGGCGGCGTTTCTTCCTCAAGATGGGCGATATCCTGCGGCGAAA
This sequence comes from Atlantibacter hermannii, assembly GCA_900635495.1. Taxonomy (NCBI): domain Bacteria; kingdom Pseudomonadati; phylum Pseudomonadota; class Gammaproteobacteria; order Enterobacterales; family Enterobacteriaceae; genus Atlantibacter; species Atlantibacter hermannii. The sequence continues at coordinate 2,389,355 of LR134136.1, read as the reverse complement.
GGTTCGCATCTTCACGGTTACGATAGAAGATCATCCACAGAATCGAGAGGAGAATGCCGCTGACGCCGATGATGATAAACATGGCGCGCCAGCCGAAGGCCAGCATCAGGGCAATCAGTAACGGCGGAGCCAGAGCCTGGGCGAGGGTAGAGGACATATTCACGATACCCATCGGCAGGCCGCGTTTGCGGATGTTATACCAGTCGTTGACCACTTTAACGCCGGTGGGGAGATGAGGTGCTTCGCCAATCCCCAGGACGACGCGAGCGACGATCATCTGGCCAAACGATCCGACAAACCCCAGAGCGGTTTGGGCGACTGACCACAGGAAAATACCGAAGCCGTAAACCCTTTTTACACCGAATCGCTCCATTACCATGCCGATAGGCAATTGGCATAATGCGTAGCCGAAAGAGAATACCGAAAGTAATAATCCCATTTCGGTTGCCGTGAGGCCCATTTCCTCACGAATAGTAGTATTGGCAATGGAAAGTGACGTACGGTCAAGAAAGTTAATAATACCTGCCACGAGCAAAAACAATAATGCCATAATTTGCAAACGCTTCAGGCGAGAGCTTGCTTGAGTAGACATAAGTGTTCCTTTAATAATTGTAAGTACGCCATCACCACGTGGAGTAATGGCGTTATTGTCAGATGTCAGATGAATAAATTTAATCGTTGAGTTCGAAAATTAATTCAATTTCAACGGGCGTATCAAAAGGTAATGTATTGGTGCCAATGGCGGATCGCGCATGGCGGCCTTTTTCGCCAAATATTTCGATTAACAGATCCGATGCGCTATTCATTACATACGGCTGTAGTTTAAAATCATCGGCGCTTTGCACAAAACCCAGCATTTTCACACAGCCGGCGATTCGGTTTAAATCACCGAGATAAGCTTTAAGCGACGTAAGTATATTGATAATGCACTGACGCGCCGCTTGCTGGCCCTGTTCAATGGTTAATTCTTTGCCCAGCGTGCCCGTATAAATCAATTCTCCATTCATCCGGCAATCATTGCCCGAGGTATAGAGTAACTTCCCGGTTTGCTTAACAGGGATGTATGAAAATTTGGGTGCAGTGGGCTCGCCGAGTGTAATACCCAGCTGTGCTAAGCGAGCTTCAATTGTCATGATAAAGTCCTGTTGGTTTATTTCAGTAAATCCAGCGTGAGTGCTAAATAGATTTCTGCGGCCTGGTGTAATTCCTCAATACGAACAAATTCATCTTTAACATGCGCCTGGGCTAAATCTCCTGGCCCCATAATGATGGTTGGAATATGTTGCCCAACGGAAAAGAAGGGGGGCTTCGCAGGTCGCCTCGAAGATAGTTGTTCTGGCGCTGCCGGTAATATGATTCACGGCGTCGCAGGCTCGTTCCACCAACGGGTGGGTTTCTTCTATGGCCGAGGCGGGAATGAACAGATAATTGTCCAGCGAATAATCGGCTTCCGCCTGCAACCCCTTGCCGGCCAGCGCCTGGCTCAGGCTGCTGTTGATGTCATCCCGCGTTTCACCCGGTAATACCCTGCGGTCGATTTCAAGGCTGCACGACGCCGGGACAATATTAGGCGCACTGCCGCCGTTAATGGTGGTCACCAGCATCGATGCATTCCCCAACAAAGGATGCTGTTTCTCTTTTACTTCGCGGCATGCCTGCACCAGGTTCGGCAGCAGCAGGGCCATTTTGTCGATAGCGCTATCCGGATCGCGAACTTTCGCGGCGTGGCCAGCAGTGCCAAAGGTAGTCAGTCGGGTACGGCTAACGCCCTTATGGGCGATGCAGATTTCAAGCGATGTTGGTTCGCCGATAATGGCGTAATCCGCCTCGACCCCCTGCGCCAGAAAGTGCGTCATCCCAAGGTTGATGCGCTCTTCATCCACGTTAAACAGCAGGGTCAGTTCACCGCTGAACGGATAACCGTGACGCTGAATCAGAATAGCGGCGAACATCATGGCGGCGACGCCGGATTTCATATCTGCTGCGCCGCGCCCGATAATCCGGCCATCTTCAATAACCGCTGCAAACGGCTCAACCGTCCATCCTTCACCGCAGGGCACGACATCGGAATGGCCATTAAGGATCACACGTTTACCAGGACGTTGCCCTTTAATTCGCGCAATAACATTCGGCCTGCCAGGGACAACTTCCTGAAGTTCTGTTTCGATACCTTCCTGATGTAAAATATCAGCGATAAAATGCGCAACGGCATTTTCATTTCCCGGCGGATTCTCCGACGGGTGCTGAATCAGGCTACAAAGGAGCGTAACAAGCTCCTGCCGTTCATCAGCAGTTAAAGGTTTTATGGTCATAACAATACCCCGGTCAGGTTTTAATAACTTTTTCCGCGTGCGTCGATAGTGATAGTTTCGCTATATTTACCGCTACGAAAGGCAATTATTTCATCCACCAGATTCGCCACCACGCAGCAGTGGTTGGGAATAATATGAATTTGCTGCCCGATAGCCAGCGCAATTTTTTCGGGGTCGTAGCGTAAATAACCGTGCTCTTCATTGAGTTTTACCAGCTGCATATCCGGGTGTTCCTGAATATAGCCGTAAGATCCCGCTTTGCTGGACAGATCAGAGGTTAACGATTTAGTACCGGCATCAATGGTGGCATAACCGGGCAGAGGGATACTAACCACCGTGGCGCAAATTGTCAGTGCGCAATCATCGGGGGTATAAATACCACCATTGATAGCGTTCATATCTCCAAAAATAAAATTACCGGCACGAGATTCGGTAATTCCGGCTAATTCATCGGCATAGAAAGATGACAGCGTAGAGCCACCGGATAAGATAGTAATCTCGAAGCCATTCGCATTTAATAAATCACGGCTGTTAATCAGGAGCGCTGCTTCTTCACGCGCAGCCCGACGAATATCTGCTTCTTCGTGATACTGGTAAATCGTTCCGGCATAAGTAAATACGCCGTTAATTTGCAGGCCGGGCAGGGACGCGACATGTTTTGCGAAAGGCAACAACTGGTCTGGCTGAATACCTTCGCGATGCGCGCCAAAATCAATGGCGATATCGACGTTAAACTGCAAATCATTTTTGACCGCCGCTTTTGAAAGCCCTTCAGCTCCGGCAACGCTGTCAATAATCGTGCGAATAGTAATCTTGCGGGCGAGATCGGCAAACCGCTGGCATTTGTCTTCTCCAATAAGCGGATAAGCCAGCAGAATCGAGGTGATGCCGCCCTCAGCCATGACCTCCGCCTCAGACAACTTGGCGCAGGTGATTCCGCTTGCACCAAGTTGTTGCTCCAGCTTCGCTAACCGCACCGATTTATGGGTTTTAATGTGTGGCCAGTGCTGAATATTATTTCGGGCTAACCCGGATACCATGGTGTTGATATTCTTTTCCATGATATCCATGTCCAGCGCGACATAAGGTGTGGTGTACATTTAACCTCCTGAGTGTTCGCCCTCATCGGGCGGAGAATCCCCTCTGATTTCGCCAAGGTAGGCGTAAAGGGTGTATTTCGAGATGTTCAGAAACTCACAAATTTTTTCACCGGATTTTTTAATCAGAAATACGCCCTTGTCGTCGAAAAATTTGATTGCGTCGAGTTTGTCCTGACGAGTCATATTGTTCACCGGCACGCTTATTAAGGTGGTGCATTCTGCAATCAGGTAATCCAGCAGTTCGTTCACGTCTTTGACAAAGACTTCGTTAACTTCGTCATGGCGGGCAGGGGCGTTGTCAGGTCGACCAGCCATTTTGTTGAGCATTTTCTCGGCCTGCAAAATGTCGCTGATATCGAGATTGATGCACAGGGCGCCAATGACCTGATTATTGCTGTTACGGAAATAGACGGACGTGGAGCGGAGTGTTTTGCCGTCGCGAGTTTGGGTGAAATAATTATGGCGGTCGCCGTTAACATCGGTTCCGCGCAACACTTCCAGCCCGAGATTACTGCTCGGATCACCTTTTTTACGGCCCGTCACATGCCCATTGATAATGGCAATGATGCTGCTTTCCAGTCCCTGGGAGTGATCATGGAGTACAACTTCACAGTTTTCACCAAACTGCCCGGCGATGCCTTCCATCATGGGAATGATGAAATCGAGATTCTCTTTGATATTTTCCATATCAACCTAAAATTTAGTTAGCTACAAAAACTTTTTGTAATGTATAGCGGTATAGGTGGGTAGTAAACAACCAGAGGGTGAACAAAAAGCGATCGGCGTCACGTAAAAAGCTTAATTTTTGTTTGCTGACAAACTTTTTGTTTGGTTATACGGGATTGCGTAAATGCAACCCGGTGAGCTCTTGAAGGCAGCACAACGGTGTGACCAGTCGCATTAACGTACCGGTAATACGCCTGATAAGCGGCAGAGACGTACGGTCATATCCAAACGATAGTGTAAGAAGTTAAATAGCAGCGGCCGTAAATGAGTTTGCATGGAGTCGAGCTTACTGTATCCAAAGACTCGGCCGCAGCAAAGACGGAGGCATGGAGAACATGACCCGGCGTAAACGTTGTGATACAAAACGCGTTCAGTGCGTTAGCGCGTGCGCAAAATCACTCGCGCAGGCTGGTAAGCATAACGAACGTCTTTTGAGGAAGCAGAACGGTAAAGACGGGAATCATTGTAAGGAAGAGAACGCATGAGCGAACAACTGGCCGGCAATATCCTCTCAATCTATCAACAACACGCTGATACCTTTACCCGTGAACGGTCTCAGAGCCTGTTTGAAAAACCCTGGCTTGATAAATTTATCGCTCAAGTCGGCCATCAGGGCCGCATTCTGGATATAGGGTGCAGAACGGGTCAGCCGATTGCTGAGTATTTAGCCGGGCCAGAGGCGGGATTTGTAACCGGTGCCATGCATACCATCGATGGTGCGTTTGGCGCGTAATATTTTTAAAATGCTGTGTGGCGGTGGTTGCCGTCACGCAGCTTTAATGACGATCAAACCCAAGGCAGTGAAGCACTAAGAAAAGATGCATGAAAAAGGCTGACGTCAGGGCACATAACCATAACAGCAAAAACCTCAAGACAGGTTTCAGACCGGGGTAGTAAACAGCAGACCCAGGACTTACAGAGAGACGTTCATGGTATCTGCACATGAGAAAGCGCTTTTAAAGGCCATAGCAATCAGGACAACGATGCCCACAAAACCCCGGATTTCGTCTGACCTTACATTGGTGCGCATAATGTATATTATGTTAAATTGCATATCAGCCATATTCATTGGCTTTTGTCTGGATTAAGCCACTCCGCCCTCCACCTTACCGGGATTGTTTTCAGGATACGGCGGCCGCTTCTTTAAGGACTATGAAACGCGTCTTCACTTCCAACGGTCATAGCTTCGTTTGCATTTAGCATTTAGCATTTACCTTCCCTCATGCATCATGATGGTCATGAGCGGTTAGCCTGGCACCGATTCCTTTTTGTCTGCGTTATCCCGTTTCATATTTGCCCAGTCGTTTTTCCTCAAGCCATACCCGCTGAACTGGCAGAACCACATTATCCTTCCGCGCACAAACTGCATCTTGTTTGCGAAAGATCAGTATGCATAAAGGTAGCTATTTTCTTTTTATCTAACAGTCGTATAAAGGATGCCGCTTCCTCCAAACAAAGAATAACAACATGATAAAACCTTTTGTATTCAGTATGACACTGGGGCTGATGTGTCTGGCCGCACCGGTGACGAACGCGGTTGCCTCAACACTTCAGGAATCTGTTGATGAAATAAACCGCGCCCTCCCCGCTTTGCAACCGATCACATGGACCGCTCCCGCAGAGAAAGTAAAAGTTGTGGTGTTTATCGATAATCAGTGCGTTTACTGCGCTTACGTGGTGAAGAACGTTAAGAAATATAACGACGCAGGAATAACGATGTCTTTTCTGACCGTCGCGCCAGAATCAATAAAAGATGAAGTGATAAGCGATATGGCGCGCGTGTGGTGTTCAGCCGACCGACAAAAAAGCCTGAGTAAAGCCATGGCGGGCTTTCTGCCGGATAATGACAGCACACCGGCTTGCGTGAAGTTAGTTAAGGATCAGTCTGCCCTTGCCGACCGTATGGAGATCGAACTCATGCCGACGATGGTCGTGATGAGTTCACCGCCGGCGGTTGTGCTGGGTAGCGTTAAACCAGAAATTATTCTGCAGTCAGTCCATTAAGGCTGTTGTGTGTTGACCACACCTTTATAAACCAGGCCCCGGCCTGGCTTATACGCTGACTTTTAGATCATACTTATCAGTCTTTTCAGTACTTCCGAACAGCGGTTTTTCCGCCACACAAGCTCCCATTCCTGTTCAAGATTCAAATCCTTCAACTGCAAAAATGCGACATTCGGCGGAGCCAGATACCGCGTCCCTTCTGCCACAATGGTACAACCCATGCCGCAGAAACTAACGTTAACATCGATACGGCATCAACTCCCTGCATCACTGAGCGCGGGGTAAACCCGGCATCAAAAAAAACAGTGAATTAACCGGTCATGCCATGCGGGCGCAGCCGTTCGGGGGATCCATATAAAATCCAGATCCTGCAAGTCCCGCAAATATTCGGGCTTTTTATTCTCTGGCCACGTCCACTCGGCAGGATAAGCGAATAGCATTCTTTCTTTAAATACCGGTACGCCGTCGAATAGCGGATCATTCTGGGGTCTGAAGAGTAAAAAACCTGCGTCCAGTTGCCCTTGCGCGATCATGGCAAGCTGCACTTCGGAAATAAGATGATGAAGCGTGATCCCGACATGAGGCGCTTCTTTTTTAAATCTTTTTAACAGCCCGGTGATGGATGGCGCGGCATTCTGAATAACGGGAAGTGCAAGTGAAAGGGTTCCGCACTCGCCTCGTGAGGCCCGCACGGCCCGTTGCCTTGCGGTTATAGCGTCATCAAGCAACTTTTCTGCATCAATTAAAAATTGCGTTCCTGCATCGGTAGGCTTCACACCGCGTCCCGTTCGCTCTAACAAGATTACCCCCACATCTTCTTCCAGTTTTTGAATCTGACGTGTTAATGCCGGTTGAGCAATATGTAGTTCCTGCGCTGCCTGACTGATGCTGCCGAGTTTAGCTACGACGGTGAAGTAACGTAACTGACGCAATTCCATGGCTATACCTCAATGGCATGAGTGAGATGTTTAAAAGGTATTTTACGGTATACCTCCGTATATCTATCATTCCTGCAAAGTGGGTTCAAGGGAGGTGCGTTATTAGCCGCTAAATATCCTGAACAGGCCCGCTTTATTTTCGTTTTATGTGAAATAGCACCATTGAAGTTAATTATTTTCTTTACCTGAAAGTAAATATCGGCATCTCAACCCTAACTCACTATGAGAAAGACCCTATGCAGGATAATAATAAAACACCCTTGAATGTGAAGCGTCTCACAGAATTCAGACGTGACCTTCACCGCCATCCGGAACTGAAATTTAATGAATTCAGGACGTCAGAAAAAATAGCAGAATTTCTTACTGCGTTAGATATTCCTTTTAAACGAGGCCTGGCGACGACAGGTATCGTAGCCAGTATTTATGGACACGGCCACAGTGCTGATAATCCAGGTCCTGCGCTTGGGATCAGGGCAGACATTGATGCCCTTCCCATGGAAGAAGCGAATAACCTCGACTATGCCAGTCAGCATAAAGGCTGTATGCACGCCTGCGGGCATGATGGTCACACCGCAATGCTGCTCGGGGCGGCGGAACTGCTCTCTGCGGACAGGCGGTTTGAGGGTACGGTGCATCTCATTTTCCAGCCAGGGGAAGAAGGCGGCGCCGGGGCTCGCGTCATGATGGATGAAGGGCTTTTCAGGCTATTTCCCTGCCAGGCCGTTTTTGCTCTACATAACTGGCCTGCGCTTCCTCAGGGCCATATGGGAACAAAAGTCGGTCCCATCATGGCGTCAGGCATTACCTTTGAGATCATCATCAGGGGAAAAGGCGGCCACGCGGCGCTTCCACATTCCACCATCGATCCGGTCCCGGTTGCCTGCGCAATCGTGACACAATTACAGAGCTTAGTGTCACGTCGTATGGATCCTCTGGACGCTGCCGTACTGACAATCGGTAAAATCGAAGCGGGAACGTCACCTAATATTATTCCCTCAGAAGTAAAGATTTATGGCACATGCCGCACGTTAACGGATGAATCCCAGTCATTATTCTTAGAAGGCGTCAAACGCCTCTCTCACCATACGGCTAAAGCGCACTGTGCGCAGGCAGAAGTCATTATAAAACCTGGCGGCTACCCCAATACGTCAAACCATTCGAAAGAAGCCCGGTTTATGGCGAGTATCATGCGCGATACCGTGGGTGAGCAACGTGCGAATTCTGATGTACGCCCTGCTATGACTGCCGAGGATTTTGGTTTCATGCTCCAGAACGTCCCGGGGGCGTACGGGTGGATTGGCAACGGAAATGATGCTGATTCAGGCGGCGATCTGCACAGTACCACTTACGATTTCAATGATAAAAATCTCGAGATCGGGGCCTTTTTTTGGGAAAAACTCGCCCGACAATGGTTTCTTACTGAGGCGCAAAGATGATGAATTACCATCACGACTGATGAACCGGGTAATTAAACCCACCTTCTGTTCATCCCTACAATGCTATTTTTCCACCGCCCTTAACAGGCGATAAGGAATATATAATGAACAATGATAATAATATTTCCCAAACGGTGGCGATTTCCGAGGCCACACAAAAACCAACCAGACAACGTTTTATAGTTTTAGCCATCCTTTTTGTCAGCCTCTCCGTTATCTATCTGGATCGGGTAAATATTTCCATTATTGCGGCCAACACAGAATTTTTACATGATATGGATCTGGCAGGTAAACCCGTTTACATTGGTTTGTTAATGAGTTTGTTTTTAATTACTTATGGGGTTTCGAACGTCTTCCTCAGCCCGATCGGTGATTGGGTTGGCCCCCGAAAGGCCATGATCATAGCTTATGGTATTATTAGCGTATCACTCATTTTAGGGGGCATATCATCTGTATTTGGCTTCTTGCTGGCCACACGTATTTTGCTGGGAACTGGAGAAGGGTTGTACTATCCCATGCAAAATACGTTTATCAAAAACTGGTTCCCTGCAAGAGAAAGAGGACGCGCAAATACAGCCTGGATACTGGGCCAGTCACTTTCTCCGGCAATCGCCATGCCAGTATTCACATGGATAATCGCAGAGTACTCCTGGCGGCACACCTTTTATTTCTCCTTCGTTTTAAGTCTGCTCCCGCTGGTGTTGATCTATTTCTTTACATCGAATACGCCACGCGAGAATAAATACATCAATACCCAGGAGCTTGAAATTATTGAAGAGGATCGGGATGTTAGTGAAATAAAAAGCGTCGTGAATGAAAAACCCTCCTTCTTTTCCCGCTCCAAAATCTATCTTTGCAACGTCAATTTCTGGATGTTATTAGTCGTTTTCTCCTCCAACTCAATGCTGTCATGGGGAATTGTTACCTGGTTGCCAACTTACCTCAACACAGAGCGTGGTTTTTCATGGACTAACGTCGGGTGGATGTCGTCATTACCCTTTATTTTTGGTCTGTTATTCAAAATTATCGCCGGGATTGCCGTAGATCGAACCGGAAAAAAAGGGATGATAATGCTCATCTCCGCCCTGCTGTGCGCCTCGGCCATTTTGACGGGCGTAAATATCAGCAATAACTACATAGCGGCAATATTCATCTCGTTTGGAATCGGGGCCTCGTCAATGCAGCTTCCATGCGTCTTTACGCTCCTGCAAGGCATGGTTCCCTCTGCGGCTATATCATCTGCCGCCGGGGCATTAAATGGAATGGCCGTGGGGTTCGGGGCTTTATCCCCGGTGTTAATCGGGATGATATTGAGTCTGACTCATAACTTTTATGCGGTGATGTATTTGTTGATTGGCATTGTCATGGTCGGGGGTGTGTTCTCGTTGGTTTTTGCCATGAAACGCCTTTGATTCAATCGCTAAAAATTCCCGAGATAAATTATCCTTTTTAATAAAAGGCGGCAGCATGATGTCGCCTTTTTTAGTATCTTATTTACCCCGTATCGCCCTGCACTGCCGTTTATTCACGGCAAATATCTTCAGTAAAATCCCGATCTGTTAATGGCATCGAGAAGAGCGCCTTAGCACCTAATGTCATCCTGATGGGTCAGGTAATGCTGCATAAATAGCGGGATATTAGTGAAGGTAATTCATATGAGCTGTGAGTTTTATTAAACCTACCTACCCTACCATTAAAAAAACGCCTTATTTTCGAAGGCTTATCGACCTGAAAGATAATCTTTTCAGCATAGATACATTATCTCACTTGTCGCTTTTTTACCGACTTCAGACAATGATCATGTAACAAAATAGACTCTAAAGATTAACAATATTAACCACAGTAACGGCGGGTTTTATTGCTGGTTTGGATGTCTCCTGTTAATGCGGGAATAACGCCGCGTAAGCGTTCAGGTGTATTAATGAAAACCCAGGCAGAAATAGTGGTTATAGGAAGTGGTTTTGGCGGTGCAATCGCCGCGAAACGTCTTGCAGATGCCGGGCGCGATGTGCTGATGCTGGAACGAGGTCCGTGGCGCGATACCGTGCCCAATCGCTCTGTCGGTCTGGATAATCTCGCCCCGCTGCCACAGGGCAAAAAAGCCTTCACGTACGGCTTAAGATCGCTCGGTATGCATCGATTCAGGAAATGCCTCATGCTGAACCCTAAGGGTTTTATCGAAGCTTTTCGCGGCAAAGGCATCAATATTATCTGTTCGTCCGGCGTGGGCGGCGGTAGTCACGCTTATGCCGCGATGCTGGCAAAACCGTCTGACCCGGAATACTGGGCAAATCGACATCCATTAATCTCAAAAAGCGCAATGGATAACTACTATGCGGAAATCATTGCCCTTTTGCAGGCCAGACCGGTGACCGATGACGACCAGGTTCCGAATTCGGTGAGTCAGACCAGTTACGATGGCGTACTGTCCACACAGGGGCTGCCGAACCCGTTTATCAGTATTTTGCTGCCAGCCCATCCCGGCACGGCTCAAAAAGTGACTGACGGGTATGGCGTCACTCGCTGGGAATGTGAATATAAAAATAACAGCATTCTTGGATCGCCTTCCGGCGCGAAAACGACTCTTGATTTCTCGGTCATCTGGCCTGCGATACGTAACGGCCTGGTCGTTCGGGATATGTGCGAAGTCACGACCCTGACTAAATTGCCCCATGACGAGGCTGACGGCATGCGTTATGAAATTCGCTATCGCGATCATCATAACCACACCACGACGAGTGTGCGGGCCAGACACGTTATTCTGGCGGCTGGCTGCCTGAATACGGTCCGTTTATTGATGCACAGCCGTCACACGGCTCATGGCCTTCAGGGTATGCCGCGCCTGGGTTTAGGCTTTGGCACCAATGGCGGCTATTTCGGCTTCTGGAAAGAGAACAGCGATCGCGATCTTTCAACCGGCCTACCTTTGTGCGGCCCTTTCCGGGCAGCCCACTCTACCAGTCAATCCGTTCAGGTACTGCGAGCCGCAATCCAGGGGCTGGACGAGATCCCTTTACCCGCCTTCCTTAAAAAGTGGTTGCGCAGAAATGCCTTTATCGTGGCGCTTGGCAAAGACAACAATAACGGTGTGATGACGTTTAACCGTGGCAAATTTAAGGTGGTTTATAACAAAGCGGAGAGCCACGTTTATCACGAGATCGACAACGAAATCCGCGAGATCAAAACCAGAACCGGAACGCGAATTTATTCCCCTTCCGCACCGATTACCGTACAGCCCCTGGGAGGCGCATGTCTGGGAACGTCTGTTCTTGACGGCGTCATTGGCGCCAACGGCGAGGTGTTTGACAATCCCGGTTTGTATATCGCCGACGCGGCCGCGTTGCCGGCGTCCCCGGGCAGGCCGCCCAGCTTGACCATTGCTGTCTGGGCGGCCAACGTTGCCGACAGACTGCTCGACACGCTCAAAGAAACGTCTCAGTCACGCCCCGGCTCCGCGCCCTGTTCCTGTTAATGCTGTACAGCGCACCTTTATCTGAACGGAGCGGCTGATTTCCCAGCCATTCCCCCTTCCCACTTTCCCTCACGATAGACGTTTATCAACGTTCCGGCGGGATCACATACAAGGTAGGTCAATGACAAAACAAGTAGAAGTGCTGATAATTGGCAGCGGTTTTGGCGGCGCGGTGGCAGCGCAACGGCTGGCCGCTGCGGGCCGTGAGGTTGTTATGCTTGAACGGGGTCCCTGGCGCGACACGGTGCCAAACCGCTCGCTTGGGCTTAAAAACCTCGTGCCGCTCCCCCAGGGAAGTAAAGCGTTCACGCACGGGCTACGTAATGTGGGTTCGCATCGGTTCAAAAAAACCTTCACATTCAATAAAAAAGGCTTTATCGAAGCGTATGCAGGCCAAGGGATCAACATTATCTGTTCGTCGGGCGTGGGGGGGCGGAAGCCACGTTTATGCCGGTTTTCTGGATAAGCCGCTGGCCGCGAACTACTGGGATAATCACCATCCTGAGATCGACCAGGAAAACATGGCACCCTACTATGACCAGATCATCCGCGCCTTTAATGCGCGTCCGTTAACCGCGGCGGATAACGCGCCAAATCGTATCGAGGAGGCCAATTATCAAGGCTTACTCACCCCCCTTGGCGATCCGCCAATTGCCATGCTGGTCCCGAAAATTCCCGGTTCACCGGTAAAAATAACCGACCAAAATGGTATTGAGCGCTGGGAGTGCGACATGAAAAATAACAGCTTCCTGGGTTCGCCGTCCGGCGCGAAAACCACGCTCGATTTCACCTTCATCTGGCCTGCAATCAAAAACGGTCTGGTGGTGCAGGAGATGTGTGAAGCCTTATCGATACGTGAGCTTGAACCGCAGGCGGACAGCGCCATGCGCTACGAAGTGCGCTACCGTGACCATCGCAGCGGTAAGACAGAAAGCCTGCAGGCGGAACACCTTATTTTGGCCGCCGGCGCGTTGAATACCCTGCGCTTGCTATTGCGTAGTCGCGATATCGAAGGCGGCCTGTGCGGAATGCCCCGGCTTGGGCTGAAATTCAGCGGTAACGGGGATTTCTTTGGCGTCTGGAAGGAAAACAGCGCGCGCGATTTGTCCAAAGGTATGCCGATCGCGTCGCCTTTTCGTCTGAAAAATTCCACAAATGAACGCGTTATTGTGCTTCGCGCCAGTATTCAGGGGCTGGACGATGTGCCAGTGCCTGTGATGCTTAAGCGCTGGCTACGTAAACAATCGGTCCTTATTGCTTTCGGCGGCGATGACAGTAATGGCCAGGCCGTCATGCAACGCGGGAAGTTTACTATTCGCTACAGCAAACATGAGAACAGCATTTATAAAGAGATTGATGACGAGCTGGACAATATTAAGGCCCATACCCGGACCAAAATCTATGCGCCTCGCCATCCCGTCACTGTCCATCCCATGGGCGGAGCTTGTCTCGGTACATCAAATGCCAATGGTGTTGTGGGTGCAGATGGCGAAGTGTTTGATCATCCCGGTATATACATTGCCGACTCATCCGCCCTGCCAGCCTCACCCGGTGGCGCGCCGAGCCTGACCATTGCCGCCTGGTCGGCCAATGTTGCGGACAGACTGATTAAAAAGCTGCAAGCCAGCGACCCCGCCGACAATGAGCGGCAGGCAGTGGCATAACCGCAGTCGAGCCCGCAATGCGCGGGCTTTTTTAATGGCTTTCTGTGGTCGCGTGGGTTCCGACGATAAGCGCCAGAAATGCCAGGCCTACCGGTACCAGCGACCCCCATAACACGGCGTTCCAGCCATAGAGGGTAAGCAGCGCCCCTGACGAGAACGATCCCACGATCATTACCCCAAACACCACGAAATCATTCAGAGACTGGACCTGGGTTTTCTCTTCTGGACGATGGAAATCAATGATCCGTGCCGACGCGCCGATAAAACCAAAATTCCAGCCCAGCCCCAGTAAAATCAGCGACAACCAGTAATGATGAATGCCGGTTCCGCTCAGCCCGGCAAACACGGCGCTGGCGGTAATGAGCAATCCTGCTGCGGCAACGCGCATTGCGCCAAAGCGGCTGATGAGCTTCCCGGTAAAAAAGCCTGGACCAAACATGGCAATAACATGCCACTGGATGCCGAGGTTGGCGGCTTCCTGCGAAATACCGTGCATATGCATGGACAGCGGCGCGGCGGTCATCAGGAAGTTCATCACCATATAGGTCACCGCTCCGCTGAAGACCGTTCGGGCAAAGCCGGGCTGACGAACAATTTCCCGCAGAGGACGCCCTCCGGACGCTGACGCTGCCGAAGACTCTGCAGGCGTAACGCCTTTTAGAATAAAAGCCGAAATGGCCGCCACCCCCCCCTGAGCAACAAAAGTGATAACAAACGTATGGGGAGGCCAGAGATTCATGGTGGTCGTCACAAGGCCGGGTCCAATAATGCCCGCCAACACGCCGCCGCCCATGACCAGTGACAATGCGCGCGCCCGTCTTTCCGGTGAGACGCCATCCGTTGCCGCGAAGCGGAAACTGAGCGCAACGGCCGCATAGGCACCACCCAGAAACGCCGCGCAACAGAAAAGCAAAAATGATCCGAGCATCATCGCAACGGCGGCCATCAGACCGGTTATCATCCCTGCTCCCGTGCCGACCATAAATGCAGCTTTGCGCCCTCGTTTTCGGGCCAGTGTGCCGAATGGCAGGATTGACGACGCCATACCCAGCACAAACAGCGTGATGGGGAGTGTTGAAAGCGACGCATCGGGCGCGATGGTGCTACCGACTATCGCGCCGGTCGCATAAAACACGACCGAGTTGGCACCCGCCAGTGCCTGAGCGGCGGCGAGGCGGATGATATTGTTATTTTGCTCCGCCGTCGGAAGAACATGTTCAGTCGTCATTTATAGGAGTTTCCTGGTTCATTAACCGGGTGAAGATATAACAGGTGGGTTTTCCGGTTCGCTTACCCCATTTCAGGGGCGCGGCTCACCGACAGCATTCATGATAAACGCCGGAACAAGGATTTACCGGATAACCAGCGCGGTGTTTTATCGCAATATTGTTGCCATTGCAGGCTAAAACGCTGCCGCATGCCTGCCTCTTCGACCTGGATATGCAAAAGGGTCAGCAGCGTAACCAGAACCGGTGTAGCAAGAATGCCAATGACACTGTCCAACAGCAGAGCGGCAGCGATATGCAGCCCGACAAAGCCCAGATAAACCGGGTTGCGGGAGTATCGATAACATCCTTCCGTTACCAGAATGCGGGTACGTTCGGGAAAGAGAGCATTCAGGGTTGTCTTACGACTGATTAACATGAATAAACCGGACAGCGCCAGACAAAGGCTGACTCCACCGATGACCACCGCCGCGCAGGTCCGCCACGACAGGATCACTAGCTGCTCAGGGTGGATAAGCGCAGGCCAACTGCTCCAGACATCGAAGAGCAGAAATAAAAACAGCAACACCGGCGGCGGCACGCCTTTCCTGAGACCGTCACGCCACCGGATCATTGTTCATGCCCCAGCAGAAGCGTGAGCTTTGAAAAGATGTGCTCAACCATAGAAGAGATATCCAGCCTGATCCCATGGCCACGTAGTTGCCCTTTCAACCACTCCACCTCATTTTGCAATGCCTGTTCGAAAACAGGATTTCTCGCTGCCTTCTTTAGCCAGCAATAAATAAATGTATTTTCTTCAACCCTGTTCAAACAGCGACGCTCACTACGATACATTTTTACTGCAACCAGGAGGCAGTAATAGAAATGATGCACGCGTTTTATGTGGTGAATATCCACCCTGCCTCCTGTGCGGTTACTATTTCACGTACGCGATGGCTTCGATTTCAACCAGCGCCTCTTTCGGTAATTTTCCTGCCTGAATGCAGGAGCGTGCCGGGGCCCCGGTTGAACCAAAAAACTCGCTATACACCTCATTAAATGCGGCAAAATCTTCCATTTTCGCCAGGAAACAAGTGGTTTTCAGCACGGTGTCCAGCGAAGCGCCCGCTTCTTCCAGTACAGCTTTGACGTTTAACAGCGATTGCCGGGTTTGCTCTTTTATCCCGCCAGCCGGGAAAGCCATGGTTGTTGGGGTCAAGCGGCAACTGGCCAGAGGTCATGACCAGGTCGCCGTAACTCACGCCCTGAGAATAAGGTCCAATAGCCGCGGGTGCTGATCCAGTATTAATAATGTTCTTCATTTTTCTCTCCTAAAAAGAATAAGCCTTAGCGCAGGTTGGCAGGAATAAACCCGCCGGGTTGCAATTTGCTGTTCAGGTTATCTGGATGTCAGGCAACAGGCGCAGGCAGCGCTGCCGGATAAAATGAATAAAGTCGTGTACATACTCTCTATCCAGATTATCCGTCAGCGACGCCAGCCAAATTTCCGACATTAATTTCTTTTGGGTAATTGATTTGGCCAGAACATACTTTTTATCCAGGTATTCCGAGACCGCCCAGATGGGCAGCGCCGCAATACCCCGATGGCTGGCGACCTGTTGAACAATCCCCATGGTGAGTTCAGTGGTTCTGCGCTGTACCGGAATCCCAGCGGGTTTCAGCACTTTACGGCACAGGTCGATACGATCTTCCGGTACGGCATAGGTAATCAGCGTTTGGCCGCGAAAATCTTCTGCCTCCAGCCACGGTTTGTGCGCCAGCGGATGGTCGTTAGCCATAATGGCTACCATTTCGTATTTGAATAATGTGCTGTAACTGACCATTTCCGTCTGCTCAGCCTCATCCACAATGGCCACATCCGCTCTGTTCTGCAGGAGCAACCCCACCGGATCCGGCTGGAAACCGGGCAAAATAGCAATCTCAATGTCTGACCATTTTTTGCGAAACTCATCCATCACCGGCAACAGCCAGCTATAGCAGGTGTGACACTCAAGCGTCACCCTTAGCGCTCCGTGTTTACCGCTGGCAAACTGGTAAAGATCGCGATTGGCCTCCTCCATGGCATTGAGCACGGTTTCGGCCAGTCGCAACAAACGCTCCCCGGCCTGGGTAAACTGTACCGGGGAGGTTTTACGCACAAATAACGTGACGCTGTAGTGCTCTTCCAGTTGCTTAATCTGGTGTGACAGTGCCGACTGGGTCAGCTGTAAGGCCACCGCCGCACGGGTTAAACTGCCTGTTTTACGTAATGTGAGCAGGGTCTGTAAGTGCTTCAGGTCTATCGGAATATCCATTACTGCATCCGTCTTTGTGAACGTTTCATCATCGCGACAGTATAACAAGCGCCAACGTGGCGGGCGCTTAAGCCTTCAGGTGACGAAGCGCCTGATCCAGGTCTTTCACTAAATCCACCGGATCTTCTAAGCCAATCTGCAAACGGAATGATTGTCCTTCATAGGGCCAGTGATATTCCGGACGGTCTTTACGCGGATTGAACGGGATCACCAGGCTTTCAAAACCGCCCCAGGAGAAACCGATGCCGAAATATTCCAGACTGTCGATAAACGCCTCAACGGACGCTTTTGAGTAGTGCGGTTTAAGCACCACGCTGAACAGACCGCTGGACCCGGTGAAGTCACGTTTCCAGATCTCATGTCCCGGACAGGAAGGCAACGCAGGATGAAGCACCTGCTCGACCTCTTCACGCTCTTCAAACCATTTGGCAATTTTCAGTGCTGAGGCCTGATGTCGCTCAAGGCGCAAAGACATGGTGCGCAGACCGCGCTGGGCCAGGTAAACGTCGTCCGGTGCGGCATGCAGGCCAAAAAGATAGACGAAGCGGCGAATGGCCAGCCAGGTCTCTTTATTCGTGGTAATGAGGCCCATTTGCGCGTCGGAGTGGCCAACAATGTACTTGGTCGCCGCGTGTACTGAGACATCCACACCATGATCGAAAGGTTTGAAAAACAGTGGCGTAGCCCAGGTGTTATCCAGGATAACTTTTGCATTACGGGCATGCGCAACACGAGCGATTGCCGGGATATCCTGAATATCGAAGGTTTGTGAGCCGGGAGATTCCGTAAATACGACGGTGGTGTTTTCCTGGAACAGATCCACAATCCTTTCACCCACCGTCGGATCGAAAAACGTTGCCGACACGCCCATTTTGGCAAGGACATTGTTTACGAAACCGCGTGTCGGGCCGTACACACTGCTACTGACCAGAATATGATCGCCGCTTTTCACTAACGCCAGCAGTGCGGTAGTACAGGCTGCGAGGCCGGTTGGCACCAGTAAAGCACGGTAGCCGCCCTCAAGCTCCGCCAGCGCCTTTTGCACGGCAAAGGTGGTCGGCGTGCCAAAACGGCCGTAGTACATCACCTCGTCTTCGGCATCTTCGAACAACGCCTGATGGCGTTCGCTGAGTTCTTTGCAGTTTTTGAAAATGACAGTTGAAGCATGATAGACCGGCGGATTAACCACGCCCCCAAAGACGTCAGGATCAAACGGGCCGTGACAGAGATACGTTTCCGGGGACACCTGGTTATCAAAACTATGATTGGACATTATTACTCTTCCTCTTTTACAACACTGACTGATTAGTCGTTGACCTTTGTCCCCGCCTTTTACTGGCTGGCGAGAACCTTTAATTGAGCGCGCTTTTCAGGCGCATAACGGCCTCTTTCAGATTCGCTTCGGTGGTGCTGACGTAAGACATACGCAGCGTGGAAGCGTCGGGCTCATCGCAGTAAAAGAACTCGCCGGGGACATACACCACCCCGTGACTGAGGGTTTTTTGCAACCTCTGCGTGGTGTTCATGTCATGGTTGAATTTTGCCCATAAGAACATACCGCCCATCGGTTGATGGAAAGTGAGATACCCGCCGAGTTCATGTTGAAGATGCTGGCTCAGCACCCGGCATTTCTGCTTGTAGGCGTCGCGAATCAGCGCAATCTGCGGCGTCAGGCGTCCACTGTTCAAATAGTGAAAGGTCAGCGATTGCGAAAGCGAGCTGGTATGCAGGTCCGTGGCTTGCTTAAGATTGACGACCTGACGTTTCAGCCAGTCAGGCAAGACCAGCCAGCCGACGCGTGCGCCCGGCGCGAGAATTTTGGAAAAGGTTGAGGTGTAAATCACCCTGTCGCTGTTTTCCATTTCCTCCGCCCAGGATCTGAGGGGAATAAATGTGGTCCCGGTAAAATTTATTTCACCGTAGGGATCGTCTTCGATAATGACGAAATCGTAGCGCCGGGAGAGTTCCACCAGTTGCTTGCGCCGCGGTTCTGACAGCGTAACGCCACCGGGATTGCCAAACGTGGGCACGATGTACACCACCTTCACCGGTACGGTTTTTAATAGCGCGTCGAGCTCATCAACGATCATCCCATCGCCGTCGGTCCCCACCGACATCAGATTGGCTTCAGCAAGCTGCATGACCTGCAATGCCGCAAGGTACGTAGGACGCTCGACCACTACGACGTCACCCGGGTTAATCAATGCGCGGGCGAGGATATCCAGAGATTGTTGCGAACCTGAGGTCACAACGACATCATCAACCTCGCAGTGAATGGCTCTCTCTGACATCAGCTGGCAGATTGCGGCGCGCAGCGCCGGGTTGCCTTCGCTGAGTCCATACTGAAACGCGTCTTTCCATGAATGTGTCAGTACATTTTCCATGGCAAGCTGCAGCCCTTCCCGGTCAAAAAGCTCGGGATCAGGAATACCGCCGCCAAGGGAAATAACCCCGTCCATTTTGCTGTGCTTTAATAATTCTCTAATTGCAGATGGCTGAATGTTTTGTAATTTTTTTGCGATTTTATTGTGCGACATCTCCGCTCCCCATTGTCTGTTATGTCTCTTTTGTAATATCACAGGCAAGCGTTTTTGATAATTTTTTTCACTCGCTGATTTTTATTTCCGGGTCATCATGAATGAAATTAATGATGACCCGGAATACCGCTTATGCAAAACACATTAATTAAGTAGGATTAAACTTCTTATAGGTTACAGAGATAAAAGTTCTATTGTGAAAACAGCATTACAAATGGGCCAATGCACATTAGCATGCCAATTAAAATCACGTAGTAAACTGAGGGTCCCCGCAGGTCAACGAACTTGTCATTCTTCAGGATAATAAACCCTGGAATAATACAGCTAATAAGACCATAGGTGACGCCGCCAAAAACAAACACTTTCAGGATTGGGAAGTTCGTCAGAACGATGAGCCATAATACCAGCACCACCATAAAAAATGCGGCAACGGAAATGGCGTTATCGTTCTGCGCCTGGGGCTTAAACAGTTTCCCAACCGCCACTTTGATCAGGCCGACAAAAGACTCATGGACCGCCAGGTAAAGCGCCAGGAAGGCGGTTACGATTGAAAAGACGTTAAGAATAACGCTCATGTATTTTACCGTCGCGCCGGGGATAACCCGCGCGGCCAGCGCAAGCGCTGAAATGTTATCCTGATATGCCCGCAGTGCATCCGCCTCGCTGATGGAAAGCACGATTGAGACCACAAACAGCAGTACGGTAGCAACCAGAATCAGATAGGCCACTTTATGTACGCGCAAAATCTTATACTTTGCTACCTCTTTGTCCTCTTCGCGCTTTTTATAAGCGAGGTTCATTGGGTTAAGAATGCCTACGAACATGATTGAAAAGATGGCGAAAGGCAATGTCGGGAAAGTCCCCACTACAAGATGACTTACGGTGGGAAAGTCACCGATATTGTTCACATCCCAGAAAGGCACCACCACAAAGCCAATCGCCACGATGATTACCAGTTTTACGGCAATCATGCTGCCCGATACCTTGAAGAGGACTTTTTCTCCTTTCGACGCCACCAGAGAAAGTCCGGCGATTAACAACAGCGACCACCACCAGTGCCCGGAAAGCGTTTCGGTTGTAAGACCGAAAGTTTTCAGGTACGACGCGCTGTCATTGGTAATCGCAAGGGCGTATTCCACCATCGATTTCAACATGGTGACGGAGTAAAGTGCGCCCAGTAACACTCCCCAGCGGCTGCCGACATAGCTTGCGATAATGCTCAAATAGGAATCCTGAGCATCACTACGCGCCATGGTTTCAATAAACAGCTTTTGCATATAATAGACGGCTGGATAACCGAGAAGCACCGCCAGCGCAAATACCCATACCCCTTTCAGACCGACCTGTAACGGAAAAAAAACAATTCCGGATCCAATGGCTGCGCCAATACAGAGCACGACCCACCCTAAATCGTAAAGCGTAAAAGGGATATTCTTTTTATTAATTACTTCGTTATTAATTCCTACAGTCATAGGAGACCCCACAGACAAAATAAAAGCACCAGACTGAGCATGAAAAAACATGCTGTAATAACCTGTTTAATTTCTTGCCAGAAGCCAACAAGTTCATGCCGACATTTCAATCGAATAACCCTGTCGGGATTAATGATTGAATGCCGAAAGCTTTACACAGCCGTTTAACCGGATCGAATGAAAATTAGAGAAAACAGTTTCCACTTTTCTTCACAGGTTTACTATCCCGAAGTATTATGACGGGCCGCACAAAACAGGGAATTAATTATCTGCAGATGTGATCCGGATAATAGTTTTTTAAGACGCAATGGTTTTCGACAGGAATTATTTTTGGGATATTTCGCACAATAAAAGGCGACGTTTTAAAGCAGATCGTTAACGGCCTTTTCCCAGCGATTCCACGGCTGATGCTCCTCAACCAAAAAATCAATAAACGATCTGACTTTTGGATTACGGAACTTACTGGGAAAATAAAGCGCATAAAGACTATGCGTTGGGTACGCGTATTTACCATCCAGCTTAAGCGGCACCAACTCTCCATTTTCAATGTGCTGGCTGATGAGGTAGGACGGTAGCCAGGCAATACCCTGCCCGGAAAGGGCCGCCTTGAGCAGCAACAAACTGCTGTTAGCCTGTACCGGCGTTCTGGGCTTGATATCACACGGCGGATGTTGAGATGCCAGTCCATTGTAACGTAGCGGCGGGGTTAACCCCGGGTACACCAGGCACTCATGGCTGGCGAGATCCGTGCGCTTCGTTGGCGTACCGTTTCTTGCAATCCAGGCAGGAGAAGCACAGTACAACCAGCTGATTTTGGAAAGTTTTCTGGCCGCATAGTTCTGCGGCGGCGTAGCGGTGATCCTGAGCGCAATGTCGACATTGTTTTCATTGAGGTTTGTCAGATGGTCGTCAAGATCGAGGATAAGTTCAACATCATGATTTTTCTTGCGATACTCCGCAAAAATATCAATCAAATGCGCATAACCAAAGGCGACGGAACAGGTAATGCGCAGCGCGCCATGCGGGTGATTAAAATACCCGCAGGTGGTATTAACGATATCGTCAAACTCTTTCAGCAGCTCCGTTGCTCTGGAAACAAAGTATTCACCGGCTTCGGTTAACTGAAATGACCGGGTGGTGCGCTGGATGAGCGGAACGCCCAGGTTCTCTTCCATCACTGCCAGCCCCTTACTGACCGCAGAAGGCGAAAGATTAAGTAACCGCGCCGCTTCCGACAGTCCCTTCCCTTCACTGATTTTCACCAGCATCTCGATTTGTTTGATGGTTAATGGAATCGTCATAGGTCTGTTCGGCAGATAGATAGCATGGGAGCCCGGTCTGAGGCAGTATGAGGGGGAAACCGCTCTCCCGACAAAGCAGATAAACTTCGTCACTGAGCAAGTTTTTCTTTCAGTAAAGATGCCCGCCCCGGGTGAGCCAGGCATCGCTGATAAATCAGGTTTGCGGACCGCCGCCGCAAGCCAGTGCAGCCGCTTTCGGCTGTGTCATTGATGATTGACGGTGAGAACCATACGGAACGTGGCCTGTCCGCTGCGCATTCTGTCATAGGCCTCCTTCGCCTGTGCCAGAGGTCGTTGTTCAATTCTGGCCCGCACGTCAGCAAGCAGACTAAACTTCAGTGCCTTTTCTAACTCTATCGCCGTGCCGGTTATGGCACCCTTCACCGATAATTCCCGCCCGATCATCAAGCCCGGTGACGCCGTCAAAGGCTCTTTACCCACACCGACGACCATCAACTGCCCTTGTGGCGTCAGCGCCGGAAGTAGCGCTGAGACGGCAGCACTCTCTGTGATGGTCGACAAAATTACCTGTGCGCCCCCTAAGGCCTTGATCGCTTCTACGGCATCGTCTTTACGGATGTCCACATAGTGATGTGCCCCAAGCGCCATGACTTCATCGGCGATATCATCTCCTCTGCCCACGGCGATGACGCGAAATCCCATTTTGCGGGCATACTGCAACGCGAGATGCCCTAAGCCGCCCATCCCCTGAATCACAACCGTAGCCCCGGCCTCAGCGCAGGATTTCTTCAGCGCGTTAAATGTCGCGATCCCGGCGCACAGGAGCGGCGCGGCGTCAACAGATGACAGGTCATCCGGGATAGCAACCAGCCCGGTGACTCGCGCCAGCATGTATTCGGCATACCCCCCATCACGCGAACTGCCTGTGACCGGCTGGTTTTGACAGAGGTTAAAGTGCCCAAGCCGGCATTGTTCGCAAACATTGCAGTGCCCACCTAAACGTCCGACCCCCACACGCTGTCCTGGCTTAAGCCATGCTGGCAATGGCTCGGCTGTTTTATACAGCGTGCCCACCACCTCATGACCGGGTACCCGCGGGTAGTTAATTCCTTTTTCAAGCCCTTCGATGACTCCGGCATCCGCACCACAAATACCACAGGCTTCCACTTTGATGAGCACTTCCCCCGGCCCCGGTTCGGGCAGCTCTTTTTCGACGGTTTCAACCAGACCCGGACGCGTTACCTGCACTGCTTTGTATGTGTTTTTCATACCCTATGCCTCTTTGATAATGCGTTGAATGCCTGTAGCGGCCGCATCAATTGCGCCGGCAAGATAGCCGGGAAAGGCCGGCGACCACTCGCTGGCGATCCCTGTCATCACGTCACGCCATACCCCTTCAGCGCACCAGGCGGGCGGGACAAAATGGCTTGGCTGGAGAACCCGATCGCGGGAAGTGGCGGTAAAAGGATCGGCGGCCCAGTCTTTGAGAAATTCTGCTTCCGGGTGGGCGGCGTCCGGGCCGAACAACCGTACCAGTTGCGCCCTGCATTGCTGGCGTAACGCATCATCGCCATTCTCCTGCCGTGCATGAAACGGCAGCCCGATAAAGCCAAACAGCGCAAACAGCCGATCCGTTTCGGAAACATCATGAATTTCGACCATCGGCCCGATGCTGCTTCGCGCTTCACCGGAAAGCCCGGAACGTTTCCAGAAATCATGGCTATATCGTGCGACATACTTGGCATGCGGCGCCATCCAGGTGCCGGTGTTACGCCACGCCTGTCTCAGCGATTGCGGCAACGCGGGAGTAAACGCAATGCGCGAGGCCAGCATTGGCGGCAATGCGAGCAGCAGATGTCGGGCGTGTAGAGTCACGGACTGTTGCGCAGCACTGCGCCCGTACACCGTCAGCATGCCGTGATGCTCTTCTACCTGCATCACCTGAACGCCAGTGATAACCCGGCCTGGTGCGAGACGCGCCAGCAGCGCGTCGGTAAGCTGCGACATCCCGCCATGCACACGGGCTGCGGCGGGCGCGGAGACAAACCCCGGATAGCGGGACGCGGCATCTGTCGCCCGCTCAAAAAGCATATCTCCCGTTTCCTGATGGGTGAATGTCGCCAGGCCTAATTGTGCCAGCAGTTCGCAAAGCCCAGGTTGAATCGCTGGCCAAAGCCATGTTGCGCCCAGATCAACGCCTGTGCTATCGATCGGTAAGATGCGGCCGCCCACCCGGTTGCGACCTTCGAGAACCACGTAATCTGTCCCGGCCTGTTCCAGTAACCAGGCTGCATATAAACCGCTGAGCCCGGCGCCCACAATCGCGACATGGGTCTTCATCATGGGCAGCGTTCCTGCTTATAGCCGGTAAGACCGGTTTTCAGATACACCAGAGAAGCGTCTTTGTCCGCCATAAACGTCAGCCGCTGCCCGGCAGGAATGCGTATCCAGCTCCCTTCGCAATGAATACGATCGCCTTCAGTCAGGCTGCCTCGCACAATCAGTAACTCTGCTCCTCGTTCCAGTGGCGGTTCGCTAAGAAGTGAGCCAGTTTGCATGCGCAGCAGGCAGACGCTCTCTTGCGAGTTTTCAAACAGTGAGCACACGGCAATGTCGTTCCGCTGTTGCCAGTTTGCTGCATCGCGGGTATCCACTCGTAGCGGGCTTATTTCGTCATCGGACATCTGACCGAGTTTGACGAACAGCAGCGTCCCACGGGCACTGTGAGGCTGGTGGGTAGATCCCGGCGGATTGCGTAAATACTAGCCAGCAGGATAATCCCGCTCACCTTCCGAGAACTGCCCGTCCAGTACCAGAATTTCTTCACCTCCCGGATGGACATGCTGTGGGAATTCGGTTTGTGGCAAATAACGAACCAGACTGGTCGCCCGTGCTTGTTCGCCGCCGATACGATCCAGCATCACACGATGTACCCCGGTGTGAGGAGAATGAACCCAGTGGTAATCGTCGCTGGCCACGGTAACGCGCCGGGTAAAATCGTGGTTAATTAACATGCTGATTTCCGGAATGAGAGAAAGGCGGCTTCACGATGAAGCCGCGTGTACAGATTACTTCGGTAAATTGTCGAACGCATCCAGTGCCCGGCTGGAGTAAACCAGCGCCGCGCCGGTATTGAGCGTAATGGCCACGCCCAACGCTTCGGCTATTTCTTCCCGTGTGGCCCCGTGTTTGGCGGCCGCTTCGGCATGTACAGAAAGGCAACCGTCACAGCGGGTCGTTACGGCCACGGCCAACGCAATCAGTTCGTGCGTTTTCGCATCGAGATGCCCGGTTGCCGCCGCGCTGTTTTGCATCTTATCGATGCCCTGCATCACGTCGGGTTGCAGACCAGCAAATTTTCCAATTGCGGCGCGTAACTCATTACGCATTTCCTTCCAGTTTAAAAACACAAAAAACCCCCGGTTTGTTAAAGCATGATCAGGCAACGGTATAGATACGCACATCCGGCGCGCTGTTGAGATAAGGTTTTAATGCTTCCACGACATCAGTAATAAAAAGCCGGGAATCGAGATAGGCTTCTGCCTGTTGGGCCGTTTTAAAGCCATGCAGTACCTGCACGTCCTCTTGACGTACCAACAGTTCTTTAGAGACAGCGCCATCAATGGTGGAGAGAAACGGCGTTTTGTATTTTTGATAAACCGCCGCAGCGGCGGCACGATTCTGTTCGCTGATATCCAGTGTGATTTGCAAATAAGCCATAGTTAACTCCTTATTCAGTAGAAAACTGAAGCCAAAGGCCTGCTTCAGAACAGATTGCGTTACGGTGTCACCGTGAGAATCATGCAAAGAAAAACTTTGCATATAAAAACGGCATCAGGTTCAAGAGCACAAATAAATTGTCTGGAAAATCTCACCGTTCCTGCATTATGTTAAGCAACGTACTCATGAACAAATGAGATAATCTTGGTCTTTTAAAAAGGTTTTCTATCAGATATGAAGATACCGGTTCACCTCAATGCGCTACGCGCTTTTGAAGCCAGCGCACGTCATCAGAGTTTTTCTCTGGCGGCAGAAGAGTTAAATGTTACGCCTGCGGCCGTGGGCCAGATGGTACGTTCACTCGAAGAGGTGGTCGGGTTCCCTCTGTTTCATCGCAGCAATAACCGTCGTGCAGCCCTGCTACTGACGGAACCCGCGCAACGGGCGTTACCGGATATCCGTGCGGGATTTCAGAGTCTGAATCTTGGGATGACGCTCCTTCGCGAGGGGGCAAGCAATGGCATTCTTAACGTGACCATTAGCCCGGCGTTTGCCGCAAAATGGCTGTTGCCCCGTATTGAAGATTTTCAGCAGCGCTGGCCGGATATCGATGTGCGTCTGGAAACCAGCCTGAAGTTGCTGGATTTTACGGCCCTGGGGATGGATGTCGGCATTCGCTATGGCCTGGGACACTGGGAGGGCTTACAGGCTGAACGACTGATGTCAGAAGAGGTGTTCCCGGTCTGCGCCCCTTCACTTATCGCCATCAACCCGGCAATTAACTGCCTGACCGGCGTCACGCAGCAAACGCTGATCCACGATCTGTCTATGGAGCAGCATAAAGACTTTGTAACCTGGGACCGATGGTTACGTCGCTTTAACGTCCAGGCCATTGCCCGCAAACCTGGCCTGCGAATCAACAGTTCGGCCGCCGTGCTGCAAGCCGCGGTTGAAGGTCATGGTATTGCGCTGGCTCGCAGCATTATGGTTGATGACGATCTTAAAAGCGGGCGGCTCGTCCGGCTCTGTCCTGAGGTCTCGCTCGCCAGCCCATTATCTTATTATCTGGTGTATCGCCCGGGGTGTGATAGCCTGCCGAAAATCGCTTACTTCCGCGAATGGATCGTTGAGCAGGCCAGCCGGTTTAATGCTGCGCACCCGCCAGCATGCCAGGCTGATTAGCGTTCAGGCTACCGGGCCGTATAGCGTCATCACTCCGCTTTTGCAGGGATCCGCGCAATAACTTTAATTTCAAAATCAAAACCCGCCAGCCAGGTCACCCCCCACGGCCGTCCAGTTGGGATAAGGCGGCTGTGGGAAAACGCTATTTTTGATCGCCATAATGGTCGGGAATTGCTTTTCCGGATCGGTATGAAACGTGGTGACGTCAATCAGATCGGCAAAGGTGCAGCCAGCTGCGGCAAGTGTGGCTTTTAAATTGTCGAAAGCAAGTTGTACCTGTGCCGCAAAATCAGGTTCAGGCGTGCCGTCGGTACGACTGCCGACCTGCCCTGAAACGAACAGCAAATCTCCGGAGCGGATCGCGGCAGAATAACCATGCGCTTCATAGAGTGCGTGACGGCTTTCAGGGAATACAGGTGTGGGTTGGTTCATGTTGACTCCTCGTGATGGGGTTGCGATGTGAGATGCACTGCGCAGGCAAATGTTTTAATATACGCGGCGTATATGAAATTAATCACACATACGTAGCGTATGTCAACTCACATACATCGCGTATGTGACAAGGAGATCTTATGGCTGCGAAACGCCGCGTTGAAACTATGGAAGAAAACCGCGCAAAATTGATTGCAGCGGCCCGAAAAGCCTTCGCTGAAAAAGGGTTCGCCGCCGCGTCAATGGATGACATTACCGCCAGCGTCGGCCTGACCCGGGGGGCGCTTTATCATAATTTTGGCGATAAAAAAGGGTTACTTGCCGCGGTGGTCGCTCAGATTGACGGTGATATGGCACAGCGCGCCAGGGAAATGGCGGCTTCTACCGGTGACGAATGGGAAAGGCTACTGGCGGAAGGAATTGCCTATATCAACATGGCATTAGATGAAGAAGTACGGCGCATCGTCCTGCTCGACGGCCCTGCTTTTCTGGGCGACCCGGCACAATGGCCGAGCCAGAACAACTGCCTGGAATCCACGCGCCAGTGTATTTCCGCCATGCTTGAACGCGGCATCATCCAGCCGGTGGACGTTGATGCCGCCGCTTCGCTGTTAAATGGCGCCGCGCTGAACGCCGCGCAATGGGTAGCCGCCAGCAGTAACCCGCAACAGGCGCTGCCGCGGGTTATTGAGGTTTTCACCCTGATGGTAAACGGCTTGCTCAACCGCGCCGCTAAAGCCTGACGATCACGGGTTATCGCGTTTGGTTTGCTCTGAGCGTCCAAAATGCGTCGTATCGCCGTGACCATGCTCGCCCGCGCCTTCCACGCGTTTGAGCTGGATAACCTCGCCGCGCTGCCAGGCGTTAGCGCCTGGGGCGACCGGATGCGCGACGATATCGGCCCGCTCCTGCTTGATGGCTTGTGTATTCACCTTCAGCCGGCGATCTCTGTCTGCCAGCAGCGCCGGATCGAGCTGCCCTTCCCCGGTAAAGCCCATCATCAGCGCCGGGATGCCGAGGGGTAGCGTTTTATCGCGGTCGGTATGCCAGGTGTGCCAGGTTTTCCCGTAGGTATTCACAATCTTTTTCATCAGCGCCTTATCGGCCACCGCCGGTAAACCCGGCGCAATCAAACTGCCGGATTTCACTTCATACTGATGGCTGTGCCACAGTTTTTTTTCTTCCGGCGGCAACGTGTTAAACAGGCGTTCGCTAATAATATATTCAACGCCCATTAGCCGCGCATCTTTGGTATTTCCGTCGTAAATCACGGCCTGCATGACGTCCTCATTAAGCACCGTCACGTAGTGATGCGCTTCCATCTGGCCGTTTTTATCACCGTTATAAAAATGAAAGCCGTCGAGATAAGCGCTGATGGCATCAATCGGCGGACGGGACTGAATAACCTGCGCGCCGGTTTCCAGAGTCTGCAGGGTTGTTGAGGTTTTTTCACCCGGAATGCCGGTGTTTGGCGGCGTGTTGTTAGCACCGCACCCGGTTAACGTCAGGCTGGTTAAGAATAAAAGAGATAATGGCTTCATGTGGGCTTCCCGTAAAAGTGGCTTTACTGAAAGTAGTACACCGACGCCAACCCGTCAGGGCAAAATCACGCGGGGATGATCCCTTCTCAATGGATTTAACGGCTTAAAACCAGTGGAGTCGCAGGCTGCGGCCCCACCGGACAGAAACAAGTGTGAAGGCGGGATGCAGAGCATCCCGTTAGTGATTAGAAGGTTTCCCAGCCTGCGTCGTTACTTGTGGCAACGGCAGGGGTAAGTTTCGGGGTTTTTATCGGCGCGGCCGCCGACTCCTGATGCTGAGAACCGTAGGACTTTCCTCCCAGATCAAACACAGCAATAATTTTTGCTAAATGATGGGCTTCGGTCTCCAGCTCTTCGGCGCTTTTCGAAGCTTCCTGAACCAGCGCGGCGTTCTGCTGGGTTACGCCATCCATTTCGTTCATGGCTAAACCAATCTGGCTAATACCACGACTTTGCTCATCAGACGCGATGGAGATTTCGCCCATCAGGTCATTCACCTGCGTGACGGAACTGATGATAGTCTCCATGGCCTCACCGGCAGTGGTGACCAGTTCGGAACCGGTCCTTACGCGAGTCGCAGACTCATTAATTAACGCTTCAATCTCTTTTGCTGCCTGCGCACTGCGTTGCGCCAGAGACCGAACTTCGCTGGCTACCACGGCAAAGCCACGCCCCTGCTCGCCTGCACGTGCGGCTTCGACCGCGGCGTTAAGCGCCAGGATGTTTGTCTGGAATGAAATACTGTTAATGACGCCAGTGATATCAGAGATTTTCCTGGAGCTCTCTGAAATACTGTGCATCGTTTCCACGACTTTGCCGGTCAGCTCGCCGCCCTTTTTAGCCATGTTCTGCGTTTGTTCAGACAACGTTCTGGCGTGCTGAACGTTCTCAGCATTGTTTTTCACCGTTGAGGTCAGCTCTTCCATACTGGCAGAGGTTTCCTGTAACGCCGCCGCTTGCTGATCGGTCCGCGACGAAAGCTGCTCATTCCCTTCGCGAATATTACTGGTACTGCTGTACAGGTTGGAGGACGTTGCATGAATGGCCGATACGGTTTCGCGCAGGCTGTTTTGCATGCTACGAATGTACGGAATTAACTGACCGGCGCAGTTTTCACCAAAGTCCTTAATATCAGTATGCAGTTTCCCGGCGGTTAACACTTCAAGATGTTTTTTGATGTAGTTAAGTGGCGTCACCAGGTATTTCACCAGGTAACGGTCCGTCAGAAACAGCGTAACGATGCCCGCAATTAATGCGCTAATCAGAATGATGCTGTTTTCTTTGATCTGACCTTTCGCTTTATCCAGTAATTCATTGGACTGAATAGCTTCGGTATAACGTTGCGCCGTTTCGCCAAACTTCACACTTAACGGCGGATACGTTTTACGAAAAATCTGTCTGAATTCATCTGGCCGATCGTGGCGCGCAGCATCAAGCATCTGGGTAATAGTGGTTAACAAACCATCCCAGTCACCGATCATATCTTGTGTCAGTTCCGGGCTCACATCGATGTGCTGCGCATTACGGAACTGGGCGAGCATATCTTTGCTGATATTTAAAGCTTTCTCCGATGCAGCAAACGTTTTACCGGCACCTTCAATATCACCACCCAGTTGGTAGTCCATGGCCCGCACCATGCGCGTGACGGAACGGAAGTACTGATCGTTACCTTTTACCAGCAATGCATAGGTGGCTTTTTGTTGTGCGCTGTTATCGAGCAGCGTTTGCACATCTGCAAAGTTTTTAAGCGTTAACCCGGTGGCAATCCCCCATATGAGAGTAAAGATCCCCAGAATTATCAAAAGCATTTTTCTGATGGTGATGTTTTTTAAAAGTTTCATTCGTAGCTCCAGACTGCGATGTTTAATGGAAATTTCTTATAATTCAATCCATGAAGCTGGCTATTATTTGCTTGTAAGAAAATAAAAACAGAAAGGCATTCAGACCTAATTGTTTGTTCAGACTAAATTTATTGGAGTAAATTCGCCTGAGGATCGCCAGGAAATGCCAGCCTAACGAAACTATTATCGGCGCGTGATTAAATTGTCTTAGTAAATTAAATATCTATTTTTAATAACCTGGGCAACGAAAATACTTTCCCTGCTAATGACTTATTATTTCTGATAGGTTTTGAAGAAATAACGAACGAGCAGGGATTCTCCATTCGCCGACATGTATTAGTTTTGTTAATCACATCGCTGGCACTTTACTGTTTCATTACCCTGCTTATCGTTTTCCACGATGACTTATTGCGATGCCAGGCCCGCGGTGCGTGGCATCATTAGCGCAAACTGAAAACTACGCAAAGGATGCAGACGATAGTTAAGCCGGTGTTAATGAGAGAGAAATTTGTGCTGTATGCGAAACTGTGATGCCATACGACACCCCTTTATGCCATCAGGTGATGCGCCAGCAGGCTGAGGCGGACGTAGCAAAGGATAAGAATGCGACAACAGATAGCAGAACGCTCAGGCGGCAATCATTAATTTTTCCAGGTCTGAATCATTTAAACTGCCCTGTCGTTTAGGTAAGCATTTTTACAGAATCTCCATATCACCGTCTCGCTTTTGTGGGTATATACTTCTTTCCTTTGAAGGTTGATGCGTTGCCCTGAGTCAGCTGACATCATGAACAGGCAGTGCCATCAAAGGGAAATATGAATTACTGGAGCATCCGATCATTAACAATCGTCGTTTACCCCGTTTCGCTACCGCGAAATTAACCGGCGTCTTTATCGCTGCGTTACTCCTCGTCAGTTGTAGTGGTGAACCGCCTAAATCGCTGGTGACGCCGTTGCCGCCTGTTGCGAAGCAACCGTTACCCACTCAGCCGCTGAAACATAATGAGCCGGTACGCGGCGTATGGCTTGCCACCGTCTCCCGTCTGGACTGGCCGCCGGTAAACTCCGTGAATGGCAGCAGCCGTGACGTCCGTATTGCCCTGCAAAAGAAAGCATTAACCGACAAGCTGGATAAACTGAAAAGTCTCGGGATCAATACTGTATTTTTCCAGGTCAAACCTGACGGAACGGCGTTATGGCCTTCTCAGATCCTGCCATGGTCCGACATGCTTACCGGGAAAATAGGCGAAGATCCGGGTTACGATCCGTTGCAGTTTATGCTCGATGAAGCGCATGCGCGCGGGATGCGTGTTCACGCCTGGTTTAACCCCTATCGGGTAACCACCAACATCAAACCCTCAACCATTAACGAACTGAGCCGCACGACGTCCCTTCGCCCTGCGAGCGTCTATGTGCTGCATCGTGACTGGATACGTACGTCCGGCGATCGCCTGGTGCTGGACCCCGGCATTCCTGAAGCGCGTGACTGGATAACCAGTATCGTGGCGGAGGTAGTGGCACGTTATCCGGTTGACGGCGTTCAGTTCGATGATTACTTCTATACCGAAACTGCCCGCTCACAGCTCAACGATAACCAGACCTGGCAGCAATATGGCCGCGAGTTTGCGTCAAAAGCCGACTGGCGCAGGCACAATACGGAGCTATTAATAAGCCAGGTATCAAGAACCATTAAACAGTTGAACCCTAATGTGGAATTCGGCGTCAGCCCGGCTGGCGTATGGCGCAACATCTCCCACGATCCTGCCGGTTCCGCCACGCGTGGCGCAGCTGCGTACGATGAGTCTTATGCCGATACCCGCCGTTGGGTGCAGTTAGGGTTGCTGGACTATATCGCGCCGCAGATTTACTGGCCGTTCTCACGGGATGCCGCCCGTTACGATGTGCTGGCCCGGTGGTGGGCAAATGTGGTCAAACCGACCTCTACCCGCCTGTATATCGGCGTCGCGCTGTATAAGGTGGGTGAACCCTCAAAAAATGAGCCTGACTGGACAGTGCAAGGCGGCGTGCCGGAGCTGAAACGACAGCTCGATCTGAACGAAACGGTGCCCAATATTCACGGCACTATTCTGTTCAGGGAAAACAACCTCAACCAGCCTCAGGCGCAACAGGCCGTTAATTATTTAAGAAGCCGCTGGGGCAATTAACCCTTCTCACGGATGAACCGAACAGGCATTACCCGCCCGGTTCATCCGCCCTTTTATTCCTGCTTAGCGATAATCAGCACAGTGGCCTACGTTGGTTTTAAACAGAAGATTATATTGTATGTTGTAACTAAAAGCTTTCTTTTTTTTAATTCATGCCCCTCCGGGCCGCCTTATGTTGCGCGTAGCGCCGCCGCCAGCCTACGAATGCCGTCGGTTAACACTTCCGGCGTGTGGCTCGCGAAACCAATCAGTATCCCTTCACGCTCCATCGGTCGCTGGCAATAGCGCGCAAATGTCTGGATCCCCATATCGAGCTGGCGCGCCTTCTCCACCAGCGCAGTGGCCGTGATCCCGTGCAGCCAGCACACCAGATGAACCCCTGAATCGGTAGGATGCACCGTCATTGTGTCCGGGAAATAGCGTTCGATTGCCGCCACCAGCGCATTTTTTCGCTCGTAGCAGGCTTTACGAATACGGCGAACATGGCTGGCATAATGCCCTTCATCAATAAATCGCGCCAGCACCGCCTGCTCCAGATAGCCGGTACACAGATCGGAAAAGTATTTCGAGGCAACAAACAGTTCACGTAACTGAGGCGGAACCACCAGAAAACCCAGCCGGAATTCGGGATACATCATTTTCGAAAAGGTGCCGGAATAAATTACCCGGTGATGTTTATCCAGCCCTTGCAGCGCCTGCAACGAACGGGCCGCGTAGCGAAATTCACTGTTGTAGTCGTCTTCAAATATCCACGCCTGGCGAGCCTCTGCCCACGCCAGTAGCGCCAGCCGTCGCGGTAAACTGAGCGTTCCGCTCAGGGGAAACTGATGCGACGGCGCGGTATAAACCAATTTTGCCCCCGGATAATGGGCGATGCCATCGTCAATATCCATTCCGTCAGCATCCACACGTACCGGCCTGACCTGCGCGCCGACCGAAGCGAATACGCCCGCGGGCCCCGTTGTAACCCGGGTCGTCAAGCCAGACTTCATCGCCTTTGGTCAATAAGACCCTGGCGGTCAGATTCATTGCCTGCTGGATCCCGTTTACGATGATGACGCAATCTTCGTCGCAGTTGACGGCCGCGTGTCGCCTGAATGTACCGGGCTATCGCCTGCCGCAACGGCTGATAGCCGCTGGAACCGGTATGCAAGCCAAGTTCGCGCCGCGACTGGCGCCAGACGCGCCCGAGCAACCGCCCCCATAAATCATGGGGAAACAGATCGGTACACCCGACTCCCACAGCAAATACACGGTTCATCCCGCCGCCGTTCAGGCTTTCACGCCAGAGTGCACCACCCCGGCGATATCGGGATTCACCTGCCCGGCCTCGACGGGAACGTTTTTCCGGCGTAACCCTCACGTGCGGCGCGTTGAGTAACGGGTCCGGCACATGGCGGGCCACAAAAGTTCCCGCGCCGTGGCGGGTGTGCAGATACCCCTCATCCATAAGCCGTTCAAAACCCGCAATCACTGAATTACGGGCAATGCCCATCATTTCCGCCAGCGCTCTGGTAGAGGGAATTTTCGAACCGGCAGCAAGCCGACCATCGAGAATGGCATTACGCAGCGCGTGATAAACCTGGTCTTTAATAATTCCGCTCTCTAACAGTAAATCCTGAAACAGCGGCGCGGCGGGCTTTCTCATGGGTGGCTCACAAAAGGAAACAGCAAAGTGGATCCTGTAAAAATACATAAAGTGTCACTTACAGGGAACCATAACTGTCACTAACATGGCGTTCTGTGAGGGTTAGCCCACGGAAACTGAGGGAATAAGAATGATGATAACTGAACAAGTACAAAACGTAACGATAGAACCTGCCGTTGACGGTGAATTTCGCAAACTGGCTGCCGCTGTGGCAAAACTATCAGCGCTTTTACCGTGTCGATATCCCGGAGACGGTTACGCGCTGACCTGGCGCGTTTTCACAATCCATTGAGCCGGTGTTTTGCGCCGTGGCCAGACAGGATGGAAAAATTGTCGGCCTGGTACATTACCTGTTCCATCGCTCTACCTGGGCGGAAACCGACTACTGCTATCTGGAAGATCTGTTTGTCAGTGAGGATGTGCGTGGCAAGCACATCGGTAAACAGTTGATTGAATACGTCCAGCAACAGGCGCGTAAACGCCACGCCGCACACCTGTACTGGCACACCATGAAACGAACCTGCGCGGACAGCGACTGTATGACTGGGTCGCGAAGAAAAGCGGCATGATTGAGTACCGTATGCCGGTAAGGTGAGCCTCGCCCGGCCTCACCGCCGGGTTTGTACGCTGGCCTGTTCCATTGCAAGCAGATCGGTCAGCGTATCCACATCCTGCACTGTTCCCGGGTCATTCAGATGCAGATCTGCAACATCGCCGTGATGCCGTGCTTCACGCACAATCTCTCGTGCGCCGTCCTCTCCGTCCAGTGCGGCAAGGGCAGAGAAGTAACGGCGGCTGAACGCCACCGGGTGCCCGTGTTGCTGCTCAAAGAAAGGCACAACCAGGGGGTGACGGTGTAACGCCGTCGCGATCCGGCGTAGCGTAGCGGGCTGAATCAACGGTAGATCTCCGGGTAATATCAACCATCCCGGCGCATCAGGCGTCGCCCGGACGCCCAGCGCCACTGACGCACCCATACCGACTGTTCCGCCAGGCGGCCTGACAAGGTGCCACGGCAGGCCCGAAGCCTTAACGGCATTAATCACATGCATCAGAACCGGCGTACCACTCAACAGCGCATCGAGCTTATGCGTGGTTGCACCGCTGGCAAGAAAACGCTCGCCCTTCCCTGCGGCAAGAATAATCACGACCGGTTGCGTCATGATGACGATGCTCCATTCAACCGGGCGGCTGCCACGTCGGCCAGAACCGATAACGCCAAAGAGCAGGCGTCGCGAGCCTTCGGAAAGATACCGACTGGCGCTTTGATGCGGGCAATATCCTCTTCACGCCATCCTAATTCGGTTAACCTGGCGACCCGCGCCGCATGAGTACGTTGGCTGCCCAGCGCGCCGATATAAAAAGGTTTTGCCGCCAGCGCCGCTTGTAGCACCGGCAGTTCGCGGTTCAGATCGTGATACAGCATGATTACGGCGGTATCGGCATCCATCAGCGCAAACGAGGTTTTGGGATTAAAACCATCGCTGGTGTGAACATCATATCCCGCCGCTTTGGCCACAGTTGCCGCCGCCTGCGCTTCCACGGAACGTCCATAGACAATCACCCGAACGCAGGGACGAAAACGCACAAAAACTCATCGTCCTGCCAGCCGGTTTCCTTATCTGTACGGCCACATTCCAGCGTCCCGGCAGCCGGGAATAGCGCAACACCGCGGGTTTGCGTTGTTCGAGTTGCGCGAGCACCTCGAGAAGCGGCTGCGCGGTGCGTAATTTATGAACGGTCAGCGTAATACCGCCGCCGCAGGGAAGCACGATGTCGAAATAAGGCGACCCGACGCCGTACATCACTGTGCGGTCCTCTCCTGACGCCATGACCTCCAGAGCCTCGTAAGCGACAGCGGATTCCACACAGCCGCCGGACACAAACCCGCAGTACAATCCGTCCTCGCGTACCGCCATCTGGGCGCCCAACGGTCGCGCCGCGCCGCCACGGATGGCGACCAGCGTCACCAGCGCGCCGCCATCCCGTCTTTCAGGGCATCGGCGACAAAACGCAGAACCGCTTCGCTGTCATCGGTCAGGAAGGCCTGCTCGGGTATAAGCGAGCCTTCCTGCACAGGTTCCATTATCGGGGCATGATGTAGCACGGTGTCGTCCTCCTTAACCGGGTCAGGAAGCCCGTGCAACAGTTTGTCCAGGGTGATGGGATAATCACGTACCCGCACACCCGTTGCGTTATAAATGGCGTTGGCGATGGCGGCGCTCACACCACAGATCCCCAGTTCACCCACCCCTTTGGCTTTCATCGGTGAGGAAATCGGATCGGTCTCATCAAGGAAGATCACCTCCTGCTGCGGCACATCGGCATGGACCGGGCACTTCATAACCCGCCCATATCATGATTCACGAAGAAACCAAGACGCGTATCCACCGCCAGTTCTTCCATCAACGCCGCGCCCAGGCCCATGGTCATAGCACCAATCACCTGGCTGCGCGCCGTTTTCGGGTTAAGTATTCGTCCCGCCGCGCACACGGCCAGCATACGGCGCACCCGCACCTCACCGGTTGCGCTGTCCACGGCCACTTCGACAAAATGTCCGGCGAAGGTCGACTGCTGATATTTTTCCGCCAGATCCCCAAACTCAATTTTGTCTTCGGCCACGAGTTCGCTTTGCGCCGCCGCCTCGCGCAAAGGAATACTGCGCTCTCCAACGCGTACCTGCTCATCGGTGAACATGGCGCTGCTGGCGTCAATGCCCAGTCGGTCCGCTACCGCTTCGCGTAATTTCACGCACGCGGCGTAAACACCCGCCGTTGAGCTGTTCCCGCCCCATTGCCCGCCGGAACCGGAAGAGATGGGAAAGGTTGAATCGCCCAGTTTCACGACGACTTTTTCAATTGGTACGCCCATCATCTCGGCGGCCGTCTGGGCAATAATGGTGTAACTGCCGGTGCCGATATCGGTCATATCGGTTTCCACCGTGACGGTGCCATGCGCATCCAGACGTACCCGCGCGCCGGAAGGGGTGACCAGGTTATTGCGAAAACCGGCCGCCATCCCCATGCCCACCAGCCAGCGCCCATCCCGCACCTGAGCGGGTGTCGGGTTACGCTGTTGCCAGCCGAAATGCTCCGCGCCGGTACGCAGGCACTCAATCAGCTGACGCTGTGAAAAGGGTCGTTCAGGGTTCGCCGGGTCAACCTGGGTGTCATTCAGAATGCGAAACTCCACCGGATCGATACCCAATTTTTCGGCCATCTCGTCCATGGCGATTTCCAGCACCATCATGCCGGGGGCTTCGCCGGGCGCGCGCATGGAGTTACCTTCCGGCAGATCCAGCTTCGCCAGCCGAAGCCCGGTCAGGCGATTAGCACCCGCGTAGAGCAGCTCGGTTTGATTGGTGGCGGTTTCCGTCGGGCCGCCCGGCAGGTTGCCGTTCCAGCTTTCATGGGCGATAGCGCTGATATGGCCGCTTTCATCTGCCCCGATGCGCACGCGTTGGATAGTGGCCGGGCGATGGGTGGTATTGTTAGGGATCATCGGTCTCGTAAGCATCACTTTCACCGGCCGCTGGATCGCACGGGCCCCCAGCGCTGCCAGCAACGCGTCGCTGCGCAGAAACAGTTTCCCGCCGAAGCCGCCGCCGATATACGGGGAGCGCACACGGATATTTTCCTGCGGTATATTAAGCGTTTTCGCCAAATCGCTGTGGCACCAGTTAATCATCTGGTTCGTGGTCCAGAGCGTCAATTTCTCGCCTTCCCACACCGCCATGGACGCATGGGGCTCCATGGCCATATGGCTTTGATCCGGCGTGGTATAGGTGGCGTCAAACTGCACTGCCGCCGAGTCAAAAGCGCGATCAAAATCCCCAACCTTTTTATCCGGCGTGTCTTCCGGGGGCGTCGTCACACCCGGTTTTTCTTCCGCAAGATCCCAGGCGCCGCGTTCACGTTGATAATTAACCTCAACCAGCGCCGCCGCCGCCCGCGCCTGTTCAAACGTCTCGGCCACCACCACGCCAATCGCCTGGTGATAGTGTTCAATCGGTCGGTCCGCCCAGCAGCGTGGCGGCATTCATCTCGCCTTTACCGAGCTTACCGGCGTTATCGGCGGTAATGACGGAAAGCACGCCGGGGGCGTTTTTCGCCGCCCGGGTGTCGACGGATGTAATGCGCCCTTTGGCGATAGCGGAACCGATGACATAGCCATACGCTACCTTGTCGACTTCATCATGCCATTCATAAGCATACGGGGGCCGTGCCGGTCGTTTTCAGGGGGCCGTCAATGCGATCGGTGCGGGCGGCCCACCACCTTCAGTTGATCGACAGGGTTATCCTGTGCCGGAGTTTCGAATTTCATCCGTTTATGCCCTCGCTTCCGTCAACACCGAGGCGAGCGTGCGCTTCGCCAGGATCAGTTTGAATTGGTTTTCAGGGGTCGGTTTTCGCCCCGGCAAACAGCGCGTCGTACACCGCCTGTGCCCCCTGCGGGATCTGCGCATCCGCAGTATCAAGCCGCCAGGGCTTATGGGCGACGCCGCCCAGCGCAACCCGGCCGGTGCCGTCCGGCTGGATCACGGCCGCCACCGAAACCAGCGCGAACGCATACGAGGCGCGGTCGCGCACTTTGCGGTTAAATATGGGTGCCGCCAGACGGAGGTGGCAGCGTGACGGCGACAATCAGTTCGCCAGGAGTTAATACCGTTTCCAGATGCGGGGTAGTGCCAGGCGCGCGGTAGAAATCATCCAGCGCGATGCGCCGTTCACTGCCATCGGGTTTAACGGTTTCGACCACCGCGTCCAGGACGCGCATGGCCACAGCCATGTCACTGGGGTGCGTCGCAATACACGCGTCGCTAACGCCTACCAACGCATGTTGACGGCTAAAGCCTTCCAGTGCCGCGCAGCCGCTGCCGGGCAACCGCTTGTTGCAGGGTTGATGGGTATCGTAAAAATAGGGGCAGCGAGTCCGCTGAAGCAGATTACCCGCAGTGGTAGCCCGATTACGCAACTGGCCGGACGCGCCCGCCAGCAGTGCACGGGAGAGCACGGCATAATCGCGGCGCACCCGCTCATCCGCCGCCAGATCGGTATTGCGAACCAGCGCGCCGATGCGCAATCCCCCTTCTGCTGTCGGTTCAATGGTATCCAGCCCCAGGCCGTTGACGTCAATCAGATGACCGGGCGTTTCAATCTCAAGCTTCATCAGATCAAGCAGATTGGTTCCCCCGGCGATAAATTTCGCCCCCGGCGTTTGCCGGGCACTGGCCGCGGCTTCCGCAGGGGTGGTCACGCGCTGATAGGTAAATGCCCTCATGATTTTTCCCCCTCAGCGACGTTTTCAATCGCGGCAAGGATGTTGGCATAGGCTCCGCAGCGGCAAATATTGCCGCTCATACGTTCGCGGATCTCCTCCGCGCTCATTGATGGCGGGGACACCAGATCGACGGTCACATGGCTGGGAATGCCTGCTTCAATTTCCTTTAATGCCGCCACAGAGGAGCAGATTTGCCCCGGCGTACAATAACCGCACTGGTAGCCGTCATGTTTGATAAAGGCTGCCTGCATCGGATGCAGATCTTCCGGGGTGCCAAGCCCTTCAATAGTGACGATCTCCGCGTCCTGTTGCATCACCGCCAGCGTCAGGCAGGCATTAATCCGTCTGCCGTCGACAATCACGGTACAGGCACCGCACTGCCCGTGGTCGCAGCCTTTTTTCGTCCCGGTCAGGTGCAGATTTTCACGCAGCGCATCCAGCAACGTCGTGCGGGTATCCACCTCCAGCTCGCGGGGTTTGCCGTTAACGGTAAACGAGACCGTCGCCATTTCCGGCGGGGGCGTGGTGGGCGTTTCACCTGCCAGGGCCGCACCGGGCGCGACGGCGGCGCTGGCTGCTGTGGCAGCGCCTGCTTTTATCAGGTCCCGGCGCGTCAGGTTGAGGAAGGACTGGTCATTATCAGAATGGGAATGCTGTTTATCTGCCGAACCGTTTGCACGGTATTCAGCATTATCGCCGTGGTTGCTCATACCAGGCCTCCAGTTTTAAATTAACGGGTAAGAATCGGGGCTTACCACAATGGTTTCGGAAGTTTTAGAACATTAAGCATAGTCACCACTTCCGGCAGGATTATTCTTAAATCCCGTCAGGGCCAGCAAAACCGGCCCTTCCCTGTGAAACCGATTACCGCACAGAATGTGCTGGTGTGGCTGCGCCGGTTCGACGACGATCAACCCTTCATTTGTAAAAAAAAGGCATGAACTGTGACCATCGATATGGCGAACTTCACGCCGCTGGCAAGCCTGGCGGGCGGAATGATCATCGGGGCGGCTGCATGGATGTTAATTATCTTTTGCGGGCGCATAGCGGGCATCAGCGGCATCATTGGCGGGCTGCTCTCTTTCAACACCCCGGGCAAAGCCTGGCGGCTGGCGTTTATTGCGGGCATTGCGCTGTCGCCGTGGCTATACAGCCTGTTCGCGCCGCTGCCTGATGTGTCCATTGCCGCGCCATGGTGGCTGCTGGTTATCGCGGGCCTGCTGGTGGGCATCGGCACCCGCTACGCTTCCGGATGCACCAGCGGTCACGGCGTATGTGGGCTGTCCAGACTGTCGCGCCGCTCACTTGCAGCGACCGTCACCTTTATGGCGGTGGCCTTTGTTACCGTCTGGCTGGCAGGCTACTGGCGTTAAACATTCAGGGAGATAACCGCATGATGATTTTTTTCTCGTTTTTATCGGGGCTGGTGTTTGGTCTCGGATTGCTGGTAAGCGGCATGGCGGACCCGGCGAAAGTGCTGGGCTTTTTAGATATCACCCGACTCTGGGACCCTTCGCTGGCCTTTGTGATGGGCGGTGCCATCAGCATCGGCTTTTTTGCCTTTCGTATGGCCAGCAAACGCGCCCGCCCGGTGTGCGCCCCGGAAATGCATCTGCCCGTCGCGCAGCAGATTGATAAACGTCTTATTGGCGGCTCGGCGCTGTTCGGCCTCGGCTGGGGGCTGGCGGGTATCTGCCCCGGTCCGGCAGTGGTGTTGCTGGGTGCGGGGATCGGCAAGGGCGTGATCTTCGTCGCAGCCATGCTGGTGGGAATGGCTATCTTCCAGTGGCTTGAAAACAGAGGCAAATAACCATCGCTCGTCTGGACGGCGGCTTGACCTCGCTTCCCGCAACGCGCAGCATGAAAACGAACACAACACATAAGGAGAAAAATAATGCAGACAGGGTTACGTTTTCAGGCGGCGACGCTGAAGGAGTTTGTCGGGACGCTGCTGGGCTATGCCGGCAGTGAACCTGAAGAGGCGCAACGGGTTGCCGATCATCTGGTGTCCGCCAATCTGGCGGGACACGATTCCCACGGCGTCGGGATGATCCCCAGCTATATTCGCTCGCTGGCGCAGGGGCATCTCCAGTTAAACCAGCACGCCACCGTAGTGAAAGATGCGGGTGCGGTAGTCACGCTGCAGGGGAATCGCGCCTTTGGTCAGGTGGCGGCCCATGAAGCCATGGAATTAGGCATCGAGAAAGCGCGCCAGTACGGGCTGGCCGCCGTGGCGCTGCATAATTCGCATCACATCGGGCGCATCGGTTACTGGGCGGAACAATGCGCGGCCGCCGGGTTTATTTCCATCCATTTCGTTAACGTGGTCGGCGATCCGATGGTGGCGCCGTTCGGTGGCAAAGACAGCCGCTTCGGCACCAATCCGCTGTGCGTGGTTTTTCCGCGTAAGCATGGTGCCCCGCTGCTGCTGGATTACGCCACCAGCGCCATCGCCTTTGGCAAAACCCGCGTCGCCTGGCATAAGGGCGTGCCGGTTCCGGAAGGGTGTTTAATCGACCATCAGGGGCAACCCACCACCGATCCGGGGGTGATGCACGTACCGCCGCTGGGGGCGCTGCTGACTTTCGCCGGGCATAAAGGCTACGCGCTGGCGGCGATGTGCGAAATCCTCGGCGGCGCGTTGTCCGGCGGCCAGACCACCCATCAGGCCTCATTGCAGGAGAGCGTGGACGCCATTTTTAACTGTATGACCACCATTATCCTCAACCCCGAACTGTTTGACGCACCGGATATGCACCAGCAGGCAGAGGCCTTTATCGACTGGGTGAAGCAGTCTCCTCACGATCCGAATGAGCCGATCCAGGTGCCTGGCGAGTGGGAAGCGCACAACCGCGCCACCCGTCTGGCACAGGCATTCCGCTGGATGAAAGCAGCTGGAACGCGATATGCGAGGCGGCGCTGGCGGCGGGTATGCCGGATAGCGAGCTTCAACAATTCAGA
The DNA here is from genome assembly GCA_900635495.1 of Atlantibacter hermannii. Lineage (NCBI taxonomy): Bacteria > Pseudomonadati > Pseudomonadota > Gammaproteobacteria > Enterobacterales > Enterobacteriaceae > Atlantibacter > Atlantibacter hermannii. The sequence goes on along the minus strand of LR134136.1, from coordinate 2,346,143 downwards.
TCACGTCTGGCGTAAGGGAATTCAGGCCCGTCCGGGCCTGTTATTCCATGATCCGCATTTTTCCCACCAGCTCGGCAATATTCACCGCCTCCATTTTCTCCATCACTCTGGCGCGATGCACTTCCACGGTTCGTACCGCCACGCTGAGTCGATCGGCAATCTCCCGGTTCATCAATCCCTGGACGATGAGCCTTGCAATCTCGCGCTCTTTTGGCGTCAGGCAGTCAAAACGCTGTTCGATAGCGCGGCGCTGACAGGCGGCGGCAGAGGTGGCCCGGGCGCGTTCGATTGCCGCAATCAGGGCGTCAGCCGACACCGGTTTTTGCAGAAAATCCACTGCGCCGCGCTTCATCTGCTCCACTGCCACCGGCAAATCTCCATGGCCGGTGAGAAAAATCACCGCCAGGGTACTGCGGCACGACAGCAGTTCACTATACAGACCGTGACCGTCGAGATGCGGCATGCGTAAATCGAGTAACGCCACGCCCTCTTCATACAACGCGGCCCGGGCCAGAAAAGCCTGGCTGTCATTCCAGCTTTGTACGGCATAACCCATACCCTCCAGCAAAAACTGGCAGGCTTCGGTAACGGCGACATCATCATCGACCAGGTGTACCACAGACATCACGCATCCTTATTTTGATGATTAGAAAAATCCAGCGCCACGCGCAGCCCGGTTTTACCGTTCGGGGCCGGATGGTTGCGCAACGCGATATCGCCCCCGGCGTAACGCGTCAGCCGCTGGCAGATTGCCAGCCCCAGTCCCATCCCCTGCGGTTTGGTGGTATTGAACGGGTGAAACGCCTGGGCCAGCCGGTCGGTCTCAATTCCCCCCCGCGTCGTCCTGGATAACCAGCCCATCCTCCTGCTCCGTCAGCCATATTGCGCTGGCCCCGGCCTGAGCGGCATTGAGAATCAGGTTTGCCAGCAGTTGATCCAGCACCATCGGCGGCAGCATGAACACCCGCGTCGCAGGGATCGCATTGTCCAGCGTGAGCGCCGGAAAATGCTGGCCGAGGCGTAACAAATCGGCGACCCGCCGTGCCGTTTCCCGAACCGGAACGGCGATGCGCTGCCGCGCGTCCATCTCTTGCGCCGAGGGCTGGCGCACCCACTGGCGCAGATTGTGCAGCGTCTCGCCGCCGCGCTGCGCCTGAGTGTCGATCTGCTCCAGCGCAGGGATAAGAAAATGGGTGTTATCACTGTGGCGTAAACGCACCAGGCAGCCCTGAGCATAATGGCGGATCGCCGACAGCGGCTGATTCAGTTCATGGGCGAATCCCGACGCCATCTCACCCAGCACGCTTAGCTGGCGGGCATTTTCCAGCGCGATTTCCTGCTGACGGAGCGCTTCCCCCGCCTGCGCCAGCTGACGGCCCCGACGGCGCACCAACAGCGCAATCCAGATGTAGTTCAGGGTGAACAAAAACAACATTAACCCGGTCACGCCAACGAGGAGCTGATGCTGCATCAGCCAGCTGCGCACATCCTGCCACAGTCGCCGCTGTTCGGGATGTTGATTCACCGCCCGCAGCAGGCTTTCCACATCACTGGTCGACGCCGGTGCGCCCCATAAAAACGGCGACTGTTGATTGTTCAGCAGCGCCCGCGCCACTTTGTCCGCCAGCGCGTTATTCACTTCGGGCAGCGCGGCGAAAGACCAGTTGGGATAGAGCGGCGTACTGGTGACGCACGGCGAGGCGATGGGGTTGATGATAAGTGGCCGAAAGGCGGTTTTATCTATCAGCCCTTCGGCATCCATTTGTTCCAGCAGACAAACCGGCACAATCGCGGCCTGAATGGCTTTTTCGCGCAACAGATAGAGCAGCGCATCCCCCGGAAAACCGGTAAAGCGCAGCCGGAAATCTTTGCCGGGACGGATGCCGCGATCGTAAAGCGCCTTATACCCCGTCAGGTAGCCGCCAAAAGCCAGAGGATCGATCGCGCCGACGGTTTTACTCATAAGATCCTGAGGATCCTGTAAGTTACTTTCACGATTGACAAGGATAACGCTGCCGATGATATTGCCCGCGTCGGTCTTGCCCTCTGCCGAGCGTAACGACGCCAGCCAGCGCAAATGGTAATGGCTGTTGAGCTGCACAAACTGCGCCGGGTTGGTCACGACAAACTGGATGGTTTTTTGATTGACCGCCTCGCGCATCTGACCAAGGTCGAGGGGCTGAATACGAAACTGCTCTCCCGGCACACGCTGCGTCAGCGAATCAGCCAGTGGCTGCCAGTGCCGCGCCGTTGCGGCGTCACCGCGCATCGCCAGTACGCCGACCGTCCAGGTATCTGCCTGCGCCAGCGAGGCCAGTCCGAGGCCAATCATCAGTAAAAATGCCTTTTTCACACCCTCTCCCACTGCGCCAGGTTGCGTTAGATCAACAACAGTCCGGGTATGTGGTTAACCACAATAGTCCCTGCCCCGCGCCAATTTTTACACTGTAAATCATAAAGATTCTTAATTCATTGCTCGACTAACAACACTGTGACGTATGGATTGTAACGGCGTCGACGGAGACCAGTATGGATATCAGTAAACGGGTGTTTCTCAGACAGTTGGGGGCGGCGACGGCAGGCGCAGCGACCATCCCGCTGGCGCAGGCCAAACTCACTTTCGCTCCCTCGCGACGGGAAGGCTCGCCGACCCATCGCTATGCGATGTTGATCGATTTACGACGCTGCATCGGCTGCCAGTCCTGCACCGTCAGCTGCGCCATCGAAAATCAGACGCCGCAGGGATCCTTTCGCACCACAGTAAATCAGTACCAGGTGCGGCGGGAAAACAGCGACGCGGTAACCAATGTCCTGCTGCCGCGGTTGTGCAATCACTGCGATAACCCACCCTGTGTGCCGGTGTGCCCGGTACAGGCCACCTTCCAGCGCCAGGACGGCATCGTGGTCATCGATAATCAGCGCTGCGTGGGCTGCGCCTACTGCGTTCAGGCCTGCCCTTACGATGCGCGGTTTATCAATCACGACACCCAGACCGCCGATAAATGTACGTTCTGCGTGCACCGGCTGGAGGCGGGTTTACTGCCTGCCTGCGTGGAATCCTGTGTCGGCGGCGCACGCATAATCGGCGATTTGCTCGATCCGCAAAGCCGTCTGCGCCAGCTGCTGGACACCCATAAGGACGACATTCGGGTACTCAAGCCCGATGAGAAAACCGTGCCGCAGGTGTTTTATCTGGGACTGGACGCGGCGTTTGTGACGCCGTTAATGGGCCGCAGCCAGCCTGCGCTCTGGCAGGAGGTGTAAATGTCGCCGCTTATGATTAATGAAGTGCTTGCCCATCCTCAGGACATTACATGGCTGCCCTGGGCCGTACAGTATTTCTTCTTTATCGGTATTGCGGCCTGTTCCGCGTTGTTGGCCTGCGTCCTTCATGGCCGTCAGCCGGAACTGGAACGCCTGACGCTGCTGATTGGCCTGACCTGCGCCATCGCCGCGCCGCTGGCCCTGACGGCGGATCTGCATCAGACCGCCCGGGTGTGGCATTTTTACGCCTGGCCGACGCCCTGGTCGTGGATGCCGTGGGGGGCGTTGTTTTTGCCGTTGTTCACCGGGTTTATCGGTCTGTGGTTCGCGGCGGCCTGGGTGGAAAAGATTTACGGCAAAACCTTTGCCCTCACCCGTTTGATCACGTTTGCCTGCGCATTAACGGCCATTGGCCTGCTGTTGTATACCGGGCGCGAAGTGTCGGTAGTGCGTGCCCGCCCCCTGTGGTTTAGCTGGTGGTTCCCCCTGGCAATGGTTCTGAGCGCATTTCAGACGCTGCTGGCACTGCTGATCGCCGCCACGCGCCATCAGCCGTGGCGGCAAAAACTGGCGCGGGCGCTGGCGGTAACGCTGGGGCTGCTGGCGATAACGGTCGCGCTGTGGCTCGCCGGAAACACCTTATCCGGCGCGGCGATGCGCAACTGGCTGGCGTGGCCGCAGGCGCAATCCCTCGCGGCAGGCTGGGTGCTGCTGTGGCTGATCACCTTTGGCGCGGCGCTGTGGACGATAAAACATCCGGGCCTTGTCGTCGGCATTGCTCTGGCGCTGGCCTCCATGGCGCTCAGCTGGCTGATGCGCTGGACGCTCCTGATGGAGGGGCAAACCCTGCCGAAATACAACGCGTTGTTCAACCCCTACTCGCTGCCGTCCGGCACCGACGGTTTACTGGCTATCGTCGGCACCTTCGGTCTGTGGATAGCGCTGCTTATTCTTGTTCGTGAAATTGTGCATGGCTTATTGCGGAGAAATCATCATGCCTGAATTAACCCGTCGTCAGTGGCTAAAAGTGGGGCTTGTGCTGGGTGGAGTCGGTGTATTTGGGCTGAGTTACCGGGACGTGGTGAAACGCGCGTTTGACGGACTGGTCCACGGCACCTCCGGCAAAATCACGCTGCACCGCATTTTCGGTAACGCGCTGATCCCGGAAGGCCATGCGGCATCCGGCTGGCAGGCTAATCCACAACAGGCGGTATCGATGACCCAGTGCTTTGGCTGCTGGACCCAGTGCGGCATCCGGGCCCGGGTGGATCGGCAAACCGGTAAAGTGATCCGCATCGCCGGTAATCCGTATCATCCGCTGTCTCAGGAACAGCACGTCGCGGCGAATGTCCCCGTCTCACAGGCCCTGGCGGCCCTGGGCGGCGAAAGCGGCCTGGATGCCCGTTCCACCGTGTGTTCACGCGGTGCCACCACGCTGGAAGCGCTGTACAGCCCACTGCGCATCCTTGAGCCGATGAAACGCGTGGGTAAACGGGGAGAAGGCAAATGGCAGCGCATCAGTTTTGAACAACTGATCACCGAAGTGGTGGAAGGCGGCGATCTGTTTGGCGAGGGCCATGTGGACGGATTACGCGCCATCCGCGATCTGCAAACCCCCATTGACCCGGCCCATCCGGGCTTTGGCCCCATAGCCAATCAGTTGCTGGTGACCAATACCAGTGATGACGGACGCGATACTTTTCTGCGCCGCTTCGCGCAAAACAGCTTCGGCAGTAAAAACTTCGGCGCGCACGGCGCGTATTGCGGCTTGTCCTACCGCGCCGGTTCCGGCGCGCTGATGAACGATCTGGATAAAAACCCCCATGTGAAACCCGACTGGGAGCATGTGGAGTTCGCGCTGTTTATGGGCACATCTCCGGCCCAGTCCGGCAACCCGTTTAAACGCCAGGCCAGCCAGCTCGCCAGTGCCCGGTTGCGCGATAACTTCAGCTATGTGGTAGTGGCACCCGCATTGCCGCTGACAACAGTAATGGCCGACCCACGCGGGCAGTGGCTGCCGCTGGTGCCGGGCAGCGATTCCGCCCTGGCGATGGCCATGATCCGCTGGATTATTGATAACCAACGCGCCAACGAAAGTTATCTCTCACTACCCGGCGTGGCCGCAATGCAGGCGGCGGTGAGCAAAGCTGGACCAATGCCAGCCATCTGGTGATCGTCAACGACGACCATCCTCAGGCCGGGCAATACCTGACCGCAGCGCTGCTCAATGGCGGCGACGACAGCGTCATGGTGATCGACCGCGCCGGTGAGCTCGCACCAGCGCCAACCTGCCCCGCCGCCACGCTGCGGGTGACGCGAGCGCTGACGTTGCTGGACGGGACTCAGGTCACAGTGAAAAGCGCGTTTCAGTTGCTTAAGGAGAGCGCCGACGCCCTGTCGCTGGACGCCTACAGCCGCCAGTGCGGCGTGCCGGTGGCGCGGATTGAACAACTGGCGGATGCCTTTACCCGTCACGGGCGTAAAGCGGCTGTCATTACGCATGGCGGCATGATGTCCGGCAACGGTTTTTACAACGCCTGGGCGGTGATGATGCTGAATGCGCTGATCGGTAACCTGAGCCTGCAAGGCGGCGTGTTTGTCGGCGGCGCAAGTTCAACGGCGTCACCGACGGCCCGCGCTACAACCTGGCGACGTTCCCCGGCATGGTGAAACCGAAAGGGTTGCATATCGCCCGCAGTAAAGCAGCTTATGAAAGCTCCGACGAATACCGGCAAAAAGTAGCCGCCGGGCAATCGCCTTTTCCGGCAAAAGCGCCGTGGTATCCCTTTGTGGCCGGGCAACTGACCGAGCTGCTGCCGTCGGCGCTTAACGGTTATCCGTATCCGCTGAAAGCGTGGATTTCCAACATGACGAACCCGGTCTATGGCATTGCCGGTTTCCGCGCCGTGGCAGAGGAACAGCTTAAAGATCCGGCGCGTCTGCCGCTGGTTATCGCCATCGACGCGTTTATCAACGAAACCACCGCACTGGCTGATTATCTGGTGCCGGATACCCATAATTTTGAAAGCTGGGGATTCAGCGCGCCCTGGGCAGGGGTTGCCAGTAAAGCCACCACGGCCCGCTGGCCGGTGGTTGAACCCGCGACGGCCCGCACCGCCCAGGGCGAACCCATCGCCATGGAGGCGTTTTGCATCGCGGTGGCGCAACGCCTCGGCCTGCCTGGTTTTGGCGACAACGCCATGCAGGACAGCGACGGCACGCCGCTGGCGATCAACCGTGCGGAAGAGTATTACCTGCGGGTGGCGGCCAATATCGCCTGGGCCGGAAAAGCGCCGGTGCCTGCCGCCAGTGAAGAGGATATCCGGCTCACCGGGGTTGACCGGCTGATGCCCGCCATTACGCAAACGCTGAAGGCCGAAGAAGCCAGCCGCGTGGCGTTCATCTTCACCCGGGGCGGACGCTTTGCGCCGCATCAGTCAGGCCGGGATGGCGAGAGCATCGGTAATCGCTGGGATAAACCGCTGCAAATCTGGAATGCCGAGGTAGCTAAACACCGCCATGCTATCACCGGCGAACGCTATAGCGGTTGTCCGGCCTGGTATCCGGCGCGCTTGTCCGATGGCAAGGCGGTAGACAGCGTGTTCCCTCCTGACGTCTGGCCGCTGAAGATGATCTCGTTTAAGTCCAATGTGATGAGCAGTTCGACCATCGTGATCCCGCGCCTGCACCACGTTAAGCCGGTCAATCTGGTGGCGATCCATCCGCAGGATGGGCAACGGTTTGGCGTGGCGCACGGCGATCGTGTACGCATCACCACGCCGGGAGGCAGCGCTGAAGCGCAAATCAGCCTGCTGGAAGGCGTGATGCCGGGGGGCATTGCGTTTGAACACGGTTATGGACACAAGGAGATGGGCGCACGCCAGCACACCCTCGACGGCGAACCGCTGGCCGTTGCGCCGCGCAATGGCGCAGGGGTGAACCAGAACGATCTGGGTTTCGCCGACCCGACGCGTGAGGTGCCAAACACCTGGCTGGACTGGGTGTCCGGTTCGGCGGTGCGCCAGGGGTTGCCTGCGAAGATTGAGCGACTTTAAAACATGACGCCGCTGTTATTCAGCGGCGTTTTCTTTGTGTATACCTGCGCCGTTAACTGGCTTTCAGCCCTGCTGACGTCATCAGGAAACGCAGCACCAGACTGACCGCACCGAGCGCCAGAATGCTGGCGCCCCAAATCATCACCAGCCACAGCACCTGGCTGATTTTGCTTTGCCGCTTCGCCATCAGTGATACCCCTCCCCGTGCCGCACTTTGCCGCGGAACACGTAATAGCTCCAGAAGGTGTACGCGAGGATCACCGGAATGATGATCAGCGCGCCCACTAACATAAAGCCCTGGCTGGCGGGCGGCGCGGCCGCTTCCCACAGCGAAATGTCCGGCGGGATAATATTCGGCCAGATGCTGATGCCAAGACCGCTGAAGCCAAGGAACACCAGCGCCAGGGTGAGAATAAATGCCGTGGCATGATGGCCTGGCCGCGAGACACTGCGCCACAGCGCCACGCTGCACAGCAGTACCAACAGCGGAACCGGCAGGAAGAACCAGAGATTCGGCAACGAGAACCAACGCTGGGCGATGTCGGCATGCGCGTACGGCGTCCAGGCGCTGACCACCGCCATAATAATGAGCAGCATAATCAGCAACGGCGGGGTGAGCTGGCGCATCCGGCTAAACAGCGGATCTTCACTTTTCATAATCAGCCAGGTGGCGGCCAGCAATGCATAGGTGACCACCAGGCCGAGCCCGCAGAACAGGTTGAACGGCGTCAGCCAGTCCAGTGCGCCGCCCGCAAAGGTGCGGCCTTCCACCGGGAAGCCGTTGATCACCGCGCCGACGATTATCCCCTGGCAAAAGGTCGCCAGGATGGAGCCGCCGAGAAACGCCACATCCCACCAGGGACGGTGCGATTCAGTGGCTTTAAAGCGGAACTCAAACGCCACGCCACGGAAAATCAGGCCGATCAGCATCAGCATAATCGGGATGGTCAGCGCGTCGGCAATAACCGCGTAAGCCAGCGGGAACGCACCGAACAATCCCGCACCACCCATAACCAGCCAGGTTTCGTTACCGTCCCACACCGGTGCGACGCTGTTGACCATCACATCCCGGTCATGGGGATCGCGGATAAACGGAAACAGCACGCCAATCCCCAGGTCAAAACCATCCATAACGATATACATCAGCGTCGAGAAGACGATGATAACGAACCACACAACGGACAGGTCGATATGCATTATCATTGCTCCTCTTCCAGACGTTCACCCACGGCGGAAATCGGTCGTGCGGGCCGACCATCGGTTTTCGAAGACAGATCGTCTTCCGGCTGAGGGCCGACTTTAATCAGTCGAATCAGATACAGGTAACCGACCCCAAACACCAGGCTGTACACCACGATAAACACCAGCAGGCTGATGGACATTTGCAGATCGCTGTGGGCGGAAACCGCGTCGCGCGTGCGCATGAGTCCGTAAACCACCCACGGCTGCCGCCCCACTTCCGTAGTTACCCACCCCGCCAGCAAGGCGATCAGGCCTGATGGCCCCATCCAGAATGCAAAGCGCAAAAACGGTTTCGACTGGTACAGACGTCCCCGATAACGCAACCACAGACTGGCGACGCCAAGAGCAATCATTAATACGCCCATGCCGACCATAATGCGGAACGACCAGAACACGATGGTGGAGTTAGGCCGATCCTCTTTTGGAAAATCTTTCAGGGCCGGAACCTGCTGATCGAGGCTGTGCGTGAGAATAAGACTGCCGAGGGCAGGAATTTCCAGCCCGTAGCGGGTGCGTTCCTGCTCCATATCCGGCCAGCCCACCAGCAGCAGCGGCGTCGGCTCGCCCGGCGGGTTTTCCCAGTGCCCTTCGATGGCGGCAATCTTCGCCGGCTGGTGCTTGAGGGTGTTCAGGCCGTGCATATCACCAATCACCGCCTGGATGGGTGCCACCAGCAGCGCCATCCACAGCGCCATGGAAAACATTTTGCGTACCGCTGGCGTGTCGTTGCCCTTCAGCAAGTGCCAGGCAGCGGAAGCGCCGACAAACATGGCGCTACTCAGGAAAGCGGCCACCGACATATGCAACAGCCGGTAAGGGAATGAGGGATTGAAGATCACCGCGAACCAGTCAACCGGCACCACTTGCCCGTTAATGATTTCGTGGCCCTGGGGCGTTTGCATCCAGCTGTTGGACGCCAGGATCCAGAAGGTGGACATCAGCGTGCCGAGCGCCACCATACAGGTGGAGAAGAAGTGCAGGCCCGGCCCCACTTTGTTCCAGCCGAACAGCATCACGCCGAGAAAACCGGCTTCCAGAAAGAAGGCGGTCAGCACTTCATAAGTCAGCAACGGGCCGGTGATGCTGCCCGCGAACTGCGAGAAACCACTCCAGTTGGTACCGAACTGATAGGCCATCACCAGACCGGATACCACCCCCATCCCAAAATTCACGGCAAATATTTTAAGCCAGAATTTATACAGTGAACGCCACAGCGGATTGTGCGTCTTTAACCACATCCCTTCCAGCACGGCCAGATAACTGGCAAGACCAATGGTGATCGCCGGAAAAAGAATATGAAAGGATACGGTAAAGGCGAACTGGATCCTGGCAAGAATAAATGCGTCTAACCCTAACATGGCTGCCTCATAATCGACGGACCGGTATTAAACGGACCGGTGAGATGTTATTTAACGCCTTGAGTATAGACAGAGAATGTTAAAATGGCGGCGGGGATTTCATAGCGGGTAAAAAATAACGCACCGGCAGTCAAAAATAATCTTTTTTTATACAGGCCTTATCGCGCCTGGCCTGTACGCGCAGGGGAAGATCACAGCAGCAATCCAAAAAATAATAAGCATCCGAATAATCCACCGGCAGAAAAATAAACCGTTGTGCCGCTTCGTTAATAAAAATAATGTGGCAGAACTTCAGGGAAATAAGCGTTCATCATGAATGAGTTTAATAATGAATAAGCCAGAAAGGCTGTGCCGGGGATGGCCCGGCACAATGGCGTCTCGCTACAAAATGCGCGCCGGTTCGGCCTTTTTAAGCGCATTTTGCATTTGCTGGAGCGTTTTCAGTATTAACTCGCCCAGCGCCCGGTAAAAACCGCACGGCTGCGCCGCGTTCAGTGCGTCCACATACATGGGTAGCCACGTCATCACATGCTCTTCCAGCAGGTGTTGTAACGCACGGGGACGGTTGTTCATCGCCAGCCACGCGGACTGGAACAGCATCAGCCCGATATGGTCGGCCGGTTCCGGATAGTCAGTATGCAGCCGGATGCCCTGCTGGTTGAGAAACGCCATCAAACGCAGCGTCGATTCACCCTGCAATGCCTGTTCCGGATCGAGCCAGACCGAGCCCCAGGGCGGCGCGGGCAAACTGGCCGGGCCGATAAACAACCGCAGCCACTGCTCATGCAAGACGGCGAGGTCAGACGGGTTAAGCTCCGGTTGCAGCGTCGCGATGTCATCAGCCGGTTCCGGCCACAATGCAGGCCAGTCCGGCGTCTGGAAAAAATGCTGTATCGGCGCAAATTCCGGCGCTTGCGGGGCGGTGCGACAGGCACTCGCCAGTAAATTCAACAGTTGAGCCCAGTGAGCCAGGTCCACTTTCATCATGATTCCTTATCGCATGCCATGGCGATGTTGCCGACAAAACGGACATGTCCGTTGTTGCGCATCCCAGGCGGTAAATGCCTGGCCGCAGCAGTTACAGGTTGACGGAAGCACAGGCAACCGCTGTGGCGCGTCAGTGTTCCACTGAACTTCGCTGCGTATCGCCTGCGGAAAACAGACCACGGCGCACTGACCGCAGCCGGTGCACCGGGCGTTATCCAGCGTGAAATGATCGGAATGCAGACGAATCGCCCGTTCCGGGCAGATACGCGCACAGGCGCCGCACAGGTAGCAGTGTTCCGCCGTCAGCACGACGCGGTAACGATGACAATTCGTGACGTTGTCACGCAATGCGCGTCGTCCATACGCCACCGCCCCGCTCGTCGATTCCTTTCTGAGATGGAGCCACTGGCGGCGGGCATTATTCACCGGACCGTCAGACGGAGGGGCAAGCCACCAGGTCGGCTGGTTCAGTTGTTTGAGAACCCCATTGAGTTCAGCCACGGCCCGTAACCACCCTTCCTGCTCGCCATCCAGCTCTATCGCACGAATGCCTTTTTCAAAATGCCAGAGCAGCAGTTCATCCACACACGCAGGCTGAAGGCTGAGCGGCGCTACCAGACGGTCGTCAATCCAGTGGCGCGTAACTGGTTGAATATTTTCCAGCGCATCGGTTGGGCAGACAAACAGACATCGACCGCACTGATTGCACTGGCGTTCATCAATAACGACATTGCCCGACTCAACAGCGATCGCCTGAAGCGGACATGCCTCAACGCAGGCCTGGCAGGCATTTTTTTTGACAACGCGGCGAACGCAGGAAGCCCCTGCGCCGGGTGGCGCAGGGAGCAAGTTTAACGATAAATGAGCCATATCAGCTCAGGCTAAAAAAGGTGTAACGTGCCATGATTTCGGCGACGACCAACAGCACGCATCCCAGTTTCACCATGCCGCTGCGCGTTTGACGCAACGCTACGGCAAACAGCGCGGCACCGGCAGCCATGATAATCCATGTTGCCAGGCGCACCCCGGCAAGCGCATCAAAGGCTGCCAGGGGTTGCAGTGGGAATGTGACGCTGTCACTGCTACGCGCCTGCGCCAGGAAGCTCATCCAGGAAGGCTGTTCGACAAGACGGGCAACCACCGCCAGGACCACGGCGGCAACCGCCAGCCCGACAAGACGCCTGGCCTCGTACTGCCGTTGCGCGGGCACCAGCAGCAACATCGCCAGTACCGCGCCTAAAATCAACACTGAGCCATAGAACATAAACAGCGTGTTGATATGCATCCAGGTGATCACTGACGCATTGATGTAGATATTGCTCATGCAGAACACATCAACCAGACCGATAAGGCCTGCCAACCCTGCCAGCAACGTCACAACCCGTTTGGTGACCAGCGCGATCAGCGTGGTCAGTCCCAGCACGCCAAGGTACAGCGCGGCAAAAACAATTTCGCGGCTCAGCCAGGAGCTGGCGATATGGCGCAGCGAATTGAAGGCGTTTAACGGATAGCCGAGATGCGCTACAGACGCGATCAGCCCTGCTCCGCCACACAGGCAGGCAATGACCAGCGCCACGCGCTGTGACTGCATCGACGCAGGGGCGCGAGATGCGCTCACAGCGGTAAACAGCGTTAACCCTACGGAGGCCTGAACCAGCAGGGTGAAAATTAACAGTGGCCATTCATGCATAATCAGTTACTTCCCTTTTCTGCGCCCTGATGCGGTTTCACAACCAGGTTCGGTTTGGTGATCGCGGGGTCCGGTAATCCCTGCACGTGACAAAGCGTGCCATATTTCTGGCGTAACTCATCAATCGGGCCGTACTTAATCGCCCCCAGCGGACAGGTCGCCACGCAAATGGGGTCTTCGCCTTTGGCCTGAAGGTCAACGCAAAAATCGCACTTCGACATCTGCCCGGCCTCCGGGTTAAATTGCGGTGCGCCGTACGGGCACGACCAGGCGCAATAGCCGCAGCCGATGCATTTATTGGTGTCGACGCGCACGATGCCGTCGCCAGGACGCTTATGCATCGCCGTGGTCGGACAGTTTTTCGTACAGATCGGGTCGGCACAGTGGTTGCAGGAAATCGACAGCGTCCAGGCACTGACGTTGTTTTCCAGCCCACCGGTTCCGTTAGGGGCAAATCCCCCGCTGGTGACTTCATACACCCGGCGGAATCGACGGCCCGGTTCCAGATTGTTTTTGTCTTTACAGGCAACCTGACACGCTTTGCAGCCTGAACAGCGTGATGAATCGATAAAAAAGCCCAGTTGCTTATCGCTTACCGGGGGAAACTCCGTGTATTGGCTCATGCTTTCTCAACCTCAACCAGCATTGTTTGATGCGAATTCCCTTTTGCCAAAGGCGTGATTCGGGTGGAACTCAGAACGTTGGCGCAGCCGCCGTGATCGACGCCGTCAGCGTCCGGTTGCCACCACGCACCGGCCTGCATCGCGACCACACCAGGAATAATGCGCGGCGTCACTTCCGCCGGCACCATGCTGATACCGCGGTCGTTGTGGATGCGTACTTTATCGCCCTGTTTGATACCGCGCGGGGCCGCATCCAGCGGGTTAATCCACAGTTTCTGGGTCTGGGCTTCCTGCAGCCACGGGTTAGCGTACTGGGTAGAGTTGGCGCGGTTTTTCCCTTTCCAGGTGATGAGCTGTAACGGGTATTTTTCGGTGAGTGCATCCTCCGGGCCTTCATGAGCCGGAACGTAATGCGACAGTGCCGGGATCTCCGGGTGATGCATGTCGTACAGGCGTTTTGAGAAGATTTCGATCTTTCCGGACGGCGTGGCAAACGGATGATTTTCCGGATCGCGAATGTTATCGGCGAAGGCGACGTACGGCTCGCTCTTAAACAAGTGACGACGCTGGACCTGCAACTGCGCAAAGTCAGGCATATTCTCGTCTGGCATCGCCGCCCGGGTGGTTTCGACAATGTGTTCTATCCACTGTTTTTCGTCGCGCCCTTCGCTGAAGGCCGGTTCCACGTTCAGTTTCGCCGCCACTTCACGCAGCCATTCGTAGTCTGAACGCCGCTCAAACTCCGGCTCCACCAGTTTTTCCGACAGAATCACATAGTTGCCGGTGCCCCAGGTTTCACCGATATTCCAGCGCTCCATAAAGCTGGTTTCCGGCAGCAACAGATCGGCAAATTTGGCGCTCGGCGTCAGATACAAATCGCTGGCGACGATAAATTCGATTTTCGACTCGTCGGCGAGGATTTTGGCGGCCTGATTGATATCCGGGTTCTGGTTCGCCAGATAGTTTCCCGCCAGGGAGAACAGCATACGGATGTTGGTATCGAGTTTGTCCGCGCCCTTCAGCCCCTGCTCAGAGGTGATTTTGCTGGCGTCGTCCGCCGCCTGGATCCAGTTCATAACGGAAATTTTGGCGGTGATGGGGTTGGCAATGCTTTCCGGCTCGCTCATAAATTTGCGATTGCCGATGCCGCCGTAGCCCGCCGCCCAGCCGCCTTTCTTGCCGACGTTGCCGGTAATGGTCGCCAGCAGAGTGGAGCCGCGTGCGGTGCGCTCGCCGCAGATATGGCGCTGCGGCCCCCACCCCTGAATTAACGCGGCGGGTTTCGCGGTGGCGTAGTCGCGGGCCAGTTGGCGGATGGTGTTGGCGGGAACGCGAGTGATGGGCTCTGCCCACTCCGGTGTCTTTTTAATGCCATCTTTGGCACCGGTAAGATAGGCCACCAGTGATTCGTTGGCCGGTACACCTTCCGGCATCATGGTTTCATCAAAACCGAGGGTGTAACGTTCGATAAACGCTTTATCGTGGAGATTTTCGGTGATGATGACGTACATCATCGCGTCCATCAGCGCATTGTCAGTGGTTGGCAGCAGCGGGATCCACTGGTCCGCGAGCGACGAGACGGTGTCGGAATAGCGCGGATCGATAACGATAAAGCGCGTCCCGTTGCGTTTCATCTTCTGGAAGTAATGATTGCTGTGGCCAAAAATCGTTTCGTTGGTGTTATGGCCCCATAAAATCACCAGCGGCGTGTCGGCCAGCGTATCCAGCGAGCTACCGGTGGCGGGCGTGCCGTAGGTATATGGCGTGGCCGCTGCGGTGTTACCCATACTGACGGAGTGGTAATACTCCAGGTAACCGCCGGTGAGATTCAGCAAGCGGCGCACCATTTTGTCGCCGGAGAAGGTGCCGCCGCTGACGGCGGTGCCCACGTGAACATAACGCGACGCCGGGCCATATTTTGCGGTAATGCGTTTAAGATTATCGGCAATTAAGGTGGTGGCTTCATCCCAGCTGATGGGCTCGAATTTCCCCTCCCCGCGTTTACCCACCCGCTTCATCGGGTATTTCAACCGATCGGGATGATAAACAAACTTACGGTAGCCGCGCCCGCGAATACAGGCGCGCATAAGCGGCATCGCCTCGTCCAGCTCGCCATCCGGCAGCGTGGTAATGCGCGTAACAACGCCGCGATCAACATGGGCGCGAATATCGCATTTACCGCCGCAGTCGAAAGTACTGCAGGTGGGTACCACGCGGTCAGTCGCCGGGGCGGCGGCTGTTGCGTCAGACGCGACGGGGGATTCGCTGGCGGAAACCCACGTCGGTACGGCCAGAGGCACTGCAGCCAGCGCAGCGCTGGCCTGAATAAAGCGGCGACGGCTAACGGCCGTGACTGCGCTTTCGTCTTCCTTGATAGGCATGACATCACTCTCTTAAGCATCGTTTAGAAAGTGTGTATTTTTAGAAATGAATGCGGATGCAAATTTGACTTAACGCAGTAAATTGCAAACTAATGGAAATTAAGGGGTATTTTTCAGGATTAAATGATAATCCTTATTAATTATTTTAGGATTTTATCCTGCCTTTTGACTCCAGCACGTCGGTCGCCAGGAAATTTGTTCAGGAATAAAACATACAGATAAGAAACCTGGCCCGGGTTTTGCTTTACCCGGGTAAGATTTTGCAGTTCCAGTGGGCGTCAGCCACATTCTGGCTGGCAGCAATTTGTAGCGACAGCGCGGCGTCTTTTACGTGGGTAACGCTGTATTCCAGCACCACATCGTCGGGATTGCGGGCGACGCGTTCGATTCGGAACAGCGCCTGCCCCGGCTCGATATTCAGTAAACGGGCAAGCCTGGCATCACTCACCACCGGCAGAAAACGTTCCTGCGCCTGGGTGGGGGAATAGCCAAAAGCTTCACGGAGCTGGGAATAGAGAGTGCTTTCGTCATCGATATGGCTCAGGTCGCTGTAAAAGCGCCCGTTAAGCCAGCTGAGCGTATGCCCGACCACCCGATCGCCCTGCTGCATCCGCCGTTCCAGCCGCATCAGTTGGCTTCCTACTTCAAGCCCCATGCGGGTGGCCACTTCATGATCTGCCATGGTGGGTAGCAAAGAAAGCACCTCAATCTGAACAGGTTGAGGTGCGTTAAACGCCACCAGCACATCCGGCAAATCGGCGTAATGTTTCAGCAATGCGTCGCGGTTAATGAACGTGCCTTTCCCCTGCTCGCGATACACCATTCCGCCGCTCACCAGCGAGTCGATGGCCTGCTTAATGGTGCCGCGCGCCACATTAAATTCATCGGCGAGGATCAGTTCGCCGGGTAATCTGTCGGTATAGGTACAGGACAGAATACGCTGCAAAATAACGTGTTTAATTTTGAGGTAAAGCGGGAGTCCATCAGACTCAAACATACAGTTGCTCCACTCAGAGGTAGTAAATTCGGCTCCGGTAAGCGTTCATTATATCCCGATTTATTTGTTGGTTACCGTCAATGTTTGCGCTGGCGAGGATCGGCGGCTGTTCGCCGTTCTCCAGCATCAGCTCGCACAGACGCAGCACCAGGCTGTTGGCAATGGCGGCCCCCATGATGGTTGAGAGCGGCGCTGCTTTCTGCGCCAGCCCCGGCAGGCTGACCGACGCGTCGCCATAATCACATTGATTATCAATGGTGATGTCCGCCACATCCGCCAGCAACTGACCGCTGGAATGGCGCGACGTGACGCGCTTCGCCGTCTCCAGACTGGTGATGGCGATAACCGTCGCGCCGCGCGCTTTCGCCGCCAGCGCTACATCCAGCGTGATGGCGTTGCGTCCGGAGACCGAATGGATAATCAGCGTATCCCCTGTTTCCAGCGGTGAACTGTCCACCATCACGGTGCCCAGTCCTTCCACATTTTCCACCGCGCTGGTGAGCGTCAGTGGACGCACATTGAGCATCAACGCGGGTGAAAACAGCGGGTTCACGATAGCCAGCCCCCCGGCCCGATAGCTCATCTCTTCCGCCAGGATACCCGCATGGCTTGCGCCGAATACAAACAGGTTGCGGCCCTGCTGCACGGTGTCAGCCATCGCCGCAGCGGCGCGGTCAATTACCGCCTGCGCCGCCACCAGTTGACCCAGCTTTTGCTGGATCTGTTCAAAATACGCGTTCACTGCATGACTCATCACAGGCTCCCTTAAAACGTTAGCAGACGGGTTAATGCGCTAATTAACGGCGCCAGCACGAACATGTCGCTGTCGCCCGCCCACAGCGCGGTGTCGGGAACGGTGTTGCTGATAAAATAGCTGACGCAGAAATACTGCCCCCAGGCCACCACCGTTGAGGTGATAAAGCCCGCCAGCAGTGCGCCTTTATAGCCGCCGGTGACGTTGCCGAAGACCCCGGCGGTGCCCGCGTGGAAGAAAATCACGATCATGCTGGGAATAAAGACGTAGCCGGTATAGTGGCCGATCACCGTCAGCCACAGCAGCGAGCCGACAAAGGCCCCGACAAACCCTAATACCACCGCGTTCGGCGCAAAGTTAAAGAGGATCGGGCAATCCAGCGCCGGACGCGCGCCAGGGACCAGCCGTGAACCGATACCGTTAAACGCCGGGACCATCTCGCCAATAAACATCCGCACGCCCAGCAGCACCACGGCGATGCCGCCGGTAAACATCAGCGACTGTTTCAGCGCATAGATGTAGAAGCTGAGATCGCCGGACTGCGCCAGAATTTCCGCCGCTTTCGGGGTGCCTTTGATCTGGAGAATAAACGTGCCGATAAAGAACAGCAGCGTCATGGTCAGCGCAGTCACCACGTTGGAATCCCGCAGGAAGCCCAGTTTTTTCGGCACCTGGATATCTTCCGAGCTGATGCTGTTACGCGCAAACAGCTTACCGAAAATCGCCCCGAGCAACGCCACGGACGCAGAGGTATGCCCCAGCGCGATGTTGTCATTACCGGTGATTTTACGCACCCACGGCTGCACCAGCGCCGGTTGCAGCGTCCAGTACAGACCCATAATCACCGTGAGCATCAACGTCAGTTGCCAGCCGGCAATGGCCGGGTTGCTGTTGACCATCACGCCCGCGAAGATCATGGTGGTCCAGAACATCATGTGCCCGGTCAGGTAGATGTATTTGAAACGTGTGAGGCGCGCCAGCAACAGGTTAAAGGCGAAACCGCCCGCGATGGCGATGGTCACGCTGCTGCCGTAGCGTTCGCTGAATTTCACCTGGCCGATAATATTGGTCAGGTTCATGGAGCTTAAACCGAAGACTTCGGTCCAGATAGGCTGGAAAATCAACAGCGCGGAGACAATAATCCCGGCCCCGGCACCAATGATTAAAAACCCCAGAATGCCCTTCAGCGTCCCGGATACGATATCCGCGAGCGGTTTGTTTTGCAGCACCAGGCCCAACAGTACAATCAGACCGATCAGAATGGACGCTTCGCCAAAGATATTGACGGTTATCCAACGCAGTACGCCGATAAATTCGCTCATTGGCTTACCCCTGAGTAATAACGCCCGCGTTAACCAGCGCCTGGGTGATTTCACCGGCGTCGATGTAGTTGTTCACCACCACCACCGGGCAGGAAAGATGTTGCAAGTTGCCCACCAGTTCCGCATTGGTGATCACCAGATCGGCATTCGCCGACGCGGCGGCGGAAACGTCCATATGTTCAACGTTGGCCTCCACGCCGTGCTTTTTCAGCACCGTTTCCACATTCATACGTAAAATCAGGCTCGACCCCATTCCCAAACCGCACACAGTAAGTATTTTCATTGTTTTTTCTCCAGCCGGACGTTGTGGTTTATTCCTCACCGATCATCAGATCATAAATCTGCTGCGCATCATGGGAATTCATTAAGGTTTGCAGGTTGTCTTCATCGCCCAACAGGGTGACGATTTTTTGAATCAGTTGAATATGCTGATCGCTGTTAGTAGCCGAAAGACCCAGCACCAGCTTGACCGGGTCGTTTTCCGCATGACCGAACGCGACCGGCTCACGCAGTTGCACCAGGCTGATTTGCGGGGCGATGGCCCCGTTTTCCGGCCTGGCGTGCGGCATCGCCAGCCCCGGCGCTATCACAAAATAGGGCCGAACTGGTGGAAACTGTCGATCATCGCCTGAGTATATTGTTCACTACAGGCACCTGCGTCGCGCAGCGCGTCGCCGGACTGGCGAATGGCCTCTTCGGCGCAGGTCGCCGGGTAATCGAGATAGATGGCATTTGGGCTAATCATGGCGTCTCCCTGATGATGCGGGTAATGGACGCCAGCGTGGTTTCCAGCGCCTGTTGAACAAAAGCGTGGCCTTTCTCCGCACTGGCACAGCGGGGATCGCCCAGCACCGAGTAGTCTGAAAACGCGGTCCAGGGCACCGGACGATAGCGAAAGTCCTCCGGGAAATCCGGGTAATGCGCCTTCGCCTGGGCCATATCCACAGTCTCCGGTGCCAGCGCCAGCATCAGCGAAGTTTCGATTTCGTCGGCATGCATGTAGCCCGGATACGCCACCGCTGACTGCCGCAGTTTCGCCACGCAGCAGTCCATTCCTGCCCAGCTGTAACTCAGCAGCGTAATGCCCTCTTCACGGAGCTGACGGGCCGCTGATTTTATTGCGTCGAAATTGCCGTAATGCGCGTTTATCACCGCCGTGGTGCGAATACCGTAACCGGCCATATTGCGAGCCAGGCTCATCAGTAACTCACCCAGCAGCGCATTGCCGATATCAATCGCGCCAGCGTGGCCGCGCAGCGACCACACCTGGCTGTATGACAACACCGGCAGCGTTATCGCGTCATCACCCAGCGCGCTGTCCAGCCGTTCGCAAAAGCGTTCAGCCAGCAAATTGTCGGTATCCAGCGGCAGATGATCGCCATGCGGCTCCACGGCCCCTAAAGGCAGCAGCGCGATTCTGGCCCTGGGCAGGGCCGCCCTCGCTTGTTGTTCGTTCAGTTGGTGCAGTTTCATAGGCCGCCTTAGCCGAAGCTGAAGTAGCGCGCCGGGTTTTCGACGAAGAAATCATGTAATAACGCTTCGCCGTCAAAACCCGCTTCCCGCGCTTCTTCAAGAAACCTTGGGCGCCAGTCCGCCAGGATAAACTTCAATCCCAGCCCGCCTTTTCCATAGTGGGCGCTCATGCTTTTACGGGCGAAATCACCGCCGATCAGGATCTGTTTTTGGTACCCCTTTTTGCACAGCGCCAGAATGGCTTCGGTGCGGACATGCTCGGGGAAATATTTGATCCGGCTGATACCGTCAAACGAGATAAATGCCCCGGTGTTGGCAAGTTGACGGTGTAGCCACGGATCGGGATTTCGATCCATATGCGCAAAGCAAATGCGGGACAAATCAAGGCCCAGTTGTTTAAAATCGCGGCCTGCTCCAGGGCCATCGTGCCCATTTCCGTATGGCTGTGCATCGGCGCGTTTGTCGCCTGTTGGGCGCGCACCACCACTTCCATGGTTTTGCGCTCCAGCGGTGAAATGGCGTTGTAGCCGGTGCCGCATTTCACCATACCAGCGCGGTACGACGTGCCGTCGATTCCGTCGGTCACTTCTTTGCTGACGTGTTCCACCAGCGCATCGATGGAGGTATTGGCAATCCATTCGGCAAAAGACTGGTCGGTGCCCGGGCGTTTTGAGCTCCACAGAAAGCCTTTGTTAAACCCGGCGGTGGCGATAATTTGCACCCCCTGACGGGTGGCAATCTCGGCGACCACCTCTACATGGCGGCCATAATCCGGTGCCGTCGCGTCGTAGATTGACTGTCCGCCTGCGGCGCGAAAGTCTGCCAGTTCGCGTTCAGAAGCGGCTTTATCATCAAGCAACAAATCCTCTTCATTACGCTCCTGCCAGTACGGCGGAATGCAATACAGATGATCGTGGCTGTACGTGACGCCGAGCTGCTGCGGTGCGATGTCACCGGTGAGTGTGCGGATAAACCCCATACGATACGCCTTATTTTCAGTCGGTTGGTGTATTCAAAGTAGGACTTGTCTACCTGACTGGTCAAGTGATCATGGTCGCAAAACGACCAGCAAAAATCCCATTGCTGCGAGGCAACGCACACTTTCATAGGAAATGTTGATAATTCGGAAAGGATTCAGTACGGGCGGAGGAACAGGAAGTGAGAATAAAAGCCGCATCATGCGGACATCACAGCGCGGCAATCGACCGCCGGGAACGCGACATCCGCGTGCCCGACGGGGCGGGTCAGTCTAAGTCCGCGCCATTACTGGATATGACTTTCGTATACCAGTAAAACGATTTTTTGCGAGTGCGGGCCAGCGTACCTGCACCGCTGTCGTCCCGGTCAACGTAGACAAATCCATAACGCTTGCTCATCTCGCCGGTAGACGCCGAAACCAGATCGATACAACCCCAGGTGGTATAACCCATCACCGGGATCCCGTCGGCAATCGCCTCGCCCATGGCTTTGATATGCTCGCGCAGATAACTGATGCGGTAATCGTCCTCGATTTCACCCTGGTCATTAACGGTGTCTTTCGCGCCAAGGCCGTTTTCCACCAGGAACAGCGGCTTCTGGTAGCGGTCGTACATCATGTTCATGGTGATGCGCAGCCCTAACGGATCGATGCCCCATCCCCATTCGCTGGCCTGGATATAAGGGTTTTTCAGGGATTTCACGACGTTCGCCGCGCTGCTGTTGCCCTCGTTCATGTCGGCTGACGCGCAACGCGAGGCGTAATAGCTAAACGACACAAAATCAACGGTGTTTTTCAGGATCTCGCTGTCACCCGGCTCGCTGACAATGCTGATGCCCTTCTCCCGGAACAGGCGCGCCGCATAGGACGGATAGGCCCCGCGCGCCTGCACGTCGATAAAGAACAGGTTTTCGCGATCTTTTTCCAGCGCGGCCCACACGTCTTCCGGCTTGCATGACCACGGATAGAAATTGCCGCCCGCCAGCATGCATCCCACCTGGTTCGCCGGATTGACCTCATGGGCAATTTTTGTCGCCAGCGCGCTGGCCACCAGCTCGTGGTGCGCGGCCTGGTACTTCACCTGCTCTTTGTTGTCCTGCTCATCGAACACCAGCCCTGCGCCGGAAAAGGGGCTGTGCAGCAGGATGTTGATTTCGTTGAACGTGAGCCAGTATTTCACCAGCCCGTCAAACGCCTCAAAACAGGTACGGGCGTAACGGGTGAAGAATTCGATCATCTTGCGGTTGCGCCATGAGCCATGTTCCCGCACCAGATGCATCGGCACATCGAAATGGCATAAGGTAACCAGCGGTTCGATGCCGTATTTTTTGCACTCGTTAAACACATCACGATAAAACGCTATCCCTTCGGCGTTAGGCGTGAGTTCGTCGCCCTGCGGGTAGATACGGCTCCAGGCGATGGAAGTGCGAAAGACCGTAAAACCCATTTCCGCCATCAGGGCGATATCTTCTTTATAACGATGATAAAAATCGATCGCGTCATGACTGGGATAGAACTCGTCATCGCGCAGGGTAAAGCGCGGTTCGAGTCCCAGTTTTACCGCCATCCGATGGCTACCGTGGGGGATCATATCCACGGTGGTTAATCCCTTACCGCCTTCAAGGTAAGCGCCTTCCGCCTGGTTGGCGGCCAGTGCGCCGCCCCATAAAAAACCGTCCGGAAATTGTGAAACTGACATGAAGCACCACTCCTTGAATTAATTAACTTTTACTGCCTGTTCGACCTGCGGGTCCGCCGGGGCCGGGCGTTCGGGTGCGACGGGCTTTTCCACGGGAATGTCCTCAAAGCCCAACAGCAGCGTGACGAAGAACGAGATCACCACAGACAGGATCATCACCCCCCACTACCCAGGCAATGCTCATGGGGTTCGTCGGGTCGAAGAACTGAACGCTGGTAAACAGCCCTGGAGACGCCATGGAATGGCTGGCTAACCCGCCGATGCCCGCGACTGCGCCGCAGATAAAACCGGTGATGAGACAGGCAATCAACGGGCGTTTCAGGCGCAGTGCGACACCATATAGCGCCGGTTCGGAGATGCCCGCCACGATGGCCGATGCCGCCGCGGCAAGCGCCGTCTGGCGCAATTCCGGGTTTTTAGTGCGCCACGCCACCGCCAGCGACGAACCGCCGAGCGACAAATTCGCACCGATTTCCGACGGCATCACCATGCCCTCTTTACCGGTTTCCGCAATGGTCTGAATGATGGTCGGGGTAAACACCCGGTGCATGCCAGTCATCACCAGCAGCGGCCAAATCGCGCCCATAATGGCGACCGACAGCCAGCCCAGATGGCTGTGAATGGTGTAAACCACTTTAGAAATGCCGCTGCCGATCCAGATACCCAGCGGGCCGATAAACATGATCGCGATGGGGGCAGCAATCATCACAATCAGCATTGGTTTAAGGAAGTTTTTGGTCACCGCCGGGGTAATGCGGTCAACCCAGCGTTCGATATACGACAGGATCCAGGTCATGCACAGCGCCGGGATCACGGTGTAGGTGTATTTCACCGCCGTTACCGTCATGCCCATAAATTCAACGTGTTGCCCCTGAGCGGCTTTCGCCATCAGGTCAATAAAGCTGGGGTGAACCAGCACGCCCGCGATAGCAATCGCCAGCGACATATTGGTTTTGAATTTCAGCGCCGCCGACGCGGCCACCATCACAGGCAGGAAGAAGAATGCGCCGTCGCCGATGGTGTTGAGAATAATCAGCGTCGAGGAGCCTTTCTCAAAGACGCCGGTCATATCGAGGATCATCGCCAGCAACTTGAGCATTGACCCGCCGATAATCGCCGGGATTAACGGCGACATGGTGCCGATCAGCGCATCCAGAATGCCCGCGCCAATACGCCGCAGGGTAATTTTATTTTTCTGGGGCAGCGCTTTTTCGGCAACCGCGCCTTCCGGTAACAATTTCAGCACCTCTGCATAGGCCTGTGAAACGGTGTTGCCGATAATCACCTGGCACTGGGTATCGTTGTTAACCACGCCCAGCACGCCGCTGATGTTTTTCAGTTTCGCGATGTCCGCCGCGCTGTCATCTTTCAGCACGAAACGCAGGCGGGTCATGCAGTGCGTCACCGACGCGATATTATCCGCGCCGCCAATGGCATCCACTATCGAGCGGGATACTGCTGCATAATTTTTTGACATGACTGATTCTCGCGTAATGCCCTGCCGTGATGTTTTCGTCGTGTTTGCTGGCCGGCAAATCACGGCGTTTATGTCGGTTAGGCCATTACTTTCATAGGGTTAGACAATTACTGCACGAAGCGCCGTTTCATAAGAAACAACATAGGTAACCGGTTCCACATAAGGTTGGTTAAAATAAGGCTGGTTTTCAACACAAAATTAAAATCGATCCTCAATCTGTAATTCAGATCGCCATTAACCGCAACAGTTACCCCATGGCGGGCGAAAACGGCCGCTGCCATTGACGTAAAACTGTGTAGAATGATCCATGAATTCAGCGTGCGGGAATGATCCATGTCGACAATGCAGGAAGTGGCAAAAAGAGCTGGCGTATCAAAGGCAACGGTGTCCCGGGTGCTTTCCGGCAAGGGCTATACCAGCGATGAAACCAAAGAGCTGGTGTACAAAGCCATTGAAGAAACTGGCTACCGCCCTAACCTGTTGGCGCGTAATCTGGCGACCAGTAAATCCCAGTGTATCGGCCTGGTGGTGACTAACACTCTGTACGCGGGCAGTTACTTCAGCGAATTGCTTTCTCAGGCGGCGAAAAAACTTGAAGCCAATGGCCGCCAGTTAATTCTGGTGGACGGTAAACACAGCGCCGAAGAGGAAAAAGCCGCCATCGATTTTCTGCTGGATCTGCGCTGCGATGCGGTGATTATCTACCCGCGTTTTATGAGCGTGGATGAGATGGATGCGCTGGTTGAGAAACATAAGCAGCCGATTATGGTGATGAACCGTAAGCTGCGTAAAAACCAGAGCCACTGCATCTGCTGCGATCACCACGGTGCCAGTTTTACGGCGACCCGACATTTGATCGAGCGCGGGCATCGGGATATCGCGTTTATCACCGGCTCGATGGACTCACCCACCGCGCTTGACCGCCTGGCGGGCTATAAAGCGGCCCTTACCGCCAGCGGCTTGCCGGTGCGCGACGCGCTTATCGCTTTTGGTAAGTGGACCCCGGAAAGCGGCGCTCAGGCCACCGCCGGGTTGCTCGCCGGGGATATCTCGTTTAGCGCGCTGGTGGCCAGCAATGACGATATGGCTGTCGGCGCCATGAAAACCCTGAATGCGTCCGGGCTGCGGGTGCCTGCCGACGTCTCGCTTATCGGCTTTGATAATATTCCCACCGCCTCCTTCCTGCAGCCTGCGCTGACGAGTATTAAGGATCCGGTAAGTGACATGATCAATGAAGTGATTGAACGGCTGATATCAATGCTGGATGGCGGGTATTTGTCGTCGAAAAGTCTGTTTTCGTCACGCCTGGTGCTGCGGGATTCGGTGCAGGACGGCCCGCACCGTTAAAAGAGGTGCGCAGGCCAACCTGCGCACCACAACTCCTTAGTAAAGCCCTAACGGTTTGCTGTCAAAACTGACCAGGATGTTTTTCACCTGCTGGTAGCTGTTGAGCGCCATTTTGTGGGTCTCGCGGCCAATACCTGAATTCTTATAGCCGCCGAACGCCGCGTGCGCCGGATACAGGTGATAGCAGTTAGTCCAGACGCGACCGGCCTTGATAGCGCGGCCCATACGCCAGGCGCGGTTTATATCCCGTGTCCAGACACCTGCTCCGAGGCCAAACTGCGTGTCGTTCGCCAGCGCGATGGCTTCTGCTTCGTCTTTAAAGGTGGTAATACCGATGACCGGGCCGAAGATCTCTTCCTGGAAACTGCGCATCTGGTTGTTGCCCTTAATCAGGGTCGGCTGGATGTAATACCCGCTGCCCAGCGCGTCTTCATGTTCGACGTGCGCACCGCCCACCAGGATCTCGCCGCCCTCTTCACGGGCAATGTTGATGTACGACAGGATTTTATCGAACTGCTCTTCTGACGCCTGAGCGCCGATCATGGTGTCGGTATCAAACGGGTCGCCTTTACGGATGCTTTCCATTTTGGCGAGCACTTTTTCGATAAACTGCGGATAAATTGACTCCTGAATCAGCGCACGCGACGGACAGGTACACACTTCACCCTGGTTGAAGAAGCCCAGCACCACCCCTTCCACCGCTTTATCGATGAAGTCCTGGTCGCCGTGCATCACGTCTTCAAAGTAGATGTTCGGGGATTTACCGCCCAGTTCGACAGTGCTGGGAATAATATTTTCTGCGGCGCATGACAGAATATGGCGGCCAACTGGCGTCGAGCCGGTAAAGGCGATTTTCTCAATGCGTTTACTGCGCGCCAGCGCTTCGCCCGCTTCCTCGCCAAAACCATGCACCACGTTAACCACGCCCGGCGGCAACAAATCCCCAATGGTTTCCATCAGCACGCAAATGCTCAGCGGCGTCTGTTCCGCAGGCTTAAGCACCACGCAGTTCCCGGCGGCCAGGGCTGGCGCCAGTTTCCATGCGGCCATCAGGATCGGGAAGTTCCAGGGAATAATTTGCCCCACCACGCCCAGCGGTTCGTAAATATGGTATGCCACGGTGGTGTTATCGATTTCTGCGGCAGTCCCTTCCTGAGCGCGGATACAGCCCGCGAAGTAGCGGAAATGATCCGCCGCCAGCGGCAAGTCTGCCCCTAAGGTTTCACGAATCGGTTTACCGTTGTCCCAGGTCTCGGTGAGCGCCAGTTTCTCAAGATTGGCTTCAATCCGATCGGCAATCGCCAGCAACACGTTTGAACGCGCCTGAACGCTGGTTTTACCCCACGCGTCAGCGGCGGCATGGGCGGCATCAAGCGCGCGCTCAATATCCTGCGCGTCGGAGCGCGGGAACTCCGCCACCACTTTCCCGGTTACCGGGGTGGTGTCAGAGAAGTATTTGCCAGCGACCGGCTCAACAAACTCGCCGCCAATATAGTTGCCATAACGCTCACGGAAGGTGACTTTTGCGCCTGGCTGGTCCGGGTGGGCATATTTCATTGTCATGTCCTCTGATTATCGTGTTGTAGGGTAAGGCCTGTCTTAATAAGCAGTTCTTATGCCAACATTGCTGTCGCCGGGGTCGAAAAAATTATTTATTTATAATCAGTGGAATAGGAAGGCATATGTCGCAGGTTGTCGCACGATGTCCCGGAACTGTGTCGCACATCGCAACAGATGCGACACTTTGATGCTACATATATGCAACACACGCGACACGGAGAGGATAATGCCACGCAGAATCGGATCACATCATGTCGACCTTGGCGCTACCCGCGAGCTGCTTCCGGGAATAGTGAGTGATTCCTGGCTACGTTCTGAGCGCCTCGGCTTGCGCCGTGACGACCAGGCGGCCCCTGTCCTGCCGCTTGCAGACTTAACCACAGCCCGTGAGCAAAACCGCTGGATTTCGCATCAGGCACAGCCGCAACTCCTCAACCTGTTACCCGCATTAAAAAACAGCCCGGCGATTATTGTAATGTCTGATGCGCGTGGACTGGTGCTCGATACGCTCGGCAACCCTGATTTTCTCCATAAAGCCCAGCGCTTTGCCCTGCAACCCGGCAGTTTATGGTGTGAAAACGCCCGTGGCACCAACGCGATCGGTACGGCGCTGGCGACAGGCGATTTCTGCGAAGTGGCGGGCGAACAGCATTATCTCAGCCATAACGCGGGCTTATATTGCGCCGCCACGCCGGTTTATCATCCCGAGGGCACCATCGCAGGGGTGCTGGATCTTTCCACCCCCGCCAGTCAGCCGGGGCGTGACGCTGTCACGTTAATCCGCCGTGCGGTATCTAATATCGAGCATGACTGGGCCTGCAGCATGCTCAACAAAGACCGCTGGCTGCTACGTTTCTACGCGCCGCACGACCCCAGCCACGAAATGGTGATGGCCTTTCACGATGATGTGTTGATCGGCGCAAACCGCCGGGCGATGCAGGAGTTTGGCCTGTCGTCCGCAAGCATCGGCAATGTGGCGTGGCAATCGCTGTTTAACCATCGTCCGGGCCAACATGCCGCGCCGGTAGAGGCCTGCAATAACCGCCGCTATCAGGCGCGCCAGCAAACGCATCAAACGGCGCGGGTTACCGTTCCGCCGGTACAAGAAGCGGTCCATCCCCAGGCGCTGCGTCTGCTTAACGCCGGGATCGCGCTGTGCATCACCGGCGAAACGGGCAGCGGCAAAGAGCATTTATGCCGAGCCCTGCATCAGCAAAGCCAGTGGCGCAATGGTCCGTTTGTCGCCATTAACTGCGCGGCGGTGCCGGAAAACCTGATCGAATCGGAACTGTTCGGCTATGTGCCAGGGGCTTTTACCGGCGCGAATCCAAAAGGCTACGAAGGGAAACTGCGGGAAGCGAATAACGGCGTGCTGTTCCTGGATGAGATCGGCGATATGCCTCTGGCGATGCAAACCCGCCTGTTACGAGTGTTACAGGAAAAATGCGTTACGCCGCTGGGGGGCAATGGCCGTCATAACGTCAATTTTGCCCTGGTCTGCGCCACCCATCGCGACCTGCAACAATGCGTGGCCGAAGGCACCTTCCGGGAAGACTTGCTGTATCGCATTCAGGAATTTCAACTGCGCCTGCCGCCGTTACGGGAAAAAGCCGATCTTGCCGCGTTTATTCTGACGCTCTGGGCGCAACTGGGCGGCACAACGCGGCGCATTACGTTATCGGAAAGTTTACTGGCGACCCTCTCCCGCCTGCCGTGGCCGGGGAATGTCCGTCAACTACTGAGTTTTCTGAAAGTGCTGCTGGCGCTGCACGACGATGGCGATGTGATTGATGAAGAGACGCTCCCCGACGGCATCGTCTGCCCCGGCCTGCGCGTCGAACGGGCGACCGTTTCATCTGCGCCGCCGCCGGATGAGCTGGCGGCGCTGCGTGAAGCCAACGGCAATATGACGCTGGCCGCCCGTCAACTGGGCATTTCACGCAGCACGCTGTATCGCAGGCTGGAGCGACGCAACGCCGTTTAGGCAAAAGGCAGTTGCTCATCGGCCCAGCCGGTGATGCCGCCCGGCATCACTTTCACCAAGCGCCCCATCCTGGCGAGGATCAGCGCGGCCCGATCCGCGCCATTACAGTGCGGCCCGGCGCAGTACACCACGAACAGCGTCTCCTGCGGCCATTCTGCCATGCGCGCCGGCGTCATTTCACGGTGCGGCAGGAAAATTGCCCCGGGAATATGGCGGCGGGCGAAGGTGGTTTCATTACCGACCACGTGCAGCAGAACAAAGTCTGCTTCACCGCGGCTAATGGCATCATGCACGTCGGCACAGTCGGTCTCAAACGTAAACGTTGTTGATAATGGGCGATAACATGCTGCGGCTCTGCGGGGGGAAACTCAGTAACATAGCTCATGGGTCTTGCTCCTGTTTTGTGTTAACACTACTCTAACTTTCCCTCGCTGAACGGGCTGCGGCCAAAACTGACAGAATTCGCCAGGATAATGACAATATGAAAAACCCGCCTCCTAATCCGCTGGTCGTGGCGCTGGCCTACGACGGTTTATGCACCTTTGAATTCGGCGTCGCCGTTGAGATCTTCGGCTGGCGCGCCCGGAACTGGGGCCGGACTGGTACCGGTTCGCAGTGGCGGCGGTGGATGAAGGCGAGTTGCGTGCCACAGGCGGTGTCCGGGTGATGGCGGATGGCGATATGTCGCTTATTGCCCAGGCCGGTACGGTTATTGTTCCCGGCTGGCGCGGCGCGGATACACCGGTTCCTGACGCGCTGTGTCAGCAGTTGCGCGAAGCCCATCGCCGGGGATGTCGAATTTTGTCGATATGTTCAGGCGTCTTTGTGTTGGCCGCCGCCGGTTTGCTCGAAGGATGTCGGGCAACCACCCACTGGCGCTATCTGGAAACGTTGCAGCAGCGCTACCCTGACGTTGAAGTTGTGCCCGACGTCCTGTACGTGGATGAAGGCACGGTGCTAACCTCCGCCGGTAGCGCGGCGGGCATTGATTTGTGTCTTCATCTGGTCAGGCGGGATTTTGGCCAGGAGGCAACCAACAGCGTAGCGCGGCGTTTGGTGGTGCAGCCCCATCGTGACGGCGGCCAGACGCAAAACATTGTCAGGCCGGTGCCGGTTGCCCGGGAGAGTAAACGCCTGGGCCTGCTGTTTGACTATCTGCATCAGCAACTGGCGGACAATCACACGGTCGCGTCATTAGCCAGCCGCGCCGGAATGAGCCCGCGCACTTTTCTGCGCCGTTTTCAGGATGCTACCGGCACCACGCCTGCACGCTGGTTGTTGAATGAACGTCTGATGCGCGCCCGTGGGATGCTGGAAAAAACCCGGCTTTCACTGGACAGCATTGCCATCCAGGTGGGATTTGGCAGTTCCAGTACGCTGCGCTATCACTTTCAGCAACATTTTTCCGTTTCGCCTGCGGCTTATCGTAAAAGTTTTACCTGAGGGTCGCATTATCTTCACACAGTTCTGCTTTTGTTTAGGTTGGGTGCGATATGCTTTGTGCACTCGGTTGAGGTTATTTTTTTATTAAGTGAGGTTTTATCAGCAAATAAATGGAGGTCCATCATGCTGGGCAATATGAACGTATTTATGGCAGTACTGGGTATTATTCTTTTTTCCGGTTTTCTTGCCGCTTATTTCAGCCACAAATGGGATGATTAATGAACGGAGATAGTCCCTTCCAGAGACAGGCCCCTCGTGGATATGCACATCGAGGGGCCTTTTGCTTTTTATCAGAAACCGTCAGCAAAAAGCAAAAAAAACCGCCAGCGAACTGACGGTAAAATGCTTGCATGGATAGATCTTTTCCCTGTGATAATTAAGGTTGTTGCTGCCGAACATTTTGCTGTTACGCAAATGGCGCCTTGCCACAACGGTAATTAATCAGGGCGTTACTGAATCGTCTTCGCGTGGTTCTCAATGGCAAAGAGAACGCCGGAATACCCTTTGAACGTAACAGTCGAATGCTCAACGGGAAGTAAACGAAGCGCAGAAAGGCTAATGCAACCGGGTCCAGCATAAAATCAGCAACCAGGCGCTAATACTCCAGCACCCTACCGCCGCGATCAGCGCGAAGGGCACCCGCATCATTCCGGTAAAAAACCACAGCGACGCCAGGTAAATAAAATAGGGAATGATCGACCACATCCCAAAAATAATGGTGGTGCGCAGCGCCTCGACACCGCGCTCGGTGGCGACAATATAATGCGCAATGAGTGCGAAGGTCGGAAATAAAGGGATCAACCCGGCGATATAATAATTTTTAGTGCGTGATAGTAACGCGATTAACACAACGATCAGCGCGCCCAGTGTGGCTTTTAACAATAATCCCATCATCCCTCCCGACAGCGTGTCCGGGCAGAATACGCAGCGTCAGGCCAGGTTCGCAACCCCCGCCGCAGATATATTTTCAGGCACATGAGGCGCTTACAGCCGCATTATCTATAGTTATCTTTATCCTCACACGGTAAGGGCCCGTGCCATGCGAATTTCAAAAAGCCATTTGCGAACCATCCTCAATAAACTTGAAGATCTGTATCCGCTTCCTCTTGAAGCAGAAGACTATGCCGGGCTGGCGGCGGCCGTCGGTGATGAAATGACCCTGGATGGGCACCTGTTATATCTCCAGGAAAAAGGGTTTATTCATACCTCCATGAATTACCACGTAGCCCAGCGGGCATGGCGTATCAATTCTCAGGAAACGCGAATTAGTGCCGACGGGCTGGATTATCTTGAGGACGAACGCAGCATGTAATTATCAGCGCTGGCTGAGAGGTTCCAGTGCCAGACGGTAATATTCACGTAAGGCGCGCTCAAGGCCCTGACGTGTCATCGTAATATGGGTGCGGTGGCCAGGCCGGGTTAAGCGATACTCTTCATCTTTAGTCACGATGGTAATCTGGTACCATTCGCCACGATAATAAATCCAGTTCATATTTGCCGAAGTGCGTCTTAAAAAGTGCGCCATATATAGCAGCCATCAATCGGCAAAACCGAGAGATGGCTGGTAAAATAGCGACAAATTTTTCAGGCTGTGAGCTTATTCAATAATAACAGCCAGGCAGACTTACGAATGAAGGTATAAAGAGTCCTCTCCGGCGGGACGGGTTTTAAAACGACGGTGCACCCATAAATATTGTTCCGGCGCGCGCAGGATTTCCTGTTCAATTATTCGGTTCGTAAAAGCGGCCGCATCAGCTTCGTTAGTTGGGTAATTATTTATTTCCGGTGAAATAAACAGACGGTACCCGCTATTATCCGCACGTCTTACCATGGTAACGGTAAGCAATGCCGAACGTGAAAGCCGGGAAAGAACAAAAGTACCGTTTGTGGTCGCCACATCTTTGACGGCAAAAAACGGCGCAAAGCAACTGCCCTTAATACCGTAATCCTGATCCGGGGCAAACCATACGGACTCGCCTTTTTTCAACGCGCTGACCATGCCTTTCAGATTCCGGCGATCGATCATCGCTTTGTTTGAACGCATGCGCCCTTTTGTTTGCGCCCATTCCATCATCGGATTGTTGTGGGGACGATAGGTTGCCATCATCGGCTGGCACAAGCCCATGATCCGCCCGCCGAGCTCCAGTGACATAAAGTGGACGCCCACCACCATCACGCCGCGCTTTTGAGCAGCAGCAAGGTGGAGGTTGTGCAACCCTTCAACATCAAAATATTTGCGTACACGCCGGTCGGACCAAAACCACGCCATGCCCGTTTCGAGCAGCGCCATACCCAGCGATTTGAAATTCTCTGCAACCAGACGTTCGATATCGTCAGCCGTCAGGTGGGGAAAGCATAACGCGATGTTTTTCCGCGCAATGGCTTCACGTCGTTTTAAAAAGGGGCGCGAAAGTTTACCAGCGCGAAAACCCATCATCCGAATGACAGGATAAGGAAACTGTACCAATAACCATAAAAAAGCGAGGCCAAACCATGTCAACCAATATTTAGGATGTAAAAATTGGTTTTAAAACCCGAACGATCACACATAAAACACCTTAAGTACCCGGAATGGGATACCGTTACAAATTTGCCATAAAACCGCGACGTACATTGGTTAGGCAACGTTTTACCAGATAATTCATTTTTTAATGTAAATTGTCGAAATTTCACGAACAAAAAATGTTACTGGAGATATTACTCTTAAAAAACAAAAAGATAAGACTTTACCTGTAATAAAACCGTCATTTACCGCATCATAAAAAGCCTGCGTTCAGGAATTTTCTCGCCCTCAAAACGAAAATTTAGGAATAAAAGTATATTATTTAAAAATATTTATAGCTATTTCATTTACGTTAAATCACTGCTTAAGGTTATCCGGGCGGTTTTTTTATGTGCAGAATGCGATAAGAATTAACCGGAAACGTGGATTATTTTCACACTCGATTCTTTTTTAGCCATAGTGAATTTGTCATTTAAATAATTATTTTCTCTGCTTAAGGTTATTTTAAGGTTGGTTAACTTTGTTTTTTCTCTGATTCCCCCTACGTTCCACTATTCTCCCAAATCGGTTTGTCCACAAAAAACACTGTAAGTACAATAGCTTAACCAGTCCATTTGCCTGCACTTATCTCAAAATCACATATACTCAATGATTCGCACACCGTTCCGCCGCGGCTTTTAGATGCTGATCATGGGTGCCAACTTCACCGATACCGTTGAACTGTGGCTGGAAGCGATTCGCTATGCCGGGGAAGAGTTTCACGTTGAGGTGCTGGCCGGGGCAATCAGCAAACCCGATTTAAGTCAGGGATCCAGCGATCATATTCTGGTGTGGGTTGAGCGCCCGCTCAATGCGGCCCAGAAAGCGCGCCAGGCGCATGGCTGGAAAAAGGCGTGCCGCTGGCGGTGACCGGCTCCGGGGTGAAGCCGCTGATTAAACCGAAGGGGGTGGGCGACGGACTGCCAATAACGCAACAGCCCGCCGCCAGTCAAAACCCTGCTGCCGACCAACAAACCGCCTGATAAGACGTAACGCTAAACCGGCCACACCGGTTTAGCGCGCAGGTTTATTACGCCAGACCGCGATGCTTCAACATCGGTTCGATTTGCGGATCGTGGCCGCGCCAGTCGCGATACAGCGCTTCTAAATCGCTACTGTTGCCGCGTGACAAAATCGCCTCCCGAAAGCGCTGGCCATTCTCCGGCGTGAGTCCGCCCTGCCCGACAAACCACTGATAGCCATCATCCGCTAACATTTGGGTCCACAGGTAGGCGTAATAACCCGCCGCGTAACCACCACCGAAGATATGGGCGAAATAACTGCTGCGATAACGGGGCGGCACTGTCTCCATCCAGACCTTTTCCCGCGTCAGCGCCTGGCGCTCAAATTCCGCCACGCTGTCCAGCGGTTCGCCCTGTTTGCGGGTGTGCCAGTTCATATCCAGCAACGCCGCCGCCAGCAGTTCGGTCATGTCGTAGCCTTTATTGAACTGCGCCGCCCGGAACAGGCTGTCACGCAGCGCCTCTGGCATCGGTTCGCCGTGTTGATAGTGGCGCGCATAGCGGGCAAATACTTCGGGGTGGCTCGCCCAGTGCTCATTAATCTGGGACGGGAACTCCACGAAGTCACGGGGCGTATTGGTGCCGGACAGCGTGGCAAAACGCTGGTTGGCAAACAGCCCATGCAGCGTATGGCCAAACTCATGGAACAACGTAATGACATCATCCCATGAGAGCAATGCAGGTTGTCCCGGCGCAGGTTTCAGGTAGTTGCATACGTTGTAAATCACCGGCCTGTTGCCGAGCAGCGTGGACTGCTCAACAAAATTGCCCATCCATGCGCCGCCGCCTTTGCTGTCGCGGGCAAAGAAATCGCCATAGAACAGCGCCAGCCCCTCGCCATTGCGGTCAAAAATTTCCCAAACCCGCACGTCAGGGTGATACACCGCAATATCATGACGCGGCACAAACTTAAGACCGAACAGCTGGCTGGCAGCCCAGAACACGCCGTCTTCCAGCACCCGATCGAGTGCAAAATAGGCCCGCAGTTGGTTTTCATCCAAAGCGTACTTCTCACGCCGGACCTGTTCGGCATAAAAAGCCCAGTCCCAGGCGCGGGCGCTGAATCCGCCCTGCTGCTTGTCGATGCAGGTCTGAATATCCGCCAGTTCCTGACGCGCTCGCGCCGTGGCCGCCGGGACGATGGCACGCATAAATCCCAGCGCCGCATCCGGGGTTTTCGCCATCTGGCTGGCAATGCTCCAGGAGGCGTAATCGTCAAATCCTAATAAGGCCGCTTTCTCCGCACGCAGCATCGCCAGCCGGGTCACAATTGCCCGTGTGTCGTTGGCATCGCCCTTCTCCGTACGGTGCCAGCCTGCTTTGAAGAGGGCTTCACGCACCGCGCGGTTTTCCAGCGACTGGAGCGCCGGTTGCTGGGTGGTGTTGAGCAGCGCCAGCCACCAGCGGCCGTCGAGCCCCTTATCTGCCGCTGCCTGGGCGGCGGCCTGAATATCCGCCTCCGACAGTCCCGCCAGCTGGCTGACGTCGTCAATCTCCAGACCACCGGTTTTATCTGCGGCCAGCAAGTGCTGATTAAACTGGCTGACCAGGCGCGCCAGCGACTGGTTAATCGCCTTCAGTTCGGTTTTCTGCTCCGGGGATAATGTGGCCCCGGCCAGCATAAAGTTTTGCCAGACCACTTCAATCAGGCGCAACGCTTCCGCGTCCGGCGCCATGGCGTGGCGTTGTTGCCAGACAGTATCGAGACGGCTGAACAGCACCGGGTTTAAATAAATTTCATCTGCCAGTGCTGCCAGTTCCGCCGAGAACGCTTCATCCAGCTCCTGGAGATAGTCATTGGTATGCGCCGAGGTCATCGCGAAAAAGACGCTGGTGACGCGGTTAAGCATTTGGCCGCTCAGCTCCAGCGCCAGATAGGTGTTATCAAAACTGGGCGCTTCCTGACAGGCGGCGATGTCGGCAATTTCCTGGCGCTTAATGCGAACCGCTTCATCAAAGGCCGGGCGGTAATGCTCATCGCGAATTTCATCAAAAGGCGGGGCCTGATAAGGCTTCAGGCTGACGCTAAAAAAGGGGTTTGATTGTTGCATAACGCACTCTCGCTAAAACCACAGGCAAAACTCAAGCTTATGCAACCCCTTGCCCGGCCGCAATAATTTCTGTCTGACCGCGCCGTTACACCCCTGCTGCCCTTACCACGACCTTGCTTCGCATGCTAAGGTAATAATCACTTTGAAAAGCGTTGAGGAACAGCGAGATGATCATTCTGGTTACTGGAGCAACCGCCGGATTCGGCGAATGCATTACCCGTCGTTTTATTCAAAACGGTCATAAAGTGATTGCCACCGGGCGTCGTCAGGAGCGCCTTCAGGAGCTGAAAGACGAGCTGGGCAACAACCTGTACACCGCGCAGCTTGATGTGCGCAACCGCGCTGCCATTGAGACCATGCTTGCCGGGTTGCCGCCGGAATGGCAGGAAATTGATGTGCTGGTTAACAACGCCGGGCTGGCGCTGGGTATGGAACCCGCCCATAAAGCCAGCGTCGAAGACTGGGAAAACATGATTGATACCAACAACAAAGGCCTGGTGTATATGACCCGCGCCGTGCTGCCCGGCATGGTGGCGCGTAACCGCGGCCACGTGATTAACCTCGGTTCAACCGCAGGCAGTTGGCCTTACGCGGGCGGCAATGTGTATGGCGCCACCAAAGCGTTTGTTCGTCAGTTCAGCCTGAACTTGCGTACTGACCTTCACGGCACCGCCATTCGCGTGACTGATATTGAGCCAGGTCTGGTCGGCGGTACGGAGTTTTCCAATGTGCGTTTTAAAGGCGACGACGAGAAAGCTGATAAAACGTATCAGAATGCCAATCCGTTAACACCGGAAGATGTGACCGAAGCCGTATGGTGGGTCGCCACCCTTCCCGCCCACGTCAATATCAACACCCTGGAAATGATGCCGGTCAGCCAGACCTATGGCGGACTGAGCGTTCATCGCGGATCGTAATATACCCTGCTCCCCGGCCTCGCGCCGGGGGGCATATTCGTGGTAGATTGAACGGGTTACCCGCAAACGAAGCACAGACCGATGGCCGTTGAAACCCTGTTAAATCCTACCCAGCCCGTTAATCAGCAAATTTATCGCATTCTGCGCAGTGATATTGTTCATTGCCTGATCCCGCCGGGCACGCCGCTCTCGGAAAAAGAGGTGTCGGTACGGTTTGACGTCTCCCGCCAGCCGGTGCGCGAAGCGTTTATCAAACTCGCAGAAAACGGCTTGATCCAGATTCGCCCGCAACGCGGCAGCTACGTCAATAAAATTTCCCTGGCCCAGGTGCGTAACGGCTGTTTCGTGCGCCAGGCCATCGAGTGCGCCGTGGTGCGCCGCGCCGCCGGTATGATCACCCCTGAGCAGCTTTATCTGCTGGAACAAAATCTCAATCAACAGCGCACGGCGATTGAGCGTAAGCAGATTAACGACTTCTTTATGCTGGATGACGCGTTTCATGAAACGCTGGCGCATATTGCCCAGTGTCAGCTGGCCTGGGATACCATTGAAAATATCAAAGCCACCATCGATCGGGTGCGCTACATGAGTCTCGATCACGTTTCGCCCCCCGATATGTTGCTGGAGCAGCATATGACAATTTTTACCGCGCTGGAGCAGCATGACGCCGACGCGGTTGACCTTGCCATGACCCGTCATCTTCAGGAAATCAGTGAATCCGTACAGTTGATTAAACAGGAAAACAGCGACTGGTTTAGCGACGACAGTTGAGCGTGACATTCATCACACAATTCCCGTTTTTTTGATCCACGTTAAGGTTTTAAGCGAAGTGGTTTTTAGAATATTGAGCGTGTAACACGTTTAGCTTGCTCAGAGGAGAAAACCATCATGATGACTTATGACCGTAACCGTAATTCCATCACCGAAGGTAGCCGCGTCATGCTCAACGGCACCGGCCAGACTGGCGTGATCCGCGCCATCCACAGCGAAGGCTTAACCGCTGAACAGGTGCGCCGTCAGGCAACGGTGGAAGTCGAAGGCATCGAGAATTATGTTGCGCCGGTAG
Organism: Atlantibacter hermannii; assembly: GCA_900635495.1. Lineage (NCBI taxonomy): Bacteria > Pseudomonadati > Pseudomonadota > Gammaproteobacteria > Enterobacterales > Enterobacteriaceae > Atlantibacter > Atlantibacter hermannii. The sequence goes on along the minus strand of LR134136.1, from coordinate 2,307,913 downwards.
ATCTGATTCGTCTTGGCCTGCACTAATCGATAACAATGCCGCCCTGCGGCGGCATTGACTCACCGGCGGTTACAGCGCCGCCGCATACTGCGCAATCGCAGCTTTCGCACCCTTCTCCAGCAATACCCGATACGCCTGCATTACGCCCTCCACAAACACCGGATTGCCCGGCAGATCGTCACCGAAAATCGCCGTCAGCGACAACAGCGCCTGAACCCTCGCCGTACCCTGTTCGCTCTGCGCCACTTTTGCCGCAATATCGGCCTTCAGCGGATCGCTGATCTCAATGGCATTGCCCTGTTCATCGACCCCGTCGACATAGCGCATCCAGCCTGCGACACCCAGCGCCAGTAAAGGCCAGTTTGATCCCTTTGCCAGATGCCAGCGAATCGAGTCCAGCATACGCTGCGGCAGTTTCTGGCTGCCATCCATGGCGATTTGCCACGTTCGATGGGCCAGCGCGGTATTTTCATAGCGGGCGATCAGGCTGTCGGCATAACGGGATAAATCCACGCCTTTCACCTTTAACGTCGGCGCCTGCTCGTTAAGCATTAGCGCACGGGCCGCAGCGCGGAAGTTCTGGTCTTCCATACAAATATTGATCAACGGATAGCCTGCCAGATACCCCAGATAGGCCAGGAACGAGTGGCTGCCGTTAAGCATACGCAGTTTCATTTCTTCAAACGGCAACACATCGGTAACCAGTTCCGCGCCCGCTTTTTCCCATTCCGGGCGGCCCGCGACAAAGTTATCCTCAATCACCCACTGGCGGAACGGCTCGCAGGCCACCGCGACAGGATCGTCGATACCGGTGAGATCGGCGATGCGCTGCAATGTCTCCGGAGTGACGGCGGGCACAATGCGGTCCACCATCGTGGAAGGAAACGTCACCTCTCCTTCAATCCACTGCGCCAGCGCCGCGTCTACCGCATGGGCATACGCCAGCACAACATTACGGGTGACATGGCCGTTTTCCGGCATATTGTCGCAGGACATCACGCTGAAGCCGCGTAATCCTGCGGCTTTGCGCCGCGCCAGCGCGGCGACAATCACGCCAACGGCGGTCTTCGGCTGCTCAGGCCGCGCTAAATCGGCGGCAATCATTGGATGCTCCCGCATCAGCTCTCCGGTCGCCGGAGAATGACAGTAGCCTTTTTCGGTGATGGTTAATGACACAATCGCCACTTTCGGCTGGCACAGCGCAGTCAACACCGCGTCCAGCCCGTCAACCTGGGCGTGCAGCGCCTGGGTCGCCACGCCCACCACACGGGTGGTCCAGCCCTCGGCAGACATTTCCGCCACGGTATACAGCCGATCCTGACGATTCAGATCGGCTATCTGTTGCTCTCCGCCAATAAGATTAACTTCGCAATAACCCCAGTCGCTGTGGTGATCGGTCGCCAGAATATCGGCATAAACCGCCTGGTGTGCGCGGTGGAACGCTCCAAAGCCAAGATGGACGCAACGAGTAACCAGCCTGCTGCGATCGTATTGCGGTGCGAAACGGGACAATGATAAGGCGCTATTTTCCATAATAAACTCACTTAGCTAAAACAGAGGAAAGCCGGCCTGTTCGGGCCGGCTTTCCGGGAACATCAGATGTCTCGGGACATCCGTAATTCGGGGTTGTTTATGACGGTGGAGGCATCGCCTTCACGCCACAGCATGTCGTAGGAGTAGCCGGTTAAATCCTCGACCACTTCACGCGTCTCAGGCTGAACATCGCTTTTCGCGCCGTTCGCTTTCAGACGTTCAACTTCATCAACGAAAATTTTGTGAGTGCGTTTATTCAGACGGAATGTCAGCGCCTGCCACAGGGCGAGCATCAGCAGGCCTGCCGTGCCAATAAACAGCAGTGAGGCAATCATATTCACTGCGCTTTCTGGCTGAACCTGGCTGCCTTTAACGAAACCGCCGCTTTGTAACAGTAAGCCTACAATAAAGGTAGCGATGGCGACCGTGGTTTTACGGGAGAATGTCATTACGGCGGCGAACAACCCTTCACGACGTTGACGCGTGATCATTTCGTCGATGTCCGGAATGAACGGGAAGACGTTCCACGGAGTAAATTCCAGCACGCAACGTCCGACCTGATAGACCGCCGCGAGAACCACGAGCAGCACCACTTTGTTATCCGTTGGGAACTGATACACCAGGAATAAGCCAAGCAGACAGGTCATCATGACGGTATAGGCGAACACGTAGAGACGCGACGGACCGTATTTAATGATCGCCATGCCCGCCAGCAAGGTCACCGGCAACCCGACAATACTCATAGAAAGCAGCGTACCGGCAAGCGACGACGACACATGGAGGCAATACACGCAGAAGAAGACAAACACGGTGTTATAAACATCTTTCGCGGTAAAGGAGAACAAATAGATCGCCAGATGTTTACGGAAAGCACGGACTTTCAGGGTTGAACCGTAGTCTTTAAACAGATTCCCCAGCATCGCCAGTTTTTCCCGGAAGGTTTTTGCTTCACTCGGGCGTTCCAGTTCCGCCAGCATTTCCGGGGTGAGATCGCGCTCCCAGGTCACTTTCCAGGAGATAAAGACGCACACCATAAACAGCACGGCAAAGACCACGCCATTAATCAGATAAGCATTGGCGTTATGTTCCCCGAAGAAACCAATCAGCAGGCCAGGAATAAAGGTGGCCAGAAAGGTCCCGGTCGCCGAAAAGAACATGCGGCAGGTAGACATTTTGGTGCGCGAGTTAAACTCTTTGGTCATTTCTGACGGCAGCGTTTCCCAGGGAATAAGCACCATGGCGGCGATAATTTCAAACGCCAGGTAGACCGCGAGATAAAAGCCCCACGTCATACCGTCTAACCATAACAAGGCATAGACCAGCATTAACGGCGCGCCGATTAATAAGAAGAAACGGCGGCGGCCAAATTTTTTGCCTAAATAGTTTTTATAGAAATGGTCAGTAAAACTGCCCATAAATAAGCTGACAATGGCATCCACTATTCGCGCAATAGCAACAATTGACGCGGCTTCTACCGGAGATAAGCCCACAAAAGTGGTGTAGAAAAAAAGCAGCCAGGCGCCAATGACGGTAAATGCGCCGCCACCCATAATATCGGTTACGCCATATCCGATACTGACGGGTATGGTGATTTTTCTTTTGGTCTGAGACATGGTCTCTCCTCAATAGGGTCAGAGATATTAGAATCGGAAGTAATTTTTAGCGTTGTCGTGACAAATATTTGTTATTAGTTTTGATAATATTTGTGGATTATCCGGCACTTCCCCACGCTCAACCCATCCGCCGATGAGATTACATAAAATACGGCGGAAATAGTCGTGACGCGTATAGGAAATAAAGCTGCGGGAATCGGTCAACATGCCGATGAAATTCATCAGCACCCCCTGGTCCGCCAGAGAGTTAAGTTGGTTTTCCATCCCCCGGCGCGTATCGTTGAACCACCAGCCGGAGCCAAACTGGATCGGTGATTTCACGCCGTCATCAGCAGACTGGAAATTGGCGATAGTCGTGGCGACAATATCGTTATAAATCGGGTTCAGGTTATACAGAATGGTTTTGGGCAACGCGTTATTTCGCGCCATCGCATCCAGCAAACCGTTTAACCCTTGCGCCAGATGACATTGATCGGCAATGGAATCAAACCCGGTATTAATGCCGATTTTCTCTTTCATCAGGCTGTTATTACTGCGGATCGCCCCGAAATGAATCTGCATCGACCACTGGCGCTTTTTATAGTGCCCCGCCAGCATGACGAATATGGCGCTAATTAATGCCGTATGCTCAGTTGGCGTTAACGTTTCGCCCGCGCATTTTTTGGCAAATACGTTCTCGATTTCCTGCGCAGTGGCGGGCTGATAATGAATTGCCACCGGACCGTGATCGGAAATACGGCATCCTGACGCGTGGAAATATTCAATTCGCTGTTCCATTGCCTGAGACAAATCGGCGAAACGAACTATTTTAACGCCGGTAAGCGCCGAGAGTTTTTCGATAAACAGGCCAAACTGCTGCGGATTTTCTTCGAAAATATCATCCGGACGAAACGTGGGCAGAACCTGGGTAGTAAAATCCGCGTCGTCGCGTAATAAGCGATGATATTCCAGCGAATCCAGCGGCGAATCGGTGGTGCAAATAACGTCAACATTTGAGCGGGTAATCAACGCACGGGGTTTGAAATCATCCTGAGATAACAGCCGATTGCAGGCGGACATAATATCGCGCCAGTTGGTGGTGTCCAGGTTATCTTCAATCCCGAAATAATATTGCAGCTCCAGGTGCGTCCAGTGATACAGCGGGTTGCCAAAACAGGACTCCACCGTTTCTGCCCACGCCTGGAATTTCTCTTCAGAGGAGGCATTGCCGGTGATTTTATCTTCGCTGACGCCGTTGGCGCGCATTGCGCGCCATTTGTAATGATCCCCGGCCAGCCATAACTGGGTAATATCCGTGAAGGATTTATTTTCATAAATCTCTCTGGCGTCCAGGTGGCAATGGTAATCGATAACCGGCAGCGCTTTTGCATATTCGCGGTACAATTTGCGCCCGGGTTCATTATTAATCATAAAACTGTCGTTAATAAATTTCATGACTGCTCTCCATAATCGAGCATGGGTCAAATAAGGTGCGGATCACCAGTTCCACAGCGTGCCGTCTTCCAGACGCGCTACCGGTAAATAAGCCGGTTCGTAGGGATATTTCGCCGCCAGTTTTTCATCGAATTCGATGCCCAGACCTGGCTTATCGCCCGGATGCATATAGCCATTGTCGAAGGTCCAGTTATGCGGGAAGACTTCCAGCATTTGTTCGGAATAACCCATGTATTCCTGTACCCCAAAATTCGGTACCCAGAGATCGAAATGCAGCGCCGCCGCCATACAAACCGGCGACAGATCCGACGGACCGTGGGAACCGGTACGTACCTGATACAGGGACGCGAAATCGGCGATACGGCGCATACCGCTAATGCCGCCCGCGTGGGTGATGGTGGTGCGGATATAATCGATCAGTTGTTCTTCAATCAGCTGTTTGCAATCCCAGATGCTGTTAAAAACTTCGCCAACGGCAATCGGCGTCACGGTGTGCTGGCGGATCAGACGGAAGCACTCCTGGTTTTCCGCAGGTGTCGGATCTTCCATCCAGAACAGGCGGTGTTCTTCAATGCTCTTACCAAAACGCGCCGCTTCAATCGGCGTCAGGCGGTGATGCATGTCGTGCAGCAGGTGTTCATGAAAACCAAACTTATTGCGCACCGCTTCAAACAGTTTCGGCGTGAAATCGAGGTATTTTTCCGTTGACCACAACTGCTCTTCAGGCCAGTCGCCTTTCGTGGCCGGTTCATACGCCAGCCCTTTGCCCTTCGCCATGCCGTAAGTGGTTTTCATGCCCGGCACGCCGCACTGCACGCGAATGGCTTTAAAGCCCATCTCTTTATGGCGCGCATAATCGTCCAGGACTTCGTCGATGCTGTGGCCCGTGGTGTGGCAATACACCATCACCCCTTCACGGGACGCGCCGCCGAGCAGTTGATACAGCGGCATGTTGGCGGCTTTGGCTTTGATATCCCACAGCGCCATATCGATGGCGGAAATGGCGGACATGGTGACCGGGCCGCGACGCCAGTACGCGCCTTTATAGAAGAACTGCCAGATATCCTCGATGCGATGCGCATCGCGGCCAATCAGTTGAGGGCACAGATGATCTTTCAGGTATGACGCCACGGAAAGTTCGCGGCCATTGAGCGTGGCGTCCCCTAACCCGGTTAATCCGCTGTCGGTGGTGATTTTTAAGGTGACAAAGTTGCGACCCGGACAGGTCACGAAAACTTCAGCACTGACGATTTTCATGTTTTTTCCTTACAACGTGAACGGCATGTATTAAGTTGCGTTCAATTTACGCAACCGAGCTACTACCATACAAGTATGAAGTTCACAGAAACATGAATGCAATCACAAACAACCGCGCGGATTGCATAAATTTTCATCAGTTTTGAGAGGATTTAAGTTAGGTGCGGCCCCAGCCAGCAACGATGATCAACATGCCGCACAGGGCGATCCCTGCGCCGAGCCAGTCGGATAAACTGAGTTTTATGCCGTCCACGACCCGTAGCCAGAGAAGTGCTGTCATGACGTAGACGCCGCCATAGGCCGCATAGACGCGCCCGCTCGCGGCGGGATGGAGGGTTAACAACCAGACGAAAAGCGCCAGTGAAAGCCCGGCGGGCAATAACAACCATGCCGATGCCCCGCGCCGTAACCACAGCCACGGCAAAAAACAGCCGACGATTTCAGCCAGCGCGGTGGCAAAAAACAGCAACGTTGTTTTAATCATGTTGAAGTTAATTCCTGATAATCTGTTCAAGGGTGCTGCTCTGTGACCCGGCAATGGTATAATAAAAGCGTCGGGCGACCGATACGTACTGTTTAACCTTAAAGGAAACCATGATGAAAACCCTCCTTGGCAAATCTGCAGTTATGATGTTGCTGGCTGGTGTGTTTGCCATCGCTTCGCCGCTCCATGCGCAGACCGATCGACTGATCATCGAATCCGGCGACAGCGCGCAATCTCGCCAGAATGCGGCGATGGATAAAGAGCAATGGAATGACACCCGTTCGCTGCGCCAGAAAATTAACAAGCGTGCAGAAAAAGAGTGGGATAAAGCGGACGTCGCCTTTGACGCCCAGGACAAATGTCAGCAAAGCGCCAATGTGAACGCTTACTGGGAACCGAATACCCTTCGCTGCCTGGATCGTCGAACAGGCCGCCAGATTACACCGTAAGACCCAGGGCTCCCGCAGGAGCCCTTGTTTCACCAGCATAAAAAGGATTTACCATGCCCAGCGATCTCAACGTTAAACTTCGTCCGCTTGAGCGTGAAGATTTGCGCTTCGTCCATCAGTTAGATAACAACGCCAGCGTAATGCGTTACTGGTTTGAAGAACCCTATGAGGCGTTTGTCGAACTCTCCGATCTGTACGATAAACACATTCACGACCAGAGCGAACGCCGCTTTGTGGTGGAGTGCGATGGCGATAAAGCCGGCCTTGTGGAACTGGTGGAAATTAACCACGTCCATCGCCGCGCCGAGTTCCAGATCATTATTTCTCCGGAGCATCAGGGTAAAGGGCTGGCGTCCCGCGCCGCCAAACTGGCGATGGACTACGGTTTTACCGTACTCAACCTGTACAAGCTCTACCTGATTGTCGATAAAGAAAACGTTAAAGCCATCCACATCTACCGTAAGCTTGGGTTCACGGTTGAGGGCGAGCTGGTTCATGAATTCTTTATTAACGGCGAGTACCGCAACACCATCCGCATGTGCATTTTCCAGCATCAATATCTGGCGGAACACAAAACCCAGGGCAATATTTTAAAGCCCACCGCGCAGTAACGGCGCTACCCGCGGCAGGCCCGCGGGTTAGTAATATTCAATGGTGTTTTTGATGGTGAAATGGTGCACCGTCGGTGGCGTGGCGCTCTCGTCCGTCACGTCCAGGGTGCAACTCACCGGATTGAAATAGTCGTCGTATTTGCAGACCTGCGTGGCATGGGAAATGGCTTTGTTATCCAGCAGGCTGACCGACTGGTAATTGAGTTTTTTACGTTTATCCCCGGTAGTGGTGGCTTTGACGTCCAGCGTGGATGCTTTAGCCTGGGTTTTCTTGCCCAGCGGATAGCCTTCCTCGTCGTAGCGATATTCCACCGAGGCCTCTTTCCCCCGCGCCGCCACCACAAAGCCGTTATCGTCGGTTTCGTACTGTAAGCCGATAGCCGGAAGTTCCGCCAGCTGGCATTTTCCCTGCAGTTTCACCCGTTTTTCCTGCGAGCCAGCTTCCAGATAGTAATTGGCATCGAGCACCAGCGCCGCCCCGGTATTGGCATCGAGATCGTGAAACTCCAGCGTATCAAAACACCCTTCTTTCGACATCGTGCCACTTACCCGGCGGGTCACTTCGCCATGGTCATTCAGTAATGTCTGGCTGAAATCTTTAACCGGCCCACGCAGCGGGTCAAAGTCAAATTCATTTGAAAAACTTGCCATTTCAGGTGTGTAGGCAATGGGCCCCTGGGGATCGTCACAGCCGCTCAGTGCTGCCGTTAACGCTATGATAAAAATCTGTGGCTTCACGCGTGGGCTTCCTCCCGTCTGAAATCAGCATTCATGATATAAGCAAATACAGAGATTTACACTATGAATGCTATGCTTAGACCTGAGCACACCCCAAAGGAGACTGATATGAAGCGTTTAGCCTTGCCGGTTGTCTGTCTGCTGGCGTTTGCCGCCGCGCCAGCGCTGGCCGCGCCGGAATCCTGTGAACGGGTCAAAGCGGATATCCAACAGCGCATCATCAATAATGGCGTTTCGGAAACCAGTTTTAGCTTAACCATTGTGCCTGGCGATCAGGTGGATCAAATGGACGCGCAAGTGGTCGGTCACTGCGCGAACGACACGCATAAAATCCTCTATACCCGCACCAGCAGCGGCAACGCGTCAGGCAGCGCTGCCGCCGGGCAGGACGGGTCGCAAAGCGAGCCGCAATAAGATGACCCTCCGGCACACCGCCGGAGGCATCCGCTTAACTCAGATCGACATTCTTACTGCCAAACAACCACGTCAGGATAAACCCTGACAGATAGGCAACCGCTAATCCCGCCGCGTAAACCGCCATCCCGGCATAAATCCCGCTATTCGATGTCATTAATGGCAGCGCCACCAGACCCGACGGACCAAATACGGTATTCAGCCCCACCGGCAACCCGAGCCAGGCCACCAGGCCAATAAAGAAGCCGCCGCATGCGCCGCCCAGGCAGGCAGTGATAAAAGGCTTCACCCGCGGCAGCGTCACGCCGTAAATCAGCGGTTCGCCAATGCCCAGGATGCCGGGAATAATCGCCCCTTTGATTTGGGTACGCAGCAGCGCCTCTTTGTTTGCGCGGGCGTAAAGCGCCAGCGCCGCGCCCACCTGGCCGCCGCCTGCCATCGCGAGAATGGTGAACAGCGAGTTGAAGCCCTGCGCATCCATTAAGGCAAAATAGACCGGAACAAACCCCTGGTGTACGCCAAACATTACCGCCAGTAAGAACAGCCCCGCCAGCACCGCCGACCCAAAGGGGTTGCCGTTCAGGTGCAGGAACAGCCATGACATTCCGTTGAACAGATATCCGCCCACCGGCATGATCGCGATAAACGTCACCGCGCCCATAATCAGCAGCGTAACGGCGGAGGTCAGGATCATATCCAGATTGGCTGGCATGATGCTGCGCACGCGCTTTTCCACCCACGCGCCGAGAATGGCGGCAATCAGCACGCCGATAATATTGCCGCGCGGATCGATGGTATGGCCGAAAAAGGAAGAGATGCCGGAATAGAACCCAGTTGTGGCGTCGGGGTTATACCCCAGCACAAACAGGGCGGCGATGATCGCGCCATTAACGCCGGAACCGCCGAACGCTTTCTGCGCGTTGTAACCGATGAGAATACTCAGAAAGGTGAACATCCCTTTACTGAACACCTTCATATAACTGATGATTTCCACCAGCACGCTGTTTGGCGAGGCCTTACCCAGCACAAAAATTTGCTCGGCAAGCGTCGCGAAGCCCAGCAGCAAACCGACGGCGATAAAGCCCGGGATAAGGGGCGTAAAGATAGTGGCGAATTTCGCCAGAAACTTTTGCACGCCGCTGGTTTGCTTACCTTTCAACTGCTGTTTTTTCCGGGCGGCAATCTCATCAAGCGTGGCGTCGCTGGCGGGTGCCGCCGCCGCGCCCGGCGCATCGTCCGCGGCGCTTTCCAGATGTTGATTCATCATCTCTGCCGCGGTCTGGGCGTGCCCCGGACCAAGCACAATCTGGAACTGTTCATCGCTTTCAATCACACCCAGCACGCCGGGGATCTGGCGAATCGCCGCGACATCGGCGCGGGTATCGTCACGCAGGGTAAGTCGGAGGCGGGTCATACAGTTGCCGCAATGGGCAACGTTGCTTCCGCCGCCCACGGCCTGGGTAATACGGGCTATCATCTCGCGGGTTATTTTGGCCATCGCTGGTTTCCTTTACGCCTGTTGTAATGCCAGACGGATAAATCCGTTGTTTTTTTCCAGTACCGCTTTCGCCTGCGCGGCGTCAAGGCCGGTCAGCACCATCACGATGGCGGTTTTACAGTGGCGATGACACTGTTGCAGCGCGGCCTCGGCGGTGGCGCGATCGCACTCGGTCGCATCCATCACAATCGAAATCTGGCGCTCAATCAGTTTGGCGTTGGTGGCTTCCACATCGACCATTAAATTACTGTAGACCTTGCCGCTGCGGATCATCGCCCCGGTGGTGATCATATTTAGCACCAGCTTCTGGGCTGTACCCGCTTTCAGGCGTGTCGAACCGGTTACCACTTCCGGCCCGACGGCAGGAGTAATCGCAATGTCCGCCAGCGCCGCCATTTCACTTTGCGGATTGCAGCTCACTACCGCCACGCAGGCATTCAGTGAACGGGCCCACGCCATCGCGCCGAGCACATACGGCGTTCTGCCACTCGCGGCAAGGCCCACCAGCACATCTTTGGCGCTAAAGTTAATCGCTTTCAAATCCGCTTCGCCCTGCTCGCGGTTGTCTTCCACATTCTCTACCGCGCTTAAAATGGCTTTATGCCCGCCAGCGATAAGCCCGACGACCTGCTCCGGCCTGGTTCCGAAAGTCGGCGGGCATTCGCTGGCGTCCAGGATGCCGAGCCGCCCTGATGTGCCCGCGCCGATATAAATCAACCGGCCTCCCTCAGCAAACGCCTGCGCGACGCGGTCCACCAGCTTTGCGATCTGCGGGAGATAAGGTGTGATCGCAAGCGGAACCCGGCAATCCTCATCGTTCATGACCGTCAGCATCTCCAGTGTCGACAGGGTGTCGATATTCTCGCTGGCGGGATTGCGGCGTTCGGTGAGTAGTTGGCGTAAATCGATGCTCATAGCGGCCTCATATTTTTCAAAGAATGACTCAGTGTAAGGAATATTTTATTCCACCTGCGTGAATGATGTCACATATAAATAAAACAGGTCTGATCACCATGCGTAGCAACAGCACCATGAAGAGCATTATTTTCTTTCATAAATAGTGACTTATAAAGTGTCTCGCCCTGTATTCTTATAATCATGGAAAGGAATTTTTTATTACTTAACAAACCGTTTACTCACGTTTTGTAAACCTGCTTTTGTAAATTTGCCGAACACCGCAAGCCACTTTTCGCCGATGAAACCAGCATTCTATTAGTGACAACGTCACTTACCATTTACGGACTTTAAGATAATTCTTTATACCCGCCTTTTTTTCAGACGTTATAAGGCCAAATTAATGATTTGGTCGATGAATCATTACCAGGTTAATGATTAACAAACTGGAATCATTCCCGTCCCGTTGCTATAGCTCTTAACACCCTGCCAACACAAGGCATAACAATTCTATAACGCGTGCTCAGGGAGACACACAGCAATGTATAGACAACTTGCACTGCGCGCAGTGCTGGCGCTGCTTGCGCTCATTTTGGTGACAGGTTTGATCGTCTGGGGCGTCGGTCTGGATACGGTTAAAGAACGTCGGGTGGACTTGATCTACCTCGGGCAACAGCATCTGAAACTGGTATTCAGTTCAATGGCGCTGGCGCTGTTGGTCGGTATTCCCAGCGGTATTTTATTGAGCCGCCCCGCCGCCCGCCGTTTCGCGGAATACGTGATGCAAATTTTCAACGTTGGCAATACCTTACCGCCTCTGGCAGTGCTGGCGCTGGCAATGGTGATTATCGGTATCGGCGATCGTCCGGCGATATTCGCCTTATTCCTCGCGTCTCTGTTGCCGATTGTCCGTAATACCTACGCCGGGTTGTGTTCCGTACCGGGCTCGCTGATTGAAGCGGCCAAAGGTATCGGCATGACCCGCTGGCAGCGGTTACGTCAGGTTGAGCTACCCAACGCCTGGCCAGTCATGCTGTCAGGTATCCGTATCGCCACGGCGATCAACGTCGGAACCGCCCCGCTGGCGTTTCTCATTGGCGCCAGCAGCTATGGCGAACTGATTTTCCCCGGCATCTATCTGAATGACTTCCCCACTTTGATCCTCGGCGCGGCTGCCACGGCGCTGTTTGCCATGATTCTGGATTTAGCGCTGGCCGGTCTGGGCCGCCTGATGAGCCCGCACACTGCCTGATAATAATAATAAGGAGCGAACCATGAGACTGTTTTCCCGCCTGCTGGCCGCCGTAACGGGGCTGGCGCTTTTCGCGAACGTTGCCCAGGCTGCCCCCATCGTCCTCGCAACCAAAGGATTTACCGAGCAACATATCCTCTCTGCCCTGACGGTTCTGTACCTGCAAAAGAAGGGTTTCCCGGTGCAGCCGAAAACCAATATTGCCGCCGTTATTTCCCGCAATGCGATGGTCAATAACCAAATCGATATCACCTGGGAATACACCGGCACCTCGCTGATTATCTTTAACAAAATTGATAAGCGAATGACGCCGCAGGAGTCTTACGACACCGTGAAACGCCTGGACGCCAAACTCGGGCTGGTGTGGCTGAACCCGGCTGACATGAACAACACTTATGCCTTCGCGATGCAGCGCGAACGGGCGGAAAAAGAGAACATCACCACCCTGTCGCAGATGGTGGAAAGAATGGATTACCTGCGCCAGCATGACCCGAAAAACAACTGGCTGCTGGGCCTTGACCTGGAATTCTCCGGACGCAGCGACGGCATAAAACCTCTGCAGAAAGCTTACAACATGCGTCTCGACCGCCCGCAAATCCGCCAGATGGACCCGGGGCTGGTGTATAACGCCATTCGCGATGGGTTTGTGGACGCCGGGCTGGTGTACACCACCGACGGGCGGGTGAAAGGCTTCGATCTCAAAGTGCTGGAAGATGATAAAGGGTTCTTCCCGAGCTATGCGGTCACACCAGTGGTGCGCAAACCGATCCTCGACGCCAATCCGGGCCTGGACGAGGCGCTCAACACCCTGTCGGGACTGCTGAATAATGATGTCATCGCCACGCTGAATGCCCGGGTGGATATCGATCATGAGTCGCCCCAAAAGGTCGCGCGTGAATTTCTTCAACAGCACAAGCTGCTTTAAGGAGACCCTTCGATGGACACGATTCATTACATGATGGATAACGCCGGGTACATCGGCGGACTCACCCTTCAGCACCTGTGGCTGGTGGCGTTAGCCGTGGGCATGGCGATTGTGATTGGCGTTCCGCTTGGGGTGCTGATCGTGCGCCATAAATGGCTGGCGACGCCGGTGCTGGGGCATCGCGACGGTGGTGCTGACCATCCCGTCTATCGCGCTGTTCGGCCTGATGATCCCTCTGTTTTCGATGATTGGTCAGGGGATTGGCGCGTTGCCTGCCGTGACAGCGGTATTCCTCTATTCCCTGCTGCCGATTGTTCGCAATACCCATACGGCGCTGGAAAGCCTGCCGCCGGGTCTGCGCGAAGCGGGACGCGGCATCGGCATGACGTTCTGGCAGCGCCTGCGCTGGGTAGAAATCCCCATCGCGCTGCCGGTGATTTTCGGCGGCATTCGCACCGCAGTGGTGATGAATATTGGCGTTATGGCGATTGCGGCGGTGATTGGCGCAGGCGGGCTTGGTCTGTTGCTGCTGAACGGCATCGGCGGCAGCGATATTCGCATGCTGATTGCTGGCGCCGTCATGATTTGTTTGCTGGCCATTGTACTTGACTGGATGCTGCACCGTTTACAGGTGATGCTGACTCCGAAGGGGATACGATAATGATAAAACTGGAAAACCTGACCAAACAATTTACCCAGAAAAATGGCCAAACCATTAAGGCCGTGGATAACGTCAACCTGAACGTGCCGGAAGGCGAAATGTGCGTATTGCTGGGCCCTTCCGGTTGCGGCAAGACCACGACGTTAAAGATGATTAACCGGCTTATCGCCCCCAGCAGCGGCAACATTCTCATTAACGGTAAAAACACCAGTGAGATGGATACGGTTACGCTGCGCCGCAATATCGGCTACGTGATTCAGCAAATCGGTCTGTTCCCGAATATGACCATTGAAGAGAATATTACCGTAGTGCCCCGGATGCTGGGCTGGGATAAAGCCCGGTACCAGGCGCGGGCGGCGGAACTGATGGATATGGTGGCGCTCGACCCGAAAAAATACCTGCACCGCTATCCGAAGGAGATGTCTGGCGGGCAACAGCAGCGTATCGGGGTTATCCGTGCCCTTGCGGCCGATCCGCCGGTACTGCTGATGGATGAACCCTTTGGCGCGGTGGACCCCATCAACCGTGAGGTGATCCAGAACCAGTTCCTTGAAATGCAGCGCAAGTTGAAAAAGACGGTAATGCTGGTCAGCCATGATATTGATGAAGCGCTGAAACTTGGCGATCGCATCGCGGTATTCCGTCAGGGGCGCATCGTCCAGTGCGCCAGCCCCGATGAGCTACTGGCGAAACCGGCGAACGAGTTTATCGGCTCTTTTGTCGGACAGGATCGCACCCTTAAGCGCCTGTTATTAGTTCAGGCGGGCGACGTGACCGATCAACAGCCCACTATTACCGTGCAGGCCTCAACCCCACTCTCCGAGGCGTTTGCGATTATGGATGATAACGATCAGCGTTCGGTAACGGTGGTGGACAGCGAATCCCGCCCCATTGGTTTTGTGAAGCGTCGGGAAGCACGCGGCGCCTCGGGCGTCTGTAGCGACCTTCTCCACCCGTTCAGGATCACCGGCAAAGCGGAAGATAACCTGCGTGTGGTGCTGTCGCGGTTGTATGAGCACAACCACGGTATGGATGCCGATTGTTGATGAGGACGGGCGTTACAGCGGTGAAATTTCCCAGGACTATATTGCGGATTACCTGAGCTCCGGGAAAACACGCCGGGCGCTGGGCATTTCCAGCGAATAAAGAGGTGTACCGGGGGCGGGGAATCCTTCCCCCGGGCCACAAGGGCCCTCGCTCCCCCTGAGGAAAAAGGCTCCCGCCAGACGACGGGAGCAACCAGGGTACTCCAATGAAAAACCTTTACTCAGGGGCGTACTGCAATCGCTTCGATTTCGATTTTTACATCTTTCGGCAAGCGCGCCACTTCCACACAGGAGCGCGCCGGAAAGTTGGCGTTATGCTCTAAAAAGAAACCGTTATAGACGCGGTTTACCGCTTCAAAATCTGCCAGGTCCTTCACGAAAACGGTGGTTTTGATGATGTTATTCACCGTCAGCCCCGCCGCTTCGATAATCCCTTTCACATTCCGCAAAGACTGTAGCGTTTGAGATTCAATATCCGCCGCCACGGCGCCCGTCTCCGGGCACAGCGGTATCTGGCCGGATGTAAAAACAAAACTGCCCATATCCACACCCTGAACATACGGTCCGATCGCATCCGGGGCGTTTTTGGTCGCAATAATGGTCGTTGTCATGATCACTCCTCAAAAAATGAGCGTGCGGCATGTCGCCGCACGCAGGGATTACAGGGCGCTGGTAAAGGTACGGGACACCACATCCTGTTGCTGCTCGCGGGTCAGCGCGTTAAAGCGCACCGCATAGCCAGACACGCGGATGGTCAGGGTCGGGTATTTTTCCGGATGCTCAATGGCGTCCAGCAGCATTTCGCGGTTCATCACGTTGACGTTGAGATGCTGGCCGCCTTCAATCGCCACATCATGATGGAAATACCCGTCCAACAGTCCTACGAGGTTGTTCTTACGCGCCATCTCGTCTTTACCCAGCGCTGCCGGGACAATGGAGAAGGTGTAGGAAATCCCGTCTTTGGCATATTTGAATGGCAGTTTCGCCACCGACGTCAGCGAGGCAACTGCGCCCTTGCGATCGCGTCCGTGCATCGGGTTCGCGCCCGGCGCAAATGGCATACCGCCACGGCGGCCATCCGGCGTGTTACCCGTTTTCTGTCCATACACCACGTTCGAGGTAATGGTCAGGATCGACTGGGTCGGAACCGCGTTACGGTAGGTCGGCAGCGCCTGGATTTTTTGCATAAAGCGCGACACTAAATCGCAGGCGATGCTGTCCACGCGGTCATCGTTGTTGCCGTATTGCGGATATTCCCCTTCAATGACGAAATCCACCGCCAGACCGGTATGATCGCGAACCGGCGAAACACGGGCATATTTAATGGCAGACAGCGAGTCCACCGCCACGGAAAGCCCGGCGATGCCGCAGGCCATGGTGCGATGCACATCGCGATCGTGCAGCGCCATCAGAGAGGCTTCGTAGCTGTACTTATCGTGCATGTAGTGGATCAGGTTGAGCGCGCTCACATACTGCACCGCCAGCCAGTCCATAAAGCTGTCGAGGCTCTTCATCACAGTGTCGTAATCCAGCACTTCATCCATGATCATCGGCACTTTCGGGCCAACCTGGATTTTCAGCTTCTCGTCCATCCCGCCGTTGATGCAGTACAGCAGCGTTTTTGCCAGGTTGGCGCGCGCACCGAAGAACTGCATCTGCTTGCCGATAACCATCGGGCTGACGCAGCAGGCAATGGCATAGTCGTCGCTCTCAAAATCCGGACGCATTAAATCGTCGTTTTCATACTGAAGCGAAGAGGTTTCAATGGACACTTTCGCGGCATAGGCTTTAAACGCCTTCGGCAACGCTTCCGACCACAGAATGGTCAGGTTTGGCTCCGGCGACGGCCCCATAGTGTGCAGCGTGTTGAGGTAACGGAACGAGTTTTTGGTCACCAGCGTACGGCCATCCAGCCCCATCCCACCGATCACTTCGGTGGCCCAAATCGGGTCGCCAGAGAACAGCGTGTCGAACTCCGGGTACGCAGGAAACGCACCATGCGGATTTTCATAATGAAGTGGTCAATCAGCTCCTGCGCCTGAACTTCATTCAGCACGCCCGCTTTGATGTCACGTTCAATATAGATATCAAGGAAGGTCGCAGTACGGCCCAGCGACATCGCCCCGCCGTTCTGAGATTTCACTGCTGCCAGGTAGCCGAAATAGAGCCACTGTACCGCTTCCTGAGCATTACGCGCCGGACGGGAAACATCAAAGCCGTACTTAGCCGCCATTTCGGTAATTTGTTGCAGGGCGCGGCGGTGCTCGGCCAGCTCTTCACGCAAACGGATCGTGGCTTCCAGATCTTCGCCGCGCTCCAGTCGCGGTTGCAGATCGGCAAACTGCAATTCACGCTCGCGAATAAGGTATGCCGTGCCGTACAGCGCCACGCGGCGGTAGTCGCCGATGATGCGTCCACGGCCATAGCCGTCCGGTAAACCGGTCAGCACGCCGGATTTACGGCAGCGCAGCATATCCGGGGAATACACGTCGAACACCCCCTGGTTGTGGGTTTTGCGCAGATGGCTGAAGGTGTATTCGAATTCGCTGTCCATTTCGCGGCCATAGGCGTCGAATGAACTTTTGATCATATTGATGCCGCCATACGGGTGCAGCGCGCGCTTCAACGGCTTATCCGTTTGCAGGCCGACGATTTTTTCCAGGCCCTGCTCAATGTAGCCCGGCCCGTGAGCGGTGATGGTGGTGGCGACGTTGGTGTCGAAATCCACCGGCGCATGCGTGGCGTTCTCCTGACGGATGCCTTCCATCACTTTTTCCCACAACGCCGCCGTGGCGGGGGTGGCTTCCGCGAGGAAGCTTTCGTCCCCTTCATACGGGGTGTAGTTATGCTGAATAAAATCGCGGACGTTAATGGCTTCCTGCCAGTCAGAACCCGCAAAGCCATTCCATGCTTCGGTATAAGTCTCGTTCAACGCAACATCAACTTTCATTACAAACTCCCTGGTACGGTACAGATAAATTAGGGTTATCAGGCAAATTCAGGCTGTAGAACGCACTGACCCAGACGGATCGCGTCCTGGGCAATCATTTTTTCTTCATTGGTAGGAATGACGGCGGCCACCGCGCGCGACCGGTCGCTGGACACGACGCGTGCCCCCACCCGGTTCGGCTGGGCATTTTTCGCCTCGTCCACCTCAATACCAAACACCTTAAGGCGCGCCATCACCAGTTGACGGATTAACACGGAGTTTTCACCGATGCCGCCGGTAAAGATCACGCCGTCAAGGCGGCGCAAGGCGCTGGCATGACCGCCAATGTGACGGGCAATGCGGTGCACAAATGCGCCGATAGCGCGATGCGCGCCCGCGTGGCCTTCCTGGTACGCCTGCTCCAGCACGCGCAAATCGGATGAAAGCCCGGATAAGCCCAGCAGACCGACTCTTTATTCACCACACGCTCCAGCTCGGCCATGCTCTGACCGGTTTTGTCGGCCAGATAGGTCAGCGCCCCGAAATCCACATCGCCGCTGCGGGTGCCCATGATTAAGCCTTCCAGCGGGGTCATGCCCATGGAGGTATCGACGCTTTTGCCGTCCTGTACGGCGCAAATCGACGCGCCGTTACCCAGATGCGCGATCACCAGTCCGGCGTCGTTTTCATCCAGATCCAGCATGGCGACGGCCTCACTCGCTACATAACGGTGGGAGGTGGCCGTGGAAACCATAGCGGCGTACGCCGTACTGTTCCGCGAACTGATACGGGAGCCCGTAGAGGTACGCTTCCGGCTTCAGGGTTTGATGGAATCCGGTATCGAAGACCGCCACCTGCGGCAAACCGGGGGAAGAGATGGCGCGCGGCGGTAACGCCTGCCAGGTTGGCATAGTTGTGAAGCGGTGCCAGCGGCGACACCCGTTTGATTTGTTCCATCACCTCATCGGTGATGATCACGGCGTCGCTAAAGATGTCGCCGCCGTGCGCGATGCGATGGCCGATTAACCGCACCGCATCCATAAGTTGACGCTTGTCCAGCTCCCCGGCGATGGCCGCGAGCGCGGCTTCGTAGGTACTGTCAGCGAGGGCGATTCGGGTCGTTTTATCCACCACCAGAAACGCGTTGTCGGAACCAATACTGTCGGCAATGCCGGAAAGAACCACTTCGCAATGCCCGACGTCCAGAACGGAAAACTTGATCGACGAAGAGCCACAATTAATGACAAGTACAACAGAATCTGCGTTCATTACACTGCTCCGCCCACCCTTTCGGGTGGGCTTTGAAGTTGAGGAAGTAGGGATTAAAACAGCTTGTAAGCGATGTTCAGGATGGTCAGCAGGCCAATCAGGGTGACGAACACGTTGTCCGCACGGCCTTTGTATTTCGCCATCGCGGGTGTTTTGCTGATGGCGTACATCGGCAGCAGGCACAGCAGAGAAGCGATAATCGGCGCGCCCATGGCTTCAATGAGGTCCAGGATGTTCGGGTTAGCGTAAGCCACAACCCAGGTGGAGCCCATGATGAAGACCATGCTGATGGTGTTCAGTTTGCTTTCAGAGATTTTGGTTTTATCGCCCTGATAACCGAACTTCAGGATCAGGCCGTTCAGACCTTCCAGCGTACCCAGATAGTGGCCGAAGAAGGATTTGAAAATTGCCACCAGCGCAATCAGAGACGCGGCGTATTCCAGAACGGTTGCAAAAGTCGATTTGGTTCCGCTCATCGTGGCGAAGTGGTTCGCCAGGTAAGACAGCACCGGAATGTTCTGCGCTTTAGCTTCCGCCATGTTTGCCGGAGACAGCGTGAACAGGCAGCTGAAGGCAAAGAACATCACCACGGCCACCATCAACATGCTGGCGCGGGAGATGATCTGGGAACATTTCTTCTCGGTGTACTCTTTACCGAATTCGCCTTCGTACTCTTCGCGTTTGGACACGACGAAGGAAGAGACAATCGGCGAGAAGTTAAAGGAGAACACCATGATGGAGATCCCTAACCACACGGTAACCAGAATACCGTCATGGCCCAGCAGGGAAATATCCGCAACGCTTGCCTGCTCGATAACGGCACCGTTCCAGTAAGGGATCAGCGACAGAGAAATCAGCACCAGGCTCGCGATGAACGGAACACCAGGAAGCTCATCACTTTCACCATCAGGTCTTTACCAAACCAGATAACGAAAGCCATCAACAGCAGCAGGAACAGCGCGACAAAACCGCGGTTCAACGGCGCCATGCCGAGCTGGTTGACCCAGAAGGTCATAAAGGTGTTGGTGATGGTCACGCCGTAAATCCACAGCAGCGGACAAATCGCAAAGAAGTACAGGAAGGTGATAACCACCCCGCCGGTTTTACCGAAATGCTCTTCAACCGTTTCGGTAATGTTACCTGACGGGTTGCTGCCAGACAGGCACAGACGCGCCAGCGCACGGTGGCAAAAAGAACGCAATCGGATAAGCCAGCACCAGCATTAATAAAATGGGAATTAACCCGCCGAAACCCGCGCGTATTGGGAAAAATAATACCCCGGCGGCCGATTGCGGTACCAAACAGACCCAGAGTCCACGTGGTGTCAGACTTACGCCAGGCAAAGCCCGACGCCTTCTGACCGGTTACAACAGTATTATCCAAACTCATTTGAAATATCCTGTACAAAAAATTATTAGTGAGTGGTTTCAAGACCGGTAATTTGCGAAACGCGTGACAGGTCAATATTGCCACCGGAAATAATGCTAACGGTTTTCTTACCCTGGATATAATGATCAAGCTTGCCGCTTAATAATGCTGCGCTGGCTAATGCGCCTGCCCCTTCGGTAATGATTTTATTTCTCTGGATCAGGTGAACCATACTGGAACGAATTTCTTCTTCGGTGACCAGTACAATATCAGTGACCAGATCTTTTACGATTTCATACGTTAAAATCCCCGGACGCGCGACATCGCAGCCGTCGGCTAATGTCCCGGAATTTCGGTGATTAGTAATTTGGCCGGCATAATAAGAAGACGCCATGCCGTGTACGTTCTCTGACTGAACACCGATAATATTAATGCGTGGGTTAATGGATTTAATCGCCAGCGCCACACCGGCAATCAGTCCACCGCCGCCGATAGGCACAATCACGTTGTCCACATCATACAAATCTTCAAGAATTTCAAGGCCAATGGTACCCTGACCGGCGATCACTTTCTCGTCGTCAAAAGGCGGAATAAACAAGCGCCCTTCCATTTCCATAATTTCGCTGGCTTTAGCGATGGTCTCGTTGAAGCTATTTCCGTGCAGGATCACTTCAGCGGAATAATCCGTTGTGGCGGCCACTTTAGATTTCGGCGCGCAGGAAGGCATCACCACCTTTCCGTTAATTCCCAACATAGCGCAGGATAATGAAACTCCCTGTGCATGGTTGCCTGCTGAGCACGCTACCACGCCCTGGCGTTTTTCTTCTTCAGTTAACGAACTTAATTTATTAAAGGCTCCACGAATTTTAAATGACCCGGTGCGTTGCATATTTTCAAATTTAAGGAAAATTTCTCCCTTACAACGTTCGCTTAAATAGTTGGAACGCGGCTGACCGGTTTTATAGATGCGCCCATTAAGACGGGTGCGGGCTTCCATTATATCGTGGATGGTCAGTGGAAGATTATCGTAGGTTATCATGGTAAATCCTTTCGTAGCCGTCTGATACAGAGTTTTATTTTCAAGACGCGGCGATCCTAAGGTACATCAACCACCATTAATGTGACGGACACGGTCAAAAACCCCCCGGTCAATGCTTTCCGAAAGTAATTAATTAAGAAATTGCTACGGGGTCGACATTTTATTAATTTCGGATTAATTTAACTAATGCGAATGAAATAGAATTTGTAATATCACCTTTCGGGAAATATGTATAAATAACCGTCTCAGGTTAATTAATAAATTTATTTTTGTGCTTTTAAATAATAGATAAATTACATTCCACACTCATTCTTAACATATTATTTACTTATGAATGAAATTAGCATCATATATTTTGTGAATACCTTTCACGGGACGGGTCAAGAAAACCGCCTCCGGATAATATTTTCTGGTGCGTCAGAGCGCGGGCAAAAACGAGATTTAGATCACAAAAAGATTGAATTCGGCGAAGTGATGGTTTTATGATCGCCCCTTTCTGCCGTCCTTTAACAAGCGCGATACATCTTTATGACAAACAACACAGTCTCACGCAAAACCGCGTGGCTGCGGGTAGTTACGCTTGCTGTCGCCGCGTTCATCTTTAACACCACGGAATTTGTGCCGGTGGGCTTGTTGTCGGATATTGCTCGCAGTTTCGATATGCCGAGCGCCCAGGCAGGCATTATGTTGACCATCTACGCGTGGGTGGTAGGGCTGATGTCTCTGCCCTTTATGTTGCTAACCAGCAACATTGAGCGGCGTAAGCTGTTAATCGCCCTGTTCGTGGTCTTTATCGCCAGCCATATGCTGTCATTCATGGCGTGGAATTTTGAAATCCTGGTTGCCAGCCGCGTGGGTATTGCCTTCGCCCATGCGATTTTCTGGTCGATTACCGCCTCGCTGGCGATTCGTCTGGCGCCGGCTGGCAAACGCGCCCAGGCGCTCAGCCTGATTGCCACCGGTACGGCGCTGGCGTCGGTGCTGGGTATTCCGGTCGGACGGCTGGTAGGCCAGTATTTCGGCTGGCGTACCACCTTTTTCGCTATCGGTATCGGTGCTTTGATCACGCTGGTTTGTCTGGCGCGTCTGCTGCCCACGCTGCCGAGCGAGCACTCCGGCTCATTAAAAAGCCTGCCCGCGCTGTTCCGCCGTCCGGCGTTGATCAGTATCTATATTCTTACGGTGGTGGTGGTTACGGCCCATTTTACCGCCTACAGCTATATCGAACCGTTTGTCCAGACCGTGGCGGGGCTCAGCGAGAACTTCGCGACGATCCTGTTGCTGGTGCTCGGTTTCACCGGGATTATCGGCAGTGTCATTTTCGGCAAGCTGGGTAATCAACACGCATCGCTGCTGATCGGTGCGGCCATCGCGCTGCTGGTGTGCTGCCTGTTGTTGCTGTTGCCCGCCAGCGGCAACACCGCGACGCTCACTGCGCTGTGCGCCTTCTGGGGGATTGCCATTATGCTGATCGCGCTGGGGATGCAGGTGAAAGTGCTGGCGCTGGCACCGGACGCGACGGATGTCGCCATGGCGCTGTTTTCCGGCATTTTTAATATCGGCATCGGCGCGGGTGCGCTGCTCGGCAATGTGGTGAGCATGAATGCCTCCATGGCGTCGGTGGGCTATGTGGGTGCCATCCCTGCGGCGGCAGCCCTGATATGGGCAATGATTGTTTTCCGGCGCTGGCCGGTATCGCTGGAAGAGCAACCGAAAGCGGTAAACTGAACGTAACGGGCGGCTGATACACGGGTCAGCCGCCCGAACGCGATGCCCCTTCGCCGCCCTGCCTGAACTGTTTATCCGCCGTGGTAATGCGTAATAATCTCCAGCACACCGTTAATAATAAACTGCACCCCCATACAGACCAGCAAAAAGCCCATCAGGCGCGAGATCGCTTCGATACCGCTTTTGCCGACGATGCGCATCACCGCCCCGGAACTGCGCAGGCTGACCCAAAGGATCGCGCCCACGATAATAAACACCAGCGGCGGCGCAACGGTGATAATCCACGGCGCGAATGCGTCAGAGTGACGCAAGGTGGAAGCGGAGCTGATGATCATCGCGATGGTTCCCGGCCGGCGGTGCTGGGCATCGCCAGCGGCACAAAGGCAATATTGGTTTCCGGCTCTTCCTGCAGCGCTTCGCTTTTACTCTGCACTTCCGGGGTATGGTGACCTTTCGGCGGTGGGAACAGCATCCGGAACCCGATAAACGCCACAATCAGCCCGCCGGCAATCCGCAGACCGGGAATCGAAATACCGAAGGTATCCATCACCAGCTGGCCTGCATACCACGCCACCAGCATGATAATCACCACATTCACCGAGGCCATAAAGGAGGTACGGTTGCGCTCGGCGCTGCTCATGTGCCCGGACAAGCCGAGAAACAGCGCGACGGTGGTTAAAGGGTTAGCGAGCGGCAGCAGCACGACCAGCCCCAGCCCCAGTGCCTTAATCAATTCCAACATGCAGGTTCTCCCTTGTGACATAACGGGCGGATGATAAAAAAACCGTGTGCCAAAACATGGCTTTCAATGCGTTAGGTTTATTCAGGCAGGCTTCAAAAGCGTGTTTCACCCAACCCGCCCCGTCAAACCCGGCGACGACGCTCAGTTTTAAGCTTCTGTTTTATGGTGAATTATTCTTCTTAACACGCTGCGTTTTTTTCCCGGTTTAGCAAAACGTGTGATCCTGATCCCATTCGTTTGACTTATATTTGCCTGGGCAATAATATCTGCCGTGACTAATCTACTTGCCTGGGCAACCACTGTGAATAATCCTGACGATCTGTTTAATAACATCATCCCGCTGGGTCGCCTGATCCACATGGTGAATCAGAAGAAAGATCGTTTGCTTAATGACTACCTCTCGCCGCTGGATATCACCGCCACGCAGTTCAAAGTGCTGTGTTCCATTCGTTGTGGAGGGTCCATTACGCCGGTGGAGCTGAAGAAGGTGCTATCGGTAGATTTAGGCGCCCTGACCCGCATGCTTGATCGGCTGGTCGCAAAGGGCTGGATTGCCCGTATGCCGAATCCTAATGATAAACGCGGTGTACTGATCCAGTTGACGCCGGAAGGCGCTGCGCTGTGTGAACAATGTCATCAATTAGTAGGGCAAACCCTGCATCAGGAATTAACAAAAAATCTGACGGCAGAAGAAGTGGCGACGCTTGAACACCTGCTCAAGAAAATTCTGCCGTAACTGACGGAGATAAGACGATGTCCAGACGCAACAATGATGCGGTGACGATTCATAGCATTCTAGACTGGATTGAAGAGAATCTGGAGTCCCCGCTTTCACTGGAAAAGGTGTCAGAACGTTCCGGTTATTCGAAATGGCACCTGCAACGGATGTTTAAGAAAGAGACGGGCCATTCATTAGGTCAATATATCCGTAACCGTAAACTGACTGAAATCGCACAGCAGTTGAAAAGCAGCAATGAACCGATTCTGTTTTTAGCTGAGCGTTATGGCTTTGAATCGCAACAGACGCTGACGCGCACGTTTAAGAACTATTTTTCGCTGCCGCCGCATAAGTTTCGCGTGAATGCCACGGCCAATGATGCGCTCTATTTGCATCGTATTAATCATTAAACATGGCGTTGATCAACGTTATCGAGGAAAACATGAAACACGTCTTAGCGGCCTGCGCGCTGATGTTACTGGCGTCGGGCACAGCTGCGGCGGCGCAGACCACAGAGTTCAGCGATCGGCAAGCGCCGGATGTGTCGCTGACGTCCGCGACGAACTCCGCATCGCCGTATGATTTTAATCATCGCGGCGCGGGGAGCGATAAGTCGGATGAGCTTGGGGTGGCGTATTACAACGCGGGGTGAGATTTTCAGGCGTTTGGTTAAACGCTGAGAAGGGTTCTGTTCGCGAGTTTAACTCTGTGGAAGGGTTCCGTTCGCTCGGACTCTTTTCATCCATGGAACCGCATTGACGGCGAACGTGTCAGGGGCGCTCCCCGCCGCGCCCCCGACCCCCCCGGCTCCCGGCCACTTTGATTTTCTTATGTTTTACTGAACGGCTTTTGTCGCTGTGAGATAACGCCACTAATTCCACGATTTTCTTTTTTCAGAATGCCTTTTGTCGCTGTGAGCATTTCTCATACTCATAGCGACACTTCAGTCACATTAGAAAACCTGAAAGTACCGCGGGGGTGTTGGACCCCATCGCCCTCGCCGAGGTGTTCGCGGGAGGCCGGGACAAGCCGCAGGGATGCGGCTTGAGGGCGAGAAAGGCAGGAAGCCGTATCTCGCCCGACCCGAAGCCGGACGTGATAAGCCGAGGGTACCGCGAAGCGGCGAGGGTGGCAGGGGGAGCCGGGGGTGTTGGGGGCGCGGCGGCGAGCGCCCCCAACCCGGTCGCGTTCGCCGGTGGCTATTGAAGCGCACCGCTGCCTGAAGCGAACGGAACAAATCCACCCTACAAAAAGGGCCCCGCTGCCCCAAGCGAACAGAACCATTCCACAAAACCCAAAAAGGCCTCGCCAGCCAGGCGAACAGAACAATTCCACAAAATTCAAAAAGCCTCGCTGCCCAAAGCGACCGGAACCCTCACATTCCCCGCACTTTCCGCGCCAGCGGAACCCCAAAAACATTGATATATAACCCGGCCATAATCAATACCGCCCGCCCATCTGCATCAGTGACATCGTCTCACCCAGCAACAGCGCGGCGCTGGCCATCCCCACCACCGGCACCAGCAGCGACAGCGGCGCAACGCGCCAGGTCTCATAACGGCCCAGCAGCGTCCCCCAAATCCCATAGCCGACGATCGTGGCGCCAAACGCCAGATACAACAGCGACAAAATCGTCACCATGTCGATATGCATCAGGCTCAGCAACACCGTCGTCGGGCCGTCGAGCAGCATGCTGGCGACAAAGAATGGCGCAATCGGGATCAGGGCGCTCCACACCACCAGCGACATCACCGCCGGACGTGTTTCATGCTGCATAATCTTCTTATTAAAAATATTCCCGCACGCCCAACTGAATGCGCCAGCCAGAGTCAGCATAAAGCCCAGCAGCGCGACATGCTGCCCGTTCAGACTGGCTTCAATCAACACCAGCCCCCCGACCACCGCCAGCAAAATTCCCGCCAGTTGCCGGGGCTGCAACCGCTCGCCGAAGGTTAGCGCGCCGAGAATAATAGTGAAAAACGCCTGGGCCTGAAGCACCAGCGAGGCAAGCCCGGCAGGCATACCGAACTTAATCGCACAGAACAAAAAGGCGAACTGACCAAAACTGATGGTCATGCCGTAACCCAGCAGCAGACGCAGCGGTACTTTCGGACGCGCGACAAAAAACAACGCCGGAAACGCCACCAGTAAAAAACGCAGCCCGGCCAGTAACAACGGCGGCATCGCATGGAGCCCCCACTTGATGACGACAAAATTGACGCCCCATATCGTCACCACCAGCAGCGCCAGCAGTCCATCTTTACGTGTCATACCCCTGCCCCAAAAATTAAAATTTTGTTAACAGTTCACCCTACCTCAAAACTTTACAAAAAGGGATCACCAAATTATGCACATCTAAAAAGCACGCCAGAACAACAGGCTGGGTGTACAACCCCGATATGCCGTGGTATTGCTTAAAGCCATAACCCATGCAGCATATCGCTCTGTTTATTACAAAAAGATCACAACATGCAGCCCAGGCACACACTCTCTATCGGCGCTCTGCTCGCCTCATCAGTTCTGTTAACCATTGGTCGCGGCGCTACGCTGCCGTTTATGACCATCTATCTGAATCGCCAGTACCATATGGCGGTGGATCAGATCGGTATCGCCATGAGTATCGCCCTGACCGTAGGGGTGTTCTTTAGTCTGGGCTTCGGCATCCTCGCCGACCGCTTCGAAAAAAAACGCTATATGCTGTTGGCTATCGCCGTCTTTGTCAGCGGCTTTGTGGCTATTCCGCTTACCCATAACGCCGCGCTGGCCGTGGCCTGGTTCTCCCTGGTCAACTGCGCCTATTCGGTCTTCGCCACGGTACTGAAAAGCTATTTTTCTGAGACTCTGACGCCTTCGGTGAAAGCCAAAGTCTTTTCGCTGAACTACACCTTTCTCAATATCGGCTGGACCGTCGGCCCGCCCCTCGGCACCTGGCTGTTGCTGTATGGCGTGAATATGCCGTTCTGGCTGGCGGCTATCAGCAGTTCGATTCCGTTTATCCTGATCCAGTGCTGCGTAAAACCCCTGCATACGCAGCCCGACAGCGGTACGGAAAAGCGCAACACATTAGCCGTGCTGATGCAGGATCGCGCCCTGATTTACTTCACCCTGTCGGCGTTTCTCGGCTCGCTGGTGTTCGGCTCTTTCGCCTCCTGTATTTCACAATATGTACTGGTGGTGGCGGACAACCGTCTGGCGGAAACCGTCGTCGGCGTGGTGCTGCCGGTTAATGCTGCGGTGGTGGTGTCGTTGCAATATGTGGTGGGTAAACGCATTCGCGCGGAAAACCTCAGGCGGCTGATGCTGTTAGGCACAGTGTTTTTCCTGATGGGCCTGGCCGGTTTTATGATGTCCGGCGGCAATCTGTGGCTCTGGGGGCTCTCCGCCGCCGTGTTCACCTTCGGTGAGTTAATCTATGCCCCCCGGGGAATACATGCTGGTGGACAACATCGCGCCCAACGGCCTGAAAGCCAGCTACTTCTCTGCCCAGTCGCTGGGCTGGCTCGGCGGCGCACTAAACCCACTGGTCACGGGGGTGATCCTCACCCACCTGCCGCCCTGGTCACTGTTCGCCATTCTGATGGTTGCCACGGCGGGCGCATACCTGTTGATGCTGAAAGGGATGCGCGCACCGCGAGCGACCGCGACGACGACGGGATGTGTTTAAGTGCACAAAAAATCGTCTGGATAACCCACCCCGTTTGAAATAACCTCTGAGGTGAATTATAGTTCAGGATGAATCACCCATGAGAAAAGGAACACCCAACGTCCCTCTGAGCGTGGTGAAAGAAATGGTGCGGTCAGGCAAAGTCAAAACCACCTTTACCGCCACGCAAGGCGCGCTTGAATTAGGCTTCCCCGCGCCAGTGTTACCCTTAATGTGCAAAGTTGTTTTGCTGCTGGACCAGAGTCATTTTTATAAAAGTATGACTGCGTATCATGATGAAACCATCTGGCATGATGTGTATCGCACGCGTTTCGACGAACGCCATATCTATCTTAAGCTTATCGTGAAAGATGACGTCCTGATTGTGTCATTTAAGGAGTTATGATGAAAACTTGTCCCGTTTGTGGCGGCGGCCATTTAACTCATGAAAGCCGCGATCTGCCCTATGAATACAAAGGCAGCAAAACAACCTTGCGTGGGATTGTTGGCGAATATTGCAATTCCTGCGGTGAAATTATCTTTACTCCTGAAGAAAGCAACGCCTTTAGCGCTCAGGCCTCAGCCTTCCGCACTGCGGTGAATGCAGAATCTTTCGACCCGACGCTGTTTACCCGGGTGCGTAAAAATTTGCGCATCGATCAGCAACAGGCCGGTATGCTGTTTGGCGGCGGCGTAAATGCCTTTTCGCGTTATGAAACAGGGAAAACCACGCCGCCGATAGCCGTGGTGAAACTCTTTAAAATGTTTGATAAGTTCCCGGAATTATTCGAAGAATACAAATCGCTGTAACTTCTTCAAACCATTGCCGGGTCATCACCCGGCTTAAATCGCAACCAGACCCCTTACCCCGTCCTGCTCCATCTGGCTCCCCGCGCCGCGCTGGATGATGTCGCCACGCGACATCACCAGGTAGCTGTCGGCCAGTTCTGCGGCGAAATCGTAAAACTGCTCCACCAGTAAAATTGCCATATCGCCGCGCCTGGACAGTTCAGCAATCACCGCGCCGATCTGTTTAATTACCGAGGGTTGAATCCCCTCGGTGGGCTCATCCAGGATCAACAACTGCGGACGGCAGGCCAGCGCACGGCCAATCGCCAGTTGTTGCTGCTGCCCACCCGAAAGATCGCCGCCACGCCGTTGTTTCATCTCATGCAGCACCGGGAATAACGCGTAAATTTCATCGGGAACGCTCCGCGCATCCCGACCTGAAAAGCGTGACAGCCCCATCAGCAGATTTTCTTCCACCGTCAGGCGCGGGAAAATCTCGCGCCCCTGAGGCACGTAAGCCATGCCCGCCCGCACCCGCTGGTGCGGTTTCAGGCGCGTGATGTTTTTGTCCTGAAACATCACCTCGCCGGAACGGGCGGCAATCAGGCCCATCAGGCATTTTAAGAGCGTGCTTTTGCCCACGCCGTTACGCCCCAGCAGGCAGGTGACCTCGCCAGGCCGTACCTCAAACGACACGCCGCGCAGAATATGGCTGCCGCCGTAAAACTGATTCAGACCGCTGACCTGTAACATTCCCGCTCCTTAGCGCCCTAAATAGACGTCAATAACCTGCTCATTGTTCTGCACGTCGCGCAGTGATCCTTCCGCCAGCACCTGCCCCTGATGCAGCACCGTCACCCGGTCGGCGATGGTTTCCACAAAACCCATATCGTGCTCCACCACCATCAGGGAGTGTTTGCCCGCCAGGGCGCGGAACAGCTCGGCGCTGTATTCCGTTTCCGCATCGGTCATCCCGGCGGCCGGTTCATCCAGCAGCAGCAGGTGCGGCTCCTGAATCAGCAACATGCCAATTTCCAGAAACTGCTTTTGCCCGTGAGAGAGAGTGCCCGCCGCCCGGTGACGCTCGGCATTCAGCCGCAGCAGGCTCAGGATCTCATCAATCCGATCGCGTTTTTCGCCGCTGGAGGCGTGCCCGCAATGTGCCCCATACGGACTTATCGCCCTTTTGCGCCAGTTCGAGGTTTTCAAACCACGCTCAGCGCCTCAAACACCGTCGGCTTCTGGAATTTACGGCCAATCCCCTGACGGGCAATCTCAATGGACGACAACGCGGTCAAATCGGTGGTCTGGTCGTAAATCGCCCGTCCGCTCTGGGGCCGGGTTTTGCCGGTGATCACATCCATCAGTGTGGTTTTCCCGGCACCGTTGGGGCCGATAATGCAGCGCAGTTCGCCCACGCCAATCTGTAAACTCAGGTCAGTTAACGCTTTAAAGCCATCAAAACTGACGCTGATGTTTTCCAGTTGCAGTACCGGGTCGGTTTGCGCGCGATACCGATCCGTGACCTGCTGGCGGGTAAACAATCCTTCATCCGGTTGCATCATGATTTGCCTCGCCTGATTAGCCCAACTACGCCGGCGCGGTAAGAAGCGCGTCACCAGAATAAACATCAACCCGAGGAACAGCAGCCAGTACTCCGGCATAGTCACCGTGAACAGGCTTTTCGCGCCGTTAACCAGGCCTGCGCCGATCACCGGGCCAATCAGCGTGCCGCGTCCCCCCAGCGCCACCCAGATGGCCGCTTCGATAGAATTGGTCGGCGACATTTCGCCGGGGTTGATAATGCCGACTTGCGGCACATACAGCGCCCCCGCCAGCCCGCAGAGCACCGCCGACAGCGTCCAGACCAGCAGCTTAAAGCCCTTCGGATCGTAGCCGCAGAACGTCAGGCGGCTTTCCGCGTCGCGCACCGCCGTCAGCACCCGGCCAAATTTGCTTTTTGCCAGCCCCCAGCCGATGACCAGACTCAGGGCCAGAACCAGTACCGTCGCCACAAACAGGCCGATGCGCGTGCCGGTCGCGGTCACTGGCATACCGAGCAGCGTGGTGAAGCCGGTAAAACCGTTATTGCCGCCAAAGCCGGTTTCATTACGAAAGAACAGCAACATCCCGGCCCAGGTCAGCGCCTGGGTCATGATTGAGAAATACACGCCTTTGATTTTTGAGCGAAACGCGAAATAGCCGAACAGCAGCGCCAGCAGGCCCGGCACCAGCACAATCAGCATCAACGTCCATAAAAAGCTGCTGGTGCCGAACCAGTACCAGGGCAGCTCCGTCCAGGAGAGAAAGCTCATAAATCCGGGCAGCCCATCCCCTGCGGCCTGGCGCATCAGATACATGCCCATGGCATAACCGCCGAGGGCGAAAAACAGCCCATGTCCCAGCGAGAGCATCCCGGCATAACCCCAGACCAGGTCCAGCGCCACCGCCATGATCGCGTAACAGAGGATTTTACCGAGCAGCGTCAGCATCCATTCCGACAGGTGCAGCGGGTGCGTCGCCGGCAGCAGCGCCAGAAACGGCAACACCAGCAGCGCCGCCAGAATGACGCCACCCAGCGCCAGGCTCAGCCTGGGCCGCCGTTGGGTGGCGGCAGTGGTTAACGGCAGGCTAATCATTCAACAACCCTCCCTTTCAGTGCGAACAGGCCCTGCGGTCGCTTCTGGATAAACAGCACAATCAGCAGCAGGATCAGGATTTTGCCAAGCACCGCACCCAGCTGCGGCTCAAGAATTTTATTGAGAATACCGAGGCTGAAGGCCGCCGCCACGCTGCCAGCCAGTTGGCCGACGCCCCCCAGCACCACCACTAAAAAGGAATCGATGATGTAGCCCTGGCCGAGTTCCGGGCCGACGTTACCAAGCTGCGACAGCGCCACGCCGCCCAGTCCGGCGATCCCGGACCCGAGCCCGAACGCCAGCATATCCACACGGCCTTCCGGCACGCCGCAGCAGGCAGCCATGGCGCGGTTTTGCGTTACCGCCCGCACGTTCATGCCAAGCCGGGTCCGGTTCAGTAGCAGCCAGGTAAAGGCCAGCACGAACAGTACAAACCCAATGACCGCCACCCGGTTCCAGGGCAGGATCAGGTTCGGCAAGACCTGTATGCCGCCCGACAGCCACGCCGGGTTCGCCACCTCGACGTTTTGCGCGCCAAACACCATGCGCACGATTTGGATCAGCATCAGGCTGATGCCCCAAGTGGCGAGCAGGGTCTCCAGTGGACGCCCATAGAGATGGCGGATCACACTGCGCTCCAGCGCCATGCCGATCCCCGCCGTCACCAGAAACGCCACCGGCAGCGCCGCCAGCGGATAAAGCGCCAGCCACTGCGGCGCCCAGGCCGCAAAGGCATTTTGTACCATCCACGCGCTGTACGCGCCGAGCATCAGCATTTCGCCGTGGGCCATGTTGATGACCCCCAACAGGCCGTAGGTGATCGCCAGCCCCAGCGCCGCCAGCAGCAGCACTGACCCCAGCGACAGCCCCATAAATGCCTGGCCCGCCAGCTCGCCCCACATCAGTCGCTGACCAATGGCCTTCACGCTTTTCTGCGCCTGCGCGCGAACATCAGCATCGGGTTCGGTTTGCGGATCGGTTAACGGTTGCAGCCGCGCCTGCACCTGCGGCGAACCGGAACTCTCCAGCTGTTGCGCCGCCGCGAGCCGCATCGCGGGCTGCGGATGCGTGAGATTCATCAACGCCAGCGCAGTGATCAGGGCGTCGCGTACCGCGCCGTCCGGTTCATGCTGGCGACGTGATTCGAGCAGTGTGGCCATCTCCGGGGTGGCGTCGCGCTGAAGAGTCTCGGCGGCGCGCATTCTTTCCGTGACGTTGTCACTAACAAGATAATGGGTTGCCAGCGCCGTGGCAGCGAGATTGCGTAGCCGGTTGGTGAGGCGCAGTTTACGGGTTTCCCCTGTGGGTACGGCGGCGCTGCCAAGGGGCGTCAGCCGGTTCGCGTTCTCGTCAAAAGGATGTTGTTGTGCGTCAAGCACCACCCGTTCGGCGGCCAGTGCTTTTAAAAAAGGTAGCCGGCTTGCGTCGGGCGTATTGCCCCAGGTTTCCAGCATCCGGGTCTGTTCGGCGCGGTTTGCCCGGCTAAAATCATCGCTGTCGGCGGCCCAAACCCGTGCGGGAAGCAGCAGCGTCACCAGAAGCAGATACAAAAAAGGTGGCGGGTTTCATCATCGTTTCTCCGCGTCGGTTTTTCCGTGGTGGGAAACGCCTCCTGTCTCCAGGAGGCGAATGGCTTAGTTACTCGCGGTTTTCACCGGCTGGTCGGATTTTTTATCGTTACCGGCGATAAACGGGCTCCACGGCTGGGCGCGAACCGGCTGTTCGGTCTGCCATACCACGTTGAACTGACCGTTGCCTTCGATTTCGCCAATCATGACCGGTTTATGGAGATGATGATTGGTGGCATCCATGGTGAGCGTAAAGCCGGACGGGGCTTTGACGGTTTGTCCGGCCATGGCGGCGCGCACTTTATCCACGTCAGTGGTGCCAGCTTTTTCTACCGCCTGCGCCCACATATGAATCCCGACCCAGGTGGCTTCCATCGGATCGTTGGTCACGACGGTATCGGCGTTGGGCACCTTATTGGCTTTCGCCCAGGCCTTATACGCGGCGACAAACTGGGTGTTGGTAGGGTTATCCACGGACTCAAAGTAGTTCCAGGCCGCGAGGTTGCCCACCAGCGGTTTGGTGTCGATACCGCGCAGTTCCTCTTCTCCCACGGAGAAGGCCACCACCGGCACGTCGGTGGCTTTCACCGCCTGGTTCGCCAGCTCTTTATAGAACGGTACGTTAGAATCGCCGTTGATGGTGGAGATCACCGCCGTTTTGCCACCCGCCGAGAATTTCTTGATGTTGGCGACGATGGTCTGGTAGTCGCTGTGACCAAACGGGGTATAGACCTCTTCGATATCCTTATCCGCGACGCCTTTCGAGTGCAGGAACGAACGCAGGATCTTGTTGGTGGTGCGCGGATAGACGTAGTCGGTCCCTAACAGGAAGAAACGCTTCGCGCCGCCGCCGTCCTCGCTCATCAGGTACTCCACCGCCGGGATCGCCTGCTGGTTCGGCGCAGCGCCGGTGTAGAACACGTTTGGCGACATCTCTTCGCCTTCGTACTGAACCGGGTAGAACAGCAGACCGTTCAGCTCTTCAAATACCGGCAGCACGGATTTACGTGATACCGAGGTCCAGCAGCCGAACACCACATCCACCTTATCCTGGCTCAGCAGCTGGCGGGCTTTCTCGGCGAACAGCGGCCAGTTGGAGGCCGGATCGACCACCACCGGTTCCAGCTTTTTACCCAACACCCCGCCTTTGGCGTTGATCTCCTCGATGGTCATCAGCGCCACGTTTTTCAGCGGCGTTTCTGATATCGCCATGGTGCCGGATAACGAATGCATAATGCCCACCTTGATGGTGTCGGCGGCCTGAACGCTGAAGGTGACGCCCATCGCTGACACGGACGCGCAAAGGGCAAAGGCTTTTAACAAGGTACGTCGTTGCATAATGATCATTCCCCAAAATGGTGCTGTGCGATTGCGGCCTGCGCCGCGTTAAGGACACTTCGCCTGCCGCGCTTGCTGCAGCATATGAAGCGTAATGTTGCGAACCTCTTTCTGGCTTTGTGCGATATGCGCGTTCAGTCGGTCACTGGCCTCCTTGACGTCACGGTGAATAATGGCGAGCAAAATGGCGCTGTGCTCGGCGTATGTGGCTGCCACACGCGGCGCCTGGGTGAAATCGAGGCGGCGCACGATACGAATCTTTTCCGTCACGTCGCGGTGCACCCGCGCCATTTCCGGGTTGCCGGCAGCGCATACCAGCGTCATATGAAACGCCTCATCCCGTTGTGCGACGTCACTGCCTTCCGGCAATGGGGGCGAGTCGATCCAGAACGCTACCAGCGCCTGAAGCGAGGCCGGAACCCCCGCGTCAGGCCGCTGGCATAAACGGCGCACCGCTTCGGTTTCCAGCACGACCCGTAAGTCGTAAAACGCTTCCAGCGCGTCGAAATCCACCGGCTTGACCTGCCAGCCGCTGCGCGGTTGCACGTCGAGATAACCTTCCTGTTCGAGGGCGTACAGGGCCTGGCGCACCGGCGTGCGGCTCACGCCAACCCGGTTGGCGATATCCGATTCGCTGAACCGATCCCCGGCAGCAGTTCAAATTCGAAAATCGCCTGCTTGACGTGCTGATAGACCCGTCCGGCAATGCCTTCCTGGGCGGGCGTACCGCGAAAGGCGCTCATCAACTGGCCGCCAGCCATAACAGCGCGTCCCCTGGCCCCACCGGGCGCCCCTGCTGGCAGCCAATGGCGGTGACCGTGCCGTCATTGGGCGCACATACCATCAACTCCATTTTCATGGCTTCCACCACGATTAGCGGATCGCCCTGCTTCACGCTCTGGCCCGGCTCGACGAGGATTTTCCAGATATTGCCGTTCAGATCGGCGTTCACCCGCTGGCCCTGATGCGCGTCGTCAGGGGTGCTGTGCAGTTCACTTTCCGTGACGTTGTCACTTTCATCGGTCTGCCAGCGCGCCACTTCCTCACTAAACGCCTGTTGTTGCCGCACGCGAAAGGCGTCTATGTCGGCGGCGTTGTCGGCCAGGAATTGCTGATAGGCCGCAAAATCAAACTCGCTCTCTTCGATGCGCACCCCGGCGCGGCCTTCCCGGAACGCTTCGCGGAAGGCAGTCAGCTCCTCTTCACTGACCGGGTAGAAGCGCACCTGGTCGAAGAACTTCAGCAGCCAGGGTTCATCGTCAAACTGGCCGTTACGCAGGAACTTGTTCCAGATGGGCAAGGTGCGACCCACCAGTTGATAGCCCCCCGGGGAATCCATGCCGTAAATGCACATGTACATTCCGCCGATGCCGACCGTTCCTTCCGCCGTCCAGGTGCGCGCCGGGTTATATTTCGAACTCAGCAGGCGATGACGCGGGTCGACAGGCACCGCGCAGGGCGCGCCGAGATAGACATCTCCCAGACCGAGGATCAAATAGCTGGCGTCGGCGATGATCCGCAGAACCTCGTCGCGGTCACTCAGGCCGTTGGCGCGGGCGATAAAATCCACGTTGTTCGGCAGCCACGGCGCCGCTGGCCGCACCGTTTGCCGGTAGCGTTCCACGGCGGCAAGCGTTGCGCTGTCTTCAAATGCCATTGGCAGATGGACGATGCGCGACGGGATTTTTAGCGTCGAGACATCCCCCAGCGACGCCTCCAGTTGCAGCAGTTGCGCCATCAGTTGTGACTGGGAGATGCGCTGCCCGTCGTAGCGCACCTGCAAAGAGCGCACGCCGGGCGAAAGCTCTTCCACGCCCGGAATCGCGGCGTCGCGAATCGCCGCCATCAGCAAATGCACCCGCAACCGCAGCGCCAGATCCAGCACGTTTTCGCCGTATTCAATCAGGATGTAGCTGTCGCCAGCCTGCCGCCAGACCACCGCCGGGCGGGGCCCTTCGGCGTCCCACTGGGCGAGGATCGCGGCGCTGCGGGTGACGCCCGGCGCAATCGAAGCCGGGATGTCGGGAAGCGTGTTCGCGGCACAGAGGTTAGTCACCGCCACCTGATGGGCCAGCTCAAGGGACTGGGCCCAGGCGAAGCTCACCGGATGAAAGCGGATTTTATCGCCGGGTTTCACCTGGCCGACTTTCCACAGCTCGGCTTTGGCAATGGTGACCGGGCAGACAAATCCCCCCAGGCTCGGTCCGTCCCGGGTCAGGATCACCGGGAAGTCGCCGGTGAAGTTAATCGCGCCGATGGCGTACTCACAGTCGTGAACGTTTGACGGATGCAGACCCGCTTCCCCGCCGTCGGCCCGTGCCCACTCCGGCTTCGGCCCGATCAGACGCACCCCAAGCCGGTTAGAGTTGTAATGCACCTCCCACTCGCTGGCGAAAAATGTCTCCATGGATTCCGGCGTAAAGAAGTCGGGCGCGCCGTGCGGTCCATACAGCACGCCGATGTCCCACGTATCGCCGTAGGTCGGTATCAGCGCCGGTTCTGGCATTTGCGGCAGCGCTATCGGCGCGGGCGTGGTACAGCCCGCCAGTTCCGGGCGCGAGATCGCCAGGACATCGGCACTTTCAGGGTTCGACCGGCGTGGCCGCCGAACTGACCGAGGGCAAAGGTCGAGCGGCTGCCAAGATACAGCGGCACATCAATGCCGTTACGTACCGCCAGATATGTGCGACAGCCTGAGGTGGCACGCCCCAGCGCCAGGGTCTGCCCGGCTTTAACAATCACCGGCTGCCAGTAGGCGACCGGCGCATCGTCCAGCAATGCCGGGCAACTGGCCCCGGTCAGGGCGATCACCGCGTCACAGTGAAAACGCAGGGTCGGCCCCTGGAGCGTAAACTCCAGCCCCGCCGCGCCCGGATGGTTACCCACGATGCGGTTGGCAAGCTGGAAGGCCAAATCATCCATCGGACCTGACGGCGGGACGCCGATATCCCAGTAGCCTGGTCGCCCCGGATAATCCTGAACGCTGCTCCAGGTACCGGGTTCCAGCACCTCTATGGCATGAGCCTGGTAAGCCACCTCATCCAGCAAACGCGTCCACATCACCCCGGCGTTAAATTCCGGCAGCGTGGCCAACTGACGCAGATAATCAAGGTTGGTGGCGATGCCGCTTATCCGGGTGGCGTTAAGCGCATCGCGCAGTTTGAGCAATGCGTCCAGCCGGTCTTCACCGTGGACGATGATTTTGGCAATCATAGGATCGTAAAAGGCGCTGACTTCGCTGCCGGCGCTGACCCAGCCATCTACCCGCACGTTGTGCGGGAAACTCACCTCAGTGAGTACGCCGGGGCTGGGCTGGAAATTTTTCAGCGGATCTTCGGCATAGACACGGACTTCAATCGCCGCGCCAATGGGCATCCGCGCCATGGCCTGCCAGTCGAGGGGCTGCTGTGCCGCCAGCCTGACCATGCACTCAATAAGATCGAGGCCGGTGACCATTTCGGTAACCGGATGCTCCACCTGCAGGCGGGTGTTGACCTCCAGAAAATAGAACGCGTCCCGGGCGGGTTCGTAGATAAACTCCACCGTACCCGCGCTGCGGTAGTTCACCGATTCACCCAATGCTACAGCGGCCTTTAGCATCGCTTCACGGGTGGATTGCGGCAGATTGGGTGCAGGCGTTTCTTCCAGCACTTTTTGGTTGCGGCGCTGGAGCGAACAGTCGCGCTCGCCAAGGGCAACAACCTTACCTTTGCCGTCGCCGAAAATCTGGACTTCGAGATGACGCGCCCGGTCGATACAGCGCTCAAGAAATACGCCGTCATCATTAAAAAATTGCGCGCCCTGTCGTTTGACGGTTTGCCAGGCGTCACACAGCGCTGTCATGTCCTCACAGCGCATCAGACCAA
Source organism: Atlantibacter hermannii (assembly GCA_900635495.1). Classification (NCBI taxonomy): domain Bacteria; kingdom Pseudomonadati; phylum Pseudomonadota; class Gammaproteobacteria; order Enterobacterales; family Enterobacteriaceae; genus Atlantibacter; species Atlantibacter hermannii. The sequence goes on along the minus strand of LR134136.1, from coordinate 2,269,468 downwards.
TGCCGCCCCCGCCTGCGGTGGTTTTCAGCATCAGCGGGAATCCCACCTCCGCCGCCCGCTCGCAGGCCTCTTCCAGGGTTTGCAGCAGCCCGGTGCCGGGGGTCATCGGCAGGCCTGCCTGAGCGGCCAGGGCGCGGGCGCAGTGCTTCTGACCAAAATCGGCAATTTGCGAAGCGTCCGGGCCGATAAACACGATCCCCGCCATTTCGCAGGCGGCGGCAAACTCTGCCCGCTCGGAAAGAAAACCGTATCCGGGGAAAATCGCCTGTGCGCCGCTCTTTTTTGCCGCGGCGAGAATTTTATCAATATCCAGATAAGTATCTCTGGCGCTGTCGCCGCCCAGCGCGATGGCGTGCGTAGCGTCGGCGACATGCGGCGCGTTGCGGTCGCAGTCCGAATAAACCGCGACGCTTTCAATCCCCATCCGCTGAAGGGTGCGGATAGCCCGGCAGGCGATTTCGCCACGGTTAGCAATCAGTACACGTTGAAACATGGCGATCTCCTCAGGCGCTGTGATGACGGGCAAGCCAGGCTTTCCAGCCGCCCCATTGCGTAATGTCCGTGGCGTCGGCCAGGGCATACGGTTCGCAGATAAACCCTTTCACTTCGCGACCGTCGCACAGCGTCAGCGAACCGATGCCAAGCGGCGCGGGCACCTCCGCCACCAGTTCCCCGAAGCGGGCCAGCGGCACATCCCACAGCTCCACCGTAATCGGCTTGCCCTGCTCGCTGCGCGCCAGTCCCGGTTTTGGCGGCGTGGTATTCGCCAGGGCAAAAAGCTGGTAACGGGCGTCGGTGGTGGTTTCTTCCACGAACACCGCGTTGCGGGTGGTGAGCTGATGATTGAGCGGCTGCCCGCGCAGGTGTGCGCCGACCACCGCCAGGCGGACAAATCCCTGTGGCGCGACGGCCGGGCCGGCAGACGGGATGGTTGAGGTGGCGCCAGCGGGTAACCCCAGCGCCTGCTGCCAGCGTCGGCCAAAATCCGCCAGCGCCGCGTCGTGCCAGGCCGGTGCGATTAAGGTGATGCCCGCCGGTAATCCGTCGCTGCGAAAATCCCCCGGCAGCGCCAGCGCGCTGAGATCGGCCAGATTGGTGAAATTGGTGTAGGTGCCAAACTGTGAGTTGTAACGCACCGGCTCCTGCGCCATCTCATCCAGGGTACGGATGGTGGGCGATGTGGGTACGACCAGGGCGTCAAAACCGGCAAGGATGTCGTTGATTTCCCGCGCCAGCGCCGCACGGGTGTATTCCGCCTGCCAGGCGTCACAGGCGCTGAAGCGTTTGCCCCCCTTCGACAATGCCGCGCACTGTCGGGTCCATCGCATCGGGAAAACGCGCCAGCGTATCCCCTACCGCCACAGTGCGCTCCGCGACCCACGCCCCGGCATAAAGCTGCTCCGCGAGCTGACGGAACGGCGTGAAATCAATCGGAACACACTCGACGCCCAGCGCATTAAGACGAGCGAGGCTTTTGGCAAAAGCCGTTTTACTCAGTTCATCGCCGAAAAATTCAGGGTGCTCCGGCACGGCCAGGCGTGGCCGGTGGCTAAAACGTGCCGGTGCCGTAAAGGGGTTGCGGCGTGAATAGGCATCTTCGGCATCAAAGCCGCCCGCGATGCCCGCGACAAGGGCGGCATCGTCGACGCTTAGCGCAAAAACAGACACCGTGTCGTTCAGGCGGCAGGCGGGCACCACGCCCTTAGCCGAAAGCCAGCCTTTGGTGGGTTTCAGCCCAACGATGTTGTTAAAACCTGCCGGAACGCGCCCCGAACCGGCCGTATCCGTACCGAGGGCAAACGGCACCAGACCACGCGCCACCACTGATGCCGACCCGGAACTGGAACCGCCGCTGACGTAGCGCGCATCAAACGTGTTAGGCACCGCGCCATAGGGTGAGCGCGTGCCGACCAGGCCGGTTGCGAATTGATCGAGGTTGGTTTTGCCCACCACAATCGCGCCTGCCGCTTTTAGTTTCGCCACCACGGTCGCGTCGTCTTTTGGCTGGTAGCCAAAGGCCGGACAGGCGGCGGTGGTCTCAAAACCGGCCACGTCGATATTGTCTTTTACTGCGAACGGCACACCCCACAGCGGGAAATCCTGCGGCGTTTTTCCCGCTGCCTGCCATTCGGCTAATTGATTTATTTGCGCAGTAATTAATTCCTCACTGGCATAGCTAATCCAGGCGGGATCGTGTTTATCCAGACCTTTAATCAGTCGACGATAAATATCTCTGATGGCGTCAACAGAATGAGAGCAGCACTGCTTCCATTCTTTAATTGTCATGACCTCGGGCGAATCAGTAAACGGCTTCATTGGCTGGCATCCCAACTGGTATACAAGATGGGATAACTAAAGCAATTGTAATGCCAATATTATTTATTCATATTTATCAATAAATTATGAAGTTAATGATTAATTGAATCGTGCTTAATGAGCTTATAACGGCAAAAAACAAATCATTATGGTGCAGCAATGCCATAAGATTGTGCACCGGCAGGAAATATAATCATCTCTACGCAAAAATATCGTCAGATATAGGATTTTGTGATGACAGAAAATTTAATTTTCATATCAGGAAGGAGGGAATCATTACACGGGTTAATACTGAACGGCTCATTAACCGACCTTGCAAACACGTTGCTGCCGGACCGAAATAAAAAAGGGTAATCAAATAAAGGCGGGGTCAGTCAAACAAGACGCCGCCGGTATGCATCGTTTCATACCGGCGGCGAGGTCAGGTCACGCAAAGAAAAACTTACCAGACTTCAGCGGCGATCCCGGTTACCAGACGGACTTTTTCCCATTGCTCCGCTGGCGTTATGGCGTTGCCCTCTTCCGTGGAGGCAAAACCGCACTGCGGGCTGAGGCACACCTGGTTCAGATCGACATACTGTGCCGCCTCTTTCAGGCGGGCTTTGATCTGTTCGCGGTTTTCCAGCTCGCCGGTTTTGGTGGTAATCAGGCCCAGCACCACCTGCTGTTTACCCGGACGAATAAAGCGCAGCGGCGCGAAATCGCCGGAGCGGGTCATTGTCGTATTCGAGGAAAAACGCATCGACGTTGACGGTGCCAAACAGCACCTCCGCCACCGGCTCGTAACCGCCTTCGGCAATCCAGCTGGAGCGGAAGTTGCCGCGGCAAACGTGCAGGCCGATGGTCAGATCGTCCGGCTTGCCTTCCAGCGCCTGGTTCAGGACACGGGCATAAATCTGCGCCAGCTCATCCGGGTCTTCGCCGCGCTCGCGGATTTGCTGACGCTGCGCGTCAGAGCACAGATACGCCCAGACGGTGTCATCCAGTTGCAGATAGCGGCAGCCTGCGTCATAGAAAGCGCGGATGGCGTCGCGCCAGGTTACCGCCAGGTCCGCGAAGTAATCATCAAGGTTCGGGTAAACGGTGCGGTCGATTGCCGCCGCGCCGCCGCGAAAATGCAGCACGCTCGGGCTGGGAATGGTCATTTTCGGTTCGGCTTTGCCGCTGATGCTTTTCAGAAACCGGAAGTCTTCCAGCATCGGGTGATCGCCAAATGCCACTTTGCCGGTCACGCGCACGCTTTGGGCTTTGGTCTGGATGCCGGAGAACTGGATCCCCTGGTTGACTTCCACCAGCTCCACGCCCTGCAACGCGGCGAAAAAGTCGAGATGCCACCAGGCGCGGCGAAACTCGCCGTCGGTGACCACCGTCAGGCCGCAGGCGCACTGGGCGTCCACACTGGCGCGGATGGCATCGTTTTCAATCTGACGCAACGTTGCCGCGTCAATCGCGCCGCGGGCGAACTGTTCGCGGGCCGCTTTGATGGCATCAGGACGTAAAAAACTGCCGACGATTTCTGCACGGTACGGGGAAGTGTTAGTCTGCATGGTGTCTCCTTGACCCTGGTGATGATTACCCAGAGTGATTGTTCGCATTTTGAATTTTTAGCCATCTGGACGGCTAGATGCATTGAGAGTGTCATGCGATTGGCGGCGGTGCAAACGAAGAAATTTCATAGCACGTGAAGAATTTTCATGTTGAGGCAACAGCGCGGAGGGGCATCAGACCCGATGCCCCGTTTTGGATCAGGCGAGTTCGCGGGCGGTGGGATAGTCGGTGATTAACACATCAATATACTTGCCTTTCAGCGCGCCACGAATGGCGTTGACCTTCTCGGTGCCGCCTGCCAGCGCCACTACATGCGGACACTGGCGAACCTGGTTCAGCTCCATCCCGATCACCGGGTCCTCTTCTTTGCTGAGTACCGGCTCACCGTCGGCATTGTAATAATGCAGACAGATATCCCCTACTGCTCCCCGCGCCGCCAGGGTTTGCAGCATGGTTTCGCCATAATAGTTGCCGGAATTTTTGAGCAACTGGGAAGGTTCGAGATCGCCGATGCCGAGGATTGCGACATCCACTTCACTGAACTTGCCCACCACTTCTGCCACGTCATCACTGGCTACCAGCCGGCGCGCTCTTCAACAGAATGTTCGATGCTCTGAGATGGCAGCAGCCAGGCTTTACAGCCGAGCTGCGCGGCGAGGTTTTGGGTCAGAATGGTCGCCTGGACGTTACCGTTTGGCCCGACGCCGCCCAGTAACTGGATCACCCGCTCGCTTTTGATGCTTTGCGGATGGAGCTCATCCACCATCGCGCGAATGGTGCTGCTCCAGGAGGAGATGCCTACCAGGTCGCCTGGCCGCAGGCGGGTTTCCACATAGTGCGCGGCCGCGCTACCGATAGCATGTTTGATTTGCATGGCCGACGCCGGTTCGTCCACATCCACCACAATCGCCTGGCGGATGCCGTATTCTGCTCCAGCGCGTGCTCCAGCGACAGAAAAATATTCGGCGGCTGAATGACGCTGATCTTCACCACCCTTCTTTCTGGCAGCGGGTAATGGCGCGCGAGACAAAAGACTGTGAAAGCTGCAGAAGGCCAGCAATTTCTGATTGTTTCATTCCATCGACGTAATAGAGCGTGGCGATTTTCACCAACAGCCGTTGTTCATCCTGCTTTGACATAGCACCTCCTGAGTCCCCTGTATTTTTATTCAAGCGCGAATAAATAACAAGTAAAAGCGCCTTTTTGATTGATTTAGTGAACGAATTGTGATCGCTTTCGCCTTTTCATCATTTCCCTGAATTGACCGTAGACAGATGAATTTCCCGGGCATATGGTTAGATTGCATAATAAATCATGCTTGAATATATATTCAATGTGGAGATAAAAATGAAACATACCCTACTCAAAGCATCATTAGTGGCTGCGCTGTTTGCGGCTTCTGCCAACCTTTATGCCGCTGATAACGGACTGATTGCCATTATTACCCTTCACACGACAACCCGTTCTTTAAAGCGGAAGCTGACGGCGCGGCCGCCAAAGCGAAAGAGCTTGGCTACACCACGCTGGTGGCTTCCCATGACGATGACGTGAATAAGCAGAACCAATTGTTCGAGACGGCCATCGCCCGTAAAGCGAAAGCGATTATTCTCGATAACGCCGGTGCTGACGCCACCGTCGGCCCGCTGGAAAAAGCCAAAGCGGCGGGCGTACCGGCCTTCCTCATCGATCGCGAAATCAATAAAACCGGCGTTGCCGTTGCGCAGATCGTCTCTAACAACTACCAGGGCGCACAGCTCGGCGCGGAGAAATTCGCCAAATTGCTGAACGGCAAAGGCACCTATGTCGAACTGCTGGGTCGCCAGTCCGATACCAACGCCCATGTGCGCTCTCAGGGTTATCACGACATTCTGGATGACTACCCGGATATGAAGATGGTGGCCCAGCAGACCGCAAACTGGAGCCAGACCGAAGCCTTTAACCGTATGGAAGCCATTCTGCAAACCCAGCCGGACATCGTCGGTGTTATTTCCGGGAACGACACCATGGCGCTGGGCGCAGAAGCAGCCCTGAAAGCCGCCGGTAAAACCAATGTGATCGTGGTGGGCTTCGACGGCAGCGATTATGTGCGCGATTCCATTAAAGCGGGCAGCAACATTAAAGCGACCGTGCTCCAGCCGGGCTGGGAACAGGCGCAAATGGCGGTGGTCCAGGCCGATTACTACCTGAAAAACGGCAAAGCCAAAGAGCAGGAAAAACAGCTGATGGACTGCGTGCTGATTGATGAATCCAACGCATCCAAACTGAATACCTTCAAACTGAGCAACTAAGCCGGAGGTTGTATGTCGTTGAAACAATGGGGTATTGGCGCGCTGTGTTGCAGTACCCTGTTGCTGACTGCCTGCCGGGTGGTGGATCTGGACGAGAATGGTAAACCGATCATTCCGCCAGATCCCAACGCGAAAGCGAGTTTCGCCAACATGACCCCCGCGCAGATAGCGCAACAAACCTGGGACAGCCGGGTGGCCAAACCAGCGCGTGACCATGCGCTCGATACGGCAACCCTGAGCGCCCGTCCGGCCAGCCCGACGCCGGAAAGCGTGTTTGTTCGCCTGCACAGCAACATCGAAAAGGTCGATTTAACCAATGAGCGCGAGCGGTCCGTCACCGTCACGCTGAATAATAAGCCGCTGGTGGTCCAGATCGGGCCGCTGATCAGAGGCAATGCGGTGCGCGACGCCGCCGGGTTTAAATTTGAGGATTTCACCAACCAGGTCCAGTTTGCTCAGTTGTCCAAAGCGTATAACCGCGAAGCGGTGAAACACCTGCCACCCATCGATGCATCCTGGCAGCAGCAGCCGGTGACGATGCTGATCGCCGGCACCCTGAAATCAGGCGAGCTGACCGACGCCGTCGCGCTGGAAATCCAGAAGGGAGCGAAATAATGGCGGACCCGATTGTATTACGCACCCGTGGCGTTTCGATGCTGTTTCCCGGCACCGTGGCGCTGGATAACGTGGATTACAACGTCTGGCGCGGCAAAGTGAATGTGATTATCGGCGAGAACGGCGCGGGAAAATCCACGCTAATGAAAATCCTCGCCGGGGTGCAGCAGCCGAGCGCCGGGACCATCGAACTGAACGGCAAACCGGTGCATTTCGCCTCGACCCGCGACGCCGCCGCCCACGGTATCGGCATGGTGCATCAGGAGCTCAACCTGTTTGAAAACCTGACCGTAGCAGAAAACATCTTTCTGGGCCGCGAGCTGCAACAGGGGCTGAAGCCGATTGATGAAGCCACGCAAATTCAGCGCAGCGCCGAATTGCTCAGGCGTCTCGATCAACCGATTTCGCCGAATGAGCAGGTGGCGAACCTGAAAGTGGGCCAACAACAGCTGGTGGAAATCGCCAAAGCGCTGGCGGAAGACGCGGATATTCTGATCCTCGACGAACCCACGTCGGCGCTGAGTAAAACTGAAGTGGAAATCCTGTTTCGGGTGATCCGCGAACTGACCCGCCAGGGCGTGTCGATTATCTATATCTCCCATCGCCTTGAAGAACTGATGGCGATTGGCGATGTGATCACTATTCTGCGCGACGGCAAATTCCAGGCGGAAGCCCAGGTCAGCGATATCGACGTGCCGTGGATCGTCCGTGAGATGCTCGGCAGCGAGCCGGTGTCGAGCTTCCTGACGCCGGGCCGCCAGTTTGGCGCGCCGGTGTTAGAAGCGGAACATATCACCTGCGTCAACGCTTCCGGGAATGCCGTGGTGGACGACGTAAGTTTTAACGTGCGCGCCGGGGAGATTGTCGGGATTTACGGGCTGATGGGTGCCGGACGTACCGAGCTGTTTGAGTGCTTACTCGGCACCAACCGTAACTACCTCGGCAAACTGTGGCTCGACAGCAAGCCGGTGCCGCCGCGCCTCTCCACGGCGGAGCGCATCCGCATGGGGATGAGCCTGGTGCCGGAAGACCGCAAACGCACCGGCATTTTTCCCATCTCGTCGGTGGCCAGTAATTTGACCATTGCCAGCCTGTGGCGGCGTTTGCAAAGCGGCTTCGCCATTGCCCGGCGAGATGAGGAACAGGTGGTGGCGACCACCATCGGCAATCTGTCGATCAAGGTGTCGTCCCCCGAAGTGGAGATCCAGGCGCTGAGCGGCGGCAACCAGCAAAAGGTGGTGATTGGCCGTTCCCTTTTAACCAACCCGAAGCTGCTGTTGCTGGATGAACCGACCCGGGGCATTGACGTCGGGGCGAAAGCGGATGTGTTCCGCATGATGGTACAGCTCTCGGAGCAAGGGATCGCGGTGGTGTTTTCCACCTCGGATCTGAAAGAGATTATGGCGGTGTCGGACCGCATCCTGGTGATGTCCGGCGGCAAAGTCACCGCTGATATTCCCCGTGAAAACGCCGAAGAGTCGGCATTGGTTTCCGCTAGTGCACAAGGGTTCTGATATGAAAACGAATGAGACAGTCGCGCTTAACGCAAGACCCGCCTCGCTATTCAGTTCGCGGGAAAACATCCTCCTGCTGCTGTTAAAGCTGCGCACCTTTATTGCGCTGTTTTTAATAGTCGGCTTTTTCTCCATCATGGTGCCCGACTTCCTCGCCATGGGCAGTATGGTGATCATGATTAAACACATCGCCATCAATGCCTTCCTGGCGCTGGGCATCACCTTTGTGATTATCACTGCAGGCATCGACCTCTCCATCGGCGCGACCCTCGGGCTGTGTGGGATGATTGCCGGGTGGCTGATCACCAAAGGCATTGTGCTGCCGATGTTCGGCATCGCCATTTTCCCCAGCGTCTGGGTGATTGTGCCGCTGGTGCTGCTGATTGGCGGCCTGATCGGGGCGACGAACGGCTGGATCATTACCCGCTATAACGTCGCCCCGTTTATCTGCACCCTCGGCACCATGTACGTGCTGCGCGGCGCGGCCATGCTCACCTCAGGCGGAGAAACCTTCCCCGGCCTCTCCGGTAATCCGCAATTAGGCAATACCGGCTTCGACGTCATCGGTTCGGGCACGTTCCTCGGATTGCCCTGGGCCATCTGGATGATGATTGTGCTGGCGCTGGCTATCGCCTATGTGGCCCGTCGTCTGCCCTTTGGCCGCCATGTTTACGCCATCGGCGATAACGAACGCGCCGCCGAACTCTCCGGCGTAAAAGTTAAACAGGTGAAAATTTGGGTCTATACCCTGTCGGGCTTCTGCGCGGCTATCGCCGGGATTGTGGTCTCCGCGCAACTGGTCGCCAGCCATCCGGCCAACGGTACTGCCTTTGAGATGAATGCTATCGCGGCGGTCGTACTGGGCGGCACCTCGCTGGCCGGTGGACGCGGCACCATCTTAGGCACCCTGGTGGGCGCGTTTGTTATCGGATTTCTGGCCGACGGGCTGGTCATGATGGGCGTCAGCGAGTTCTGGCAGATGGTTATCAAAGGCATCGTGATTATCGTGGCGGTGATTATTGACCAGATGCAAAACCGGATGCAGCAGAAAGCCGCCGTGGTAGCCCAGAAAGCCGCAATGGAAGGCGGCGCAAAAGCGTAGCGCGTCACAGATTCGTTCGAAAGGCGATTTTTTTTACCCTTTTCGAATAAATATTCATATATGATTTTTAATGCAAGAGGTAAGCCTATGAATCCGTTTTCATTGTCGGTTGCGGATCTGGAAAAGAAAGCCCGGGCGGTGCGCCGTCGCATCATCACCCTTAACGCCAATAGCCCGGCGGGCGGGCATACCGGGGCCGATCTCTCCCAGGTGGAGATCCTCACCGCACTCTATTTCCGGGTGATGAACTGTTCGCCGGAATTAGTGGACAGCGATCAGCGCGATATTTATATCCAGTCCAAAGGCCACGCGGTGGGCGGCTATTACTGCGTGCTGGCGGAGGCCGGATTTATTCCGGTGGAGTGGCTGCCGACTTATCAGCACGCCGACTCTCACCTGCCCGGCCATCCGGTGAAGCATAAAACGCCGGGCGTGGAGTTGAATACCGGCGCACTCGGCCACGGTCTGCCGGTGGCGGTAGGCATTGCGCTTGCAGCTAAACGCAGTAACAACCCGCGCCGGGTATTTGTGGTCACCGGCGACGGTGAGCTGGCGGAAGGCAGCAACTGGGAAGCCGCGCTGGTGGCGGCACATTACCAGCTCGATAACCTGATCATTATTAATGATAAAAACAACTTACAGCTGGCGGGTTTAACCAAAGACATTTTGAACACCGATCCGCTGGATGAAAAATGGCGCGCCTTCGGGATGGAGGTGACCCAGTGCAACGGCAACGATATGCAGGACGTGGTCGCCACCATTGAAGGGCTGAAACCCGGCGGCAAACCGCATGTGATTATCGCCAATACCACCAAGGGTGCTGGCGTGTCCTTTATCCAGGGACGCGCGGAGTGGCACCACCGTGTGCCAAAAGGTGAAGAAGTGGAACTGGCTCTGGAGGAACTGAAAGATGAGTAATAGCGAACACCTGGCAACGGTAATGGTGAATGCGTTTATCGACGCGGTAGAACGCGGCGTCGATCTGGTGCCGGTGGTGGCTGACTCCACCTCGACCGCCAAAATTTTCACCGTTTGTTAAACAGTTCCCGGACCGTCTGGTGAATGTCGGCATCGCCGAGCAAACCCTGGTGGGCACCGCCGTGGGCCTGTCGATGGGCGGTAAAATCGCCGTCACCTGTAACGCCGCGCCGTTTTTGATCTCCCGAGCCAATGAGCAGATTAAAGTCGACGTCTGTTACAACAACAGCAACGTGAAACTGTTCGGCCTGAACGCAGGCGCCAGCTACGGCCCGCTGGCCAGCACCCACCACAGCATTGACGATATCGCCGTGCTGCGCGGCTTCGGCAACATTGAAATTTACGCCCCGTCCTGCCCGGTCGAATGCCGCCAGATCATCGATTACGCGCTGGATCACGTCGGCCCGGTGTATATCCGCCTTGATGGCAAAGCGCTGCCGGAACTGCACGACGCCAGCTACCGCTTTGCGCCAGGCGCGATTAACGTGCTGCGCGAAGGCGCAGACGTGGCGCTGGTGGCGATGGGTTCGACGGTGCATGAAATCGTCAGCGCCGCTGCCGCCCTGGCGGACCAGGGCATCAATGCCGCGGTGATTAATGTGCCGTCGATTCGCCCGTGCGATACCGCACAACTGCTGGCGGTGCTGAAAAAATCCCGCCGGGTTATCACCGTGGAAGAACATAACGTCAACGGCGGCGTCGGCAGTCTGGTAGCGGAAGTTCTGGCGGAAGCCGGTTGCGCCATCCCGCTGACCCGTCTCGGCATCGCCGACGGCAGTTACGCCATTGCCGCAGATCGAAAAGATATGCGCGCCCATCACGGTATTGATGCCGCCGGTGTGGTACGCAAAGCCACTGCGCTGTGTGAAGGAGCATAACCATGTCGAGCCCGATTATTCTCGCGATTGATGAGGGCACAACCAATGCCAAAGCGGTGGCGGTGAATCGCGAAGGGCAAATCGTCGGGCGCTGCGGCGTGGGCGTGAGCATTAGCCACCCTGCTCCCGGCCTCGCCGAGCAGGACCCGATGGCGATCTGGCAGGCGGTGGTAGAGGCAATTAACGGCTGTCTGCAACAGGCTGGCCCGGTAGAGATCGCCGGGATCGCCATCAGCAACCAGCGCGAATCGGTACTGGTGTGGCAACGCGCCGACGGCAAGCCGCTCACCCCGGTGGTGAGCTGGCAGGATCGACGTTCGGAATCGCGCTGCGCACAGTTGCAGGCCGACGGCCACGGTGCGTTGATTACCCAACGTACCGGCTTGCCGGTGGACCCGCTGTTTCCGGCGGCAAAAATCAGCGCCCTGCTGGCCGCGTTACCCGACGGCGTGATGCGCGCCGAACGTGGTGAGCTGTGTATCGGCACGCTTGATAGCTGGCTCAACTGGCAGTTCACCGCCGGGCGCGCGTTTACCACCGATTACGCCAACGCCGCCCGCACCCAGCTGTTCAATATTTATGACGGCCAGTGGGACCCGGATCTGCTCGCGCTGTTTAACGTCCCGCGCGCCGCGCTGCCGGATGTCAGGCCATCCAGTGGATTACACGGTGAAGTTCAGGTCAGCTTCATTCCCGGCCTGCCGATGGGCACGCCGATCCTGGCCCTGATCGGCGACTCACATGCGGCGCTTTACGCCCAGCGCCGCGCCTGCGGCAATGTGGTGAAAGCCACTTACGGGACCGGTTCGTCGCTGATGTTATCGATTCCTGAACCGGTGTCCCGCGCTAACCGCCTGAGCACTACGCTTGCCTGGCACGATGGCGAACGCACTTTCGCGCTGGAAGGCAATATCACCCATACCGGCTCCGGCGCGGCATGGCTTGGCCGGATGATTGGCGTCACTAACCCGGTGGATCTTACCGCGCTGGCGGAGTCGGTGCCGGACAACCAGGGGGTGTATTACGTCCCGGCGCTGTCAGGCCTCGGCGCGCCCTGGTGGGATTTACAGGCCCGCGGCACGATTTGCGGATTAACCGATGCCGCCACGCCTGCCGTGCTGGCCCGCGCCGCGCTGGAATCGGTGGTGTATCAAATCGCCGATGTGTTCTTCGCCATGGAGCAGGCCTGCGGACAGCGACTGGAAACCTTATGTGTTGACGGCACCGCCACCCAGAACCGCTGGCTGATGCAATTGCAGGCTGACGTCCTGCAACGTCCGTTGATTATTCAACCCGCCGCCGAAGTCTCGGCGCTGGGCGCCGCGCTGCTGGCGGGGAACGCTGTTGGCTGGTGGCAGGAAGACGCCCCTGCGGCGCTGGCCAGCGAGGGTGAACGTATTACGCCGCAGTCATCGCGGCAACAACAGATGCAACAAAACTATAAACAGTGGCTTGAAGCCGTGGCCCGTTGCCGCTTTCAGCCCAATTAATCCTTTTACTGGAGTGATGCCATGTCCCGTATCCCACATCAATTAACTTTCGGCGTAATTATCGGCAACCGCGGATTCTTCCCCAGCTATCTGGTTGCGGAAGCCCGCGAGCAGGCTGAAGCGCTGTTTTCCCGGCTCGGTATTAATACCGTTATGCTGAAAGACGGCGACACGTATCTGGGTGGAGTGGAAACCCGCCAGGATGCCAAAGTGTGCGCTGAACTGTTCCGTCAACACCGCGACGAGATCCACGGCGTGGTGGTGCTGCTGCCCAACTTCGGCGATGAAAAAAGCCGTAGCGGAAGCCATTCGCTTATCCGGCCTTAACGTGCCGGTGCTGATCCAGGCGGAAGAAGATAATCTCGATAAAATGGGCCTCGCCACCCGCCGTGACAGCTTCTGCGGCAAGATTTCCCTGTGTAACAACCTGCGCCAGTACGGGATCCCCTTTACCCTGACCACTCAGCACGTTTGCGCGCTGTCCAGCGAGGTGTTTGCCGCCGACCTGCAACGCTTCAGCCAAATCTGCCGGGTAGTGAAATCCATGAAAGGCGTACGCATCGGCGCGATTGGTGCGCGTCCGGCGAGTTTTAACACCGTGCGCTACAGCGAAAAACTGCTGGAAAAAATGGGCGTGGCGGTGGAAACCCTCGACCTGTCTGAGATATTTACCCGCATCAAACACATCAGCGATGACGACATTCGCGTTCAGGAAAAACGCGGCATTTTGCTGGATAATGCCGACGCCAGCGGCATCCCGGCAGACAAGCTGGTGACCATGGCGAAGCTTTTCGTGGTGATCAGCGAATGGGTGACGGCTAACGATATCGACACCACCGCGATCCAGTGCTGGACGTCGTTGCAGGAAAACCTCGGCATCAACGTCTGTTCGATCATGAGCGTGATGTCCGGCCAGCTGATGCCAAGCGCCTGTGAAGTGGACGTGATGGGCGCGCTGTCGATGTATGCGCTGGCGAGCTGCTCGCTGAACCCGGCGTCGATTGCCGACTGGAACAATAACTTTGGCGATGACCGCAATAAATGCGTGCTGTTCCACTGCGGTAACTTTGCCAGCGCCAGCCTCGAATCCCCGGCCATGGGTACGGCGGATATCATTGGCACGACGGTGGGTAAAGAGAACACCTGCGGCGCGGTGCATGGTCGTCTGAAAAGCGGCCCGCTCACCTATTTCCGTCTGTCATCGGATGATTTTACCGGCGAGATCAAAGCCTATGTTGGCGAAGGCCAGTCGGTGGACGATGCGCTGGACACCGTGGGTTGCCGTGCCGTGATCGAGGTGCCTCATCTGGAAAATCTCCTTTCGTGGGTCTGCAACAACGGTTTCGAGCACCATGTCGCCATGAACCACTCCGCCACCGGGGCGGTGTTGCAGGAAGCATTCAATAAGTACCTGGGTATCAGCTGTTACTGGCATCGTTAAGCGTGAATTCACGCTGCAACCGCACACGGCGCAGGGCCGTGTGCGGTTTTTTTTTGCCTCCGTTAACCCGGCTTCCTTGCGTTAGCCTTTTCGCGGGTCACGGTGTTGAGGTCAAAAGGATAATTTACGAGCCCGGAACGGATTCCTTTTCTGGCGCGGTAAACAGATGGGTAATATCGCCCTGATTAATTTTGCCATCCGACAGGCTGAATACTTTTTCGCCCTGGCTAAAATCGATTTGTTTAAGATCGATCCACACTGTCGAAGGCGAGCCGGCTAAATCGAACATCATGACTTTATTATTCAGATCGCTCACTTCGCGCCATACGGTGGTACTGTTTTCCGGGTTTTTCTCGGTCGAGATGGCGAATGGCGTGGAAACATTTCGCATTAATGAAAGCACGCTCATTCGCGCCTGCATGGCAAATTCTTCACCCGGAACCAGCTTAATAAACGCCTCGTTTTTGTCATTGCTGAGTTGTTCCAGCCACCCGGCTGCCCGCATAAAACGGTCGACAGAGCCCGGTGAGCCCGGCATATTTCTCGATAAATCTTTTTCCTTGTAATAATCATAAATCTTCGTCATGACCTCATAATTTGGATCGTTGGTCATGACCACATTGCCGCTGCGGGAGTGGAATACTAATTCACCGTTGATGATTTCCAGAATCATATTATCACCGTGCGGATCGGTGACGATGAAGTGCAGCCCCATGGATGGGTTGCCATCAATAATGTGTAACGGCTTAGTCTCTAACGCTTTTTTGGTTTCTTCAACGGTCGCGAAGTTGTCCAGAATGTATTGAATTAACTTTCTGGCGGCTATCGATTTTTCTTTCAGCGAGGTGTCATCATAGCGCGTCTCGCCCAGATATAATAAATCAGCCTGTAGCCCTTTTTCATTCATCCCCGAGTTGGCAAAGTTGCCATTAAACGAATACGCCACCACGCTGCCATATTTTACTTCCCAGGAAAAGGATTATTACCGTCGCTTTGCCGCTGAACGTTGCGCGGGAAGATATGAACTTTCATAATATCGTCTTTATCCCAGTCCATATTTCGCCCGGTGACTACCACATTATCGTTGGTAAAGAAGGTCACGCGCGTACAGGCTTCAGCAGCGGTCAGCGTGGTGGTGGAAAATAGTGCGCCGCATAACAGCGCAATAAGTTTCTTTTTCATTACTACTCTTCTCCATTTCATTGCATGCCGGGGCATGCTTCCTGATATATCCCATAAGGAATTTCTGAATGAAATAAAGGTAATAAAAACTCAAAATTCAGCTCTTTGATCTCAGTCATATTTATCAGCTGAATTTCCGCTCACTCTGTCATGACACGTAAAGATATTTATAAATAACTTCAAAAAGTTTTTGGAAACGTTTTTAAGGCCGGAATTTGCGCAGGCTTATTCTTTGTAGCGCGTTAATCATCATGACTCCCTCGCCGCGCAAAACGGTGCCCCATTAACCGTAGTGTGTCACACACGCCTGGGTTTAAGGGCGCGAGCCTGTTCTGAATACGCTCTGCGTACACACAACGTTGTATCAATAATGCATTTGAGAAAAATTTGCATAACCTGCGAGTCATCGTCACAACAAAGCGGATGCCCCGCTGAATAGTGCCGTCCTGAAGCCTAACTCTTATTGAGTAGAGAAACGACATAATACACAGGCACCGATCTGCCTGCCCGTTTTTGTAACGTGAATAATGATTATCCTGCAAAGCGCTTTTTAAAGTCTGAAAGCGGGATGAAGCAAAAAAAATGCAACCGACATAAGCATTATACGTCGCCATTAAGAGGAAGAGCTTTATTTCGGCAGTATAGAGATTTATTTGTCATTGCTTTACTAATCATGTAGATAGCTTATTAGGCTCAGGGAGAATATATTCTTACGGGTAATGCAGGCCATTTTACGCGCTATTTTCTTAAGAAAAATTAAGAAAGCTAATTTATCTTATTAATACCACATGCTGAAATCGCCGCCAGTATTACGATCGCGATCATTAATTATTTGAATCGCGACGGCGTAATTTTCGATTAGTCATTTATCGGTGTTTCAGGATATAAAGTGCGTAACGGATATGATTTATTACAAGAAATTATTTTTTTAGCTGGCAGTGCCGATGTCGCATCTGCCAGTATTTATTTTTCTCTTCCCGCCCGGCGCCACCCTTCTCGCTCACACTTTTTTCATTCACTCTGCGTTCCAGTAAATATATCTGCTCACGCGGTCAGCCCATTAATGCGGTGTGGATTTTGAAAAAATGTTGATAATCAACACCCCGGCACAGATAAGCGTCATGCCCGCAATGGCCGGGAAATCGAGTTTTTGCCCACTGATTAACCAACCGGCCAGACTTATCAATACGATCCCTGCCCCGGACCAAATGGCGTAAGCAATCCCCGTGGGAATGGTCGCCAGGGTCTGCGCGAGCAGATAAAAAGCCGCACAGTAGCAAACAATCGTTGCCACGGACGGCCACAGACGGGTAAACCCTTCCGAATATTTCATCAGGGTAGTCCCGACGACTTCAGCCACGATGGCGCAGCCCAGTAAAATGTAGTGATTCATCCACTCTCCTCTTTATTGAAACACTGCGCTGCATGTGCGCATTAAAAATGAACCCTGCCCTGGCGCCTCCCCCACTCTTTACACCTCTTTAGCGGGCGACGTCAGGGCCACTGGAAACGGGGCTACTGTTCTTTCACCGGCCTTAGCGCGAACCAGACCACCAGCGTCAACACCAGCAACATCCCGCTGGCGAGGGTCAATACTGCGCTGTGCGAAGCTTTAAATGCCTGGTTCGCCGCATCGACCACCAGATCGCCCAGCGCCGGGCTGACCTGTTGGGCGACCAGCAACGCCTCATTGATCGAGGCGCTGGCCTGTGCCATGAGCGTGACGGGTAGCTCCTGGGGCAACTCAATTGCACCACTAAATGCGTGG
This sequence comes from Atlantibacter hermannii, assembly GCA_900635495.1. NCBI lineage: Bacteria > Pseudomonadati > Pseudomonadota > Gammaproteobacteria > Enterobacterales > Enterobacteriaceae > Atlantibacter > Atlantibacter hermannii. The sequence continues at coordinate 2,252,348 of LR134136.1, read as the reverse complement.
CTCAATATCATGCCGAAAACGGCAATCCCCATACCCGCACCCAGTTCATAAGCCATGGTTTCAATCGCCCCGGCAGCGGTGGCTTTCTCTTTTGGCGCTGCCGACATGATCGCCGCCGTGGATGACAACAGTGCGGTGGACGCGCTCAGACCCAGCAAAATCATCCAGCCCCAGGCCACTGCCCGCTGATGCGCCATATCGGTCATCGAGAGGCCGAAAAAACTCAGGGCGCTGAAGGCCATACCCAGCGTGGCAACGGTGCGTAAACCAAAGCGGCCGACCAGCGCGCCCGCAGCCGGGCCGCTAAAGCTACAGGCCAGCATCAGCGGCAACATAAACAGCCCGGCATCCAGCGGTGAAAAACCGTGCACAAACTGCAGCTCCTGCGCCATCAGCAGCTCAAAGCCAACCAGCGCGATCATCGCGGTGAGCGCCATCACGACACCGGTCAAAATGATGCGATGGGTAAACAGCGTCAGGTCGATCATCGGCGCGCGGGCGCGCAGCTGGCTGCGGATAAATAGCGTCATTAACAGCGCCCCGCCAATGGCGGCACCCAGGGCTTTCAGAGGATCGGCATTGACCTTAAGGCTGGTTTTTGCCGCCAGCACCAGTAGTAAAATCGCGGCAATCAGCATCAGCGCCTGGGTCAGATTCAGGGTTTGCGCACGTTGCACCGGCTGACGCGGAATGAAGACAGCCGTGAACAGCAGCACTAACGCGATAATCGGCACGTTGATTAAAAAAACGGAACCCCAGTAGTAGTGCTCCAGCAGAATGCCGCCCACCAGCGGACCAAACGCCGCGCCGCCCGCACCGACGGCGACCCAAATCCCCAGCGCGATACCGCGCTCGCGTTCGTTATTAAAGGTGCTGCGAATGCCTGCCAGCGTCGCCGGAACGATCATCGCCGCGCCTACCGCCAGCAGCGCCCGGGCAGCAATGAGTTGACTGGCATCGGAAGAAAATGCCGCTGCCAGCGAGGCAATGCCAAACAGCTTACTGCCGATCAGCGTCAGACGTTTGTAGCCGATGCGGTCTCCCAGCGCCCCCATCGGCAACACCATACCGGCCATGACCAGCGAATAAATGTCGCTAATCCATAGCAGTTCGTTACCAGACGCTTCCAGGGCCATCGTTAACGACGGCACCGCCACGTGCAGCACCGTGGCGTCGATAGCCACAGGGATATAGATCAGCACTAAGATCGCTAAGGTATACCATTGACGAAACATACGATTTTCACTCTTTCCTTAATCTTGGACAAATGTCCAGGATTGGAATTCTACGTATCTTTGAACGCACGTCCACCTTTTTGTTACACTGCGGGCCTGCTAACAAGGAGCGCAACATGAGTTACCTGAACCGGGAAGAACGGCGTGAAAGTGTGTTAGATGCCGCCATGCGCGTGGCGCTTAACGAAGGGTTTTCAGCGATGACGGTGCGTCGTATCGCCAGCGTTGCCGGAATTGCCGCCGGACAGGTACACCATCATTTCGCCTCTTCCATGGCGCTGAAGGTGGAAACGTTTTTACGCCTTAGCCGCGAGTCCCTGGATCTGAATAATGCACCGCCCATGCAGAGCTGGCGGGAAAAGCTCTACTGGACGCTGGGCTTCGATAATCCTGACATTGAGCAATACCTGCGTTTATTTAACGAAGCGGAAGCGCTGTCGCGCCGTGAACCGGAAATGAAACAGGCGTGGATTATTTCAATGGAAATGTGGCACAAGGCCACCACGCAAATAATCAGCGGCGGCGTTAACGCGCAGGAATTTACCATCAGCGACAGCGCTGAAAATATTGCCTGGCGAATTATTGCTTTTGTTAACGGGCTGGATGGAATAGCGAAGCTGGGTTTAACCGGTCTGGATGAGGCCGCTTTTCGGCGTCATATTGATATTATTATTAATAATGAATTAATCGTGTCGCCATCAGAATGAAATAACTATGCAGCGTCCCAGTAATTATATGAATCAGGTCACTATTACTTTTTTTTAATCCGCAAAGCCTTTTCCATAACATTCCACGCCGGCCTGTTAATTATTACAATTTGTAACAATTAACCAGCCGGTAAACCCTTATCCTGCCGGGCCTCTGTCAGGTTTTTATCTATTCTTTTGGTGTTATCCCATTCAATTTAGTCGCTTTGTTTTCAAACGGATGCGCAGTTCTCCGCCGTAACCTTTTGTTTCTAATGCCAATAAAGGCAAGGGGCGATCATGTTACCTGGAACAACGAAAACCAATAGTCATCTTTTAAAAGACTGGAAACCTGAAAACGACGCTTTCTGGAAAAATAAAGGGAAAGCCATTGCGCGCCGTAATTTAGTGATCTCTGTCGCTTGTTTATTATTAGCCTTCTGCGTCTGGATGTTATTCAGCGCCGTCGCGGTAAATCTGAATAAGGTGGGATTTAATTTTACAACTGACCAGCTTTTTTTATTAACCGCGTTGCCGTCTTTATCCGGCGCCATTCTCCGCGTGCCCTACTCCTTTATGGTACCCGTCTTCGGCGGACGCTACTGGACCGTAATCAGTACCGTTATCCTGATTATTCCCTGCGTCTGGCTGGGCCTGGCGATTCAAAATCCGGCTACTCCCTTTGGCGTATTTATGATTATCGCCTTGCTGTGTGGATTCGCGGGGGCCAATTTCGCGTCGAGCATGGGTAATATCAGTTTCTTCTTTCCCAAAGCGCGTCAGGGCAGCGCGCTGGGGATCAACGGCGGCATGGGAAATCTGGGCGTCAGCGTGATGCAGATGGTGTCGCCGCTGGTGATCACCCTGCCGATGTTTGTGTTCCTGGGCGTGCACGGCGTTGAACAGCAGGATGGTTCTTCGCTGTGGTTAGCCAATGCCGCGTTGATTTGGGCACCCCTGCTGTTTATTGCCACCCTGGCCGCCTGGTTCGGTATGAATGACATCGCCAGCTCGAAAGCGTCCATTCGATCCCAGTTGCCGGTGCTGAAGCGCGCGCATCTCTGGCTGCTCAGCCTGCTCTATCTGGCCACCTTCGGTTCGTTTATTGGTTTCTCGGCGGGCTTTGCCATGCTGGCGAAAACGCAGTTCCCCGACGTCAACATCCTCAAACTGGCGTTTTTCGGGCCGTTTATCGGCGCACTGGCTCGATCGGCGGGCGGGATCATCTCGGACCGCTTCGGCGGCGTGCGGGTGACGCTGATTAACTTCATTTTCATGGCCATTTTCAGCGCCCTGCTGTTTTTGACTTTACCCGGCAGCGGGTCAGGCAGCTTTATCGCCTTTTATCTGGTGTTTATGGGGCTGTTTTTCACCGCCGGGTTAGGCAGCGGCTCCACCTTTCAGATGATTGCGGTGATATTCCGGCGCATCACCGTTTACCGCGTGAAACTGAAAGGCGGCAGCGATCAGCAGGCGCAGCAGGAGGCGGTAACCGACACCGCTGCCGCGCTGGGCTTTATTTCTGCCATCGGCGCGGTAGGCGGCTTTTTTATCCCTAAAGCCTTTGGCACATCGCTGGAGATGACCGGCTCGCCGGTGGGCGCAATGAAAGTGTTTCTGGTGTTTTACGTGGTTTGCGTACTGGTGACGTGGCTGGTGTATGGCCGTCGCGGACGCGAAAAAAAATAACCATCGACCCGCTGTAGCGGGCATTCGGGCAATGGCAGTGCAACCACAGGAAGCGATCTTCCTGTCAGGAGAACGCAATGAGCAAATTTCTCGACCGGTTCCGTTATTTTAAACTTAAAGGCGATACCTTCGCCGACGATCACGGCCAGGTGATGAACACCAACCGTGACTGGGAGGACAGCTATCGCCAGCGCTGGCAGTACGACAAAGTGGTGCGCTCCACGCACGGCGTTAACTGTACCGGTTCCTGTAGCTGGAAAATCTATGTCAAGAACGGGCTGGTTACCTGGGAAACGCAGCAGACCGACTATCCGCGCACCCGCCCCGACCTGCCTAACCACGAGCCGCGGGGCTGCCCGCGTGGGGCCAGCTACTCCTGGTATCTCTACAGCGCTAACCGGCTGAAGTATCCGCTGGTGCGCAAGCGTCTGATTGAACTGTGGCGCGAGGCGCTGACACAGAACAGCGATCCGGTAGAGGCCTGGGCGGCGATCATGGCCGACCCGGAGAAAACCGCCAGCTACAAAAAAGTGCGCGGACGGGGCGGATTTATCCGCTCCAGCTGGCAGGAGCTGAATCAGTTGATTGCCGCCGCCAACGTCTGGACCATCAAAACCTACGGCCCGGACCGCGTCGCGGGTTTCTCCCCTATTCCGGCGATGTCGATGGTCTCTTACGCGGCGGGCACCCGTTATTTGTCGCTGCTGGGCGGCACCTGCCTGAGCTTCTACGATTGGTACTGTGATTTGCCACCCGCTTCGCCGATGACCTGGGGCGAACAGACCGATGTGCCGGAATCCGCCGACTGGTACAACTCCAGTTACATCATTGCCTGGGGCTCCAACGTGCCGCAGACCCGCAGCCCGGACGCGCACTTTTTTACCGAAGTCCGCTACAAAGGCACCAAAACCATCGCCATTACCCCGGACTATTCAGAAGTTGCGAAGCTGTGCGACCAGTGGCTGGCACCGAAACAGGGCACCGACAGCGCGCTCGCCATGGCAATGGGCCACGTGATCCTGCGCCAGTTTCATCTTGATAATCCCGGCGAGTATTTCATCAACTACTGCCGCCGCTATACCGATATGCCGATGCTGGTATTGCTGGAGCAGCGACCGGAAGGCTATTTCGCGCCGGGACGGATGCTGCGCGCCAGCGATCTGCTGGACGGGCTTGGCGAGGCTAATAATCCTGAATGGAAAACCGTCGCGTTTAACCGCGCGGGCGAGCTGGTGGTGCCGAACGGCTCTATCGGCTTTCGCTGGGGCGAGCAGGGAAAATGGAACCTGGAAAGCGTGGCGGCGGGCGTGGAAACTGAGCTGGAGCTGAGTCTGCTCGGGCGGCATGATGCAATCGACGAGGTGGCCTTCCCCTATTTCGGCGGCCAGGAAAATCCGCATTTCCGCCATGTTAAATACGATCCCATTATGCTGCATAAGCTGCCGGTCAAAACCCTGCCGCTGGCGGATGGCAGCGAAGGCCGCGTGGTCAGCGTCTATGATTTGATCCTTGCGAACTACGGTCTCGATCGCGGGCTGGACGATACCCACTGCGCCAGCGATTTCAACGAGATCAAGCCGTATACCCCGGCATGGGCGGAGCAGATTTGCGGCGTGCCGCGCCAGCATATTGAGCAGATCGCCCACGAGTTCGCCGATACCGCGCTGAAGACCCGTGGCCGCTCAATGATCATCCTCGGCGCGGGGGTCAACCACTGGTACCACATGGACATGAACTACCGGGGAATGATCAATATCCTGGTGTTCTGCGGCTGTGTCGGACAAACCGGCGGCGGCTGGGCGCACTATGTCGGCCAGGAAAAGTTAAGGCCGCAAACCGGCTGGCTGCCGCTGGCGTTCGCGCTGGACTGGAACCGCCCGCCGCGTCAGATGAACAGCACGTCGTTTTTCTACAATCACGCCAGCCAGTGGCGCTATGAAAAACTTACTGCCCGGGAGTTGCTGTCGCCGCTGGCGGACCCCACACACTTTACCGGCCACCTGATTGATTTCAACGTACGCGCCGAGCGCATGGGCTGGCTCCCTTCCGCGCCGCAGCTGAACGTGAACCCGCTGCATTTGGCCACGCAAGCGAAAGACGCCGGGATGTCGCCCGTCGACTATACGGTGCAGGCCCTAAAATCCGGGGACGTGCGCTTCGCCTGCGAACAGCCGGATAATGGGCGCAACCATCCACGCAATATGTTTATCTGGCGCTCTAACCTGCTGGGCTCCTCCGGCAAAGGCCATGAGTACATGCTGCGCTATCTGCTGGGCACGGAAAGCGGCATTCAGGGCGAGGATTTCGGCAGTACGGACGACGTGAAGCCGGAAGAGGTGGAATGGCAAGGCGGCGCGATTGAGGGCAAGCTCGATCTGCTGGTGACGCTCGATTTCCGCATGTCCAGCACCTGTCTTTTCTCCGATATTGTACTGCCCACCGCCACCTGGTATGAAAAGGACGACATGAATACCTCGGATATGCATCCGTTTATTCATCCCCTCTCCGCCGCCGTGGACCCGGCATGGGAATCGAAAAGCGACTGGGAGATCTACAAAGGGATCGCCAAAGCCTTTTCTTCCGTTTGTGTCGGGCACCTCGGTAAAGAAACCGACGTGGTGTTGCAGCCACTGCAACATGACTCCCCGGCGGAGCTGGCCCAGCCGTTTGATATTCTTGACTGGCGTAAAGGCGAATGCGATCTCATCCCCGGTAAAACTGCGCCGAATATGATGGTGGTGGAGCGCGATTATCCCGCCACCTGGGAGCGCTTTACCTCCCTCGGGCCGCTGATGGATAAACTGGGTAACGGCGGCAAAGGCATCACCTGGAATACCGAAAGCGAAGTCGAGCTGCTCGGCAAACTCAATTACCGCAAAGCCGACGGCCCCGCCGCCGGACGGCCCAGAATCGACAGCGCCATCGACGCCTCGGAGGTGATCCTGACGTTAGCGCCGGAAACTAACGGTCAGGTGGCGGTAAAAGCCTGGGAAGCGCTGAGCAAAATGACCGGGCGCGAGCATCAACATCTGGCGTTGCCGAAAGAAGACGAGAAGATCCGTTTTCGCGACATTGTGGCCCAGCCGCGGAAAATCATCTCCAGCCCCACCTGGTCCGGGCTGGAAGATGAGCACGTGTCCTATAACGCCGGTTATACCAACGTCCATGAACTGATCCCCTGGCGTACCCTGTCTGGCCGCCAGCAGCTTTATCAGGACCACCTCTGGATGCGCGCCTTCGGGGAAAGCCTGGTCACCTGGCGTCCGCCGATTGATACCCGCAGCGTATCGGCGCTTCGTGAGGTCCCGTCCAATGGCTTCCCGGAAAAAGCGCTGAACTTCCTGACGCCGCACCAGAAATGGGGCATTCACTCCACCTACAGCGAGAACCTGCTGATGCTGACTCTGTCGCGCGGCGGGCCGATTGTCTGGATCAGCGAAAGCGACGCCCGCGAGCTGGGTATCGCCGATAACGACTGGATCGAAGCCTTTAATGCCAACGGCGCGCTGACCGCCCGGGCGGTGGTCAGCCAGCGCGTGCCGCCTGGCATGACCATGATGTACCACGCGCAGGAGCGGTTGATGAACATCCCCGGCTCGGAGATCACCGGCATGCGCGGCGGCATTCATAACTCGGTCACCCGCATCTGTCCAAAACCCACCCATATGATTGGCGGCTACGCCCAGCTGGCATACGGCTTTAACTACTACGGCACCGTCGGTTCAAACCGCGATGAATTCATCCTGATCCGCAAGATGCGCAACATCGACTGGCTGGATGACGAAGACAACAATCAGGTACAGGAGGCCGTGAAATGAAGATCCGTTCACAAGTGGGTATGGTGATGAATCTGGATAAGTGTATCGGCTGCCACACCTGTTCAGTCACCTGCAAAAACGTCTGGACCGGGCGCGAAGGTATGGAGTACGCCTGGTTTAATAATGTCGAAACCAAGCCGGGTATCGGTTACCCGAAAAACTGGGAAGATCAGGAGAAATGGGAAGGCGGCTGGATCCGTAAAATCAGCGGTCAACTGGTGCCGCGTCTGGGCGGCAAGCTGGGGGTGATGTCGAAGATTTTCGCCAATCCGGTGCTGCCGGCCATTGATGATTATTACGAACCGTTCAGCTTTGATTACCAGCATCTGCATAACGCGCCGGAAGGCAAACATGTTCCTACCGCCCGCCCGCGCTCGCTGCTGACCGGTAAACGCATGGAAAAAGTCGTCTGGGGCCCGAACTGGGAAGAGTTGTTGGGTGGCGAATTCAGCAAGCGCCAGGCGGATAAAAACTTCGAGGCCATGCAAACCGAGATGTACGGCCAGTTCGAAAACACTTTTATGATGTATCTGCCGCGCCTGTGCGAGCACTGCCTGAACCCCAGCTGCGTGGCGACCTGCCCGAGCGGCGCGATCTATAAGCGTGAAGAAGACGGCATCGTGCTGATCGACCAGGACAAATGCCGCGGCTGGCGGTTGTGCATCAGCGGCTGCCCTTACAAAAAAATCTACTTTAACTGGAAGAGCGGGAAATCTGAGAAGTGCATTCTCTGCTATCCACGCATTGAGTCCGGCCAGCCGACGGTGTGCTCGGAAACGTGCGTCGGGCGGATCCGCTATCTTGGTGTGGTGCTGTATGACGCGGACCGCATTCTTGAGGCCGCCAGTACGGAACACACTACCGATCTGTATGAGCGCCAGTGCGACGTTTTCCTCAATCCTAACGATCCGCATGTCATTGAAGAGGCGTTAAAACAGGGTATTCCGGCCAACGTTATCGACGCGGCGCAAAAATCCCCGGTATACAAACTGGCGATGGACTGGAAGCTGGCGTTGCCGCTACATCCGGAGTACCGCACGCTGCCGATGGTCTGGTACGTTCCGCCCTTATCGCCGATCCAGTCGGTTGCCGATGCCGGTGGCCTGCCGCGTAACGACTCGGTGCTTCCGGCGGTGGAAAGCCTGCGCATTCCGGTGCAATACCTGGCGAATATGCTGAGCGCGGGCGATCCGGCCCCGGTATTGCGCGCCCTGAAGCGCATGATGGCGATGCGCCACTATATGCGCTCGCAAACGGTTGAAGGCGTAACCGATACCCGCGCCATTGAAGAAGTGGGACTCAGCGAAGCCCAGGTGCAGGAGATGTACCGCTATCTGGCCATCGCCAACTATGAAGACCGCTTCGTGATCCCCACCAGCCACCGGGAAATGGCCCGGGACGCGTTTCCCGAACGCAACGGCTGCGGCTTTACTTTTGGTGACGGCTGCCGTGGTTCGGACAGCAAATTTAACCTGTTCAACAGTAGCCGCATCGACGCCATTAACATCACCGAAGTGCGCGATAAAGCGGAGGGTGAATAATGCAAAGCCTGAAAATCATCGCCCTGTTAATGGAATACCCCAACGACGAGTTGTGGGAAGCGGCTGCGGAAATCCAGCAGGCCGTGGCACAGGAGGTGCCGCAGATTAACGCATTTGCAGACGCGTTTTTCGCCTCCACGCTCATCGACAGGCAGGCCGAATGGTGCGAGCTGTTTGATCGGGGCCGCGCCACCTCACTGCTGCTGTTCGAGCATGTCCACGCCGAATCGCGGGATCGCGGCCAGGCTATGGTGGATTTAATGGCGCAATATGAGAAAGCGGGCCTGCAACTGGACAGCCGCGAACTGCCGGACTGGCTGCCGCTGTATCTTGAATACCTGAGTATTCAGCCCGAGCCGGACGCGTTACAGGGACTGAACGATGTCGCGCCGATCCTGGCGCTGCTGGGCGGGCGGCTGAAACAGCGCCAGTCGCCCTACAGCCAGTTGTTTGACGCGCTACTGAGCATTGCAGGGAGCCAGTACCGAAGCGAAAGCGTTGCAAGTCAGGTGGTGAAAGAAGCCCGCGACGATACCCCTCAGGCGCTGGATGCTATCTGGGAAGAGGAACAGGTGAAGTTTATCGACGACCAGGGCTGTAGTGCAGACACCTCGCCGCAACAACAGCACCAGCGGCGATTCAGTGACAACGTCACGCCGCAATATCTGGATATCAGCGCCGGAGGTCAAAAATGATCAACTACCTCAACTTCTTCTTTTATGACATCTATCCCTACCTGTGCGGGACAGTGTTTATTATTGGTAGCTGGTTACGGTACGACTACGGACAGTACACCTGGCGCGCCGGTTCCAGCCAGATGCTGGATAAAAAAGGCATGACCCTGGCCTCTAACCTGTTTCATATCGGCATCATTGGGATTTTCTTCGGGCATTTTTTCGGCATGCTGACCCCGCACTGGGCCTATGCGTGGTTTTTACCGATGGCGACCAAGCAACTGATGGCGATGTGGCTGGGTGGTATTTGCGGCGTGCTGACGCTGGTGGGCGGGTTGATGCTGCTGTGGCGGCGATTGTTTAACCCTCGGGTGCGCGCCAGTTCCAGTACTGCGGATATTCTGATCCTTGCGCTGTTGATGATCCAGTGCGCACTGGGGCTGTTGACCATTCCGTTCTCGGCGCAGTTTATGGACGGCAGCGAAATGCTCAAGCTGGTGGACTGGGCGCAAGCGGTGGTGACTTTCCGGGGCGGCGCGGCAACGTATCTGGATGGCGTGGCGATTGTCTACCGGGTGCATCTGGTGCTGGGCATGACGCTGTTTCTGCTGTTCCCGTTTACCCGTCTGGTTCATATGTGGAGTGCGCCGGTGGAATACTTTACCCGGCGCTACCAGATAGTAAAACCTCGCCGCTAAAACAGGCTCAGCGGCTGCGTTTAGCGTGACGCTCCCAGTTTTCCAGCCGCTGGGCATCTGACTTTTTCAAAGCAACATAACAGGCGCCGCTGCCGCCATGATGGGGCAGCGCCACGCAAAAGGCCTGAACCTCTTGAAACTCGGCAAGCCAGCGCGCCAGATAGCTGCGCACGATATTGGCGTGAGATTTATCGTCGCGCCCTTTGCCATGAACGATCAGCAGATTACGAAGCCCCTGCTGTTTCGCTTCCTGCATAAATGCGAACAGCCGTTGCCGGCATTGTTCAACCGGCAATCGCAGCAAGTTGAGTGTTGCCTGCTGAGGGTATTTTCCCTGGCGTAATTTATCCAGCACTCCGGTCTGTACGCCTTCGCGTTTAAATTCCAGCGCGTCGGCAAGCGGAACGATATCCAGATAGCCCGTGGTCAAAAAATTGTCGAGTTGCAGCACGTCAACGGTGGCAGCGGCGCGTTGCGGTTTGCTTTTCTGCCAGGCAATGCAGGTGGCATTTTTGAGGGGTTTGACATCATCCATGGCCTCAAGAAAAAGTGATTTATCGTCAGGTTTCATCAGTCAGGCCTCCGGATGTCTTGCAGGCTAAACACTATAACTGCCCTCTCGACTTGCCTCAAGGCAGTACCACGCCATTTAGAAAATTTACAAATCAAGTTTATTCATTATTTTTAAGAAAACAGCCCGATATTGAACACAATATATCCAACAGTCTGGCGTATTAATTTTAAGCCAACGAAATCCTCCATTATTTTTTGCCATCGAATCGTTTCGCTGTTATTTATGTGAAACGAATCACTTTCTTTTTCCCCCATATTATTTGTCAGTTGCTATAAATTAAAGCACCTACAAACATGGAATAGCTGTAGGAAAATAAGCCCCGAAAGCACTGCTGTGTATTATGGAGCCTGTACGATGTCGACAGGCTCTTTTTTTTATCATTTTTCATTCTTCCATGAATATATTCTTCTATGCAACAATATGAATTTACTGAGTTTATTTTTAACATTTTTTAACGTGTTTTCCGCTTTGTTTGTCGCCTATTCCCCCCTGGAAAACCGCTTAATATTTGCGCACATTCCCGTTGCCATCAGCTTTTTGGGGTATACCGAATATATTTTTTCCATGATAATGTGGACAATAAATACACATGGTTGATAGTCGCAATCGGGAATATTTCATGTTGACAATTCTGGAAGATAAAATAGCCACGCCGCTTGGACCGTTATGGATATTATGCGATGAGCAATATCATTTACGCGCAGTGGAATGGGAAGAACATAGTAACCGCATGGAAGCCTTATTGAATATTCATTATCGTCCCGGCGGCTATCGACGCGTTGCCTGCGCCAATCCAGGCGGTCTTAGCGCCAAACTCCAGGATTATTTTGACGGCGATTTACAGGTTATCGAGACGCTGCCAACCGCCACGGCTGGCACCCCTTTCCAGCGTGAAGTGTGGAAAGCGCTGCGCGCCATTCCCTGCGGACAAATTCTCTCTTATGGCCAACTGGCGATTCAACTGGGACGCGCCGGTGCCGCGCGGGCGGTTGGTGCGGCGAACGGCTCTAACCCGGTGAGCATCGTCGTACCCTGCCATCGGGTGATTGGCAGCCGCGGCACGCTAACCGGTTATGCAGGCGGAGTAACCCGTAAAGAGTGGCTGTTACGCCATGAGGGGTATCTTTTACTCTAGCTTAAAGCACTTTTTGGAACTTTTTATATCCGTACTAATCAAGGGGATAGCAAGAAAGTGCTACTTTTTTCATGTGTTTGTGATCGGTTTGCTGTTCCGGTCGATTTACCTGCTCAGTAAAAAGATGTTAAAATTGACCAATATCAATTAAAGGCCTGAGCAAACCTATGATCCCGGAAAAGCGAATTATTCGACGCATACAGTCTGGCGGTTGTGCTATCCATTGTCAGGATTGCAGCATCAGCCAACTGTGCATCCCTTTTACCCTCAATGAACACGAGCTCGATCAGCTCGATAACATCATCGAGCGTAAGAAACCGATCCAAAAAGGGCAAACGCTCTTTAAGGCGGGTGATGAGTTGAAGTCGCTGTATGCCATCCGTTCCGGCACCATTAAAAGCTATACCATTACCGAGCAAGGCGACGAACAAATTACCGGCTTCCATCTGGCGGGCGATTTAGTCGGCTTTGATGCGATTGGTTCCGGCCATCACCCGAGCTTTGCACAGGCGCTGGAAACCTCCATGGTCTGTGAAATCCCGTTTGAAACGCTGGACGACCTGTCCGGTAAAATGCCGAATCTGCGCCAGCAGATGATGCGTTTGATGAGCGGTGAGATCAAAGGCGACCAGGATATGATCCTGCTACTCTCCAAGAAAAACGCGGAAGAGCGTCTGGCAGCATTTATTTATAATCTGTCGCGTCGTTTTGCCCAGCGCGGTTTCTCACCACGTGAGTTCCGTCTGACCATGACCCGCGGTGATATCGGCAACTACCTGGGCCTGACCGTTGAAACCATCAGCCGTCTGCTGGGTCGCTTCCAGAAAAGCGGTATGCTGGCGGTGAAAGGCAAATATATCACTATCGAAAACAGTGACATTCTGGCGCAACTCGCCGGTCATTCCCGCAACGTCGCCTGACGCTTCTTTTGCCCCGCCGGGTCAGTAAATTTTTTTAATTTATTGATCCGGCGTCTGCTTCTCCCCTGTTTCATTCATTCTCTATGGGTTAATCTTACTTTACAGACTGTGGTTTGCAGTTGTAAGGAGACCCTGTATGGCAAAATATCAAAACATGCTGGTGGTTATTGACCCAGGCCAGGACGATCAGCCCGCGTTGCGGCGTGCGGTGTATTTGCATCAGCGTATAGGCGGGAAAATTAAAGCTTTTCTGCCGATTTATGATTTCTCGTATGAGATGACTACCCTGCTCTCCCCGGATGAGCGCACCGCGATGCGTCAGGGCGTGATTAGCCAGCGCACGGCATGGATCCGCGAACAAGCCCAACATTACATCGAATCCGGCATCCCTGTTGAAATCAAAGTGGTCTGGCATAACCGCCCCTTTGAAGCCATCATTCAGGAAGTTCGCAGCGCCCACCACGATCTGGTGCTGAAAATGACCCACCAGCACGACAAACTCGAATCGGTGATTTTTACCCCGACTGACTGGCATCTGCTGCGTAAATGCCCGTGCCCGGTCTGGATGGTAAAAGACCAACCGTGGCCAGAGGGAGGTAAAGCGCTGGTGGCGGTTAACCTTGCCAGCGAAGAGATTTATCACAATGCGCTGAACGATAAACTGGTGCGTGAAACCCTGCAGCTTGCCGAACAGGTAAACCATACGGAAGTGCATCTGGTTGGCGCCTACCCTGCAACGCCCATCAATATTGCCATCGAACTGCCAGATTTTGATCCCAGCGTTTATAACGACGCCATCCGGGGTCAACACCTGATTGCCATGAAGGCACTGCGTCAGAAATATTCCATCGCCGAGAAAATGACTCATGTCGAGAAAGGCCTGCCGGAAGAAGTGATCCCCGATCTTGCCGAGCATCTTCAGGCCGGGATTGTGGTACTGGGCACCGTTGGCCGCACCGGTATTTCCGCCGCGTTCCTGGGCAATACCGCAGAACAGGTTATCGATCATCTCCGCTGCGACTTGCTGGCGATAAAACCGGACGATTTCCAGACGCCGGTAGAAATGGATGACGACGAAGACGATTAAGGTCTTCACTTGTTTAACAGCACGCCCGGGTGGCGTGCTTTTTTTTGCGCAGGATTACACGCGCAGGAAATAGACACATTCCCATGCCAGGAGTACCATCATGTTTTTTGTTATTCAATGGAGTTTGCCGACTGATGTCGACGACAATTTACGATATCGCACGGGTCGCGAAGGTTTCTAAATCTACCGTCTCACGTGTCCTGAATAAGCAAACCAATATTTCTGACGACGCCCGCGAACGGGTGTTAAAAGCCATTGAAGAATTAAATTATCAGCCAAATAAACTGGCTCGTGCACTTACAACGTCTGGTTTTGACGCCATCATGGTTATTTCGACGCGCTCGACAAAAACCACTACCGGGAATCCATTTTTTTCTGATGTGCTGCACGCCATCACCGCCAGGGCAGAAGATGAAGGATTTGACGTTATATTGCAAACATCGAAAAATAGCGAAGAAGATTTAGACAAATGCCTGTCAAAAATAAAACAGAAAATGATTAAAGGCATTATTATGCTCAGTTCCCCGGTGAATGAGCACTTCTTTAATGAGCTTGATAAATATAATATTCCCGTTGTGGTTATTGGTGGATTAAAAGGCCAGTACAAAAATATTCTCTCTGTGGATACTGATAATTTTCACGACTCAGTGTCACTCACTCAGACATTAATTGACCGTGGTTTTCAGCGCATCGCATGTTTACACGCGCCGCTGGATTATCATGTTTCACGGGATCGTCTGGAAGGATTTAAAAGCGCTCTCGTCGATAACGGGCTGACCTCAGAACCGACGCTGATCGTGGACGGCGGTTATACCCAAAACAGCGCACTGCACGCCGCAGAAAAATTGTTAACCTGTTCACCGCTTCCCGAGGCTATTTTCGCCACCGACAGCCTTAAACTGATGAGCCTGTATCGTGTCGCGGCGCGTCTGAATATCGCCATTCCTCAGCAGATTGCCGTGATCGGCTATAGCGATGCTATTTTATCGTTTATGCTCACTCCGCCCCCAAGCGGTATCGAAGTGCCCATCCAGGCGCTCGGCGATACC
Organism: Atlantibacter hermannii; assembly: GCA_900635495.1. Lineage (NCBI taxonomy): Bacteria > Pseudomonadati > Pseudomonadota > Gammaproteobacteria > Enterobacterales > Enterobacteriaceae > Atlantibacter > Atlantibacter hermannii. Next base: position 2,237,242 of record LR134136.1, on the reverse strand, counting down.
AGCAGCGCGCTCCTTTTTGATCGTATCGCCAACAAGCAAACGCCGCAGATCGTGGTGTTACCCACTGAAAGCGTCATTACTGGTTCACTGTCCTGATGTTCAGGCGCAGGTGGGTTATCCTGCGCCCGGATACGTGATCATTACGTCAAAGCTGCTCAGAAAGCGTAGCTCACGCCAATGCCCGCATAGTGAAAGATATCATGGGTGTCGCCTTCACGATGCGTCTGCCATTCACAGGCATATTCCAGCGTCATAGCTAAGCCGTTATTGAAATCATGGGCGACCAGTAAACCCAGACGATTGTAATCGTGATCTTCGGAGTCTGCGCCATCCTCCTGCCAGTCCCAGTTGCTCCAGCGGTCGATAGTCAGGCGGGTGTAAGGCGTTAGGGTGGTACTGCCCAGTGAAACCGGCAAAAAGATCCTGGCTTCATTGGTGTTAAATTCCCCTTGCTTGTGGCTATCACTGGCGTTATAGCCACGCTCCAGATAGTAATGCACCTGCAAAGATACAGTATCGTTAAACTGATAAGTAAATCCCGTTTCGGTTTCGACGCGGCTGTCGGAGTAACCGGTCTGCTCTAAATCATTAATAAAACGATACCAGGCCAACCATCCTTCAAATGTCAGATTACCGTGTAATTTTGCTCTCCAGTCCGGCTGAATTTTATAACGCAGGGTGTTCGCGGTACCGGCGGGAGAACCATCGGCGTTTTTAAAATGATACCCGTAATTTCGAATGCCACCCGTGAATCCCAGCGTGTAATCCGGGTTGTCGATAAACTGATAACGCAAATTAAACTCGGGTCGGTTAAACCAGGTTCCCCGCGACATGGCACTGTAATTTACCGGGCCTTCCTGATACATCGCCAGGTTAATACTCCACGGCCCATACGCTGCGTTAAAATAAACGGAAGGTTCATACAGGCCGTCCATGTCTTCTGCCTGGCCTTCGACATTTTCCGTTTCATACATTGCGCCGAGCGTATATTCCCAGCGTGTTTCCGGTATATCCTGCGCCTGGGCATACTGAGAACAAACCACGGGCAAAAGCAATAGCGTCCGAATTATGGCATTCATATTTTCGTTCCTTCATATATTTGTCGTGCAGAGGTAATGCAAAGGCAGGTTAAATACCCGCCTTTGCGAATTCTTAATAAATAGCTTCTTCCGTTTCGCTATTAAAAAAATGGGATTTATTCATATCAAAATAGAGGGGGACATTCTGCCCGGCACGATAATGCCCGTCTGCGCTGGCGCGAACCACAAATTCATGGGCACCGACACTGGTATAAAGCATAAATTCTGCGCCAGTTAACTCCGCCACACTAATATGCGCATCGGCACAGTCGGCTCGCACCGTTTCCGTAGATATGTCTTCAGGACGAATCCCCAGGATAACCGGCTTGCGGTTATATCCCCCCTGATTAAGCGCCGCGCATTTTTTTGCCGGTAGCGTTAACTTAAGCGTTTCCGTCACAAAATGGCTGCCATCAAATGCGCCCCGCACAAAATTCATGGCGGGTGAACCAATAAAACCCGCAACAAACATATTGCCCGGATGGTTATACACGGTCTTGGGTGAACCCACCTGTTGGATAATGCCATCCTTGAGTATCACGATGCGCGTCGCCATGGTCATGGCTTCGGTCTGATCGTGAGTGACATAAATCATGGTGGTGTTCAGTTTTTGATGCAGTTTGCTTATCTCGGCGCGCATTTGCACCCGCAGCTTGGCATCAAGGTTAGACAGCGGCTCATCCATCAGGAAAACGCCAGCTTCACGGACAATCGCCCGCCCTAACGCTACCCGCTGGCGCTGTCCGCCGGATAATGCCCCCGGTTTGCGCTTAAGGTAATCCTTCAGGCCGAGAATTTGTGCAGCCCAGGTAACCCGTTCCGCAATCACGTCAGGCGCAATCTTCTGCATTTTCAAACCAAAGGCCATATTGTCGTACACGCTCATATGCGGATAGAGCGCATAATTTTGAAAAACCATGGCGATGTCGCGGGATTTGGCCGGGACATCGTTCATTCGCACCCCACCGATATATAGCTCGCCATGGGTTATCTCTTCCAGCCCGGCGATCATACGTAGCGTGGTGGATTTCCCGCAGCCGGAAGGCCCCACGAAAACAATAAATTCCTTATCAGCGATCTCAAGGTTGAAATCTTTAACCACGTGGACGTGGTTGTCATAAACTTTCTGGATATGTTGAAGTGAAAGGTTTGCCATAGTAATCCCTTAGCGATTTACAGCAGTCGCTTTGTCGGTGTAGTCCAGTAACCCGGCAATCCGCGCCCAGGTCAATTCTTCCGTGCTGCTGAGTAATAAACCCGCATTATTAAGAGACGCGCCAATACCAATCGACAACATGCCGCAGACGTTGATGGCATCAATGCCAGCCTGAGCATCCTCCACGCCAATACACTCTTCAGGCACAACGCCAAGCCCCGTACAGGCTGCCAGAAAGATCTCAGGATGGGGCTTGGGGTGCGTAATACGACTGGCATCAGCGCAAAAATCAAAGGCGTCCAGCAAATTCAGAGAGGCCAGAATGCGCGGCGCATTTAACGACGCAGACGCCAGACCTGCCTTGATGCCGCGTTTTTTAAGCTCAGCCAGTAAAGGCGCGATGCCGGGTAAAATCGCATCAGGTCCGAGCGAGCTGAGTAACGCCACATAGCGTTCATTTTTGCGCGTAGCGATAACGATTTTTTGCGTCTCACTGAACGTCGTTGCTTTGCCGCCGAACTGTAAAATTCGCTCCAGGGATGCCATGCGGCTAATCCCCTTGAGGGCGTGATTCATACGCTCGTCGATTGCAATCCCTAACTCCGCCGCCACCGATTTCCATGCTAAAAAATGAAGATGTGCTGTATCGGTAATGACACCGTCCAAATCAAATATGAGTGCTTTTAACATCATCCTTTCCCGGGAGCGCTCCCATTTATCCTTAAATATATGCCTGCAAGGCCCAGCTTCCCCTGCCCATTAACTGAAAGAGATTTGTCATACAGCCTGAATGTCAACGGAGCTGAGGTCATCAGCGTGAGATGCGTCGCCGTGAGCGTTATCGTTAACTGGATGCCCTGATAGCACAGTGAAAAACGTAACGACCGCCATCCTTGTGGTAAACACGGCGCGAGACGTAAACCGTCATCGATACTCACGCCCGCAAACCCTTCAATGACACCCAACCAAATCGCACCCGTTGCGGCAGCATGTAATCCGTCATCGCAGCTATGAGGATCATCGCCGAGATCGATTTGCGTAGCTTCCCGCCAGAACCGATACGCAGTGGCCTGACTGCCGCAACGTGCGGCCACAATGCCGTGAATGGCTTTGCTCAGCGAGGAATCGTGAATGGTCCGCGGCAGATACCAGTCCAGGTTAACCTGCTGTATTTTCCGGGTGAATAACCAAGGCTGCATATAGCAGAGCATCACGACATCTGCCTGCTTCAGTATCTGCATCTCGTTAACTTCAGCGCGGGAATAATCGTGCAAAATAGTCTGTTTGCCTGCCTGGGCCTGATACCAGGTTAAATCAATCGACGGCTTAGTGAAAAAGCTGTCATCCTGCGGCAGCACGCCCTGTTTATCCGGTTTTGGTAGATATAACCGCCGCAGAAAATCCGCCGCCCTGGCTTTAAAATCATCATCCACCTGCTGCGCAGTACAGTGCTGGCGCGCGCTCGCTACGTTATAAAACGCCATGTAATTGGTGAACGCGTTATTGTTGATGTGCTCGGTATATTCATCCGGTCCGATCACATCATGAATTTCCAGATGACCCTCTCTCTCAACGGCCCTGCTTATCCAAAAACATGCGGTTTGATAAAGCAATTCACCTCCCTCCTGTTGCAGGAAGGCATTGTCACCGGAAATTTCGACGTAACGCATCACGGCCCAGGCGATGTCGGCCACCAGATGATGTTCCGCGAGCGCAGAAGCCACGCGCTGACGCTCACCCGTGCGGATATTGATCGCTGCAAATTCGGGCGTCTCCTCTTCGCCTGTACGCGCGCTTTCCCATGGAAATAACGCTCCCTGGTAGCCACAGCGCTGCGCTTTTTGCTGCGCGCCCGGCAAATTCAGCCAGCGATAGCGCAACAACTGCCGCGCCGCAGCAGGTTGGGTATAGAGATAAAAAGGCAGCAAAAATACTTCGGTATCCCAGAATATGTGCCCTTTGTACCCTTCTCCGGTCAGGCCTTTCGCCGCAATACTGGCACCTTCATCGTGAAACGGCATCATGGCGTGAAGTTGATAGACAGCGAAATCCAGCGCCTGTTGTTCCTGTGGACTATCGCTTTCAACCTCTACACGACAGCGATTCCACCAGGGCTCGAGGGCGTCCCGGGACTCAGTAAGTAATGCGGCGTACCCTGCGTTTACCGCAGCCTTCAAGGCGCGTAATCCGTTGGCGGCGAGCGCAGGGCTTGTGCGATCGGGATGACCGTCTATCCAGCAGATTTTTTCACAACTGGCCGTATCGCCTTGCGAAACAGCGATGGTTGAATGCCGTAACAGCTTACGATTGGTGGCGCTCACCCGCTGAAGTGCCCGCGAAACCTGGCAATGGCAGCTAATCGCGATATCGGTTTCGGTTCCCTGGGGTCGGTATATGCCCTGTAAAAAGTGCTCATCGTGAACACGCAGCGACATTTCATCGAGATGCTGGCGGCCGCTGTTGGTCTGCGTCGCATCAATGCCGGTCACGAAGGTAATATTCGCATCGCCATCCAACGGACGGATCGTGAGACGCAGCGCAAACAGCGGTTTGCGGGCGTTACTCAGAAAACGACGGCTGACAATGTGGTAACGTCGACCATCGGGCGCTTTCCAGAGCACATCGCGCACCAGTTCACCGCTGGAAAACGAGAGCACCCGCTGCCAGCTTAAAATTTCACCCGACAACAGACTAAAAATGGTGTTGTCGATTTCGATGTGTACCCCCACCACATCCGGCAAGTTAATTAGCTCCGTCACGTCCTGCGCGCCAGCCCGATGGTAGAAACCCGCCAGATACATCCCGCGAGTTTGCAGACTGTAGCTCTCCTCATGGGTCGCACGAATGCCGAGATACCCATTCCCGGCAGCCATCAGCGTGGCGTATTTATTCAGAAAGTGCGGATCAAAACGCGGTTCGTCGAGCGTCGTTAGTTTCATAACGCGATGGTAACTCCCTGCTCAGCCGCGGCATAAATAGCCTCCACCAGACGCTGGATTTCATAACCCTGCTGCGCTTCTGCAACGGCGACCGGACTGCCTTTTACCCGATCCACAAATGCCGACATCGAGCGAAAATGACGTTGGTCATCCGCGACCTCGCGTTGCATTAACGTGACGAGTTCACCGGCGTCGTCATGATAAATATGGGCCGGGAACAGTGTCGCTCCGGCTTTATCCCCGCAGAACTGGACGTTCATAACGCTTTGTTCAGGAATGTTGAGCGCAAAGGACGTCTCAAGACGCAATATGCCGCCGTTATTAAACTCCAGCGTGGCGAATAACGCGTCTTCAACCGTGAAACTGGCCGGGTCCCAGGTCCCGAATTGCCCCGTATTTTTGATGGTACCGAGCTTCCGGAAGCTGTGCGCCGTCACGGATTTCACTAACGGGAAACCGAGAACGAACATGGCGGCATCCAGCATATGGATGCCGATATCAATCAACGGCCCGCCTCCTTGCAACGATTTATTGGTGAATACCCCCCAACCGGGCACACCGCAGCGCCGCAGCGCTTTAACTGTGGTGACATAAACTTCCCCCAGCGTCCCGGCCGCTACCTGTTCACGCATAAGCTGAACATCCAGCGCGAAGCGATGGTGAAAATCGTAAGCCAACACCTTGCGGGCTTTGCGCGCGGCCAGCAGCATTTCATGTGCTTCTTCTGACGTCATGGCGGGGGGTTTCTCGCACATGACGTGGCAGCCAGCGGCCAGCGCCGCCAGGACATGCTGATGGTGAAACCGATTCGGCGAACATACGCTGACAACATCCGGGTGCAGCGTGGCAAGCAGGGTCTCCACATCATCGAAAGCGGCGCAGCCGTATTTGTTCGCGAACATCTGTGCCTGTTCCAGCCGGTTGTCACACACCCCAACCAGTTCGGTATCGACACAATCGTGATAAAACGAAGCATGAACCCGCTCGGCGACGTTGCCCGCGCCGATAATGGCGACGCGCAACTTCGTATCGCTTCCACTCATAATGCTTCGCCCCTCAACATTGACGTAAAAAAGCGAGGGACTGGCGATAGGCGGCGGCAGGATCGTCGGCGCGAACGCGACACTCGTAAACCACCCACCCGTCATAATTATTGGCGCGCAAGGTATCAAAATGCTTTTTGAAATCGATGCAGCCGCTACCGGGTTGATAGCGATGATTATCGGCAATATGTACGTGTCCAAGGAGATCGCGCTGCGTATTCAGCGCCCCGCTCAGATCGTCCTCTTCAATATTCATATGGTAGAAATCGCCGATAATGCGCACATTTTGATACCCGCCTTCGTCGATATAACGACGCGCATCGGCAAGGGTGTTGATCATGTGATCCTGATAGCGATTGAGCGGCTCAAGAAAAATAATGGTGCCTGTCCGGCGCGCCACTTCATCCAGGCGCGACAGGGAATCGCTCACCGCGATCCGGTCGCCCTGAACACTACGCGGTGAGGTCATCGGCGGCAGGCGGTAAGTAAACATCCCCCAGGCAGCGGGCACGATGATGCCTTTGCCACCCACTTCTGCCAGCGCCTCAAGGATCCGGGTGATTTGCGTAATACCATTGAGACGGCGCTCTTCGATAAAATCGCCGATCCAGCCGTCGTATCCTCCGCAGGCAGTAACGACGGGCAACCCGGTCTCCCTGATTGCCGCTTTCACTTCGGCCAGATTATCAACCAGTAATTTGCCGTCGATCTCAAACCCGTCAAACCCCATTTTCTTGATATAACTAAATTTTTCGAGAATACCCTGTGGAAAAAATGCCTGATTCTGCGTTGCGATTTTCATTGTCACGTCCTTGTTGTTAAAAAGTTACACCCATTTTGATGCTCAGTTCCGGCTGGCGATCGACATACTTCATATAGCTCTCCGGGCTGCTGGCGAACGTCACAACCGGATCGATAAGGTCTTCGCAATTGAGATAGCCGTTCATCAGTAATTCCCAACAGGTCTCTTCGATACGTTTACGACACCAGCGCGGGTAATCCGGATTGGGTTCGCTACAGGCGCGTGAAAAGACGATTTTGGCGTTATTAAAATGCGCCTCACGACCAAGATTGAATCCCGCCGGGAAAGGCTTTGCGAAAGCGATATAGGAAATCGTGCCGCCATAGGCCAGACCGCGCAGCGCGCTTTGCAATGCGTCAGCGTAACCGCTGGATTCGATAATACTGTCTGCACCCTGTTTGCCCGTCAGCCGCTTGATTTCAAGGCCGACATCACATTCCAACGGATTAAGACAGAAATCCGCACCGTGGCGGCGAGCGATGTCGCAACGATGCGCAATAGGATCGACGCCAATCACAATGGAGGCGCCGGCTTTTTTCGCCAGTTGGATTGCGATTTGACCGATGGCACCAAGCCCAACGACCACCACAAAATCCCCTACCCGGACATTGGCGTCACGCACCCCGCTCATGGCGAATTGCGCCGGGTCGTAGCACACAGCGTTTTTCCAACTGGCCCCTTCCGGCATTTTGCGCAGCTTATAGTTATTGACCGCATTGACGATGACGGTTTCCTGAAGCGGCCCGTAGCTGCACACACGATCGCCCGGTTTGAATCCACTTACCTCTGCGCCCACCTCAATGATGTCGCCGACTATCATGTTGCCTAGCTGGAAGTGACCGAACTCAATGCCACGCGGTGCATTTTCCGGGCGCGGCATAAACATCTGCCATTCAGCATTAAAATCTTCATCAATAAACGGGCTGGCGGCACGAAAATCCACCACCTCCGTGCCGTGCTTTGGCGCGCCGTAGCGCACGTTGATTTTCACTTCATTTGCGGCAACCTGCCGATCTTCATATTCCACTAACGCCGCTACGCGAGGCGCTGACGCGATCAACTTTTTCATAGCATATCCCTGTTCAGAATGCGGTTAGCCTTTTACGCCGCCCGCGGTTAAACCACTTTTGATAAATCGTTCAGATAGTGCGTACATCACCACCACCGGCAATGCGGTAACCAGTGACGCCGCCATCATGCGTCCCCATATATAGTCAGGCGTGCTGAACAATGCGTTGAGACCCACGGGTAACGTGAAGTTGCTGGAGCTGGAAAGGAAAATGGAGGCGAACAGATAATCGTTCCAGGCCACCATAAAGCAGTAAACGAACACCGAAATCAGCCCCGAAATTGCCAGCGGGACAGTGATGTAAAAGATGATTTGCAATCGATTCAGGCCGTCCATCATCGCCGCCTCTTCGATCTCGTCCGGCAGCGTATCAAAGTAGCTTTTGAGCATAAAAACGGCGGTCGGCAGCGTTTGCGTTACCATCGTGACAATGAGCGCCAGTTCGGTGTCGTAAATGCCCAACGCGGTGATGATTTTGAAGAGAGGCACCACCAGCAAAATCCCTGAAAACATATAAACGGTGTAGAAGCTGGCATTGATCGCCATACGTCCTTTAAAGCGTAATTTCGATAAGGCGTAGGCCCCGAGTATGCCAATAATGACTGCCACCCCGGATGACGCCAGCGAAACCACCATGCTGTTGCGAAAATAGGTCACAAACGGAAAGATCGTCGGGTTAAAGATGTCGAGGTAATGCTGCACCGTCCAGTGCTGCGGCAGCAGCGTCGGGTGAAGTGAAATCGCCTCTTTTGAGCTCTTGAACGAGGTCATCAACATCACGAAAAAGGGAAACAGTGTGATAAATAAAAACACGATTAGCCCACTGTAAAAAACGATGCGCGATGTAAAACGTTTATTTGTTGCCATGGAGATTCACCCGTTTTCTCGAAAGCAAAATCACCGCGAAAACTATCGCGAACAGTACGACGGAGATGGCGGCCGCCTTGCCTAAGTCATTAAATGCAAATGCGGTTTTGTAGAGGTAGACGCCCAGGATGTCGACCTTCGTGGTCAGCAGCCAGACATCGGCAAACATGTAAAACATCCAGATAGTGCGTAGCGTTACCACCGTTGCCAGCACCGGCATAATGGCGGGCAGCGTCACGATACGAAACCGCTGCCAGGTATTTGCGCCATCCATTTCTGCGGCTTCGTACAGGGATTTGTCGATAGTCTGCAAAATGGCCAGAAAGGAAATGAAGGCGTAAGGGAAGTAGCGCCAGATAGCAAACAGCACCACCAGTACAAAGCTGCTTCCCGGATTGTCGAACCACAACGGGGCCTTCTCATACAGATGGAGAACATCTACGCCGAGGTAATTCACCAACCCGTAGCCGTTGTTGAACATGTATTTCCACGCGAACACTAACGCGATTGATGGTGTCACATACGACAGGATCACCAGCGAGCGCGCAGTTTTACGAAAGCGAAACTCCCTGTTGAAAAACAGCGCCACCGCCAGCCCTAATCCTGAACTCCCCACCACCACCAATGCGGTGTACCAGAACGTTGTCCAAAGCGCATGCCAGAAGCTGGGGTCGCTAAGGATGCGGGTGAAATTATCCAACCCCACGAAACGCGCGCTAATGCGCGGGTTCAGAGGGAGACGAAGAAAACTGATTTCGACATTCGACAGCATCGGCCAGGCGACCAGTCCCCCCAGCAAGAGTAAGCTGGGGGCCAGCAGCATCAGGGCAAATGGCATATCCGAACGGCCAGAAAATACCTTCATGTGAACCCTTCCCTGCGTTGAATTAATGCGTTGCCAGTTCTTCAATGCGTTTCTGGCTCTGCTCGAGCGTGGCCTGCACATCCCGATTGCCCACGGTCACGCTATTCACCATCGCGTTAAGAGCGCCAGAGCCTGTGATATCGCCCATTCGGGTAAAGTTTTTATCGCCTACCGACCCGAAGGCCCGCATATTGGGGTACTGCGCGATAAGCTGGGCGGGAAGATCGCCAAAGGCTTTGATTACCGGATTGTCCTTGTATGAGGCAGTACCCGATACCGCACGAATAACCGGAAGCGCCGCACCGGGAGACATCAACACCCAATCTGCCGCGTTTTGCGCGTGTTCCATGAACACCACAAATTTTTTGGCCGCATCAGTTTCAACGTCTGTCTGCCCTGCCGTAAGGGTCAATGAGGTAATCATCCCGTAAACGGCAGGTGAAGTTTGATTAGGCACCACAAACCCCAGATCCTGCGGGTCACCTTCGCTGTAGACGGCAGGCAGGATATAGGTTGAATAAATGGCCATGGGTGCCGCGCCGTTCATAAACGCGTCTTTGATTTCCATGACGTTATTTGAGCCAGGCATGGTCTCTTTCGCCAGAGACTGATAAACCGTTAGCGCTTCAGCCATTTGCGGGGTGTTGAGGGTAATCGCCCCATTGCTATCAAAGACGTTGGCATTGTTAGAAAGGGCAAACTGCGAAAATGCCTGCTCGGTGATGACGCTTTCAGCGGTAGGTAAGGCAATGCCGTATTTTTTATGTTGCGGATCGTTAAGCTTGCTGGCGACGCTTAACAACGACTGCCAGTCATGAGGCGGTTGTAATCCGGCCTTTTCAAGCACCGATTTTTTGTACCACACTCCCTGAATCCAGGCACTGATCGGTACGCCGGTCCAGGCTTTGGCATCCTCGGTACGCACGATGCGCAAGATGCCGTCATAGAATGCGTTTTCACCCAAGGTGGTGATGACACTCTGCACCGCGTCGCGATCGAGCAACTGCTCTTTGTCCATTACTTTGGCGTAGTCATGACTGATTTCTATCACTTCCGGCAACGCCCCTGAGCGCGCCAGAGTGGTTATTTTAGTGTTATAGGCGTCCTCTTCTACGGGAACCTGCTTGACCGTAATACCCGGGTTTTCTTTTTCAAAGCGTTGGATAAGTTTGCCAATAATGGCCTGACGCTCCTGTTCAACGGATGAGTGCATAAATTCAATGCTGACCGTTTCTTTTTTATCGTCTTTACAACCTGTCATCAGGGCGCAGGCAACCAGTGCTGATATCAGCACGCCTTTATTTTTCGGCATAAAAAGTTCCTTTTAGTTATTAGTAAGCCACAGAGACTGCCATGGACGTAATATTATCGTTCCACTATTTATACTTTCGCCGCTGATGACGTCGTAATAGTGATTGCGCTCAAATGATAAAGTCTTCGTCTTGTCGGTGAAATTAAATAGCGCGGTAATTTGTTCGTCCTGCGAACTTCCTCGAATAATTTCCAATACCCCGTCAGAAATTTCATTAATTGAGAATTCGCTATCAGGATGAAACGCCGAATGATGCTGACGAACGGTAATTAACTGCGTTAACGAATGTAAAGTGCGTGAGCGGAGATGTTGAGGGTCCGCTAATAACCGTTCTGTTTCCTGAAGACTGTATTTCTGCCGATTTATCGCCCGGTTATAACCCAGGCGCGCAACACCGTCGTAATCATTACGTGAGCCCAGCACACTTTGAATATAAACTGCTGGCACGCCAGGAAATGTAAGTAATAGCGCGTGCGCCAGGATAAATCGCGCCAGGCGCTCATCGTCACTGCATAAGGGCGGCGTCAACGCATCCATATACGTAACGTTTAATTCATAGGGGCTGCGTGTGCCGTCCGGGTTATTCTTCCAGTTAACTTTTGCACCTTCTTTTTCCAGACTCGCCACAAGATCGACAATCTCGGTTTCGCTAATAATGCCGCGTAACGGATTCAGACCAATGCCATCATGGGAGGCAAGAAAATTAAACCAGGTCGTCTGCCCATCGCCCTTATTCGGCAGAATGCTGGCCCAACGACACAGCGTACTGACCGATTGGGTACGAATCGCGTGCAGTACCAGCGGCGGCAGTGGAAACTGATACACCATATGCGCTTCATCATGCCCATTTCCGAGATAGGACACATTATCTTTATGCGGCACATTGGTCTCGGTGATGATAACCGTACCCGGCGCAACAAAGTCTGTGATCGCCCGGAAAAGTTTTACCAGCAGATGGGTTTTCTCAAGATGGATGCAGGATGTTCCGGGGGTTTTCCACATAAACCCTACCGCGTCGAGACGAATATAATCCGCCCCCTTTTCAAGGTAATCCAACAGCACATCGACCATGGCCAGCAATACGCAGGGATTTGCAAAATTCAGGTCAATTTGATCAGCGCTGAAAGTGGTCCAGATATGTTTGACCTCACCATTCGCTAGCGTAAACGGCGTTAGCAACGGTAATGCCCGGGGCCGGGTCACGGCAGAGAGATCGGTATCGGGATCGACAGAAATAAAAAAATCCTCATATTCCGGGCGCCCTTTAAGATAACCCTGAAACCATTCGCTTTGAGCCGATATATGATTACAAACAAAATCGAACATCAGTCTTGAAGATTTTTTGATTTGGCCGATATCTTTCCAGTCGCCATAGAGGGGTTCTACCTGATGATAATCTTTCACGGAAAAACCATCATCCGATGACCACGGATAAAAAGGCAAAAAATGGACGATGGGAAATATCCCGGCAAGATATTTATCATAAAAACGTTTAAAGGTTACCAATGTTTTTTCATTGGGAGATGAAAATTGGTCGGCGTAGGTTATAAGCACAACATCTGCTTCATTCCATTGTTTCTTACGGGTTTCGATTATTTTTTTGCGACACGCATTGATACGTTGCTTAACTTTTTCAATATAACTCCCATCGACTTCGTCGGAATATACACGGCTGATGAGATTAATAATTTTATCCATTTTTTGATTTTCCATGGTAGCGGTCCCACGGAATAAAAATCTACTCCTGCATGATATTTAAGTCAATGCGAGACCAATCACAGAAATTGTGAATGGCGAGTGTAAAGCTGTATAAAAAAAGACAATTAAAAATATATTCCCCCTGTCAGTCCGGCTCTCATTTTCCAGCCCGCCTTTTAGTGAAAATACATAAATAAAAGATATAAAAAAACCGCTCCGAAGAGCGGTTTAATACATGCGGGTATAATAACTATAACGCTTTCAGAATGGCATCCACACTGGCTTTCGCGTCGCCAAACAGCATGTGGGTGTTTTCTTTGAAGAACAGCGGGTTTTGCACACCGGCATAGCCCGTATTCATCGAACGTTTGAAGACGATAACGTTCTGCGCTTTCCACACTTCCAGCACCGGCATCCCGGCGATAGGGCTGCGCGGGTCGTCCTGCGCCGCCGGGTTAACGGTATCGTTCGCGCCGATAACCAGCACGGTGTCGGTGTCGGCGAAGTCGTCGTTGATTTCGTCCATTTCCAGCACGATGTCATACGGCACTTTCGCTTCGGCCAGCAACACGTTCATATGGCCCGGCAGACGCCCTGCCACCGGATGAATACCGAAACGCACTTTAATGCCCCGCGCACGCAGTCTCTCGGTGATTTCTGCCACCGGATACTGCGCCTGCGCCACCGCCATGCCATAGCCCGGGGTGATGATCACCGAATGCGAGTTTTTCAGCATCTCCGCGGTCTCTTCAGCGCTGATTTCGCGATGTTCGCCCGCTTCTTCCGTTTCACCGGTTGACGAGCCATCGGTGCCGAAACCGCCAGCGATAACGCTGATAAACGAACGGTTCATCGCCTTACACATGATGTAAGAGAGAATCGCACCCGACGACCCCACCAGCGCGCCGGTGACGATCAGCAGGTCGTTGCTCAGCATAAAGCCCGCTGCCGCTGCCGCCCAGCCTGAATAGGAGTTCAGCATCGACACCACCACCGGCATGTCTGCCCCGCCGATAGACGCCACCAGATGCCAGCCAAACGCCAGCGCGATAACGGTCATCAACAGCAGCGCCAGCACCTGCAGGCCTACGCTTTCAGTGCGGACAAAGACCAGCAGCAGCAGGAAGGACACCACCAGCGCGGCGAGGTTGAGCTTGTGACGGTTAGGCAGCATCAACGGCTTAGAGGAAATTTTCCCGCGCAGTTTGCCAAACGCCACAATCGACCCGGTGAAGGTGACCGCACCGATAAAGATGCCGAGGAACACTTCGGTCAGATGGATATTGACCAGAATCGGCTCCAGGCCCGCTTCGTGATACAGATAGCTGTTAAAGCCTACCAGTACGGCCGCCAGGCCCACAAAGCTGTGCAGGATCGCCACCAGTTCCGGCATTTCGGTCATTTCGACTTTCTTCGCCAGATGGATGCCGATGGCACCACCAATCACCATAGCGACGATAATCCATCCCACGTTGCCGGCTTCCGGCCCGAAGATGGTCGCCACCAGCGCAATCGCCATACCGGCGATACCGTACATGTTGCCCTGACGGGACGTCTCATGTTTGGAAAGCCCGGCCAGGCTGAAAATAAACAGAATCGCGGCAACAATGTATGCAGCTGTAACTAATCCTCCAGACATGTGTTACCCCTTAGTTTTTCCGAAACATTTTCAGCATGCGCTGAGTCACGGTGAAGCCACCGAAAATATTAATACTGGCAATCAGAACGGCAATAAAGCTCAGGAAACTGACCCAGCCGCCATGGCCAATTTGTAATAGCGCACCCACCACAATGATCCCGGAAATGGCGTTAGTCACCGACATCAGTGGCGTATGAAGTGCATGGGAGACGTTCCAGACCACGTAATAACCGACAACGCACGCCAGTGCGAAGACGGTGAAGTGGCCAAGAAACGCTTTCGGCGCGACATCCGCCAGCCAGCCGAACAGCACAATCGCCAGGGCTATCAGCGCATATTTGCGCCACGGCGAGGCAGGTTTAGTCGGTTCAATCGGCGCGGTATCGACAGTTTTCGCTGCCTGCGGCTGCGCGGAAACCTGAATAGGCGGTGCAGGCCAGGTGATTTCGCCGTCACGGATCACGGTCACGCCGCGAACCACCACGTCGTCGAAATCAATCACGACATTCCCGTCTTTTTCTTTACTCAGCAGTTTCAGCAGGTTGACCAGGTTGGTGCCGTAAAGCTGGGAAGACTGAGTAGGCAGACGGCCCGGCAAATCGGTGTAGCCGATAATTTTTACGCCGTTCGCGGTTTCAAACACTTCGCCAGGCACGGTGTATTCGCAGTTGCCACCGTTTTGCGCCGCCAGATCGACGACAACGCTGCCCGGCTTCATGGAATCGACCATTTCCTTCGTGATGAGTTTCGGCGCCGGTTTACCCGGAATGAGCGCCGTAGTCACGATGATATCCACGTCTTTCGCCTGGGCGGCGAACAGCGCCATTTCCGCTTTAATAAACGCTTCGGACATCACTTTGGCATAGCCGTCGCCACTGCCCGCTTCTTCCTTGAAATCGAGCTCAAGGAATTCCGCGCCCATACTCTGGACCTGCTCTTTAACCTCAGGACGGGTATCAAACGCGCGTACGATGGCGCCCAGGCTGTTAGCCGCGCCAATGGCAGCCAGCCCGGCAACCCCGGCGCCGATCACCATTACTTTGGCTGGCGGCACCTTGCCGGCTGCGGTGATCTGCCCGGTGAAGAAGCGACCAAACTGGTGCGCCGCTTCCACAATCGCGCGGTAACCGGCGATATTAGCCATTGAACTTAAGGCATCCAGCGACTGCGCGCGCGAAATACGCGGCACGGAATCCATCGCCATCACCGTCACATTACGTGCGGCGAGCTGCTCCAGCAGCGCCGGATTCTGCGCGGGCCAGATAAAGCTGACAAGCGTGGTACCTGGCTTAAGCAGCGCTATCTCATCTTCGCCAGGGGCGTTAACTTTCAGAATAACGTCTGAAGACCAGACCTCGTCTCCTTCCGCGATCGTCGCGCCTGCCTGTACAAACGCGTCATCATCAAAGCTTGCCAGTTTGCCGGCGTCGCGCTCAATAGCGACGGTAAAACCCAGTTTCAGCAGTTGTTCGACCGTTTTCGGCGTCGCTGCAACACGGGTTTCATTGGCCAACCGCTCTTTTGGTACACCAATACGCATAGTATTCCCTTCCATCGGTTTTTAATGATGGTTTGCCCATTTAACGTTGGCACGGCGGCCATGTATAAGCACCGCCTAAACCGTAGAAAAATATCTTTGTAACAAACTTTCTATAACCTACTGAAAATAACGACCGTGATCCAGATTGGATATGCTGTATTTATGTGTTAATCGGTAAAATAGCAGTGAAGACGGGGCCAGAGAGCCCTTTTTATCTGGATTTCATCCCGGAAGGCCGATAATCCGCTTTAGCACAGCGTCAAAACATGATTCTACGCGGCGCTAATTCGCTGTTTTAACATCAATTTAACGCTAAAAGTCATAAGCTTTATCATTTATTCCGGTCAGGCGCTTATTTTTACAACCATAACACCCGGTTATTACCCTAAACGTTATCTGGCGCACCCGATGATAAAATTGCCGCAGACAATTACGTCGTTCCAGTGCAATAATCAGCGGCTGACGGTTTTTAGCATGCAATATCAATGTTCATTTTTGCGCAAGGCAAAGGATTAATGTTTATGAAGCTTAAGAATTCCATTCTGGTGACCACCGTGTTGTCGCTCTGCGCGTTGTCCGCCCAGGCCGCCACCGAGTTAACGCCAGAGCAGGCATCCGCGCTGAAGCCCTATGACCGCATTGCGATCACAGGCCGGTTTAACGCCATCGGCGAAGCGGTCAATGCTGTGTCCCGCAAAGCGGACCGTATCGGTGCCGCATCATTTTATGTTGTGGACATGAACGACACCCGGTAACAGCGGCAACTGGCGTGTTGTGGCAGACGTTTACCATGAAAATGCGGAAAAAGCTGACGCACCTAAAAACCGCGTGATCGCGGGTGTAATGGAATTACCCAAAGATGAAGCCATCGCCCTTGAGCCTTACGACACGGTGACGGTGCAGGGTTTCTACCGCAGCCAGCCTGAAGTGAACGAAGCTATCGCCAAAGCCGCGAAAGCGAAAGGCGCGTACTCGTTCTATATCGTCCGTCAGGTCGATGCGAACCAGGGCGGCAACCAGCGCATCACCGCGTTTATCTACAAACAGGACGCGAAGAAACGCGTTCTTCAGAGCCCGGATGCAATCCCGGCTGATTCTGAAGCGGGGCGTGCAGCCCTTGCCCAGGGTGGCGAAGCCGCGAAGAAAGTCGAAATCCCAGGCGTTGCAACCTCCGCAGCACCGAGCAGTGATATTGGCCGCTTCTTCGAAACGCAGTCGTCTAAAGGTGGACGTTACACTGTCACCCTTCCGGACGGCACAAAAATCGAAGAAGTGAATAAAATCACCGCCGCGCAGATGGTGCCGTTTGACAGCGTTAAATTCACCGGCAACTACGGCAACTCCACTGAAATTTCTTACCAGGTCGCGAAGCGCGCCGCTAAAAAAGGCGCGAAGTATTATCATATTACCCGTCAGTGGCAGGAACGCGGCGGCAATATCACGATCAGCGCCGATCTGTATAAATAAGCGTCTACGCTTAATGAAGAAGGCAGCCCAGCGCTGCCTTTTTTTATGCGTAAAGATTTTTTGTGTGATGCATCATTGAAAGCTGACTTCGCACTCCGTAGAATCGCGCGCCTTGGAAGATCCATCCTGGTTATGCGCTCAGGCGAGATAATTATTCTGGATCGGCCTCTTTTTCTGACAGGATTCCTATGGATAAAAAACTGGGCCTTACCGCATTAACGGCTTTAGTGCTGAGTTCCATGCTCGGCGCGGGCGTTTTCAGTCTTCCGCAAAATATGGCACAAGTCGCCAGCCCTGCCGCGCTGTTAATCGGCTGGGCCATTACAGGTGTCGGGATCGTGATGTTGGCGATGGCGATGCTGTTGTTAACCCGTATCCGCCCCGATCTTGATGGCGGTATTTTCACCTACGCCCGTGCAGGTTTTGGCGAGTTAATCGGTTTTTGCTCGGCCTGGGGCTACTGGCTGTGCGCCGTGATCGCCAACGTGTCGTATCTGGTGATTGTCTTCTCGGCACTCAGCTTTTTTACCGATACGCCTTCGCTGCGTTTATTCGGTGACGGTAATACCTGGCAATCCATCGTTGGCGCGTCGGTGCTGTTGTGGTTTGTTCACTGGCTGGTGCTGCGCGGCGTACAAACGGCCGCCAGCATCAACATGGCGGCGACCCTGGCGAAACTGCTGCCACTGGGGATGTTTATCGTGCTGGCGGTTATCGCCTTTCGTCTGCCGACCTTCAGTCTCGATTTTACCGGGATCGAGTTAGGCGTGCCGGTGTGGGAACAGGTGAAAAACACCATGCTGATTACCCTGTGGGTATTTATCGGCGTGGAAGGCGCGGTGGTGGTTTCTGCCCGCGCCCGGAATAAGCGCGACGTTGGCCGCGCGACGCTGCTGGCGGTGTTTGCCGCACTGGCGGTTTATCTGCTGGTCACGCTGTTGTCGCTGGGCGTGGTTGCGCGTCCTGAACTGGCGCAGATGCGCAATCCGTCCATGGCGGGGCTGATGGTGGAAATGATGGGGCCGTGGGGCGAAGTCATTATCGCTGCCGGGCTGATTGTTTCAGTGTGCGGTGCCTACCTGAGCTGGACCATCATGGCCGCGGAAGTGCCATTACTGGCGGCCACGCATAAAGCTTTCCCGCGTATTTTTGCCCGTCAAAATCAGAACGGCGCGCCGTCCGCTTCACTCTGGCTGACCAATATCAGTGTTCAACTCTGTCTGGTGCTTATTTGGGCGACCGGGTCGGATTACAACACCCTGTTGACCATCGCCTCCGAGATGATTCTGGTGCCCTACTTTTTAGTTGGCGCGTATCTGTTAAAAGTCGCCACGCGCCCACTTCATCAGTTGGTGGGTGTCGGAGCCTGCATTTATGGTTTATGGTTGCTGTATGCCTCAGGTCCGATGCATTTGCTGCTTTCCGTGGTGCTGTACGCGCCGGGTCTTTTAGTGTTCCTGTATGCCCGCCGTACGCACACCGACAACATCGGACTCAGGCAAGCTGAGAAAATGCTGATAGGCTTATTACTGGTTGCCGCTTTGCCAGCCACATGGATGCTGATGGGGTAAACACCCCATCTTCGTCACGACTCACTGACGAGGGTTATTTTATGGGGAAAACGCCACAACGACCAATTCTGCTTACCGGGGGCGGCCGCCGTATCGGGCTTGCCCTCGCGCATCATTTCCTGGCGGAAAAACACGACGTTATCGTGAGTTACCGTGCCCGTTATCCGGCAATCGACGTGCTGGAAGAGATGGGTGCCACCTGTATCCAGGCTGACTTCTCCACTGACGAAGGGATTCTGGAATTCGCCGCGCAGGTTAAGGCGCTCACGCCGACATTGCGCGCCATCATCCATAATGCCAGCGCCTGGCAAACCGAGAAGGCCGGGCCTATTTCCGGTGAAGTCATTACCGAGATGATGCAGGTGCATGTCCATGCACCCTATTTAATCAACCTTGCGCTGGAGCCGCTGCTGCGCGGTAATGGCCATGCGGCGAGCGACATCATCCACTTTACCGATTACGTGGTGGAACGCGGCAGCGAAAAACATATCGCCTATGCCGCCAGCAAGGCGGCGCTGGACAATATGACCCGCTCTTTTGCCCGTAAGCTGGCCCCGGAGGTCAAAGTCAACGCCATTGCGCCGTCGTTGATTCTATTCAACGAACTCGATGACGCCGCCTATCGCCAGCGGGCGCTGAATAAGTCGCTGATGAAAACCGAGCCAGGCGAGAAAGAGATTATTGATCTCGTGGATTACCTGCTTACCAGCTGTTATGTGACGGGCCGTAGTTTTCCGGTAGATGGCGGCCGTCACCTCCGTTAACGGTTTAGACGACGTTAATGGAATCCCGCGCGGCGAGGGTGTAATCTGACGTTTTTGAACGTTAAGCGCCGGTCTATGAACAAAATTGTTTTTGTCGAAGATGACCCCGAGGTCGGTTCGCTGATTGCGGCCTACCTCGGTAAACATGATATTGATGTATTGCTCGAAACCCGGGGCGACCGGGCAATTGAAGTCATTCTGGCCCACCAGCCCGATTTAGTCCTGTTGGACATCATGCTGCCGGGTAAAGACGGCATGAGTTTATGCCGTGATCTGCGCCCGCTGTGGCAAGGCCCTATCGTTCTGCTCACCTCGCTGGACAGCGATATGAACCATATTCTCTCTCTGGAAATGGGCGCCAGCGATTACATCCTCAAAACCACGCCGCCCTGCAGTGCTGCTCGCCCGGCTGCGTTTGCATTTGCGCCAGCATCAGTCTGTGCCGCCGGTTGAATCCGCTACTACGCCGCGTCCGCCCCATAAAGCCCTGCATTTCGGTACGCTCTGCATCGATCCGCTAAACCGTCAGGTGCGTCTGGGGGATCAGAACGTCGTCCTTTCCACCGCCGATTTCGATTTGTTATGGGAGCTGGCTACCCATGCGGGCAATATTATGGATCGCGATGCGTTGCTGAAGAATCTGCGCGGCGTCAGCTATGACGGGCTGGACCGGAGCGTTGATGTCGCCATTTCCCGCCTGCGTAAAAAACTCAACGACAGCGCGACGGAGCCTTATCGAATTAAAACGGTGCGCAACAAAGGCTACCTGTTTGCCCCCCACGCCTGGGAATCGGCGGACTCCGTATAGAGTGGGTTGATGAAAAAGCTATTTATCCAGTTTTATCTTTTGCTGTTCGTCTGCTTTCTGGTTATGACGATGCTGGTTGGCCTGGTGTATAAATTCACCGCCGAGCGCGCCGGTCGCCAGTCGCTGGACGACCTGATGCAAAGTTCTCTGTATCTGATGCGCAGCGAACTGCGGGAAATTCCGCCTAAAGACTGGAATAAAACCATCAAGCAACTCGATTTGAACCTGTCATTTGACCTGCGAATTGAACCGCTAAACCACTTTCATCTCCCGGAAGGCCCGGAAAACCGGCTGCGTCGTGGGGAAATCGTCGCGCTGGACGATCAGTACACGTTTATTCAGCGCATCCCCCGCAGCCATTACGTTCTGGCGGTGGGGCCGGTTCCCTATCTTTACTACATGCACCAGATGCGGTTACTGGACGTGGCGCTGATTGTGTTTATCGCCTTTTCGCTCGCCGTTCCGGTGTTTATCTGGCTCCGTCCGCACTGGAAAGAGATGCTCAGACTGGAATCCGCCGCGCAGCGTTTTGGCGAAGGCCACCTCGCCGAGCGCATTCATTTCGATGAGGCGTCGAGTTTCGTACGTATGGGCGTGGCGTTTAACCAGATGGCGGATAACATCAATACGCTGATTGCCAGTAAAAAACGGTTAATTGATGGCATCGCCCACGAGTTGCGAACGCCGCTGGTCAGGCTGCGTTACCGGCTGGAAATGAGTGATAACCTCAGCGAGGCGGAAAGCGCGGCGCTCAACCGCGATATCGGGCAGCTTGAAGCGCTGATTGATGAGCTGCTGACCTACGCCCGGCTCGATCGCCCGCAAACGGAGTTGAACGTCGCGCCCGTGGAGCTCGCCGGTTGGCTGGGGAATCATATCGGGGATCTGAACGCGCTGCACCCGGAGAAACGTCTGGTGCTGCTGCCCTCCACCGCCTGCGAAAGCCAGGTGGATATCCGTTTATTCGAGCGGGTACTGGATAATTTAATCAACAATGCGTTGCGCTACTGCCAGCAACGTGTGGACGTGCAACTCATTTGCGATGGCGGCATTGGCCTGCTTACGGTGGATGATGATGGCCCCGGCATCCCGGAGAATGAACGTAGCCGGGTATTCGAACCTTTCGTGCGCCTCGACCCAAGCCGCGATCGCGCCACTGGCGGCTGCGGGCTGGGGCTGGCAATCGTCAGTTCCATCGCCACCGCTATGGGTGGCACGGTCACCGCCGGGCAAAGCCCGCTGGGCGGCGCGCGTTTTTCGTTTCGCTGGCCGCTAATGGGTTAAACAATGCCTGAAAAGGGTTTCTGGAGTTCGTCGGCGATGTGCTGGATAAGGGTATTCGCGACAGGTGAATGATGCGTTCCCCCCTTTCGGATAACAAAAACAACGTCCGGCGGCGCGGGCAGGATGCCCTCGATAATCTCTACCCCAGCCGGAATATTTTTTGCGTTCATGATGGTGATCCCCAGTCCGGCTTCCACTGCCGAAATGATCCCGGTCGTGCTCGAACAGGTCAGCACCGTCTCAGCCTCCACGCCCTCAGGCAGGCCGCTATCAAGCATCCATTGTCGGTAAAAACACTCGGTGCCGAACGCGAGATAAGGCAAAGGCTGGGATAAATCGAGCGTGAGATCGGGCGATTTGATCCAGCACAGCCTGTCGCCGGACAGGATCACATCCGTCTCAGCGGTGCGGTGAACAAAGGTTTGAATCACGCCAACATCCAGCGTCCCGGCCGTTAATTGCGCCTCAATCGGTAGACTCTGGCTGACCGTGATCTGTATAACCACCTCAGGATACATACGCCTGAAACGGCCCAGCACACGGGCTGTGCCGCTGCTGGTCACGTCTTCTGTCAGTCCAATCCTGATTTTTCCATTCAGTGGCGCACGTTTTAGTGACATCACTGCCTCATCATGCAGGGAAACGATCCTGCGGCCGTAAGTCAGCAGATGATAACCGTCTTCGGTAAGCAGAGGTCCTCCCGCCCGCCGGTTAAGCAACACGCACCCAAGGGACTCTTCGAGCCGCTTTATTTTGTGGGAAATGGCCGACTGTGACAGTGCCAGCTTTTCGGCCGCGCGCGTGACGCCGCCCTGATCCGCTACCGCACTGAGCGCCTTTAGCGCACTGATACTGAGTAAACTCATGTCGACCCCACATGACAAATTTGAATTATTTCAGTCTATCCATTCATTTGTATCATGCAAAAGGCATGTCGATACTTTATGCACTGGCAAACACACCGGAGGAACAGGATCATGGAGCCTGTCGTTAATTCTCACGCGCTGGTCAATGGCACGCGCATCGCCCACGGCGTTTATGGAGATGGCATACCGCTTGTGCTGATGCATGGCACGCCCTCTTCCTCGCTCATCTGGCGCAAGGTGATCCCCGCGCTGGTGAATAACGGGTTTCGGGTTCATGTTTTTGACCTGCTGGGTTATGGCCTGTCAGAGCGCCCCTGGTCGCAGGCCATCGACACGTCTATTTCCGGGCAGGTTGATATCCTCAAGGGGATGTTGAATGTGTGGGGGCTGGATACCTTCCACCTTATTGCCCACGACATCGGGGGCGGTATCGCGCAGCGTTTTGGGGTGTTTTTTACCGAACGTCTGCGGTCCCTGACGCTCATCGATGTGGTCAGTTTTGACAGCTATCCGTCTGAACGCACAAGGCAGCAAATGGAACATGGCCTGGATAAACTCCTCACCGCACCTGACAGCGAGCATCGCGCCCATTTCAGGGCGTGGTTGAAAACCGCCGTGGTAAACACTCAAGAGTTCGAGCGCGGCCCGCTGGATACGTATCTCGACTATATTTCCGGCCCGGTGGGCCAGGGAAGTTTATTCCAGCATCAGATTTCTCATTATGATCCCCGCCACACACTCGACATAGCAGAACGACTGAGTGAGCTCGGCGACATACCGGTAAAAATAATCTGGGGCGAAGGCGACACCTGGCAGGTGCCTGCATGGGCCAGTAAACTCAGCGCGGCGATCCCCGGTTCAGACGTGACTTTTATAGAGAATGCCGGGCATTTCTCGCCAGAAGACGCGCCGGAAACCGTTGCAAAATTAATCTCTGACTTCGTTTCTGGTGTAGAGAAGCCTTTCGGCACACGTCATATCTTATAGACAATAAAACACCAGGGTTAAAAAGGTAGCGGGCTATGCTAAAAGACTAAGTTATATGAACATGATGTGCTTGCTATAAATTGACAACTTTTGGCCTGTAAAGGCTCTGCTAATATTAACGGATCCTATATATTTATTTCTAAATACAAACACACTGAATCATCCATTAAACTTATAATTTACCGATAACAGGTTAACAAACTTAAAAATATTGTTTAATAACAGTAACTATATATACTAATAAATAACATTATAAATTGTTAAACAGTGTAGATTAAACTTAACTTTGAAAAGACGCAATCATTATTCTTTATAATATTTTCTTACTAACTTTTATTAATTAACCCTGCCTTTCTGCGCTTTTATGGTGCAACATACTGCACCGCGCCACCAGATTGTATTTGTTTTATTTGTTTACCTTGGGGTAAGTTGTAGTTTAGTGATTCTGTTGAAAGCTTAATGGAAGAGCGTCGCTAACAATACTTTAACTTTTTATTTGAAAGTCAAATGTATTTTGATAAAGGTTTTGTTGGCTGATATAAAAGAGATGGAAATGATGAAAAACTATTTTAGGCTTTTTATAGCCATGGCTTTGCTATTTTCAGTAAAGGTATTTGCAATCCCATATCCTATCATTAGCAATTTTGTTGCTGCTGATAATTGTGGTGGGTGCACAGGCACGTTTAATATTACGCAGACACTTATTGATACCAACCCAGTAAGTATGAATGTTGTTGCAACGCAACCCGTAGGCTTAGGGTTTATGTATGTCCCTACTACAAACATTAGATCATTTAGTATGGCTCCTGGTTACGTGATGCCAGATGGTCACTCTACAATCGCTGAACTGGCATTAAAGGCATATGAGCAAGGGCAAAAGAATCTAACTTATATCTCAGCACCCAACATGGGCAGTATCGTACTGTGTGCGGGTTATCTCTCCGGTGATCCATATTCTCATTATAATTTTCCGGCCTCGCTCGCATACTGTGCGTCCCCTCCACCAATTAACCAGTACTGCAAGATCACATCGGAACAACTTGTTATTGATCACGGCACATTAACGGCTTCATCGGCCGAAGGCGCAACTGGCCATGCCTTTTTACAGATTAACTGCACCCAAAACACAACTGTAAAATTCTCATTATTATCGGGCCAACAAGCTATCCTTCTTTCACCGTCAGGGCAAGCTTCGCTCACTATTGCTAATCAGCCTTTAGGGGAAACGGTTTCGTTACTAAGCGGAGATAACCAACTCCACGTGACAGATACCTTAAGCGGCGTCAGTGAGGCTGGATTAAACGCGGGTACAGACGTTATCGTTCTGGGTTATAACTAAGTCTTGCTTTCTCAGGTTAATTTTATAAATAAAGGCAACTGTGCTTTTTATCAAAACTTATATTTATCTTGTTTCGAGTGTTAGCCTGGTATAAATAAAGCTCAACATTTGATAGAAACAACGCGCAGCGCCCCTTGACCCTGCGCGCTTCTGGCTGCTTATAATTCATTGCCAGTACCTGGCAAAGAAAATATTGAAGATTCCAACGCGAAGGGTGCTGATTCAAAATTTGCCAGCGAAAGCGCCTGCCGCGTTTAGGTCGTAGAGCGAGTGTTGTGTCAGGAACTCAGAATTTGTCATAGGCAAATATGCTTTCCTGATTAAAGTTGCCACATGGGAAGCACAGCCGCCATTGTCATCCTGCCGCCGGTTGTATTCCAGAACGTGACCCACGATGACTGCGCGCACGGCGGCCCACTCTATCTCCTAAAAGCACAGCAACGTTAAATCCCCCTGCCAGACCTGCTATCCACGGTGGTGGGGTCAGGGGTGATGTGCTAAAGTTAATTAGTATGTTGTAACTAAAGGTGGTTGCTATGCGCTATGATCTCGCCGAACGCCTCACCAGCACATTTCATGAAATGGAACAGCTGCTGTCCGGCTTTAAGGAAACGCTTGAACCCTGCCGTCGTCTTAGCGGCCGGGTATTTTCCCTGCCTCCCGTCGACAAAGGTAAAGAGCATGATCCGCTGGAAAAAATCAGCGTGACCCAACTGTTGGGTAAAGAAGCGCATGAGGCCACGATGCGCCATTTCACCCATCTGTTTATCCAGCAACAGTCAGAAAACCGCAGCAGTAAAGCGGCGTTACGGCTACCTGGCGCGATTTGTTATGCCGTCAGCCCGTCGCAGCGTCAGTCGCTGCTTTGAGCAGGTTGAAAAGATTAATCAGTTGAAGGCCGCGTTTTCAAACCTTGTGGCGGTGGAGTCCGGGCTTTCACCGGCGCAGCGCTTTGAGTGGGTACACCACTATCTCCCCGGCCTGATTACCCTGAATGCATACCGCCAGATTACGCTGCTGGAAAATCCTGCGACGATCCGTTTTGGCTGGGCGAACAAGCATTTCATCAAAAATTTCACCCGCGACGAGGTGTTAGCGATGCTGGAAAAAAGCCTCAAATCGCCCCGCGCCGTCGCGCCGTGGAGTAAAGAGCAGTGGCGGGAAAAAGTGGAACAGGAGTATCACGCCGTCGATTCACTGCCGGATACCGCACGGCTAAAAATCAAACGGCCGGTAAAGGTGCAGCCCGTTGCCCGCGTCTGGTACGCGGCGGCGCAAAAGCAGGTGCAGCTCGCCTGCCCGTCTCCGCTGATTGTGCTGTGTTCCGATGACGTCGGAACGCCCGTGCCGGAGCTTGGCGAACTATTGAATTATGATGCGGAGCAGATCCAGCACCGACATAAACCGCAGGCGGAGCCGCTGGAACTGCTGATCCCCCGCCTGCATTTGTACCTCGCCCGTTAGGACTTCATGCTGCCGACCATATCCTGTGGTCGTACCCAGGCATCAAACTCCGCGTCCGTCAGGTAACCCAGCTTCAGGGCGGACGCTTTCAACGTCAGCCCCTCTTTATGGGCTTTTTTGGCGATTTCCGCCGCTTTGTCATAGCCGATATGGGTATTCAACGCCGTGACCAGCATCAGTGAGTCATTAAGCAACTGCGTGATGCGTTCGCGGTTGGGCTCAATACCTGCCGCACAGTGATGGTCGAAGCTGTCCATACCGTCCGCCAGCAGGCGAACAGACTGCAGGAAATTATCGATCACCATCGGGCGGAACACGTTCAGCTCAAAGTTACCCATCGCGCCGCCCATGTTGATCGCCACATCGTTGCCCATCACCTGGCAACAGAGCATGGTCAACGCCTCGCACTGGGTAGGGTTAACTTTCCCCGGCATGATGGAACTGCCCGGCTCGTTTTCCGGTATGGTAATTTCGCCAATCCCGCAGCGCGGGCCGGAGGCCAGCCAGCGTACGTCATTGGCGATTTTCATCAGTGAAGCCGCCAGCCCCTTGAGCGCGCCATGGGCATGCACCAGCGCGTCGCAGGTCGCCAGCGCTTCAAATTTATTCGGCGCGGTGACAAATGGCTGCCCGGTGATAGCCGCCAGCTCTTCGGCCACCCGCACAGCGTATTCCGGATGGGTGTTCAGGCCGGTGCCCACCGCCGTCCCGCCCAGCGCCAGTTCAGAGACATGGGGCAGGCTCTGCTCGATATGCCTGAGATTGTGTTCAAGCATCGCCACCCAGCCGGAAATTTCCTGGCCTAAGGTTAACGGCGTCGCGTCCTGAAGATGGGTGCGGCCAATTTTGACGATGTCGTTAAAGGCTTCGGATTTGCCTTTCAGCGTCGCGGTGAGCTGATGCAGCGAGGGGATCAGTTTCTCGCGCAGCGCGATAACCGCCGCCACATGCATCGCCGTCGGGAAGACGTCATTAGAACTCTGGCTTTTATTAACATCGTCATTCGGGTGAACTTTACGGCCCATACCCCGTTCACCGCCGAGGATCTCGCTTGCCCGGTTCGCCAGCACCTCGTTCATGTTCATGTTGGTCTGGGTGCCGGACCCGGTTTGCCAGATGGCCAGCGGAAACTCGCCCGTATGTTGGCCGTTAAGCACTTCATCCGCCGCCGCGATAATCGCTTCGCCCTGCTCTTTCGCCAGTAGCGATAAATCCATATTGACCTTCGCCGCCGCACGTTTGGTCAGGGCCAGCGCGTGGATCAGCGCAGCGGGCATTTTTTCCGTTGAAATGCGAAAGTGCTCCAGCGAGCGCTGGGTTTGCGCGCCCCACAGTTTGTCGGCAGGCACATCAATCGCGCCCATGGAATCACTTTCACTACGATACGTTGCCATTCAATGTCTCCTTAACAAGAAAGTTATCAAGCCGACATGACTCACAATAGGTTGACGCTTTGAGTATTGATTATGAACGACGTTTTGTTTGGTGCTTCGTGCGTTTAACGCAAGAGAAGACCGCCCCCGGGAATGAGGGGCGGTATGAGGGGTTATTTCACGCAGCTTGCGCACTGCGAAGACTGGATTTGGGCAAAGAAGTCGTTGCCTTTGTCGTCAACCAGGATGAAGGCCGGGAAATCTTCCACTTCGATTTTCCAGATGGCTTCCATCCCCAGCTCCGGGTACTCCACGCATTCGAGGCTCTTGATGCTGCTTTGTGCCAGTACCGCAGCCGGGCCGCCAATGCTCCCCAGGTAGAAGCCGCCGTGTTTGTGGCATGCATCCGTTACCTGTTTGCTGCGGTTACCTTTCGCCAGCATGATCATGCTGCCGCCGTTGGCCTGCAACAGGTCGACGTAGGAATCCATACGTCCCGCGGTGGTAGGGCCAAGGGAGCCGGACGCATAGCCATGCGGCGTTTTCGCCGGGCCCGCGTAGTAGATCGGATGATCTTTCACGTACTGCGGCAGCCCTTCGCCGTTGTCGATGCGCTCTTTGAGTTTGGCGTGAGCAATATCACGCGCCACAATAATGGTGCCGGAGAGCGACAGGCGCGTAGAGACCGGGTACTGCGACAGCTGCGCCAGAATCTCTTTCATCGGGCGGTTCAGATCGACGCGCACCGCTTCGCCTTCGCCAGCGCGTTGCAGCTCAGCAGGAATATACTTGCCAGGGTTGTTTTCCAGCTTCTCGATCCAGATGCCCTGACGGTTGATTTTCGCTTTGATATTGCGGTCTGCCGAGCAGGAGACGCCCATGCCAACCGGGCAGGACGCGCCGTGACGCGGCAGGCGCACCACGCGGATATCGTGGGCGAAATATTTGCCGCCAAATTGCGCGCCGAGACCCAGCTTCTGCGCCTCTTCCAGCAGTTCTTTTTCCAGTTCGATATCACGGAACGCCTGGCCGTGCTCGTTACCTTCGGTCGGCAGGCCGTCATAGTATTTGGTGGATGCGAGCTTGACGGTTTTCAGGGTCGATTCCGCCGAGGTGCCGCCAATGACAAAAGCGATGTGGTACGGCGGGCAAGCCGCTGTGCCCAGGCTACGCATTTTTTCCACCAGCCAGGATTTGAGTTTGCCCGGGCTCAGGAGCGCTTTGGTTTCCTGATACAGATAGGTTTTGTTCGCAGAGCCGCCGCCTTTGGCGATGCACAGGAATTTGTATTCGTCGCCGTCGACGCTGTAGAGATCAATCTGCGCCGGCAGGTTGGTACCGGTGTTCACTTCTTTATACATATCCAGCGCGGCATTTTGTGAATAGCGCAGGTTGTCTTCAATGTAAGTGTTGTAAACACCGTGGGCCAGTGCGGCTTCGTCGCCACCACCGGTCCAGACGCGCTGGCCTTTTTTGCCAACGATAATCGCAGTGCCGGTATCCTGGCAGGTCGGCAGAATGCCTTTGGCGGCGATTTCTGAGTTTCGCAGGAATTGCAGCGCGACGTACTTGTCGTTTTCGCTGGCTTCCGGGTCAGACAGAATATCTGCCACCTGCTGCTGATGGGCCGGACGCAACATAAACGAGGCATCGTGAAACGCGTGTTGGGCCAGGAGCGTGAGCGCCTGCGGCTCAACCTTGAGGATTTCCTGGCCTTCGAATTCGCTGACGCTGACGTGGTCGGTGCTCAGTAGGTAGTATTCGGTGTCGTCCTTTTTGAGCGGAAAGGGGTCCTGATAATGGAAGGGTTTATTTGACATTGTTCTCTCACTGAAAGCCTAAGTTTAACTATTCTTCATTCAGCACATTGTCCATGTGCCGTGTGCAAAAGCGAGTGCAGACATGCTACACAATTTTTTAACAAAAACTGAGACAAAGCCGACTTTTTCCTGTCTGGGGTTACTTCATGACAAATAATTGGTTTAATACAGCCAGTTAATTCCATCCTATAACAGGGTTTAATAATGCAAAAACTCATCAACTCAGTGCAGAACTATGCATGGGGTAGTAAAACTGCGCTGACGGACCTTTATGGCATCGCCAATCCCGACAATTTGCCCATGGCGGAATTGTGGATGGGTGCGCATCCAAAGAGCAGTTCGAAAATTGAGGGCCAGGACGGCAACCTTCACGCCCTGCGTGACGTGATTGATGCAGACAAGCCCACGCTGTTAGGCGCGGCGGTGGCGCAACGCTTTGGCGAATTGCCGTTCCTGTTTAAAGTGCTGTGCGCCGATCAACCGCTGTCGATTCAGGTGCACCCTAACAAAAAGGCGTCGGAAGAGGGTTTCGCGCGGGAAAATGCGGCGGGTATCCCGCTCGGTGCGGCGGAACGTAATTATAAAGATCCCAACCATAAGCCGGAGCTGGTGTTCGCGTTAACTCCCTTTTTAGCGATGAACGCATTCCGCGAGTTTTCAGACATTATTGCCCTGCTCCAGCCTGTTGCGGGCGCGCATACTGCGATTGCGCACTTCCTTGAAGATCCTAATGAAGAGCGTTTAAGCCAGCTGTTTGCCAGCCTGCTGAATATGCAGGGGGAGAAAAAAGCCCGGGCGCTGGCGGTGCTGAAAGCGGCGCTAAACAGTCAGCAAGGCGAGCCGTGGCAGACGATTCGCGTGATTTCCGAGTTTTATCCGGACGACAGCGGCCTGTTTTCACCGCTGCTGCTTAATGTGATTAAGCTTAATCCGGGCGAAGCGATGTTCCTGTTCGCTGAAACCCCGCATGCCTATTTGAAAGGGGTGGCGCTGGAAGTGATGGCCAACTCCGATAACGTGCTGCGCGCAGGCCTGACACCGAAGTACATCGATATTCCCGAACTGGTGGCTAACGTTAAGTTCGCGCCAAGAGCCGCCGATTCGCTACTCACCGAACCGGTACGCAACGGTAATGAGCTTGATTTCCCCATCCCGGTGGATGATTTTGCCTTCTCATTGCACGATCTTACCGATCAACAAACTCTGCTGGCCCAGCAAAGTGCAGCTATCCTGTTTTGTGTGGAAGGCGAAGCGACGCTTGAGAAAGACGGACAGACATTGACGCTTAAACCTGGCGAATCCGCATTCGTCAGCGCGGCCGACTCGCCCGTGGCTGTAAATGGCACCGGTCGTTTAGCCCGTGTTTATAATAAGCTCAACTAAGTTACTGATCTTTTAGAAATACGTTGCTAAGCTTTATTCAGCACGTCGTTCATCACACCAGACGATGAAAATCGTCTGGTTTTATTTTTTAGGGACAAACGCTTATGAAAAAATCTCTGGTTGCCGTGGGTGTGATTGTGGCGCTGGGTGTGGTCTGGACCGGTGCGTCCTGGTACACCGGCAAACAGCTCGAATCACGCATTGCAGACATGATCGCAAACGCTAACAGCGAGCTGAAGCGCGCCGCGCCCCAGGCGGGCGTTGAGTTAGGTTATCAAAATTACCAGCGCGGTATTTTTTCGAGCCATCTTCAACTGGTGATGAAACCCGTTGCTGGCGTGGAAAACCCGCTGCTTAAGCAGGGTCAAAGCGTCGTGTTCAACGAAGCAGTAAGCCATGGCCCGTTCCCGCTTGCGCAGCTGAAAAAACTCAACCTGATCCCTTCTATGGCCTCTGTCCGTACGACGCTTGTGAATAACGAAGCCACCAAACCGTTGTTTGACATGACTAAAGGCCAGTCGGTTTTCGATGCGCAAACCCGCGTCGGCTATAACGGCAGCACCGCGTCCGACATCACCCTTGCCGCCCTGAATTATCAGAAAGAGCAGGAAAAGATCGCGTTTAGCGGCGGCGAATTTAAGCTGGATGTTGATGGCAAAGGCAATGAGCTTAGCCTGAAAGGCGAAGCGCAGAGCGGTCTGGTCAGCGCTGTGAATGAGTACGGCCAGCATGTGCAGATGACGTTTAACGGTCTCAAATCTGACGGTTCAAGCAAACTGACTGATTTTGACG
The DNA here is from genome assembly GCA_900635495.1 of Atlantibacter hermannii. Classification (NCBI taxonomy): domain Bacteria; kingdom Pseudomonadati; phylum Pseudomonadota; class Gammaproteobacteria; order Enterobacterales; family Enterobacteriaceae; genus Atlantibacter; species Atlantibacter hermannii. The sequence goes on along the minus strand of LR134136.1, from coordinate 2,205,315 downwards.
AGCGCGTCGGCGCGCAAAAACTGACCGTGGATAAATTCGCCCTGTCGATTGAAGGCAAAGAGATGGCGGTTGTGGACGGTTTGCGCCTCGACGCCAAATCGGACGTCTCAAAAGACAGCAAAAAAATCGACAGTGAAATCAACTATGCGATGGATGCGCTGAAGGTGCAGAACCAGAGCCTGGGCAGCGGTAAGTTAACCGTGAAAATTGGCGGGATTGACGGCCAGGCCTGGCATCAGTTCAGCCAGCAATACAATGCGCAAACGCAGGCGCTGTTAGCCGATCCGGCGATTACCGCAGACCCGACGCTGTATCAACAAAAAGCGATGGAAATCCTGCTGACTAACTTCCCGTTGTTGTTAAAAGGCGATCCGGTGCTTACCATCGCGCCGCTGAGCTGGAAAAATGACAAAGGCGAAAGCGCGTTTAATATGTCGCTGTTCCTGAAAGATCCGTCAGCGAACACCGCCCCTGTCACCACGCCGGAACAACAGCTCGACCGCGTCGTGAAGTCGATGGAAAGTAAGCTGGTGATCCCGGTGGATATGGCGACGGAATTTATGACCCAGATCGCGAGACTCGAAGGCTATCAGGACAAGCAGGCCGAGCAGTTAGCCGCCCAGCAGGTAAAAGGCCTGGCCGCGATGGGCCAGATGTTCCGCATCACCTCAATGGAAAACAATAATATTGTTTCCAGCCTGCAATATGCCAATGGTCAGGTAACGCTTAACGGGCAGAAAATGCCGCTGGCGGACTTCGTAGGCATGTTTGGCTTAGCAGGTAATGCGGTGCCGGTCCCGGTTCCGGTTCCAGTACCCGTGCCGGTTCCTGGCACACCACCGGCGGCAACGCCACCTGCGGCAGTTCCGCAGCAGTAATGATGATATGGCCTCTTCGGAGGCCATTTTTTTGCTGCCACCAGAGGGCGTTAGTCGGGCAGGTGTTCCATTCGACTGCACGCCTATTTGCGCTTAATCAACCTCCCTCCCAGGACATGATGCCGCGCCGCCTCATGGCCCTTTTCAATACGCTGCGCCATGCGTTCTGCCACCTCGCGGCCCATCTCCTGCGCAGGCAGCGACATCCATGTGACAGGAATATCTTCCAGTTTATCCTCTGAAAGTTCGGTAAAGGCCCCTAACGCCACGCTGCGATCAAAATAGCTTTCCATCCCGGATTCGCTGCTTTGCAGTCCGGCGCGCATCAGCCCGAACCACGCTCCCAGCGCGATAGTACTGTTATGGCAAATCACGGCGCTAATGGTCGGGTTATGGCGTAACAGCGCACCGATAGCTTCCGCCGCCTGCTTCTGGCTGTTTTCACACTCCACCACCCATTCACTGTGAAACGGCAAGCCATATTGCAGCAGCGTCGCGCAATAGCCGCCAAGCCGTTCCGCACGGGTAAGGGAACCACTGTTGCCACCCAGCCAGGCAATGCGCTGGTGCCCCTGCTTAATCAAATGTTCGGTGAGCATTTGCGCCGCCTGCAAATTATCCGGGCGCAGGGTATCTGCTTCGTCGAGATAGCTGGCGCGTGACGCGAAGACCAGCGGAATGCCCTTCTGCTCGGCCTTTTCACGCAGTTCGGCACCCATTCCGGCCGCGCCGGCGATGATCACCCCGTCCACGCCCTGATTTAGCAGGGTTTCGAAACAATGCAGCATCTGCTGACCATCCCGCCCGCTTTGGCTGAGGATTAACATGCGTCCCTGGCGCTCAAGGGCATCGGTTAATCCGGCGATCAGTTGCGCATAAAAAGGGTGGCAAACGTCACGGGCAATGAGCCCAATGATGCCGCTCTGCCCGCCGCGCAGTGCTGACGCCTGCCGGTTGCGGACAAACCCTAATTTCTCCACGGCCTCGCTGACGCGCTGACCGGTGGCCGCAGAAATGCGCCCTTTTCCGCTTAACACCAGCGAAACGGTACTCACCGACACACCCGCTGCCAGCGCCACATCGTTGATGGTGATTTTTCTTTCCTGCGTCATCAGGCAGACGCCCCCTCAAAAGTCGATAAATCGTTTTATCAATAAGAGATTATTATAAAGCTTTGCCGGTGATTATTTGTGACTCACTGCTCATTAAAATTTGATAAAACGTTTTATCTTGCGCTGCATCACTTCACCTGGCGTTCAACAAGGAGCCGCTATGGCGACATCAGCCACCTCAAAAATTACTCTGTGGGAATTTTTCCAGCAGCTCGGCAAAACGTTTATGTTGCCGGTCGCCCTGCTCTCCTTTTGCGGCATTATGCTGGGGATCGGCAGTTCACTGAGCAGCCATGACGTCACCACCCTGATCCCCATTCTGGCGAACCCGGTTTTACAATCCATTTTCGTCTGGATGAGCAAAATCGGCTCATTCGCGTTTAGCTTTCTGCCGGTGATGTTTTGTATCGCGATCCCTCTCGGTCTGGCCCGTGAAAACAAAGGCGTCGCTGCATTTGCGGGTTTTGTGGGCTTTGCGGTAATGAATCTGGCGGTCAATTTCTGGTTAACCGCAAAAGGCATTCTGCCCACCACCGACCCGGCGATCCTCAAAGCCAATAACATCCAGACCATCCTGGGAATTCAGTCGATCGATACCGGCATTTTGGGCGCGGTCATCGCCGGGGTGATCGTATGGCTGCTGCATGAGCGCTTTCATAATGTGCGCCTGCCGGATGCGCTGGCGTTTTTCGGCGGCACCCGTTTCGTACCCATTGCCACGACCTTTGTGATGGGCCTGGTCGGCCTCGTGGTCCCGCTGATTTGGCCGTTCTTCGCCATGGGTATTAACGGGCTCGGGCATATCATTAACAGCGCCGGTGATTTCGGCCCGATGCTGTTTGGCACCGGCGAGCGTCTGCTGCTGCCTTTCGGACTGCAACATATTCTGGTGGCGCTGATCCGCTTTACCGATGCGGGCGGCACTATGGACGTGTGCGGCCATACGGTCAGCGGCGCATTAACGATTTTCCAGGCCCAGTTAAGCTGCCCGGAAACCCACGGTTTCTCTGAAAGCGCCACCCGCTTTCTGTCGCAGGGTAAGATGCCCGCCTTCCTCGGTGGACTGCCCGGCGCGGCGCTGGCGATGTACCACTGCGCACGCCCGGAAAACCGCCACAAAATTAAAGGCCTGCTTATCTCCGGTGTGATCGCCTGCGTGGTCGGCGGCACCACTGAGCCGCTGGAATTCCTGTTCCTGTTCGTGGCGCCGCTGCTGTATTTAATCCACGCGCTGCTGACCGGCCTTGGCTTTACCATGATGGCGGTGCTCGGTGTGACCATTGGCAACACTAAAGGTCAATAGCCTTTATTGATGATTTTTTAACCTACATTCTACCATCAACTGTTTCGTCCTTTCGATTCCCCTCTTTTGAATTTGCAATATCATTTCCGCAAAATAGATAATAACTTGTTGTGGTCATTACCAAAGAGCATGGAAGGATACTCATCAGTGAACGTTGATAACTTATATATCCCGTCGAAAGCTAACTCAACTGAGTTACAACTGACCGCAAAAAGTGCCGCTGTTTACACAGCATCATCAAGTGTTCCCACTGCTAAGGATGCCTTATACGAAATGAATCCATTAAAGTTAGTGCAACCGGCATCTCTTACAAAAATTCTTACTGCTGTAACAGCATTACGTATCGACTCCAACTTGAACAGACCTGTAATAATCGGAGAATCTGATATGCAGTGCGGTGGTTCAGGTGCAAACCTTCAATGTGGTGACGTGATTACATTTTGGGATGCCTTGCATAACATGTTCTTGCCTTCGAGTAACATGACCGCATCAGCGATAGCGCGAATATTCGGAAAATTGTTATTCGACATTGCTGATAATGAAAAGCATATCGATTCTGTGTATGTTGCCAAATTCATAAATGAAATGAATAAAACAGCTATGGACATAGGGATGTTCGAATCAATGTTCATAAATGCTCATGGCTTAGGGGCCAGAGGGCAACGAACTTGTGCGCGTGATATTGGTCGATTGATGTACGAAGCAGTAAAATACCCAGCAATTATTGATACCTGGAGTAAACGAAAGCATGTGCTTAAAGTTGCCGGACCCAGGCCACGTCTGATACCAATACAAAACACCATTGAGATGCTCAAGGACGGAAGAGTTCAAGGTGGGAAAACAGGAACACTTGCACCTTCATTCTTTAATCTGGCGTTATTTTATACTTTACCTGATGGAAACAAGGCGTTCGCGGTTACCCTGTATTCCTCGTCTAAAAATACACGTGACGATGACATGCGCCTCATGCTAGATGCGGTATGTAATTGCTAATGCTTGAGTGATCATCGGCAGTGCTTGAAATCTGAAATACGTCAATGTGTAACCCTAACGAACGCTTAATTACATTCCTTAATTTACAGTGAGTTAGAAGTACACCCCCACCTTTCAATCCGAAAATAGCCAAGAAAATCAAAACATTAAAAAATGCGATAAAAAGTTATAAAGTTTATAAATGACCTGACGATAACTTGTAGTGACACAGGCACGCCTGGCGTAATAAACCTAAAAGGAAAATTTTATGGCACAAGTTATCAACACTAACAGCCTGTCGCTGTTGACCCAAAATAACCTGAACAAATCCCAGTCTTCCCTTAGCTCCGCTATTGAGCGTTTGTCTTCTGGTCTGCGTATCAACAGCGCTAAAGACGACGCCGCTGGCCAGGCGATTGCTAACCGTTTTACCGCAAACATCAAAGGCCTGACTCAGGCTTCCCGTAACGCCAATGACGGTATCTCTGTTGCACAAACCACGGAAGGCTCGCTGTCTGAAATTAACAACAACCTGCAGCGTGTACGTGAGTTGTCTGTTCAGGCGACCAGCGGTACAAACTCCGATTCTGACTTGAAATCAATTCAGGCTGAAATCAAACAACGTCTGGACGAAATTGACCGCGTTTCTGGTCAGACTCAGTTTAACGGCGTAAAAGTACTGGCAAGCGACCAGACCATGAAAATCCAAGTCGGCGCGAACGACGGCGAAAGCATCGAAATAAATCTTCGAGAGATTACTTCCAAAACTCTTGGGCTTGATAAATTGGATATAACAAATCAAGTCAGCAGCAAAGATCTTAAAGAAACCACAACAGTTACCCCCAAAACAGATGCAGTTGCTGCTGTTGCTGCAAAAAAAGTAAACTTAGAATTCCCTCCTAAAGCAACTCAAGGTGAGCTGGTCGTTCTTGACGGTGCAACACCTGCTGCAGACATCGGTAAGCTCGCAGTTAAAGTTGGCACTGATTTTTATGCTGCTACCTATGATTCGGCAACTAATAAAGTAACCTTCAATACTTCATCAGGTGCAATTACAGGTGCGGCAAGTAGTGGTGATGCTAATGCGACTTTTGTAAATGATGGAAGTATTGTTGAGCTTAAAGACATCAAATCCACTGCTTCTCAAGAAAATACAGCGCCTGCTGCAACATTTGCTGTGCATCGCCGTGATGCAGACGGACAATTAGTTGTAAAAAATGGCACAGACTCTTGGACTATTGATGGAGTCGATAACAAAATCGATCTCGCTACAGGTGCAGTAACACTTAAACAAAAAGATGCTATTGTAGTAGATGTTTCAACTGGTTTTACGGCTGTAAGTAATAAAAATGTACTAGATTTACCAGGCACTGCTGCGGTTGTAGCAAAACCACCAGTAGCTGCTGATATGACAAAAGTAAATGATACATTAGCTGGTACAAATGAACTTTTATCACGTCAAGTTAAAGATGATAGTGGCAAAACCACAACTCAATTCTTTATCAAGAACACTGACGAGAATAATAACGTTACTTACTATAACGCTACCGCTGACAAAGATACTGGTAAAGTAGAAGTTGGTACTAAGGCAGTAGTAGATCCATTAAGTTCAATTGATAAAGCATTACAACAAGTGGATAGCCTTCGCTCTGACTTAGGTGCAGTGCAGAACCGTTTCGATTCAACTATCACTAACTTGGGTAATACAATCAATAACCTTTCATCTGCTCGTAGCCGTATCGAAGATGCTGACTACGCGACCGAAGTATCCAACATGTCCCGTGCACAGATCCTGCAACAGGCTGGTACTTCTGTTCTGGCACAAGCTAACCAGACGACTCAGAACGTTCTGTCCCTGCTGCGTTAATCCGCAAAACCTTGATAAACCCCGCTTCGGTGGGGTTTTTTTATTTGTAAATTTTGTTTATCGTAATGATTTAGTTGTAGGTATTGCTAATGGTTAACGACATCACATACGGAAGGGAAGCTGAAGTTTGGCCCCGCGATTATTCCCTTTTGTCCAGAAGACTTCAGTTTCTTCGGTTTAATGACGTTCCGGTCAAAGTGGTTAGTTGCAACGGGCTATCAATCATAGGTTATGTTGCAAAGTTTTATCCTGAAGAGAAAGTTATCTACGCTTCAAGCAGACCCAAAGGTACGAAGCGGATAAAAATTTCAATGGAATACATCGCATCGTTAGAAGAACTGCCTGTTGATTCAGGCGTTAAACCGTATCTGATTGAACCGGAACGATTCAACACTTCCGTTACCGAACCTACCCGTAAAGACTTCTTCTCGATCTGTAATAAATGCTTTCAACAGGGCGTAGGCATAAGGGTTTATATGGGTGATGGTCGCGTTATCGAAGGTAAGACTACTGGAGTTAACGCTTGCCAGGTAGGTCTAATAAAGCCCAACGGTAATCATGTGCAAGTTTTATTCGATTGGGTTAACCGTATCACGTCTGATGATTACGTAGAAAATTGATTGTTTCTAATAATTCAGACATATGATAAGTCCCATATGCATAGCAAAGTATGGGACAATAATTGACTTTATTTTGAACGTTGTTTATTTTTAAATTTTCTCTTCGCACCCAAGTAACCGCCAAAAGAAGACGCCAAAATATAAGCAACCATTGCACAGGTAAGATTATAAATAATCTCAGATAAAAAGATATAGTCGTATACATTAACAAAACCTGATTTGTCGGCAAGCCGTTGTATCATGGCCCTAAGCACAAAATGGTTCAGATAAACAAAAAAGGCAAGGGAGGCTAAAATCAAACTCCTTCCTAATCTGTTGAGTTCATTTGCCCTGAATAAGAAAAACATAGTAACACCACAAATAATTGAGCATATACCGATAAGTGGAACTATCCAATCTGAATGCATACCCTTCCCTGTCATAAAGTAGAAAAGGATATAATAATATAATTAGTTTTAAATATATGCGGTTCTGATCAAAAATCAAACGGGTCCTCTGGACCTGTTACACAAATGCGTAATTTCACGCCCCCGGTTTTTGAGTCATATATATTTTTTTAAAGTTGGTTAAGTTACAATAGTCAGAACCTATCAAAAATATTCCGCAAGATTTTTTCAACAATTTTCTATTTTCGCACAGTACTAAAACTTCTTCGAATGAAACCAATTTGTAATACAACTTTCACGAAAACGTTCAATTTACACTCAAATAATTAACCCGTTTTTTCCCGGTATAAATAAATCCAGCAAGGGTAAACCTTGCGAAATATTTCACACAGAGATTACGCAAATGGAACAAAATTTTATTACCGCGTCCGAAATTGCCCGTCGATATGGTTTCAGTATCCAGGGTGTTCAAAAGTGGCGTGAGCGTGGGATCCCATACGATACCAACAAGAAAAAATATCCAGAGAAAGATTCAACAGACTGGATTGTGAAAAATATTCTGGATCCGCTTAAAGATTTAGACACGTCCGAAAAACTTAAACTTGCGAAGCTAAAACGCGCAGAGGCCGAAGCCCGAATCGCAGAGATGGATGAACGTACCCAAGCTGGCTCGCTAATACCTGTTGCCCTGGTTCAGGAAGCATTATCGAAATACTGTTCGCAGGTTCGAACGTCAATGACCCAAATTTCAACTACACAGGCCCGTTTTCTTCTTGAACAAGCCACCGACACCAGGACGTTAAAAGAAGCCCTCCAGCGTGTCATTGTGGAGCGTTTAAACGAGATCGGGGCAGTGATGGAATCTGATAGTTTCTTTGATGATCCTGATCTAACCGATATCAGCGAAGACAACGAAACCACATACCCGTAACCGGCTGAACCTGTTCCGGTAATTACAGAACCGGATATGGACGCCGATGAACCCGATTTTTTTAATGAAGGGGAAGAATGATGATGGGCTTTTTCTTTTTCTGCTGCTGCTTGATTGTGTTGTTCGGATAGCCCCTAATCGGGGGCTACCACTGAACGGATAATACCGAAACAGGTTCAGGTTTAGGCTTCTGTTGTTTTGCTATCCACTGCTTTTCCATCTTGCGGGCTACCGCGTCAATCGCATTTTCGCCTACTGTAACGAACTTACAGAATTCTTTACCGTATACCCGGTTGCCTTTAATCTTTATATCCTTGTCAATCGCGATGTATCGCTGATTTAACCAGCGGTCGTACCCTTCAAGTTCCTTAATATCCTCACAGAAGTTTTTAAACGAATGCCATCGTGGGTCAATAGTAACATCATTGTAATTGTGGTTATCTGGATCTGTGCAACGCTCTAACATCGCGTACCACATTAAATACGCTTTCTTTCGTACCTTTGAATCAATCGGGAATTTATCATCGATGTATCCGATCCCGAAAATAGACGGGTGATAACGGTCGTGTACCCTTCCCTGTTGAATTGCGTACATTGATGTTACCGTTTCGTATCCTGTTGATGTAAACTTTACAGTAACGCGTGTATTGCCGTCATATCCGATGATTTCAAATTCACCATCTTTCGAAGTGTAACGGGTTCCGATTAGTTGTTTTGCGCGTTCTTCTTTGCGCTTCTTACCCGCGTGACCACGTCCTGCTTTTTGTTCACTCATTATTATTTCCCTCTGTACGCTAACGGTTTCTCATACTCACGTTTAGCGCAATTAATATTAATAAAAAATTTACCCGATTTACTTGTGATGTAATTCCACTCGCCCTGGTAATAATCACAACGTGATCCATGAAAAAAATGATCTTGTTCAATGATTGTGTCCACACCTGATACTATTACCCTTCCTTCTTCAATCCCTCCAATATTACCTGTACGGACGCCTAAGCAGACGATCACCATCGGTGATCTCATCTGGCTATTATAATGAAAAAAAACGCGGTATATTGTTTCGTCGTGATCCATCAACTCAGAAATCTTTTGTTCAATCAAAGTGAATCGCTTTCTTAACGCTCCGGTCATTTGTAATTGTGGTGCGTGTTCTTTCTTATATTCTGCCCGGATGGATGATTTCAATCCTTTAAAGTTGTCGCCATAAATAGTTAAAGGTGACAAATAAGAAAGACGTTCAATAGATTGTGTGTTGCTTGTTCCGATATAGTAATAGTTCATGCAATCGTTATAAAAACGCTTTCCATCTTGAATACGTAAATTGAAATTCATGTTTGTGCCTTAAGTGTTATTATAGGTGGCACTCGCAATGCCACTTGATTAGGTAGTTATTACAGTCATTATATTTTCCTCATAAGCCCCTGTTAGCGCAGGGGCTTTTTCATTTACATTGCTGCGGCTAACACAGCATCAAGATCATTTGAATACTTAGCTTTGATTTCTTCGTAACACCATTCTTTTTTAGATTTAGAAATCAGATTATCTTTAACCATGCGGTTTAATAACCATTTAGCGCTTGAACATTTCAACAGTGGAGTATTATGAATCCCACATATTTTGAAGTGTTTCATATATTGCTGGTATGGTTCGTTGCCGTTCGATTGCATCATCACGCCGGAATTACGAAGATATTCGAACATCTGGATTTTGCCGAACACTCCGGTAATCTTAGCGAATGTACCGATATTGATCGCTTTACCTTCATCAAAGAACATATCAAGAAAGGTTTCGTGTTCTTCTTCCTGCTGGATCAGCAACTGTTCTTTCTCTTTGTTTTCCAGTTCCAGTTGAGCACGTTCTGTTTCCAACTGACCCGCTAACATTAACGCTTCTGCGAACGTCTGAGGAACTTTGAACACTGGTTGTTCTGCAACGTCGAAGTATTCCCGTTTCAACGCATCCCACAAGAACCGACCACCATCTACTTTCTGTGTAATCTGATCTAAACCGTTGCGGGTGAAAAACAACAAGTGTGCTGTTCTTGCTGGGATGACTAAGGGACAATTTGTCCCTTGGTGAAAATCACTGATTTCTTTGAGTTTTCTAAGTTCATCGCCATCAACTTTAATATAATCCTCACCGCATACCATGTAATCTTTAATACGCTGGATAACTTTCTTGATTGCTTCTTTTTCCATTTCGGTGACAGTCATTAAATCTTCAACTGCCATAACTTTCTGGCCTTTAAATTCCTTGCCAATGAAGGTTGAACCGCTAATGTTTACTTCGCCAGTCAGTTTAAAAAAGTTATCGTTGTCTACTACTAATTTTAATTCGTTCATTATGATACCTATAAATATATCGTGTTTTGGCACTATTGCCGATTGTGTTATTCATAATATATTTCTCACAAGTTGTACTACGGTTTTACTACTCACTGCCCTGGCCTTACGGCTGGGGCTTTTTACATCTATTACGCTAACATTACTTGCTTTACAACGTCCAAGTTATAACGTTTAAGTGCTGCGTATAATGTGCTTCGTGCAATACCATATTTTTCAAGAATGACTGGTTTTTCGTCTTTGTTCGCCGCCAGATACTCAGGGGCAATCACTTTCAGTTTTGCTAAATTCAGTTTCATAGATTAATTTCCATTTTTTAATCAGGTTATAAAAAAAGGCCACAGGCCGTATTATTTTCTTTCGTACATGTATTTATAGCGAGGTTCGTCAAGTTATGTAAATTTCGATCAATAATTAACCGAACAGTTTTCATCACCTTGAAAACAGCACGAATAGCTAAAAGAGTGATTATATTTTGTACGAAATTCACTGTATTTATAAACAGTACAAAGAAAATATGTACTTATTTATAGTGGAATATGGTAACGGTCTTATCAATTTACCGTTCAGTAATCAGATCGGGGATATGTGATCTCGCCTTACTGGTATCTCAATTTTTTAGTAAGAGAAGGGATTCTCTCTACTCTTCGTAACTGTATTTATAGAACACCAGTTACCGATGAATTCAATCATAAGATTTTTAATTATGAAGTCAAACCGATCACTCAAAATATTTATTTTATTTTAACCTTGAAATTCATACTAAGAATGGTTAGTTTACACACACATCAACATTGATCTGAATCAATATAATTCTTACCTGTGAATTCATATCTCAGAACTCATAATTATAACCCACTCAGAACCCTTCTAAATCGAACCAGAAACGATTTAAACCTGATCTTAATACCTTTCCTTACCTTTATTTAAAACCCTCTCAAAACCTCTTTCATGAAGAATTTGAAATGAGATCACTGGCCGCAGGCCAGGATTTCGAGCGAAGCGAAGAAATCTATCTATGAATTCACTAATCTATTACTTCGAAGTAATGTCTTAAATGTCTATGTCTATGTCTATGTCTATGTCTATGTCTATATATAATTATATATATTAAGAGAAAAGTAGACATTTTAACATTAAATTAACTTTAATATTTTTAGTGATATTACGTTGTCGCTTCGCGATGTCGGGGCTTCGCCCCTCCAGATTATTTCTTAAATATTCAATGAATGATTATGAATGGCTAATTATGTATATTGTTTAGGTGACGAATCCAGTCATACCGGGCTTCTCAGGGTATCTAAAGTAACAAATTGAATGAATGAATGCTGGTTCCAGAGCATCTAAAGTAACAAACCGCCTTTTAAACCCTTTCAAAAAGTGAATAATCACTCATTTAATTGAATTAATATTTACTTATAACAATGTCCTTGCTGGCAAAATTATTCCGTTCAATACTGGTGGTAGCAATGGCGCAAAAACAATCCTAAACCTGATAGTGAGTGATCGAACCCGTTCCGCCAGTCACCCAACAAACACCCCTTCGACCAACGGAACGGGGCAAAAATTATCTCACGTAAATAAGACCATCACTATCAAGGATTTTTAATGATGGCCTTACTTACCCAAAAATCACTCCAGGAATGGAAAAAACAACAGTACGACAAACAACAAGGTAAATGCGCTCTGTGTGATTTACCTCTGGAAAATTGGCAAAAGGCTAACGCCGACCACAATCACTATACCGGGCATATGCGCGGACTTCTTCACCCTCTTTGCAACAGCATCCTTGAAGGAAAGATTGGCGGCTTGTTCTTCCGCGCAGGATTGAAGAACAAAGTTGATTTTCCTGATGTCCTAGAAAACCTTGCTAAATACTGGCGTGAAGATTATTCACATAATGCAATTCATCCTAATTTTGTGCGTGATCAGGCGGTCAAATTCGCACGTCTGACACGTGAGAAGATGATCAATGAACTTAATAGTGTTGGACGCGATGTAGACAAAACATACACACGTGATCAATTGGTGGACATCTTCAAGAAAACATATCGTGAAAAACTCGCATAAATAAGATTATACAAAAGAGGCGGTGAGTAACAACCCGCATGGATAGCCCTTACTACAAGGGCATCCAAAACGGCATTTTTCCGGGTGTCGTTTTGGATGTTCTTAGGCATAACATCGTTTCCTTACCTTATTCATTGCCCCAGCCCTGTAAAGCTGGGGCTTTTTTGGCACTATCAAATACAACAAAATTTTCATACCGAATCGTTATGTATCAGGTTAAAATGCGCGTTACGACTGCTTGTGAGATAAGGCAACATGAAGAAAATATTATACTTACTGATAATGCTTTCACCTGTTATTGTTAAGGCTGATACATTAATTATTAGTTTAATGTGCTTTGAAGAATCAGACTTTAATAATTCTACGCATAATCATAATCCACTAATGATAGATGTTAAAAGCACTGATGATAATATGGGTTACGCAGTAGCCAAGTATATGTCTATAGATAATGGCAGTGTGCGGCGTGGCCTTACTTACTTTAAAGCGAATGGAAATACACAGAAAAAAGAAAACCCTAACTTTGTACTTTTTTCCACAAGACAAAACACGGAAGACCTTGGAAAAGACGCAGATTTCTTGGGGATCGATTTTACGGATTATGGAACAGAAGATACCCCTTTATACAGGGCGGTTGAAGGGCGTGGTCATGATAACGTTAGTAAAAAGCATACAGGTTACTTTTGCGGTTTGAATAAATAATATTTTTTAATATTTAAATCAGCCCCGGCCTAACCAGTCGGGACTTTTTTTTGCAATAAATATTGGTCAGAGAGGAATTAATATGACCAATATTGATAAGTTAAAAAACATTTTCAAATCGTGTTCAACGTTTATTAAACCGCCGCCTGTATTATCCCCTTCCGAATGGTGCGAAGCGAATTTAACTGTTGTTGATGGCCCGCAATTAGGACAAAAATTAAAGCTGTTCCCATTCCAGAAAGAAATGATCGACGCTATTCAGGAAGGCAAACGCAAAATCGTTTTTAAAACCAGCGCACAGATAGGAAAAACTTCAATCCTGAACGGTATACTTTTTTACCAAATGCGCCATAGCGGAAACAACATAGGGGTGTTGCAAGCCTCAGTACGAGAATTGAATCAGTGGCTGAACGCTAAAATTAAACCAACGATTCAACAAACACCTTGTTTAGCGGAAATGGTGACAAACAAGAATGATAAAGATGCAGTTAATAACTTAAGCCAAATACAGCTTAAATCTGGTCAATTCATTTACATGATGAGTTTAGGTAGTCCGAAACATCTTCGTGGAAAAACTTTGCAAACCATTTTATTAGATGAAATATCAGCCGCGCCACTATCGGAAATCGAAGGCGATCCTGTACTCATTGCTGAACAACGTAGCACGTCGTTTGGTGAAGAAGCAGTTATTGTTTTGTCCAGTACGCCAACATCAAAAGATGATCCAATTGATAAAAATTTTCAGGCATCGGATCAGCGTTATTTTTATGTACCCTGCCCGCATTGCGATCACCACCACGTATTAAAATGGGAAAACGTTAAATTTGAATGGCATCAGGTTCAGGGTAAAAGATTACCTAATGTCAGTTCCGCCAAATATCATTGCCCTGAATGTAAAAAAACGTGGTCAGAGGGTGATAGATTGCGGGCTGTAAGCCGTGGGAAGTTCAAAGCACATAACCCTATGTCAACCGTTGCGGGCTTTCACCTGAGTCGTTTATATAGCCCTATGGCAACAATTAAAAGTATCGTGCAGGATTACGCAGATTGTTATCAAAATTTCAGTCTTCAAACTTTTTACCAGACTTCTTTAGGCGAAACTTACAGTGATTTGATTGAAGATCCTGGTGTTGAAGCAATTGAAAAACTTAAAACGGACATCAGCCTAACTAATATTCCCGCTGACACACTTTTTATTGTTGGTGGCTGTGATCAACAGCTTGATCGGCTGGAATTAACTTTACTCGGAGTAAGTGAAAAGAATATCTACCTGCTTTCCCATCAAAGTTTTTACGATATTAATTGCGAACGTGTGGAATCTCCCGCTTACACAAAGTTAATCAACTTTCTGAAAAATGATTTCAGGGACGTAAACGGCAATAAAATCCCCATGTTGTGGTGCAATTTAGACAGTTCGAACGGGAAAGCAACTAGCACGGTTTATCGCAACTGTAACCGTTACAGTAAACTACACGCGATTAAGGGTTCAAGCACGTTCACCGCCCCGTTAATACCTGAAAAAGCTAGTCGTATTGGTGGTCAGGAACTCTATGTTCTGGGCGTATCGACCGGAAAAACTGTAGTGCGTGAGCTTCTGAACCGAAACATTAACGGTACGGCTTCAACAAAATTTCTGATCACTAGTGACGTCCCTGACGATTGGGCTGATCAGCTTCTTTCTGAGGAATTAAAAAAGACGGGTACTGGTGTTCGCTGGGTATTGTCGAAAGGAAAAGAACGAAATGAAGCACTTGATTGCATGGTCTATTCAATTTGCGCAATGAACCAGGTACTCAGGAAGACCAAATGGGAACAATTAAGGGCTTACAAGGCACGTATTAATGCGGATATTGATAACCCTACCCCTGAACCCGAAAAGACCGTAGAAAGCGATTTAGAAGCCCCTACGGTTATTACTGAAAAAGTTAAAACTTCTAAACCAGTTCGAAAAATTATCAGGCCAAAACGTAACAACGGCTGGATGAATTTTTAAGCCTCATAAATAAGCCTATACAGTTAACCGAATAGGCTTCTTATGATTACATCAGAAAAAAAAACGGTGGTTCAGGGGCAACCGATCATTATTCAATGTAATGATCGGGACACCGCCAACCTATACAATTCAGAACAAAAACTTTTATTACAGATCCATTCTAGTGGTGACTTACAAATCAAAGTCCCCACATTAAATCATGAACCCGGCGAATACGTTATCACCATTGAAAATACCGAAGGTGAACTAACACAGATTATCCCTTTGCGTATTCGAGGTTTATTTGAGAAAGAATCGCGCATCCAAACACTACAGGAACAAATTGCTTTAGTTGATAAAGTAATTACTGCGAAATTATCCGATGATCAGGGCGTTTTAATTTCACTTAGTATTAACTCGAAGAATCTTGTTTATTCCAGCCTTGCGGATCTTACATTGCTGGTGGATTCATTACGCGCACAACTGAACGCTGCAATTCAAAAAGAGAACAGGAAAAAAGGCCGCGCACCTTTTAAACAAATCAAACTGGTATTAAACAGGGGATAAAATGAACTGGAATATTAAAAACCTGTTTAAACGGAAACAGGAAAACAAACAGGAATCTAAACGAAATTATTTTTGGAAAAAGAAACCGCGTATCGATTCTGACGTTCGTAAATTTGAAAAAGAATTAAACGAACGTTCAATGGGACTTACAGAAGCTATTGGTGATCGCCTGGATGAAAATAAAGGTGTATTTCAAGGCAATATTAATCGCCAAATCCGCGCATCACACCAACGTTTGATCGATGTATGTCGAAATCTCGCAATGGATAATCCGTTTGGGGCGCGTTACTCGCAAATGACCGTAGATAACGTAGTGGGTAGTGGTCTTTTCCCGCGAACTCAAATGACATTACCTACTGGTGAACTGGATCAACGCACTAATAAACAACTGGATAAAATGTTCTATCGCTGGTCAGAAAATAAAGAGCGTGTGTCTCTTAACGGTCAGTTTGATTTCTATGAATTCTGCCAGCTTGCGGAACGCCAGCGGATAATTGATGGCGAAGTTTTTATCATCCTGCATCACGAAGACGGTGATTTGAAACTTGAAATGATCCCTGCTGACCGTTGTGACATAACATTTGATCGTCGTGTAGATGATAACCAAGTTATCAAAGGCGGCATTAAATACGATGAACGCACGATGAAGCCAGTAAGTTACTGGTTCAAGAAAGTAGATTTACTGACTCAAACAGAAAGTTACGATTACGTTGAATACGATGCTGAAGAAGTTATCCACTATTTCGAGCCGAAACAGATCGACCAACTCAGAGGCATTTCAGACTTTGTTCCGGTAATTAAAACCGTTTCGCAACTGGACGCGTATATTCACACGTCAATAATCCAGGCCCGTGTGACAGCTTCAAGTATGGCATTTATTACCCAACAAGAAAAATCGGAAAGCCTTCTTGATACCGAAGAAGAAGAGAATGAACTGATCGCTGAATATTCGCCAGGGACAATCAACTTGCTTAACCCAGGGCAGGACATTAAATCTGTTGCGGCTAATACACAAGCAAACGAATTTACCGGGTGGGTTAATCAGGTTGAATCAATTATCGCAATGGGACTCGGATGCTTCAAACAAGCGTTAACTGGCGATATCACTGGCGTTAACTATAGCTCTGCCCGTTTCGGTGATCTCATGCAGCAATCTCGATACAAAGCATTGCAGCGACGTTTGATTAATACGGTTCTTACGCGTGTTTATCGCGAGTTTTTGCATAATCTGGTTGATGAAGACCTTTTCGAACTGCCAGTAAATAAAGTTATGTTTGACACCACCTGGATTAAACCTGCTGGGAAAAATGTCGATCCTGAAAAAGAAATTAAATCGAAAATTTTAATGATTGATAACGGTTTAACTTCACGTCGCCAGGTAATTGAAGAAATGGGCCTAGACCCGGATAAAGTAGATCTTGCTATTGCAGAAGACGATTTTAAACCCGCTGAAAAAAACCCGATAAATAAAAGTACCAATCAGGACAATCCGCAAGAGGATTAAAAATGCAATTACGCCGTAATTTAAACATTGCGGCGCGAGATCTCAAAGTCGAAACGGACAAAGAAACAGGTGATATCGTTTTTAAAGTCCGTTTCAGTTCTGAATATCCTGTACCGCGTGAAGTATTCGACCAGTACGGCAATCCCGCAGTTTATGGTGAAGTGCTTTTACACGGTGAAGATAATGCAGATTTATCGCGCCTTAATGATGGCGTAGCGAGTCTTTTATTCAATCATGATTATGACCAACATTTGGGAATTATTATCCCTGGTTCGGCTTATATCGAAGTTGATGAAAAAGCTGGTTACGCAAAAGTAAGATTTTCAAAAGTTGGAACTCTCGCGAAAGAAATCTCAGCAAAAATTGAAGAAGGAACTATTTCAAACATTAGTTTTGGTTATTCGCTGGATTCGTATTCGTTCGATGATGAAAACAACTTAATTCTGGTTGATCGATGGTCAGTTAACGAAATTAGTTTCGTAACCGTACCAGCCGATCCAACAGTGGGCCTTATTCGTTCTGAAAATGGCTCCCCTAAATATATTCAAACGGGATGACAACTCCCCTAATTCAATTCAAAAAGAGATTAAGAACATGACCAAACGTCAAAAACGCCAGACCGAAGAAGAAATTGAAAAGCTGGAAGAAGCAGAAGAAGAAATTGAAGAAGTCGAAGAAGAAGTTGGCGCGGAAATTGAAGAAGAAGAACGCGAAGACGAAGTAGACGAACAAGTTGCTGAAGCCGTTGATATTGCCGCAGTTGCGGAAGCAGTAATGGAAATCATCGAAGAACGCGAAAAACGTTCCAACAAAAAAAATAAGGTACGCAATGTAATGACCGTTAAAAAAGATACCATTCAGACTCTTGAGAGTCGTTTTGATCTGGGTGAAGCGATTCGTTGCCAGCTCGAAAATAAACCGATGTCCGGCGCAAATAAAGAATTTATGCAGGAACAAGAGCGTAAATTCGGTGCTGCCCGTCACGCTGGTGGTATGCATATTCCGGTAAGCGCTCTGGCTGCTGGTAAACGTGCCGCACCTTCTTATTCTCAGGCATCCGGTACTCTGAACAAAGTACAACAGGACGTGCTTAAATTAGATTCCTTTGTGGATCTGCTAATGCCTGAATCTCTGTTGGGTAAACTAGGTGTGCAGACTCTGACTGGTCAGACTGAACGATCAATCCTGATTCCTAAACAGACCGCAACCGCTGTTGATAGCTTCGGTTGGGTGAAAGAAGGTGCTGATGTTCCGGGCGGTAAAGGTAGCTATGACAACGTTCCACTTTCTCCGAAAACCTTCGGTGGTGAAACCGTTCTGACCCGTCGCGCTCTGACCACCACCCCTGGCATTCAGGCTCGTGTTGCTTCCGATATCGTCCGAAATAGCGCCCTGAAACTGGAAAAGGACATGTTTGGATCCTCCGCTACCGATGGCCCGCAATCCCTGCTGGAACAGATCCCGGCTCTGCGTTTCGGTGCGGCTGAATGGGATTATAAAAACTTCCTGCGTATCCTGGCAGAAATGACCGATAAAGGGGTTCGTGAAGAAATGATCCAGTTCGCTATGAAAGGCGCAACTAAAGCAGAACTGAAAGGTATCCTCAAGGATGCGAATAGTTTAGGACTTTATTTGGTCGGTGATGACGATAAGCTGGTTGGTCGTGATATTCATTCAAGTGGTATTTTCGGTGGTGCGGAAATGCTGATGGGCGATTTTAGCGCAATTACCATCGCTGAATGGAGCGGCTTAGAATTAGTCGTCGATCCTTGGAGCTATGCGAAATCAGGGGATATCGCCTTGAGGGTATTTTGTGACATGGATTGGGCATTCACTGGTCAGGAAGGTTCTCTGATCCACCTGAAAAAAGGCACTGTAACTAAATAATGGTTAATCAAGCGCTCCTTCGGGGGCGCTTTTTTTATGCCCTTAAATAATAAAATATAAAGAGGGTATTTTATGATTAAATTTTCACAAAGTCAGATTGATAAACTTTTAAAGTTTGGTGACGACTATCAAAAAGAAGACGGTTCAATTATTCGTGCGATTTATGAACAGACTTTAATTGAGAATCAGGGCCAAATTTCACAAACGACAAAACTAACTTGTCAACAAGGGCAACTTGCACAAAACGATATTGTTACTATTTCTTCAAAGCGGTACGAAGTTGGTTATATTGATGATGATAATTCAGGAATCATCGATGCACATTTAAACTTTAAAGGCGACGGGGTGAAACGTGGAAAATACATCTAATACACTCCCGCGAATCCAGATTAAACGAAAACTTGAATCGATTATGGCTAACGACTGGAAATTAAAAGTTGTTGACCAGTTTAAGGCAGGTGTTAAACAGGAAGTGCAGACATGGGTTGTAGGATTAACAGAATCTTTTCAACCGATCCAGCTAAATTCAAAATCAATGACCGCAACGTTAACTGTTGATGTTGTCGTATTTTCAGAGATCAACGAAACAGGTGTGCATCAGGTTATTTCAAAATTGATGGATCTCTCCCCTTCCCTTTTCACCGATGAGATCAAGATTAATTCTATTAATCCGGTTAGCTCTGATACGTCTTATATCGATGAAGCGAGCGATGGACATGTTATGGCATCTATCACACTTGAATTCTCGTATTACTACAAAAGGAATTAATAAATGCTTCCTATTACAATCCCTGTTGACCCGAAATTAAAACCAGATATTTTCTCTGGTGCGGTCGGTACGGTCGCGGTTAGTGATGATGTTACCGACACGCCTACCGCAACCGATCCAAAATTTGTCTTGATTAATAATGTTGTTTCGTTTCCATCGTTAGGCCGTCAGACTGAAGTACAGGAAATCGATACATATGATTCAGAATTCGTTTCAAAAATGGTCGGAAATCAATCGTTAAACGATGTTGAATTGTCGGTTTATATTGATCCGAACGGTGATCATACTCATTCCATGTTAGACGATGCCATTCTGAATAAAACTGATCTCAGGTTCAGAAACACATATGAAATGAGCACTGGTGATCAGGCGAAAGTTCATTACTACGAACTTTACGACGCGGTTCCTGTAGCCTCCTATGATTCAGGTGGCGATGATTCAGCGGTAACCCGAACGTATACCCTTAGCGTAACGAATGCGCTTGAATCGGGCGTCATGCGCGTTGGTGATCCGTTACTTACAGGTGACTTCGGCGTTGGTGCTGGCACTGATGAATTTCCCGGCGTCATGGATACCAACAAACTATCCGGCAACCGGTTCTTACAGTTTAAAGCAAGCAATGCTGACAACCCGTTTGGGGCTGGCGCTGCTGCAATCGCTATTCAGGATTCAGAACAGGCCGGATCGCAACTTGTAATCAACTGTTCGGGTTCGCCTTTCATCCGGGTTCGTAACATCACTGGCCACGGCTCTAAAACTGACTGGTACAAGGTATATACAAGTGCTGATAAACCTACCCCGAACGAAATCGGCGCGGTAAGCCTCGCGGGTGACACCATGACCGGAAATCTGACCACGCCAAATGTCACAGCAACGAACGCAGTAATCGCTAACACCCTGACGGGCAAAACATCGGTTACGGTTGGTGTGGACGGCGCTAATGCTACAAGCAGTATTAATATGTTCGCGGGTAGTTCCTCCAGCTCCACAAACAACTGGAAGATGGTTACCGATAAGATTGATGGGTTAACTATCGTAGGTGGAACCGCTCAAACCGCGAAATTCTGTTCTGCTGGCGACGTAGCGGTTTTGCGTGACGTTTCCGTTGGACGAAATCTGGCGGTTACTGGTGACGTTTCCGTTGGTGGTGTTAAAACTGTTACGGTAGACGGCAGTAACATAGCGTTTGGTGATACCAACAAAAACGTTCAGTTGAGATCTACACTGGCGGCAGGCTGGAACGGGATCACAATGAGCTATGACGGCGGCACGAATACCGCGATCATGCTTAACGAACGCAACTATCAAAACGCAGTCGATAAAACCCACGTTAAAAAAACTGGTGACACGATGACCGGGAACCTGGTTATTAACCAGAATAATACGGCTATTCGTTTCACGTCTTCTAATAACCGTGGATATGTTCAGGCGGGTAACGTAGCGGGGGCAACCGATCCCAACATCCAAACTCTGTGGCTGACAGGATATAACGGAGTCGATTTAACCGAATTCAATATTAAAACGGCTGCTTCAAGTTACGCTAACATTAAGATTAACGGTAACGCAATATATCACGCTGGTTACAGACCTTCAGCGGCTGATATTGGTGCTATCGATTTGAATGATGTAATCGATCTCGGATATTTGTAACCATAAATACCCGTATATGATAAACGTATACGGGTAAATTATATGGCTAAAATTCAAATGCGTCGAACTAAAACAGCGGGCCAAAAACCTACTGCGGCGCAAATTCTCGAAGGTGAATTAATTATTAATTTACCTGATCGCAAGATTTATACAAAAAATGATGCTGGCGGTATTATCGAATTAGGTAATCCCGAAACAGCGGATAAATTAACTGTTGCTGGTACTCTGGAAGCTGGCGGTGCTACTACTTTAAACGGTGGTGCAACAATCGCAAATAAAACGAATATTACGGGCGCTACGGCTGAATTAACTATTGGTAGTGGTACGGCAACCCCAACAATTAAAATGGGCGTCACGGCTTCAAAATCGCACCAGATTAAGGGAAACGGTAACGACTTAGAAATTACTGCCGACCGTGTTAACATTACTTCGGGAAAAATAGCGCTTAACCCGCTTGCTGGTGGTGAAATCCAGGGTAAAGGCGGTAACAAAATCCTTAGTGATGACGGAAACGGCAATGTAATCGTTTCAGGTGGTAAGAACGGAACAACTACAGGCGATCTAGAATTAGGCGGAACCGCTAACGGACATTCAACAAAAAATATTAAATTACGTTCCCCTCTGGTTAACGCCAGTAACGAAACCCTTGTTGATGCCAACGGTAAGATCAAAGCCTCAATGTTAGATATGGGTTATACAACCCCTGCTGACGTTGCAACTGATTACTATTCGAAGACTCAGGCAGACGGAAAATATCTAACTAAAACCGACGCAACCACGAATCATTACACCAAAACGCAAACTGATTCGGCATTTTTGAAAAAAACAGATGCAACCGCAACTTACTATTCAAAAAATGAAGCAGATAGCCGTTTTATTTCCACTGCGGGTAATCTTCACTCCGAAGGTTATATTTTAAGTAACGCAGTAGACGGAACGGCTTCAACGTCTGATACTTCAATGAAGTATTCCGGTTTCTACCGAATGAATCAGGCAGCAAACGCACTAAACAACTTGAATATCCACGTTGCTAACCCACTGGTTAAAACTGCTTCTGATGCTCGCGGTATCGCTTTTGAAGCGGGTTCAGTTGGAAATAAAGCATATGTTTATCGTTATGGTTCTGACGGGAAGTTTATTAAATCTGCGAAGATCTACACAGAAGACGATAAGCCAACGTTAGCCGAATTAGGCGGTGGTGTTCTGGGCGGTTCGGTAACTTCTGATTATGACATAACAACTATGAAAACAGTTAAATCGAATCAGGTTGATTCGACCTATCGTATGTCGATACAACGGGCAGACGCACAATATTCGCCGTATTTCCGACTGATTAAAACTGACGTAATATCCAGTGTTTCCCTTCCTGCTGCTAATATATCAATTGGTAATATTGGTTTTCAGGAAGGTTCGACAAACGCAGATCCTTATGGTGGTGTGATTCGTGGTAACGTTTCAACAACCGTAACAACAACTGGTGGCGCGGTTCTTTATATCGATGCGCGTGATTCTGGCGGCGTTGTAAAAAACCGTATTACCCTTGATACCGATACCGCTACAACATCAATTGCGACAGGTAGCTTTAAAGCCGGAACAACTACGTTGGGAACTACCACAACGGGCACTTTAACTTCTACTGGAACAATTGTAGCGGGCAATCAATTAACGGCTAAATCGAAATTAATTCTTAATAGCGAGTCAACAACAACTAACGGAATTGAAATTGGTTCGTTAACCAATGCAACAAGCCCTTATATTGACTTCCATACAGACGGTTTAGCCGCGACTGATTATAACGTAAGGATTCAGGCAAGCACGGGTAAACTGGCGGTTATCGGCGGTAACCAAAATATTGAAATCGACGCAAAAACAACTACCGTATTGAATATGCATGATTCCGCAAGCTCAATGATTAAAATGGCTCGCGGTGCGGTTGTTTTACGTGACTTTAATAACGGCAATGTTACTTTGTGTGGTGGTCTTAAACCTGATGGAACAGCGGGTGATCTGTATTTGGGTTATAACTCCACAAGCGCAAACGCCTACACAAATACTGTTCGATTAGATTCGCCGCTAACCTGGCAAGGAAAATCCAATCTTGTTGATGCTAATGGTAAATTAGTCGGTGCGAGTCTGGACACGTCTTATTTGCCGTTGACAGGCGGATCATTATCTGGTCCGTTAACTGTATCGGGTATAGCTACCCTGAACGGTAATACAGTCGCTAAAGCTGTAAGCGCAACGTCATTAACTGTTAGCGGTACATCGACCTTTGCGGGCAACGTAACCACTAACGGATCCGTGATAACTAAAGGCATTACGGCAACAGGCGCGATTAGCGCTACAACTAACCTGGTGTCTACTGGCGGGTCTCTCGAATCGTGGAACGATGGTAATTCGCACGTTTGGTTTAGGCAAAGTAACGGAACCGAAAAGGCATTAATTTGGGCTGGTAGTGATAATGTTTTACGTATGCGAACAGCCGCTAAATCCGTTTCGCTAGAAGATTCCAGCCTAGTGTTATCAGGAACTATTAATTCGGGTGCTATCAGTTCTAGTGGTAATATTAATGCGGCTTCATTTACTACTCCTGGCGCTATCAATGCAAACGGAACAATATCAAGCGGCGTTATTTCTTCGGGTGGTTTGACAAAATTTACAAGCGGTCAGATCCTTGGTCAGAATAACGCAAAACTATTTGCGGATCATGGTAATGGTAACGTTACGTTATCTGCAAGTTTGACATCCAATAGTGCAAGTTCAGGAACGCTTATTATTGGTTACGATGCACGAGCAAGCGGTTTTTATACTGACAGGATTCAGTTAATGATGCCAGTGACAGCGAATTCAACAATTGCAGCGGCAGGACGTGTTAGCGGTGGTGATTTGTTATCTTCTGGTGTTGTCTACGCGGGCGGAGGTACGGCTTATCTTAATACTGACGGTAATATTACAGGCTCTGTTTGGGGTGGCGGATGGTTATCGACACATATTGAAAACCGTGCTTATGCTCATGCTAATGAACGCGCTCAGGCATGGGCTAACCAACAGGTTAACGCTTATTTGTATAGCCAGGATGCATGGTATCCGGGTTCATATGCGATGGCTCGTTACGCTGGCGCTAACTTAGGTATTGGAGGTGTGGTAGCAGGAAGTGGATTAAACCCCGCAACATGCGACGGTGCATATGATATCTCAACTACATTACCGGGAACCTGGATGTGTATGGGACGCTCATTAACGAATAACGATGCACATCGTACAACTATTTGGAAACGTGTAGGTTAATTATGATTGATTTTAGTACTGCAAAAAAACCACGGTCAAAACATATTGACCGTTATATTGATTTCGATGTGAATTTTAACGGTGAATGTATTCCTTATACCGCAACACCAGATGATCCAGCCAGTAAAGAAACTTATCAACAACTCTACGAGCAAAATAAAGTTAGTATTGCGCCTGGCGAAAATTACGACTGGATTAACAGCAAATGGGTTGAACGTACACAGGAACAAATTGATCAGATTAATAAGATCGACAACACAAATAAAATTCGTGAATTAAGCAATCAAATCGAAGCGCTCAAAGATAAAATTGAATTTGGCACAGCAACGCAAGAAGACGAAGCCAAACTACTTGAATTAAGAAAACAGCGCTCTGAACTCGTATAAATACAGGGGGAATTCCCCCGGATTAAAAATTAAGGTTAATAAAATGGCAAATGATATCTTTGCAGGGCTTTACGCTGATATTTTCGTATCAAGCTCTATCGACAATCAAAATATTAACGGTCCCGATTTCACCAGAATTTCAGAACTCTCTGTATGGCCTGAAACCGGGATCGAACGTGCTTCAATCGAAGTACCTAACTTTTCCAGCCCGGTTTCCCGTAAGCTGGTAGGCCGCGCAAGTATTCCAGATGTAGCGTTTTCCGTTAGCTATATTCCTGGTGAAACTACTCATGAATCATTGCGGGCAATGGCTGAAAGTGGTTCGCGTGGTCAGTTCAAGATTGTTTACTGGACTGATGAAACCCGCACAGTAGGCATGGCTAAAGTTTTCAACGGCTTTATTACTAGTTCTGGTTTCACTGGCGGCTCTGATTCTGCTGTAACCCTGAACTTCACCCTTACGGTTGATAAACAGGTTGTTACTGGTGTGATCGATAACACTTCCTCTGGTGGCGGCGGTTCTGGTGGTAACACAAGCGGTTCCTCTGGTACTGGTTCAAACCCGTAATTTAAAAGCGCTGCTTCGGTAGCGCTTTTTTATCTCTAAATAAAAGCAACTTTAACAAATAACGAGAATTCAAGATGAATACAGATAAAATGATGCTTGATTTATGCCCTCCGCGTAAATCCATTACTATGGGTGAATATACTTTTTATGCGCGTCCGATGATGATGAAAGAATATATCGATCACATCACTAACCCTGACAAAGAAGATCGTGACGAACTTACTATTTTGCGTTGTATTATTGATGAAAACGATAAACCTGTCTTCACCGATATCGACCAGATTAAACGCCTTTACACTGTTGCACGTTCGAATCTTATCAGCCTTATTTCTGAAGTATCAATTGTAATGGATCTGGTTGAATTCGAAAAAAAGTCAGAAGCAACCCCTTCCTGAGTTTTAAGTATCGTTTGATGCTTCGTAAAGGATTAACTTTCGAAGAACAAATGAACCTTGATCTGGTTACTTTTTTCGAACTTCATATATTCGATCAGTATATTGAACCGCAATCACCTGTTGTCACCGATACCCATTTTGCACTGTTGCAGGATGCCATTTACCGATCATCCGGGAACATGACAAAACAGGGGTTGAAATCAATGAAAGTAAGCGATTTCCGGCTTATTCCAGTTGATAGAATTTTTAAATCCAAAGAAGAAATTGAAGAAATTAACAAGGCAAAAACGAAGAAACATTTGGCTGGTATTTTAGCGGGAATTTCGGATCAAGACCGTCAAAAACTGGAAGCCTTAACCAAAAAGAAAGGAGTTGTGAATGGCAAATAACAATCACAATATTAATATCAACGCTAATATTTCCGGTCTTGCCGATGGTGTTAACGGGGCAGAACGATTATTAGATAGCCTGGCAAATCAGGCTACGGATCTGAACGGTGTCCTGGGTTCGCTGGGTCGGGGCATCAGTAGCGCCGGGGGACTTTCTCCGGCTTTCAGGTTGTTGGGTGGTTCGTTGGGTGTTGCTGCTGCGGGTATTACTGCTTTAATGGCATCAGCACAGAAAGCCAGTGAGATCGACCAGTTAGCCCAGACAGCACGAATGACTTCGGACACTCTCCAACAGCTAAAAGCTGAATTCGCTGCTACCGGGATGGAAATGTCTAATTTCGCAGACATGAACAAAGATGCCCTGAAAAACTTCGGTGCGGCGGTTCGTGCTGGCGGTGGTATCGCTGACGAACTGAAAAAGTACGGTTTAAAGCTGGAAGATTTCACTACCCATATTGCAGGTACAAACGGCGGTATCAACGCAACAATCAGTCTGTTCTACAAGATGCGTGAAGCGGGTGCATCCATATCCGAAATTAGTGCTTCAATGGAAGCATTAGCGGGCGGTTCGTCGGAAATGATTTCACATTTGCAAATGTACCAGACAGAACAGGAAGCGATGAACGCCGTAGGGAAGCAATCGGTAAGCGTTACCGAAGATTCAATTAAGGCTTTCAGGGAACTGGGTACGCGTCTTAGTGAATTTCAGGATGCATCATCTTCCGCTCTGGCTAACGGTTTAGCCCCCTTCGCCCAGAAGATGTCCGACTTATACGACTGGTGCAAAAAGGTTAAAGGCGAACTTGCTGAAGTAAGCAAAAAGATGGGTGATCCGGTGCTGGGTGCTTCTGGTATGAGTGAATCGCCACGGGTTTAACAGACACCTCAGAGTCATTTAAGATGGCTTAAAGAGAGGTGCCCATGAGCGGTAAGCGTTATCCCGAAGAGTTTAAAACTGAAGCAGTCAAACAGGTTGTTGATCGCGGTTATTCTGTTGCCAGCGTTGCAACACGTCTCGATATCACCACCCACAGCCTTTATGCCTGGATAAAGAAGTACGGTCCGGATTCTTCCACTAATAAAGAACAGTCAGATGCTCAGGCCGAGATCCGCCGTCTCCAGAAAGAGCTGAAACGGGTTACCGACGAACGGGACATATTAAAAAAAGCCGCGGCGTACTTCGCAAAGCTGTCCGACTGAGGTACGCCTTTATCCGTGACAACTCCTGTTGCTGGCCTGTTCGCCTGCTCTGTCGGGTGCTGGATGTTCATCCCAGTGGTTTTTACGCCTGGCTTCAGCAGCCGCATTCACAACGCCATCAGGCAGACCTGAGACTGACAGGACAGATTAAACAGTTCTGGCTGGAATCGGGATGCGTCTATGGTTATCGCAAAATCCATCTGGATCTGCGTGACAGCGGGCAACAGTGCGGAGTAAACAGAGTCTGGAGACTGATGAAACGTGTCGGAATAAAGGCTCAGGTCGGATACCGAAGCCCGCGGGCACGTAAAGGCGAGGCCAGTATCGTGTCACCCAACAGGCTCCAGCGACAGTTCAATCCGGATGCTCCTGATGAGCGTTGGGTAACGGACATAACCTACATCAGGACCCACGAAGGCTGGCTGTATCTTGCCGTTGTTGTTGATCTGTTCTCACGCAAAATTATCGGCTGGTCCATGCAATCCCGGATGACAAAGGACATTGTCCTGAACGCACTGCTGATGGCTGTATGGCGGCGTAATCCCGAAAAACAGGTGCTGGTTCATTCGGATCAGGGCAGTCAGTACACAAGCCATGAGTGGCAGTCGTTCCTGAAATCACACGGCCTGGAGGGTAGCATGAGCCGTCGCGGTAACTGCCATGATAATGCGGTTGCAGAAAGTTTTTTCCAGTTGTTGAAACGTGAACGGATAAAGAAAAAGATCTACGGAACGCGGGAAGAAGCCCGCAGTGATATTTTTGATTACATCGAAATGTTTTATAACAGTAAGCGTCGGCATGGTTCTAGCGAACAGATGTCACCGACAGAATATGAAAACCAGTATTATCAACGGCTCGGAAGTGTCTAGATTATCCGTGGCGATTCAATGTTTGCAGTACAAGATCCCGATACCTGATAACAAAGGGATCTCTGGGTTAGCCTCCTTCAATGGTGCAAATGACTTGTTTCCGATCTGAAACTTCAACCGTTCGTATTCGTCCTTTGTCACAATCGCGGGGTAATAATCATCAAGGGTGTACGATTCACCATTAACGTTAATCACCTTTTGTCCATAGATTGCCGGTTCAATAATTCGCGAAGCATGTTGTATGTTCCATTTACCGCGTGAACGTCCTTCTGTTGGCGCTGGATGGTTTTCTTTCAGATAAGCCAGTATCAGACGGTTTGAATAGCCCCTCTGCTTCAGTTCAATCATTTTTTGCGCAATAGGGTAATAAACAGGGTGTGGTTTTACGAATCCTGAACTTGAGTCAGTCCACCACTTATCCATCCCTAATTCTTTAATAGCAACGACTGGATCTCCTAACTGACGTGCTTTGTGCCGTTTAATTTTATTCAGGGCACTTGCAATAGTACGATGCGATTTTGTCTCAGATTCATCATTAGCCCGTGAAAACAACATCACCGAATACATAAGCTGCTGAAGAGTATCGTTGTTAACTTTAGTCTCTCTGTATATCTGGTTATCGATACCGGTGATAACTACAATCCCTTTTAACAACAGACTTGTAAACATGTTAACAGCGACCATAGGATTGGCGCGGGAAAAGCGATCAAGTGATTCGATTAAGAGATACGAACCGAAAGGAATTTTTCCTGTTTCTACATGTTGAATAAAATCCGCTAACGCCCCTTCTGTGGCGTTCTTGCCTTTGAACGCTGACACCCCTAAATCCTGGTATTCTTCGAATATTTCTAAATCATGCTCCTGCGCAATCTTCTTAACCATATTGTCGATGTTGGATTTCTGACGCTCAATACTGGTTCCCTTCGATTGCCGTTCAGAACTAAAACGGACGTAACTGTAAAGTCTTGGCCTTTCCATAGTTTAAACCTATCTTATGCTGTTTCAATAATCACCATTATTTAGACATGCCAACTAAATCAATATTGACGCAGTCAGGCATTATTCTGAGTTTTCATACAAGTGGCATTTTTTGAACATGGTAACATCCTTAAGTCATTATGCTTTTTAAGATGGATAACTTTCTGTAGTGTTAACCGTCTGAATTCACTCCGTTTGAAGCACAGTTAACGGTACTCCGGTTACTATGAGTTAGCGTACTTCAGTGAATACCGACGGCAATGTGATCGACTTTGTGGTATTCGGGATCCTGCACGGACTTTCGACGAAATGGTATATGGTGCCGGTTGTTGCCGCAGTCTGGTTTGTGGCCTATTACGCCATCTTCCGCTTCGCGATCACCCGCTGGAATATCAAAACTCCGGGCCGGGATATCGAAACCGCCAACGTGCAGGAAAAATTGCAGGCGGGCGTGCCGGGCAAATCCGGTTATAACGTTCCGGCGATCCTTGCGGCGCTGGGCGGCGCAGACAATATTGTTTCGCTGGACAACTGTATTACCCGCCTGCGTTTATCGGTAAAAGATATGTCCGTGGTGGATACCGCTGCGCTAAAAGCAAACCGCGCCATCGGCGTTGTGCAGTTAAACCAGCATAATTTACAGGTCGTTATTGGCCCACAGGTCAAGTCGGTAAAAGACGAAATGGCCCAGTTGATGAATATGGTTGAAGCATAAAACCCGTGCCCCTTCCTGCCGAAGGGGCATGTCAAAAGGATTGGTTATGTTTGATTTTTCAACGCCGGTGGATCGTCACGGCACCTGGTGCACCCAGTGGGACTATGTGGCTGACCGTTTCGGCAGCGCCGACCTGCTGCCCTTCACCATCTCGGATATGGATTTCCCCACCGCGCCCTGCATCCTCGATGCGTTAAGCCAGCGCATCGCTCACGGCGTATTCGGCTACAGCCGCTGGAAGCACGACGACTTCCTCTGCGCCATCGACCACTGGTTATCCACGCGCTTTAACGCGCCCGTCGATACCGCAGCGGTGGTCTATGGGCCCTCGGTCATTTATATGGTGTCGGAAATGATCCGCCAGTGGTCAGCGCCTGGTGACGCGGTGTTAATTCACACCCCGGCTTATGATGCCTTCTATAAAGTTATTGAAGGCAATGCCCGTCAGGTGCTGGCCGCGCCGTTGCGTAAAACCGGCAATGACTGGCAGTGCGACATGCGCCAGCTCGAATGGCAGATGGCGCGCCCGGAATGCAAAATCATGCTGTTATGCAGCCCGCACAATCCCACCGGTAAAGTCTGGACCCATGATGAACTTGCCACGCTGGCGCAATTGTGCGAACGGCATAACGTACGGGTGATCAGCGATGAAATACATATGGATATGGTCTGGCAGGGGCATCACCATATTCCCTGGAGCGTGGTGGGCGAGCGTTATGCGTTATTCACGTCGGGGTCGAAAAGCTTCAATATTCCCGCCCTCACCGGCGCGTGGGGCGTCATTTCCGATGCGCAGGATCGGGATAACTACCTTGCGGTGCTGAAGGGCCGCGACGGGCTCTCCTCCCCGGCGGTGCTGGCGGTAAGCGCCCATATATCCGCATACCGTGACGGTGCGCCCTGGCTGGATGCGCTGCGTCATTATCTTGAAAACAATCTCCGGTACGTTGCGGATCAGCTGAACCAGGCGTTTCCGGCACTCAACTGGCATCCCCCGCAGGCGACCTATCTGGCCTGGATTGATCTGCGTGCGTTGGGCGTGGACGATGAACAGTTACAGCGTGTCCTGATTGAGCAACAGAAAGTAGCCATTATGCCGGGTTATACCTACGGTGATGAAGGACGCGGATTTGTCCGGCTCAACGTGGGATGCCCGCGAACCAAACTGGAAAAAGGCTTACAGGGATTAATAAATGCGATACGCGTCTGCCTGGCGTAATGGCGTTGTGGTATCGTGTCGCCGCAAACTGATGCGGAGGCCGTATGCGCAGGACAACATGGATACTTATCGCCGTCGCCATTGTGGTGTGGGCGGCCAGCCAGGCTGGCTGGATCTAATCAGACCCGGGAAACCGGGTTTTTTATTGCCTGTTGCGCAACATCTGCCCACTCATTGCGCAAATAAGCAAATGACGCGTACACCCGGTGCGGAAAACCTTTATAATAAAATGCACTTTACCTAAAACCTGCGTTAACACAGAACGCTAATCTAAAAAGAGTGCATCTATGATTGATACCACCCTGCCGTTAACCGACCTTCATCGCCATCTCGACGGCAACATCCGCCCGGAAACCATCCTCGATTTGGGGCGTGAATTTTCGCTTTCTTTACCCGCCGACACGCTGGAAGGGTTGCGCCCGCATGTGCAGGTTATTGAGACGGCTCCCGACCTGGTCAGCTTTTTAAGTAAGCTGGACTGGGGCGTAAAAGTGCTGGGATCGCTGGATGCCTGCCGCCGTGTTGCCCGGGAAAACGTGGAAGATGCGGCACGTCAGGGGCTGCACTATGTTGAACTGCGTTTTTCACCCTGGTATATGGCAATGAACCACAAATTGCCGGTAGAGGGCGTGGTGGAAGCAGTGATTGACGGCGTGCGCCAGGGCTCGCGGGAGTATGGCGTGGAAGTGCGTCTGATCGGCATACTGAGCCGTACTTTTGGCGAAACCGCCTGCCTGAATGAACTGGATGCGCTGCTGGCTCATCGCGACAGTATTACCGCGCTGGACCTGGCGGGCGATGAGCTGGGCTTCCCGGGCAGCCTGTTCTTAACCCATTTTAATCGCGGACGCGACGCGGGCTGGCATATTACGGTGCACGCCGGTGAAGCGGCGGGCCCGGAAAGCATCTGGCAGGCCATTCGCGAACTGGGTGCAGAACGTATCGGCCACGGCGTCAAGGCCATTGACGATCCCGCGCTGATGGATTTCCTGGCGGAACAAAAAATCGGGATTGAGTCCTGCCTGACGTCGAATATTCAAACCAGCACCGTGCCCTCACTCGACGCGCATCCTCTGAAACGTTTCCTTGAGCACGGTATTCTCGCCACCATTAATACCGACGATCCGGGCGTTCAGGGCGTGGATATCATCCACGAATATCAGATTGCCGCTGTTCAGGCTGGACTGACCCTTGACCAGATGCGCACCGCGCAAATCAACGGTCTGGACATTGCGTTTCTGTCCGACAGTGAAAAGCAGGCCATACGTAATAAAGTTTCCCAGGGGTAACCCATAAAAAACGCGCCGTTGGCGCGTTTTTTATTACCTTACGTCAGACACAGGGTTGATCGATGTTTGGCGGATTCAATGCCCAGTTCAATCAGCTCCATGACGCGGATCGCCTGACTGGCTGGTACCGGGTTTTCACCCTGTCCGTTAAGCGCATCGCGAATGGCTGCATAATACGCCGGATAATTACCCGGTACAGTCAGCAACGTTTGCGCATCCAGTTCATCGCCGACGGCCAGCGTCAGGACGCCATCGCGCATGTCATAACCCCATTCTTCCTGAGGCGGACGTTCACCCGCTTTGAGACGATCTTCCTGCGGGTCAAGGCCAAATTTCACATAGCTGCCGCGGGTGCCGTGGACGATGTAGCGTGCCGATTCGGCTGCCGCCAGCATGGTACTGTGCAGCACGACACGACGTTGCGGATAGGTCAGGACCGCATGGAAATAATCGGTGGTTTGCGCATCCGGACGCAACTGCGCCATATCGACGGTAATGCTTACCGGCACGCCGAACAGCACCAGCGCCTGGTCAATCAGATGCGGGCCCAGATCGTACCAAATGCCGCTGCCAGGGCCAGCCTGCTCACGCCAGCGATTACGTACCTGCGGACGATAGCGGTCAAAGTGGGATTCAAAATAGCTCACCTCACCCAGTTTCCCTTCGGCGATAAGCCCTTTCAGGGTCAGGAAATCACTGTCCCACCGGCGGTTATGGAATACCGATAAAACCAGGCCACGGCTTTTCGCCATCGCTTCCAGCTCGCGAGCCTGTGACAACGTCACGGTGAAAGGTTTATCGACCACCACATGTTTTCCCGCTTCCATCGCGGCGCGTGCCAGGGGGAAGTGAGTATCATTGGGCGTGGGAATAACAATAAGATCGAGGGAGGGGTCGTTAAATAACTGTTTGGGATCGGAGACTACGGTAACGTTCGGCCAGTCAGCATGCACTTTAGACGCGTCGCTGCTGGATACTGCGGCCAGCGTCATGCCCGGCGTGCCGACAATCAGCGGGGCGTGGAACGTTTTGCTGGCATAGCCATATCCAATCAATCCAACTCGGATGTTGTCGCTCATGTACATTCCTCTCGTCAATGGACCTGGGTATTTCACACCATTCGCCATCCGGTAACAACCGCTAAGACTGTTTATCTGATTAGCGCCGCCCTTTCTGCATGCTCACCGTTGCCCTTTTGCGCAACAAGGAAATATTCACCGTGTCGGCGCAAATAGCATTTTTATAGTGAATCTTTTGTCAGAGAATATATCTTCCAGGCGAAGCGTTTAAATCACCGCGAACCGCGTAGCCTATTTCGTCGTCCGGCTGCAGGAACATACTGGCTGCTCTATTTTTTGTAAAACAGGACATGTTTACAGGATATTTAATACATTTAATTACCAGAGCTATGTCTTGCGACGTCTCATTCGCAAGGCGCGTTCTGAGGTGTCAGGCCAGACACGCATGGAAAATCTTTGCAATGGTATCAGAAGCTTATTGCCTGAAAAGGCCAACGGCGATAATCTGTCTCAATCGCTGTACATCGTGCTGTTTTGTTTTTTCCGACGAATAATCCTAAACAGAGAATAAAAGGTTTTTGGTGCGTTACGAAAACCTATATATGCATTATTATTCTTAGGTGCGTTCCCGGGAATTATCATAATTATATTTATGAGCAGGATTTAATATGACCGTTCAGGATTATTTATTTAAATTTCGCAAAATCACCACACTTGAAAGCCTTGAAAAACTGTTCGACCACCTCAACTATTCTCTGTCAGATAACCAGGAAATGATTAACATGTACCGCGCAGCGGATCACCGTCGCGCTGAAATTGTTTCCGGGGGCAGATTATACGACCTGGGCCAGGTGCCCAAAACGGTATGGCGTTTCGTTCAATAAGCGTCAGTAGCTTTTGGCGTAAAAATCCTTATAATTCTTGCGCTGAAATTCACGCAGCGAATAACGCTTACGACATACTCCGTTGGAGGTAATATGACCACCACGCCTGCATTGCGTATCGGGGGCTGGTTGCTTGCTCCTCTCGCCTGGCTATTGTTGACTTTATTGAGCACATCATTAGTGGTGGTGATGTATTTTACCGCAATGCTCTCCCCGGAAACTCGTTACGCATTAGGCCAACAGGCCGGACAGGATATGGCGTTGTGGTACGTTTCGCTGTTTTCGGCGGCATTGATGTGGAGTTATACCCTGTGGCTGACCATCGCTTTCTTTAAGCGTCAGACTAACGTGCCGAAGCACTATATTATCTGGTTGCTCATTTCGGTGCTGTTGGTGCTGAAATCCTTTGCGTTTTCGCCGGTGTCGGATGACACCATTGTGCGCCAACTGGTGTTTCAGCTGATTGCTGCGGCGCTGTTCGTGCCTTATTTCAAGCGCGCCGAACGCGTGAAGTTGACTTTCGTCAATCCTAAATAACCTTACACATTCTCCGTTGTCGCCTTGCGGACCTTGTCCGATAATAGACGGCTATTTTTGTTTCAGGTCGGATAATGACTGATTACTTGCTGTTGTTTGTTGGTACTGTGCTGGTCAATAACTTCGTTTTAGTGAAGTTTCTTGGCCTGTGCCCGTTTATGGGGGTCTCCAAAAAACTGGAAACCGCCATCGGGATGGGACTGGCCACCACTTTTGTGATGACCATGGCTTCGGTATGCGCCTGGCTTATCGACAACTTTATTCTTATCCCTCTCGATCTGGTTTTCCTGCGCACGCTGGCGTTTATTCTGGTCATCGCCGTGGTGGTTCAGTTCACGGAAATGGTGGTGCGGAAAACCAGCCCGGCGTTATACCGGCTGCTGGGGATTTTCCTTCCGCTGATTACCACTAACTGCGCGGTATTAGGCGTGGCGCTGCTGAATATTAATATTGGCCATAACTTCCTGCAGTCTGCGCTGTACGGCTTTTCAGCCGCCGTGGGCTTCTCGCTGGTTATGGTGCTGTTTGCCGCCATCCGCGAACGCCTCGCGGTGGCCGATGTGCCCGCGCCTTTTCGCGGCAACGCCATTGCATTAATTACCGCCGGGCTGATGTCGCTGGCCTTTATGGGCTTTAGCGGGCTGGTGAAAGTGTCATGAGTACCGTTTGGATCGCCATTGTCGCCCTGAGCGCATTGGGGCTGGTTTTCGGTCTGCTGCTGGGCTTTGCGTCCCGCCGGTTTGCGGTGGAAGAAGATCCTATCGTCGACAAAATCGATGCCATTCTCCCGCAAAGCCAGTGCGGGCAATGCGGTTATCCAGGGTGTCGCCCCTACGCGGAAGCGGTAGGCAATCAGGGTGAAAACATCAACCGCTGCGCCCCTGGCGGCGAGGCTGTGATGCAAAAAATCGCCACCTTATTAAATGTCGAGCCGCAACCTGTTGGTGGTGACGATGCAGCGCCGGAACCGGTGCGTATGCTGGCCGTGATTGATG
The DNA here is from genome assembly GCA_900635495.1 of Atlantibacter hermannii. Classification (NCBI taxonomy): domain Bacteria; kingdom Pseudomonadati; phylum Pseudomonadota; class Gammaproteobacteria; order Enterobacterales; family Enterobacteriaceae; genus Atlantibacter; species Atlantibacter hermannii. Next base: position 2,169,049 of record LR134136.1, on the reverse strand, counting down.
AAAACAACTGTATTGGCTGTACCAAGTGTATTCAGGCTTGTCCGGTTGACGCTATCGTCGGCGCGACCCGCGCCATGCATACCGTCATGAGCGACCTGTGCACCGGCTGTAACCTTTGCGTTGATCCGTGCCCGACAAGCTGCATTGAATTACGCCCTGTTGCCACCACAACGGAAAACTGGAAATGGAATTTGGACAGCATTCCGGTTCGAATCATTCCTGTGGAACACCATGCTTAAATTATTTTCTGCCTTCAGAAAAGAAAAAATCTGGGATTTCGACGGCGGTATTCATCCGCCAGAGATGAAATCCCAGTCCAGCGGCACGCCGCTGCGCCACGTGCCGTTACCCGGCCGTTTTATCATTCCCGTCAAGCAGCATATCGGCGCTGAGGGTGAACTGTGCATGCAGCCTGGCGATCGTGTCCTGCGCGGCCAGCCGCTGACGCGCGGCTGGGGCCGTATGTTACCGGTTCATGCACCGACCTCCGGCACCGTGGTGGCTATTGCGCCGCACAGCACGGCCCATCCTTCCGCCCTGACGGAACTGAGCGTCATTATTGAACCTGACGGTGAAGATCGCTGGATTGAACGTGAGGGCTGGCACGATTACGCCCAGCGTACGCGTGAAGCGCTGATTGAGCGTATTCATCAGTTCGGCATCGCCGGGCTGGGCGGCGCAGGCTTCCCAACCGGGGTTAAGCTCCAGGGCGGCGGCGATAAAATCGAGACGCTGATTATCAATGCCGCTGAATGCGAACCTTACATCACGGCGGATGACCGCCTGATGCAGGAGTGTGCGGCGCAGATTATTGAAGGTATTCGTATTCTGGCGTGGATCCTCAAACCGCGTGAAGTGCTGATCGGCATTGAAGATAACAAACCGCAGGCTATCTCGATGCTGCGCGCGGTCTTGTGCCATGAGCATGGCATCACGCTGCGGGTGATCCCAACCAAGTATCCCTCCGGCGGCGCGAAACAGCTGACGCAAATCCTCACCGGCAAGCAGGTGCCGCACGGTGGTCGCTCATCCGACATCGGCGTGCTGATGCACAACGTCGGCACCGCGTATGCCGTTAAGCGTGCGATCATCGATGGCGAACCGCTGACTGAACGTGTCGTCACCCTCACAGGCGAATCCATTGCGCGACCGGGCAACGTCTGGGCGCGGCTTGGTACGCCAGTGCGTCATTTGCTGGAGTTCGGCGGTTTCTGCCCGACCAGCGATCAACTGGTGATCATGGGTGGCCCGCTGATGGGCTTTACCCTGCCCTGGCTTGACGTGCCGGTGGTAAAAATCACTAACTGCCTGTTGGCACCATCCAGCACAGAAATGGGCGAACCGCAGGAAGAACAACACTGCATACGTTGCAGCGCCTGCGCCGACGCCTGCCCGGCGGACCTGCTGCCGCAACAGCTTTACTGGTTCAGTAAAGGGCAGCAGCACGATAAAGCGACTGCGCATAATCTTTCTGACTGTATTGAGTGCGGCGCCTGCGCGTGGGTATGCCCGAGTAATATCCCGCTGGTGCAGTACTTCCGTCAGGAAAAAGCAGAAATTCGCGCCATACAGCTGGAAGAGCAGCGTGCTGCAGAAGCAAAAGCGCGCTTTGAAGCCCGCCAGCAACGTCTGGAGCGCGAAAAAGCCGCCCGTCTGGAACGCCATAAAAAAGCGGCGGTTCAGCCCGCTGCCGAGGATAAAGACGCGATTAACGCTGCATTGTCCCGGGTTCGCGAGAAGAAACCGGCTGAGATGATTGTCATTCAGGCCAACAGCGTCCCGGATAACCAGGCGGCTATTGCCGCTCGCGAAGCACGTAAAGCACAGGCGCGCGCCCGTCAGGCTGAAAAAGCCGCCGCGTCAACATCTGTCGATTCTGCTGATAATGCGCCCGTTGATCCACGTAAAGCCGCAGTGGAAGCCGCTATCGCCCGCGCCAAAGCCCGTAAGCAAGGCACAACGGAGCCGGTGGCAGAAGCCGCAGATAATGTCGCACCGGTCGATCCACGTAAAGCCGCAGTGGAAGCTGCTATCGCCCGTGCCAAAGCCCGTAAGGAAGGCACAACTGAGCCAGTGACAGAGTCCGCAGAAAACGTCGCACCGGTCGATCCGCGTAAAGCCGCGGTGGAAGCCGCCATCGCCCGCGCCAAAGCCCGTAAGCAAGGCGCAACTGAGCCGGTGGCAGAGGCCGCAGAAAACGTCGCACCGGTCGATCCGCGTAAAGCCGCAGTGGAAGCCGCTATCGCCCGTGCCAAAGCCCGTAAGCAAGGCGCAACGGAGCCGGTGGCAGAAGCCGCAGATACCGTCGCACCGGTCGATCCGCGTAAAGCCGCAGTGGAAGCCGCCATTGCCCGCGCCAAAGCCCGTAAGCAAGGCGCAACTGAGCCGGTGACAGAGGCCGCAGATACCGTCGCACCGGTCGATCCGCGTAAAGCCGCAGTGGAAGCCGCCATCGCCCGCGCCAAAGCCCGTAAGCAGGCTTCCCTGGAACAGGAATCCGCCAATGACGAGCCTGTTGATCCGCGTAAAGCCGCGGTCGCAGCAGCGATTGCCCGTGCGCAAGCCAAAAAAGCAGCCCAGAAGGCCGTGAACGAGGAATAAATGGTTTTCAGAATCGCAAGCTCCCCTTATACCCATAATAAGCGCCAGACATCGCGCATCATGATGCTGGTGTCTCTGGCGCTGCTGCCTGGCATCGCCGTGCAGTGGTACTACTTTGGATGGGGTTCGTTCATTCAACTCCTGCTCGCCGTGATAAGCGCTCTGGCAGCGGAAACCGTGGTGTGTCGGTTGCGTAAGCAATCCTTCGCCGCCATCCTGGGGGATAATTCTGCATTATTGACCGGTTTGCTGCTCGGCATCAGTATCCCTCCCCTCGCCCCCTGGTGGATGGTGGTATTGGGTACGGTGTTCGCCATTATCATCGCTAAACATTTGTACGGCGGGCTGGGCCATAATCCCTTTAACCCGGCAATGATTGGCTATGTGGTGTTGCTGATCTCCTTTCCGGTACAAATGACCAGTTGGCTTCCCCCACAGCCGCTCGCCGCGCTGCCGCCTGATTTGGCAGACACGTTGCGGATGATTTTTACCGGTCATATGGCTAACGGCGCAGGATTCGACCCGCTCAAAATGGGCATTGACGGCATCAGCCAGGCGACCCCGCTGGATACATTTAAAACCGGTTTACGCGCCGGAGGCGACGCGGTCCAGTTAATGCACAGCCCCATGCTCAGCGGCGTGCTGGGCGGCCCCGGTTGGCAGTGGGTTAACGTGGTGTATCTGGCAGGCGGCCTGTTCCTGCTGGGTAAAAATTTGATCCGCTGGCATATTCCGGTGAGTTTTCTGGCGACATTGCTGGTTTGCTCCCTGCTCGGCTGGCTGATTGCGCCTGGGCAATTTGCCTCGCCGTGGGTTCATCTGTTCTCAGGTGCGACGATGCTGGGCGCGTTCTTTATTCTGACCGATCCGGTGACGGCCTCCACCACCAACCGTGGACGGCTGGTGTACGGGGCGCTGGCGGGTGTGCTGGTCTGGTTAATACGCAGCTACGGCGGCTATCCTGACGGGGTTGCCTTCGCCACACTTCTGGCGAATATCACCGTGCCGTTGATCGATTATTACACCCGCCCCCGGGTTTACGGACATCGCTAAGGAGCGCTTATGCTGAAAACCATGCGCAAACATGGCGTGACGCTGGCGCTGTTCGCCGCGTTTTCTACCGGGCTGACCGCCGCAATCAATGAGCTGACGAAAAATACCATCGCCCATCAGGCGGCGGTGGTTCAACAAACGTTGTTTGACCAGGTCTTCCCCCTGGACAAATATGACAACGATTTGCAACAGAGCTGCTATTGGGTGAACGACGCGTCGCTGGGTAAAGGGGAACACCGTGTCTATGTGGCGCGCAAGGGCGATAACCCCGTTGGCGTAGTGATGGAAGCCACTGCGCCGGATGGTTATTCCGGCGCAATCCAGCTGCTGGTCGGCAGCGATTTCCAGGGCAACATCTGGGGAACGCGGGTGACGGAACATCATGAAACCCCTGGCCTGGGCGATAAAATCGACCTGCGTATCAGCGACTGGATCACCTCTCTGAGCAATACCCATATTCAGGGCTCGGATGATACCCGCTTCGCGGTGAAAAAAGATGGCGGCCAGTTCGACCAGTTCACCGGCGCGACCATCACGCCACGGGCGGTCGTGAATGCGGTTAAGCGCGCGGGCCTGTTTGCTGAAACACTGCCCGCGAAACTGTCGGGTTTACCAGCCTGTGGAGAGCCGTAATGAGCCAGGTTAAAGAGGTTATGGTGCAGGGTTTGTGGAAAAACAACTCTGCGCTGGTGCAATTACTGGGGTTGTGCCCGCTGCTGGCGGTCACCTCAACCGCGACGAATGCGTTAGGGCTGGGTCTCGCGACCACGCTGGTGCTGACGCTCACCAACACCGCAGTTTCCGCGCTGCGTCGCTGGATGCCTGCGGAAGTTCGCATCCCGATTTACGTGATGATCATCGCGTCGGTTGTCAGCGCGGTGCAAATGCTGATCAATGCCTATGCGTTCGGGCTGTATCAGTCTCTGGGGATTTTTATTCCGCTTATCGTGACAAACTGCATCGTCATCGGCCGGGCGGAAGCGTTCGCGGCACGCAATAGCGTGGCAATATCAGCCCTTGATGGCTTTGCCATTGGGCTAGGCGCGACCAGCGCAATGTTTGTTCTGGGCTCGATCAGGGAAATCATCGGCAACGGTACGCTGTTTGATGGCGCAGATGCGCTGTTAGGAAGCTGGGCCAGCGTGCTGCGCATTGAAATTTTCCACACCGACACGCCGTTTTTACTGGCGATGCTGCCACCAGGCGCCTTTATCGGGCTGGGGTTGATGCTGGCGGTGAAGTATCTGATTGACGAAAAGATGAAAACCCGGCGAGCAGCGCAACCGGCTGTGGTTGAAGGAGAACCTGAGAAGGCGTCATGAACAAAGCGAAACGTCTGGAAATACTTACCCGGTTGCGGGAACACAATCCGCATCCCACCACGGAACTCAATTTTAATTCGCCTTTCGAGTTATTAATCGCGGTCTTACTCTCCGCCCAGGCGACTGACGTGAGCGTAAATAAAGCGACCGCCCGTCTCTACCCTGTCGCCAATACGCCTCAGGCCATGCTGGCGCTCGGCGTTGACGGTGTTAAGGAGTACATCAAAACCATCGGCCTGTTTAACAGCAAAGCGGAAAACGTGATTAAAACCTGCCGTCTTTTGATCGAAAAACATCAGGGACAGGTGCCGGAAAATCGCGAAGCGCTGGAAGCACTGCCTGGCGTAGGGCGTAAAACGGCTAATGTGGTGTTGAATACCGCGTTTGGCTGGCCGACGATTGCTGTCGATACCCATATCTTTCGGGTGTGCAACCGCACCCAGTTCGCACCTGGTAAAAATGTTGAGCAGGTTGAAGAGAAATTATTAAAAGTCGTACCGGCGGAATTTAAGGTTGATTGCCATCACTGGTTTATATTGCATGGTCGTTATACCTGCATCGCACGTAAACCGCGCTGCGGCTCCTGTATTATTGAAGATCTGTGTGAATTCAAAGATAAAGTTGAAGTCTGACGTTTCTGACCGTCACGTTTGATGGGCACCTCCCAAACAATCGCCTCCGGTTTTGCTTTCTCATAATGATAATTCACTGAAGCTAATCGCTGGCTCCGGTCAATCGTTCTTTTTCGACTAGAAATTTCTATTAAAATGTGACTTTCGTCACATCGAAAATATGTTGTTAAAAATCTGTAGCTACATCGAGAATTATTTAAAATTATTGTTACACCTCATTCTTCGCTGCCAACACATTCGACCAGCCACAGTTTAAGACTTGGACTATATCACTGGGATTTTAACAAAAAAGCAGAATATATCACCACAAGCGGGTTTAGCATGGTCCCGACCAGATAATTCAACTGTTAATTTTGCCGTACTGAAATTTAACTCTGGATGCCATTTCCGGGACACGATGATTGTTCTGCCAACAAGATATGTAACAGAGTATTACAAAGGCCTTGCCTGTGGGTCAAGGATAGGGAACATTACCTGCCGTTTTCCCTCCTTATAACTACAAAGCGACTGCCGACAGGGCATCACGCTGAGACTTTTTCCCGTTAATACGGGATGTAAAAAAAGAGGTATATGTGTCGACTGCAAACAAGAAACCAGCCGAAAGCGTAAGTATTAACGCTTTCAAACAACCGAAATCGTTCTATCTGATCTTTTCCATAGAATTATGGGAGCGTTTTGGTTTTTACGGCCTGCAAGGGATCATGGCCGTCTACCTGGTCAAACAGCTGGGTATGTCCGAAGCGGATTCTATTACCTTATTCTCCTCTTTCAGCGCGCTGGTGTATGGCCTTGTGTCTATCGGCGGTTGGCTGGGCGATAAAGTCCTGGGGACGAAACGCGTTATTCTGTTGGGTGCCATTGTGCTCGCGATTGGTTACGCGCTGGTTGCGTGGTCTGGTCATGATGCGACGATGGTTTACATCGGCATGGCGACCATCGCCGTAGGTAATGGTCTCTTTAAAGCGAACCCCGTCTTCCCTGCTGTCTACCTGCTATGCCAAAGACGACCCGCGTCTTGATGGCGCTTTCACCATGTATTACATGGCGATCAATATCGGTTCGTTCTTCTCTATGCTCGCGACACCGTGGCTTGCTGCGCATTATGGCTGGAGCGTAGCGTTCGCCTTAAGCGTGGTGGGTATGCTGATTACCGTGGTGAACTTCCTGTTCTGCCGCACCTGGGTTAAAGACTACGGCTCTCAGCCGGACTTTGAACCGATGCACTTCGGTAAACTGCTGGCGACAATTGCAGGCGTTGTGGTGTTGGTTACCCTTGCAACCTGGCTGCTGCACAACCAGGGCATTGCGCGCATGGCGCTGGGCTTTATCGCACTGGGTATTATCTTCATCTTCGCAAAAGAAGCGTTCAGCATGCAGGGCGCGGCGCGTCGTAAGATGATCGTGGCGTTTATTCTGATGCTCGAAGCGGTTGTGTTCTTTGTCCTGTACAGCCAGATGCCGACGTCGTTGAACTTCTTCGCAATCCGTAACGTTGAACACGCCATCCTCGGCATTTCCTTCGAACCGGAACAATATCAGGCGCTGAACCCGTTCTGGATCATGGTGGGTAGCCCGATTCTGGCCGCGATTTATAACAAGATGGGCGACCGTCTGCCGATGCCGCATAAATTTGCTATCGGTATGGTGATGTGCTCCGGCGCGTTCCTGATCCTGCCGCTGGGCATTAAATTCGCTAACGACGCGGGTATCGTTGCTGTTGACTGGCTGATCGCCAGCTATGCGCTACAAAGCTTCGGCGAGCTGATGATTTCCGGTCTGGGCCTGGCGATGGTTGCACAGCTGGTTCCGCAGCGTCTGATGGGCTTCATCATGGGTAGCTGGTTCCTGACCACCGCAGGCGCTAACCTGATTGGCGGCTACGTCGCCAACCTGATGGCGGTTCCGGAAAACGTGACCGATCCGTTACAGTCGCTGGAAGTTTACGGCAATGTGTTTATGCAAATCGGTATTGCTACCGCCGTTATCGCCGCGATCATGATCCTGACTGCGCCGAAACTGAACCGCATGACGCAGGACGATATTAAAACACTGAAAGAGACAGATACCGCTACCGCGTAATCTCTCTTCTCAATTAAAAAAGCTGCGCCTGGCGCAGCTTTTTTTTGACATTATCCCTCACACTATTTTCTTCAAAACGACTGAATCCTCATGCGTTACTGTGTAGTATCACTACGTCTTAAACCCAAATGCGTTAAGGAAATGTCCATGAAACTGTTTTATAAACCCGGCGCGTGCTCTCTCTCCCCTCATATTGCGTTACGTGAAGCGGGTATGGATTTCACGATGGAGAAAGTCGACCTCGCCACCAAGAAAAACGGAACACGGCGCAGACTATCTGGAAATCAATCCGAAGGGCCAGGTTCCCGCGCTACAGCTTGAAGACGGCTCGTTGCTAACGGAAGGCGTCGCCATCGTGCAGTTTATCGCGGATAAGGTCCCGGACCGCCAGTTGCTGGCCCCGTCAGGCAGCATGACGCGTTATCACACCCTGGAGTGGCTGAACTATATTGCGACCGAACTGCATAAAGGTTTTACGCCACTGTTTCGCCCGGACACCCCGGACGAGTTCAAACCCATCGCACGGGCGGCGCTGGAGAAGAAATTCCAGTATATCGAAGATGAACTGACCGAGAAGCAGTGGCTGTTGGGCCTGCGTTTTACCGTGGCCGATGCGTACCTCTTCACCGTGTTGCGTTGGGCATATGCTGTTAAGCTGGATATGAACCGCTTTACGCATATCGCCGACTATATGGAGCGTATGAAAGTGCGTCCGGCAGTCGCAGCCGCGCTGGGCTGCTGAAGGCATTGAATAAGGTTTATTACAGAGATGCCTCCCCGGGGAGGCATCATTTTGGCGGGTTATAAGACGCTGGCAGTAAAATGCTGGTCAGGTTTAGCAATCAGATCCTGTGCGGCAACAACCTGCAATTCATACTCTTTCATTTCACGGGTTACGGTCATGACGCCGTAAACCGCAGCCGTCACATGTTCCAGCGCTTCACTGAGCGTGGCACCCTGTAAAAGTTTTACCAACAGCAAACCACTGGTGACATCGCCTACGCCCACGGGCTGACGTGCGCCAAAATCCACCAGCGGGCGGCTGATATGCAGCGCCTGCGTCGCAGTGACCAGCAGCATTTCAAACCTGTCCAGCCGGTAGCCCGCGCGTGCAAGGTGTTTAATCAACACGATTTGCGGCCCCGCGGCAATCAGTTCACGCGCTGCGCTGACGGCTTCGTCGACGGAGTTCACCGCATGTCCGGTGAGGATTTCCAGCTCAATCAGATTCGGCGCAATGATATCGCTGGCGGGCATCGCGTAGCGGGTATGAAACTCCGCCACGCCGGGCGCAACGATACAGCCCTTTTCCGGGTGGCCCATGACCGGATCGCAGAAATATTTCGCTGCCGGATTAGCCGCTTTGACCTGCCGAACGATTTCAAGAATTTGTTCGCCCTGTTCGGCTGAACCTAAATAGCCGCTGAGTACAGCGTCGCAGCGCTGAAGCTGACCGATGTCAGCAATGCCCTGAACAATGTCCGTCAGGTGATTTGCGGGCATCACGCAGCCGGTCCATTGACCATACTGAGTGTGATTTGAAAACTGTACGGTATTGAGCGGCCACACGTTCGCGCCAAGCCGACGCATAGGGAATTCTGCGGCGCTGTTGCCGGCGTGGCCGAACACTACATGGGATTGAATCGCGAGGATGTTTTTCATCTACATTTCCAACAACTACTTTTCCAGAACCAACAAACGCCATCATTGAAATAAAATAAAAGGGCGTGGTTTCCCACGCCCTTAAAGCCAGTGATTATTTCCAGCAAATCAGACAGTAATTCTTTTTACCGCGACGTAACAACGTGTAGCGGCCAAACAGCTTGTCGGCGTCGCTGAAGGTGTATTCCGGATCGGACTGTTTTTCACCGTTGACCGTGACCGCGTTAGACGCAATGGTTTTGCGCGCCTGACCACGGGACGGTTGCAGCTCAGAATCTACCAGCGCCTGCTGAAGATCGGCACCTGCAGCCAGTTCGATCATTGGCACGCCGTCCTGCGCCAGCTGCTCGAAATCTGCTTCGCTGAGGGATTCAAGATTGCCATTGAACAGGCTTTCGGTGATGCGTTTCGCCGCCACCAGGCCCTCTTCGCCATGCACCAGACGGGTCACTTCATCCGCCAGCACATACTGGGCACGCGGGGCTTTACCGCTGTTTTTGTCTTCTTCTTCCAGCGCGTTGATGGCTTCAAGATCCATGAAGGTGAAGAACTTCAGGAAGCGATACACATCGGCGTCTGCGGTGTTGATCCAGAACTGATAGAACTTGTACGGACTGGTTTTCTTCGGATCCAGCCAGACTGCGCCGCCTTCGGTTTTACCAAATTTGGTACCGTCGGCTTTAGTGATCAGCGGGACCGTCAGGCCAAACACCTGGTTTTGATGCAGACGACGAGTCAAATCGATACCGGATGTGATGTTGCCCCACTGGTCGGAACCGCCAATCTGCAGCGCCACGCCGTGTAATTCGTTAAGGCAGGCAAAATCATAGCCCTGCAGCAGGTTATACGAAAACTCGGTAAAGGAGATGCCCACATCGTCGCGGTTCAGGCGCTGCTTAACGGCTTCTTTATTAATCATCTGGTTAACAGAGAAGTGTTTGCCGATATCGCGCAGGAAGGTCAGCACATTCATATTGCCGAACCAGTCATAGTTATTCGCGGCGATGGCGGAGTTTTCACCGCAATCGAAATCCAGGAACGGTGCAACCTGTTTGCGGATTTTATCCACCCATTCCTGCACGGTTTCTTCTGTATTCAGTTTACGCTCGGCGGCCTTAAAGCTCGGGTCGCCAATCAGACCGGTCGCGCCGCCCACCAGTGCAACTGGCTTATGCCCTGCCTGCTGGAAACGCTTCAGGCACAGCAGAGGAACCAGATGGCCCAAATGCAAGCTATCGGCGGTCGGATCGAAGCCGCAATAGAGTGCGATTGGCCCTTGCGCCAGTCGCTCTGCTAACGCTTCCTCATCCGTCACCTGGGCCACAAGACCCCGCTCTTGCAATTGTTTGATCAAATTGCTGCTTGCCATCAATTTCTCCATGTATTTACGACTGCACCTGTGCCGGTACACGGCTCTTCGCCCACTGGCGAAAAAAAGGATTCATAGAATAAAGCGCGCGCCACATGAGTGCCAGCGCTTAACGAAGAAAACCACCGATCACGGCGCCAGCCTGTCTATTTTCCAGGCATCCGCGTCGCGCTGGTATAAAAATCGGTCGTGTAAGCGGTGCTCCCCACCCTGCCAGAATTCCATTTGTTCAAGGCTCACGCGAAAACCGCCCCAGAAACTGGGCAACGGGATCTCGCCCTGCTGGAATTTCTGCTTCAGTTCGAGGAATTTGCTTTCAAGAATACCGCGCGCGGAAATACGGCTGGATTGTTTCGACACCCAGGCGCCGATCTGGCTATCACGGGGGCGGCTGTGGAAGTACTTCATGACTTCCAGTGTGGAAAGACGTTCAGCTTTACCTGTCACCATCACCTGGCGTTCAAGCATATGCCAGGGAAACAGCAGGCTGATACGGGGGTTGTGTTCAATATGATGGGCTTTGCGGCTGCCGAGATTGGTGTAGAACACCATTCCCCGCTCATCGAAATGTTTCAATAAAACAATACGCTGCCAGGGCTGGTGATTCTCATCCACCGTCGCGACCACCATTGCGGTCGGGTCCGCCAGTTGCGCTTCACACGCCTGCGCCAGCCAGCGCTCAAACAACACAAGGGGTTGTTCCGGCAAATCGCGACGGCGTAAGCCGCCTTTCGTGTATTCGCGACGTAAATGCGCGATTTGTTGCAGGGCATCGTGGTCAGACATGTTGATTCTTCGAGGCATTTTTCGGGTGGCGTTATTGTGCTCCCCACCCGATAAAATCTCAACGTTTCGGGTTTTGTAGCTGGCAATTATTCAACACGATGCGATCTTTATCGTAAACCGTTGCGCTGTCGCCTTTAGACCAGAACACATAAATGCCGTCGGTATAGCGCGCACCGGATGCAGAAAGCCCCTGTTTAAGCGTCAGGGGTTTGTCATCATAAACAAAGCTGACTTCCTGACGAGTATTATTGAGATTCACGGTTAACGGTTTCTCGTCACACTGATATTCCAGGGTGTCGGTATGCATTCTTTCGACGAAGTTGTTATAGCTGGAGCAACCTGCGAGTAAAGTGGGGATCAAAACGACAAGCAATTTTTTCATGGGCGTATCCTGAATCAAACCTGTTCCCTGGAGGGTGATACCCTCCACGCAGAAGCAGTCTATCGTTTACGCCCGTCGGGGAACTTCAGTTAACTCTGATTGTTAAGCGGGTTCGCTGGAAAAACTGCGCCCAAAACCGTCGGCTGTGAAGCGCCGGTTACCGAAGGCAGATTGCCTGGCAAACCATTCAGCGTCCGCCAGGCAAGCCAGGCGAATGCCAGCGCTTCCATGTCATCGCCGCTGATGCCGGCCTCGTCTGTCGTCGTGACCTCAATCCCTGGAAGCAGGCTGGCAAGGCGCGCCATGAGCAGCGGATTACGCCCGCCTCCGCCACAAACCAACAGGCGTTCGCAGCCACCGCACAATAAAATCTGTTCTGAAATCGTTGTGGCGGTCAGTTCTGCCAGAGTGGCCTGGACATCCTGCGGTTGTATACCCGGGAAATTGGTCAGTTGGCGCTCAAGCCAGCCATAATTGAAATATTCTCGTCCGGTGCTTTTAGGCGCAGGGGCGGAAAAATAGGGATCGCTTAACATTTGTTGTAAGAGCGGCAGGATCACGCGACCGCTGCTGGCCCATCCGGCATCTTTATCATAAGCCATACCGCGCTGACGCCAAATCCAGGCATCCATGAGCATATTTCCCGGGCCGGTGTCATAACCTTTCACGGGAACATCCGGAAACAACAGCGAGATATTGGCAATACCGCCAATATTCAACACGATCCGTTTTTCGGTTGGATGCCCCAACAAGGCATGATGAAAAGCGGGAACCAGGGGAGCCCCTTGCCCGCCCAGTGCGATGTCGCGACGCCGGAAATCACCAACGACGGTAACGCCAGTGTGGGCGACGATTTGGTTATTATCACCAATCTGCAATGTATGAGGCGCATCGCCATGAGGTTCGTGCCAGACGGTTTGACCGTGGCTGCCCACCGCCACAATTTCTTCAGCACGCAGATTTTCCTGGTCCATTAAGGCCTGCACCGCTTCAGCAAACAGACGGCCTAAGCGGGTGTCGAGCTGACCAAGTTGCGAGAGCGTGAGTTGTTGCCCCTGGCAGACGGCGAGAATGGCTTCCTTAAGCGCATGAGGGATGGGATAAGTCAGGCTCGCCTGCTGGGCAACCATATGTTCATCTATTGCCGCCAGCACAACGTCCACGCCATCCAGGCTGGTACCTGACATCACACCAATATATCGACCCGATTTCATACTTAATCCTTTTCATCCCGCCTGAAGGGTTCACTGGAACACACCCGTTGTATTTTCGCCATGAATAATAGCGAGCAACGCGTATTCGTGTGTAAAGAATCGTTAAATATCACGAAGTGACGACAGCAATGAAGATGTTTAGCTACGGTTAATACAGGGTGTTTTACTATTTTTTTATCAAGTCTCCACAATAGTGGTGAAATCACCGCGTGGAGTATCTTATAATTTGCCATTAAGGATGCTCATTTGAGCGTAAAGTGGTAAACAGGAGATTTACTTAAATGATTTCACGAGTACTGATGATTTCGCTGGTTGGCTTTACTCTGGCTGGCTGTGTTAACAATGATAGTCTTTCAGGCGATGTGTACAGCGCGTCGGAAGCGAAACAGGTTCAGCGCGTGACTTACGGCACCATCGTCAACGTTCGTCCGGTCCAGATTCAGGGCGGAGATGATAATAACGCGATCGGCGCAATTGGCGGCGCGGTATTGGGTGGTTTCCTGGGCAACACTATCGGCGGCGGTACTGGCCGTTCACTGGCAACAGCCGCAGGTGCAGTCGCAGGCGGCGTGGCAGGCCAGGGCGTTCAGGGATCGATGAACAAAACCCAGGGTGTTGAGCTGGAAATCCGTAAGGATGACGGTGACACCATCATGGTTGTTCAGAAACAGGGCGCGACCAAATTCTCGCCGGGCCAACGTGTTGTCATGGCGAACAAAGGTAGCCAGGTCACCGTTTCCCCGCGTTAATTTCCTTTCAGAAGCGGCCCACCGGGCCGCTTTTTTTATGCCCGGACCTTCCCTCTAATAGAAGATTACACCCGCGCTCTATTCCGAAAAATATGTTACCTGTGGGCGATACCTTTGCCCGTGAAACGGCAGAAATGCCTCATCGGGGTTACGGGTGCACGCAAAAAAAAGCCTCGTGTAAACGAGGCTTTTGATTAATTCTGACCGTGAAGTCGGTGGATATTTTTCTCAATCCGCCCAATCAGATTGAGTAATGTATCCAGCTCTTCACTACTGATCCCGCTGAGGATCTCTCCCCGCGTTTTACGGATGACATCTTCCATTTCGCTGATGATCGGCGCGGCTTTATCGGTCAGCTTGATACGCTTGGCGCGCCTGTCGTTGGCGCAGGTGTGACGCGCAATCAACCCCTTCTCTTCGAGCTGATCTAACGTGCGCACCAGCGATGGCTGTTCAATGCCGATCGCTTTTGCCAGCTGGATCTGCGATTGATCTGGCGGCAACTCGTGAATGTTATGCAACGTAACCCAGTGGGTTTGCGTTAACTCCAGAGGTTTCAGGCGATGGTCAATCAGAGCACGCCAAATGCGTACTAACCGTGCCAGATCAGAACCTAGTGGCGATTCCAATTTCATCTCCTTATAATTAGCTTGCTAACTTATTATACTGATTTTACACTCAGTGTGCAGCATTTATATGTCTAAAACAAATTACTGATTTTTCCGTCACTTCACGCAAAGTCTATAATTTGATTCTACAACCTGTCAGGGAAACAACGCGGCGTGGCCGTTATGATTAGGGTTAATCCGAAGTGAACAACTTTTCTTTACCGTCAGGTATGCCGCTTGAGGACGTGGTAGTCGGCGCGTCGGTTTACTTTCCACCCCTGTTTAAGGCGGTGTTTATTGGTTTATTTATCTGGCTGATTTTGCACAGATTATTGCGTAACTGGCTCTATTCTGGCGCCGTCTGGCACCCGACGCTGATGGATTTATCGATATTTATTTTGTCGGTATGCGCCGGAATGTTTATTTTGACGACAGGGTTGTTCTCATGATTAAAACATTGAAGTATTTTTCCACGCTGGTGGTATTTGCAGCCGCCATTCTCGCCGGATGGTGGCTGTGGAATTATTACATGCAATCGCCCTGGACTCGTGATGGCAAGGTGCGCGCCGAGCTCGTCGATATCTCCCCGCAGGTGGGCGGCACCATTACCGATCTTAATGTTAAGGACAATCAGTTCGTCAAAGCGGGCACGCCGTTATTTAGCCTGGACCCGACTCCCTACAATATTGCCATTCTGAATGCACAAGCTCAGGTGGCTCACGCGGAATCCGATCTGGCGAAAGCGCAAAATGAAGCCAGCCGACGCCAGCACCTGCCGCATAATTATATTTCTGCCGAAGAGCTCGACAGCGCCACGATCAATGTTAAAGCGATGCAGGCCGCCGTCAATGTGGCGAAAGCCGCGCTGGAACAGGCCAGGTGGCAGCTTTCACAAACCCGCGTCACCGCCCCGGTCGATGGTTGGGTGACTAACCTGTCGGTTCGCGTCGGCAATTACGCATCAACCGGCCAGCCCGTTTTTGCCCTGATCGACAGCCACTCTTTTTATGTCGTGGGTTACTTTGAAGAAACGAAACTACGCCATATTGCGCCGGGCGCGCCTGCCCGGATAAAACTGCTCAGTAATGACGTTCCGCTTACCGGGCGGGTAGAAAGCATTGGCCGGGCCATCTACGATCAAAGTGTGGAAACAGACAGCGGGCTGGTTCCCGACGTCAAACCGAATGTGCCCTGGGTTAGGCTTGCCCAACGCGTACCGGTCCGTTTTACCCTGGAAAACGTGCCGGAAAACGCAATGCTGGTATCCGGCACCACCTGCACCATTGCCATTGAGCAGTGATCCATGAATTTCGCATGGCTGGAATGGCACCGCACACCGTGGGGTAAAGCGACAGGCAATCAGTGGCGCTATGCGTTACGCAACAGCATCGCCATGTGTCTTGCCCTGAGTATCGCCTATGTGCTTAATCTGGATGAGCCCTACTGGGCTATGACCTCCGCCGCCGTGGTCAGCTTTCCCACCCCCGGCGGGGTGATCAGTAAAAGTCTGGGCCGCGTGGTAGGCAGCCTGGTGGGAGCCAGGCGCCTCGTTAATGATTGCCGGAAGCACGCTTAACGATCCGTGGTTTTTCTCTTTAGCCATGGCCGGCTGGCTGGCGCTGTGCACCTGGACGGCAAGCCACTTCCACAATAACGCCGCCTATGCCGCGCAGCTGGCGGGTTATACCGCCGCCATCATCGCTTTCCCAATGGTCAATATGCTTGAGCCTACGCAGCTATGGGACATAGCCCAGGCGCGGGTATGCGAAGTGCTTATCGGCATAGCCTGCGGCGGGTTGATGATGATGATCCTGCCCAGCACGTCTGATGGCGCGACGCTGTTGGTTTCGCTAAAAAACCTGCACGCCCGCCTGCTTGAACACGCCAGCCTGCTGTGGAAGCCGGAAACTACCGACGCCATGAGAACGGCGCATCAGGGGATGATCGGTCAGATTCTGACATTAAACATTTTGCGAATTCAGGCGTTCTGGAGCCATTACCGCTTCCGGCGTCATAACCATCGACTCAATGCGATCCTCCACCAGCAGTTGCGCTTAACCAGCACTATTTCAGGCATCCGACGTCTGTTACTCAACTGGCCGTCACCGCCTGCGCATATCGCAAGCGTTCAACAGCGCATTCTGGAAGAGCTGGCGCGCCCGCAGCCGGACAACTATCGGATCGCCCGGCTCCTGGCGCTGTGTATGCCTGAACAAGCCCGGGATTATCGTCACCTTGCCTGGTGGCTGCGTTTGCGTGATTTCTGCCAGATGTATCTTCGGTCGAGCCGCTACCTGCTGGTGCTGGAAAACGATCGTCACGATACCGACGATACCGGCCCGAAAGCCGGATTGTTAACCCGACATACCGATATGACCGAAGCGTTATGGAATGGACTACGGACATTTGTGGTTATTGTGGCGGCCTGCGCCTGGACAATTACAGCGCAGTGGGATGCGGGCGGCGGCGCGCTGACGATGATCGCGATCTGCTGCGTGCTCTATTCCATTTCACCTTCACCGCATCAGTCGCTGTCACTGCTGATGCGCACCCTGATTTTACTCTCGCTGTTTAGCTTTGCCGTCAAGTTCGGGCTGATGGTGCGTATAACAGAACTGTGGGAGTTCTTATTGTTCCTCTTTCCCCTGCTGTGCCTGATGCAACTGATGAAGCTTCAGCAACCTAAAATTGCCGGACTGTGGGGACAACTAATTGTCTTTATGGGCTCTTTCATCGCCGTGACCAACCCACCGGTTTATGATTTTGGCGACTTTCTTAATGACAACCTGGCGAAAATCCTGGGTGTGGGTCTGGCCTGGCTGGCCTTTGCCATCCTCAAGCCCGGTTCAGACAACCGTAAAAGCCGCCGACATATCCGGGCGTTACGGCGCGGGTTTATCGATCAGCTTAGCCGACGGCCTGGCCTGAGCGAAAACGGCTTTGAATCGCTGGTGTATCACCATATTCATCAGCTAAGCCAGGCGAAGGAAGAAACAGCCAGACGCTGGCTGCTGCGCTGGGGCGTGGTACTGCTCAATTGCTCACATGTGGTCTGGGCGCTTCGCGCATGGGAATCACGCTCCGATCCGCTTTCTCAGGTACGGGATATTTGCATCAGTACTTTGCGGGATGTGATGAGTGAACAAGGCGTACAGAAAAAACCGCTGGATGTGGCGCTTAACGAACTTCAGCGCTTATGTGAGGTATTAAGCCGTCATCACGATCCGGCGGCAGTGGAACTCGCAGCACTGATTTGGCGTTTATATTGTTCGCTGAAACAACTGGAATTTGCGCCGCCAGCTTCTCCTCAGTTGACGGCGCAACGGTGATTTATTTGATTACGCCGCAGGCATAACGTGCCCCGCCACCGCCCAGCGGTTCGGGTTTATCGGACATGTTATCGCCGCCGGCGTGGATCATTAGCGCTTTGCCTTTTACCTCATCCAGTGATTTAAGGCGCGGTGCGGTAACCGCTTCTTTGGCCATGCCTTCTTTATCAACGACCAGGACCGGCAGATCCCCTAAATGCCCCGCGCCTTCAGGCCCCTGGTGCTTACCGGTGGATTGCGGATCAAGATGGCCACCAGCCGCTTCTGCCGCAGACGGTGTGCCGTTTTTCATCGCCGGTTCGCAGCTGCCTTTGGCGTGAATGTGGAAGCCACGCTCTCCGGGCGGCAACGCTTTTAAATCGGGGGTGAATTTCAGACCGTTATCGGTCTCTTCAATTTTAACTTCACCAATAGATTGCCCAATGCCCTGGGGCGTAACCAGATGCATTTCGACGTCTTCACTGGCTGCCTGGGCTGCGCCGCAGGCAAGCAGCGCGCACACTGCCAGACTGATTTTTTTCATCGTGCCTCCAGATGGTTGATTTCGCCTGTTAAGTTTAGGACAAACGAAGCATCAATATCGGGAGGCCGCGATTTTAGGAATTACGGTACATCGTAACCGAGCGCCGCTTTTCGAATGCGGAACCACTGCTGACGGGACATCTCCAGCGATAATGACTGGATCGCCGAACGCACGCGCTCGATTTTACCGGACCCAATAATCGGCAACGGCTGGGACGGCAGACGCATCACCCAGGCATACACCACCTGTTCAATGGTTTCAGCCCCAATCTCCTGGGCCACCTGATGCAGTTCATCGCGCAACGCTTTGAAGGTTTCATCATTAAACAGACGACCACCGCCGAGGCAGGACCATGCCATCGGACGAATGCGCAGCTGTTGTAACTGATCGAGCGTGCCGTCCAGCAGAAGCGGCTGATGAACCGGGGAGATTTCCACCTGGTTAGTGGCAAGGGTAAACGGCAGACGCGACTGAAGCAGCGAAAACTGTGCTGGCGTGAAATTAGATACGCCAAAATGACGGACTTTACCGGCCTGATGAAGCTGGATAAAAGCTTCGGCTACCTCGTCGGCGTCCATCAAGGGATCGGGACGATGGATCAGCAACAGATCGATGTGGTCGATAGCGAGGTTTTTCAGTGAGGTTTCTGCGCTCTCAACAATATGTGCGCGATCGGTAATATAGTGGCCGATGCGGTTTTCTGGTTTAGCCGTGGTGGCGATACCGCATTTGGTGACGATTTCCATTTTCTGGCGCAGCTGCGGAGCCAGTTTAAGCGCTTCGCCAAACGCGGCTTCGCACTGGTATCCCCCGTAAATATCGGCGTGATCGACCGTGGTAATGCCCAGATCGAGATGCGCTTCGATAAAGCTGACCCGTTCACGGGCAGACATGTTCCAGTCCATCAGGCGCCAGTAACCCATCACCAGACGGGAGAATTCCGGGCCCTGGGGCGCGAGAGTAATACGCTGAACCATCTTGATTTCCTCAGCAAAAAATAAAAGCTGAGTATACGTGACTGGCGAAACTAGAAAAGAGAAGGTTGTTGCGGTTCATCATCCGGTTGGGCTTTCGCAGCGCGCATTCTCCGTAGCCAGCGCTGGCGGCACAGGCGTAACACATCCTGCTTTTGGGCATCGCTCATCGCCTGCCAGTTGAAACGCTCATCACGCGTGCGCATACAGCCCCGGCAGAAGCCTTTTTCATCAGACTGGCAAATTCCCCGACAGGGGCTCTGAATGGGAAAAAATTCAAGTTGTTCCGCCACAACCCCTCCTTAATGCGCAGATTCCTCTTATTGAAGACGCGGAGTGCCAATGTTGCAAGTTATCAGCATGAACCGGCGACAGGTCGTGGGTCCTCCCCTCTCCTGTTGTAAAAATGATTGCATTAGACCGATTGGTCTACTACAGTGAGCGCATGAACAAAATGGCTGAACACGATACCCGCGAACACCTTCTTGCTACTGGCGAGCAGCTTTGCCTGCACCGTGGTTTTGTCGGCATGGGCCTGAGCGAGTTGCTGAAAACCGCCGAAGTGCCGAAGGGATCGTTTTATCATTACTTTCGCTCCAAAGAGGCTTTTGGCGTCGCGATGCTGGAACGCTATTACACCGCGTATCATCAGCAACTGATCCGGCATTTTGCTGCCCCCGGGGCGACGGCTCGCGAAAAACTGTTGGCTTACTATCAGCAGACGCTACAGCAATTCTGCCAGCACGATCGCATTAACGGATGCCTGACGGTCAAACTTTCCGCCGAAGTGTGCGATTTGTCGGAGGATATGCGTCTGGCCCTCGATCGCGGCGCGGCTCAGGTGATCGCGCTGCTTGCTCAAAGCCTTAAGCAGGGCGTGGACGAAGGCAGTTTAACGCTGCACAGCGACGCGACGACCGCCGCTAACGTGTTGTATGCGCTCTGGCTCGGCGCCAGTTTGCAGGCGAAAATTTCCCGCAGCGCGCTTCCGCTGGAAACCGCACTGGCGCATGTTCAGGATTTACTCTGCGCACCCCAATAAGTGGGTGCTTTTTATTTCGAAACTTACTAGACGACCGGTCTACTCAGGAGTGTGTATGTCATCAGAAAAATTATTTACCCCGTTAAAAGTGGGCGCTGTCACTGCACCGAACCGCGTATTTATGGCCCCTCTCACCCGTCTGCGCAGCATTGAGCCTGGGGATATTCCCACCCCAATGATGGTTGAGTATTATCGCCAGCGTGCCAGCGCCGGGCTGATCATCAGCGAAGCCACGCAAATTTCTGCCCAGGCCAAAGGTTATGCTGGTGCGCCGGGCTTGCACAGCGAAGAGCAAATTGCCGCCTGGAAAAAGATCACCGCCGCCGTGCATGAGCGAGATGGCCGCATTGCGGTACAACTGTGGCACACCGGACGCATTTCCCACGACAGCCTGCAACCGGGCGGCGAAGCGCCGGTCGCGCCTTCGGCAATCCGCGCTGAAACCCGCACGTCTTTGCGTGATGAGCAAGGGCGCGCTATTCGTGTCGACACGTCTACGCCGCGCGCGCTGGAAACGGAAGAAATCCCTGGCATTGTTAATGATTTCCGCCAGGCGGTGATCAATGCCCGCGAAGCCGGTTTCGATCTGGTGGAACTGCATTCTGCCCACGGCTATTTGCTGCATCAGTTCCTGTCTCCGGCATCGAATCAACGCACCGACGAATATGGCGGAAGCGTGGAAAACCGCACCCGCCTGGTACTGGAAGTGGTGGATGCTGCCAGTGAGGCGTGGGCATCGGACCGTATTGGCATCCGTATCTCTCCGCTCGGTCCGTTTAACGGGCTGGATAATGGCGACGATCAGGAAGAAGCCGCACTGTATTTAATTGGCGAGCTGGCGAAACGCAATCTGGCGTATCTGCATATTTCCGAACCAGACTGGGCGGGCGGCAAACCCTACTCCGACGAATTCCGCGCGAAAGTTCGTCAGCAGTATCCGGGCGTGATCATCGGTGCCGGCGCTTATACCGCCGAAAAAGCCGAAGATCTGATCTCCAAAGGCTATATTGATGCCGTGGCGTTTGGCCGCGTTTATATTGCTAACCCGGACCTGGTCGAACGACTGCATCGCAAAGCGGAACTCAACGCGCCGAAGCCGGAAACTTTCTACGGCGGTGGTGCTGAAGGATATATCGATTACCCAACTTTGTGATCGAATTGATAGCGGCGGCGCATCGCCGCTATACTGAAAAGCTGTTGATGCTAAAAAACTTATTAATGACGAGGATGTTATGCGTTTACTTCACACCATGTTACGCGTTGGCGATTTGCAACGTTCTATTGATTTCTACACCAAAGTACTGGGCATGACCCTGCTGCGCACCAGCGAAAACGAAGAGTACAAATATTCTCTGGCCTTCGTTGGTTACGGTCCGGAAAGTGAAGAAGCGGTTATTGAGCTGACTTACAACTGGGGTGTGGACAGCTATGAACTCGGCACCGCGTACGGTCATATCGCTTTAAGCGTGGACAATGCGGCCGAAGCCTGCGAACGCATTCGCGCCAATGGCGGCAACGTCACTCGTGAAGCGGGCCCGGTGAAAGGCGGAACCACGGTTATTGCCTTCGTGGAAGATCCGGACGGTTACAAAATCGAGCTAATCGAAGCGAAAGATGCCGGCAAAGGCCTCGGCAACTGAGTACTCTGGCAGGCGTGAATGCGCCTGCCCTGCTGCATCCCCCGCCTTTTTTTGCCATAATACGCGCTGCTTTAATTCCCCAACATAGAGACGCTGATGTCCGACAACGCTCAACTTACCGGTCTGTGCGACCGTTTTCGTGGTTTTTATCCCGTCGTGATTGATGTGGAGACTGCCGGATTCAACGCTAAAACCGACGCGCTGCTTGAAATTGCCGCCGTCACCTTAAAAATGGATGAACAGGGCTGGCTCGGCATCGACGAAACGCTGCACTTTCATGTCGAACCTTTTGAAGGCGCCCTGTTGCAACCGGAAGCGCTGGCCTTTAACGGCATTGACCCACATAACCCGCTGCGCGGCGCGGTCAGCGAATACGATGCGCTACATGCGATTTTTAAAATGGTGCGCAAAGGCATTAAGGATCGCGGATGTAACCGCGCAATTATGGTTGCCCATAACGCCACGTTCGATCATGGCTTTATGATGGCGGCGGCTGAACGCGCGTCATTAAAGCGCAACCCGTTCCATCCGTTCGTCACCTTTGATACGGCGGCGCTGAGCGGGCTGGCGCTGGGGCAGACCGTGCTGGCGAAGGCGTGTCTTGCTGCCGGGATCCCGTTTGACAGCACCCAGGCTCACTCGGCCCTGTACGACACCGAGCAGACGGCGCTGTTGTTCTGCGAGATTGTGAACCGCTGGAAGCGTCTGGGCGGCTGGCCGTTACCGCAGGCCGAACCCACCGAATAAGCACGTAAAAAAAGCGACCTGAGGTCGCTTTTTTATTTACTCCGCGTCGGACTCTTTGTACTTCGCGGCAGTTTCTTTAATCAGTGACTGCAATTCCCGCGCTGGTACATCTCGATAACGATATCGCAACCGCCGACCAGTTCGCCGTCGACCCACAATTGCGGGAATGTCGGCCAGTTCGCATATTTCGGCAGCTCTGCACGGATATCCGGGTTCTGGAGGATATCAACGTAAGCGAAACGCTCGCCGCAGGCAGACAGCGCCTGTACAGCCTGAGCAGAGAAACCGCAGCTTGGCAGTTTTGGTGAACCTTTCATGTACAGCAGGATCGGGTTTTCAGCGATTTGGCGTTCAATTTTTTCGATGGTGGTGCTCATTGTCTTGCTTCCTCAAGCTTTTCAGGCAAACAGCCTGAATTTTACTGGCTATCAGGGAACTGTGTAAATCCGGGAGATGAACCGTAACGTTCCCAGTAAACATGCGACCAGAATAACATTTTCAACGCCTAAAACCTTACTCTTTCACTCAACTATTGTGCAAAAAACGAGCAAGTGAAGCGTAAGTTGGTCATTTTATTTGCGCATGGTTCCAAAACGGCGTTTTGGGAGAATAACTCTCTTAACGTTGAACGATTTTATGGATTAGAATCGACGGGTTTTGAAAATCACACGCTGGCATGATTGTCAGCATAGTTCAGGGGAACGCTCAGTGGTGCGGATGAATAAAGTTTCGCTTACGCTTTGTGCTCTATTTTTTACTTCTTTAAGCTTTACGCCGCTCGCTCTGGCGTCGGAGCATGCTCGCCCGTCTGCGGTGCATAAGCAGATTACGAAAACAAAACACGCAGACAAATCATCCACGAATAAAGCAACTAACAAAAAGAACACCGCAAAAACAACGCAATCTTCGAAAAAACATCAGCGACAAAAAGTACCCACACCAGCGCCGCTAAAAAGACGGCTTCAGGTTCCAAACCTCCTCTTCCCGTTCCGCCGCCAAAAGCGTGGCAAAAACGCCGCAGCGCCCAGCCTGTTACCGCGGCAGTAGAAATGATCAAACAGTCATGCACCAAATCCCGTAAAACCGGGAAGAAATCGTGCGTGACGGTGAAAACCAGCAAACAACCACGATTGCTGAAGCGCACAAAGTTCGCGTTCAGAAAGCGCAGCAGACCGCGCTGAACAAATTAATGGGCCAAATTGGCAAACCCTACCGTTGGGCGGCGCATCTCCGCGTACGGTTTCGATTGCAGCGGCCTGATTTATTACGCATACAAGGATCTGGTGAAGTTTCGCATCCCGCGCACGGCTAATGAGATGTACCATCTGCGCGATGCATCGCCGGTAAATGTGGCGGAGTTGCAAAGTGGAGATTTGGTGTTTTTCCGCACCGTGGTCGCGGTACCGCCGATCACGTCGGCGTATACGTCGGCAACGGTAAATTCATTCAGTCGCCCGTTCGGGTCGCGACATTGAAATCACGTCACTGAGCGAAGATTACTGGCAACGCCATTATGTTGGCGCTCGCCGGGTGATGACGCCAAGAACTATCCGCTGAATACCTTAACCTGCCCTTTACGGGCAGGTAACTTCATCTTTTGCTTACTCTTTCAATTTGCTACCCTAATACACGCACTAAAAGTACGTATTTAGCGTCATATAATAAGGAGTCAAGCAATGTCGTTCGAACTACCTGCATTACCGTATGCCAAAGAGGCCCTTGAGCCGCATATCTCCGCAGAAACGCTGGAGTATCACTATGGCAAACATCATCAGACCTATGTCACTAACCTCAATAACCTGATTACGGGTACCGCGTTCGAAGGGAAATCATTAGAAGAGATCGTGCGAAGCGCCGAAGGCGGGATTTTCAACAATGCCGCACAGGTGTGGAACCATACTTTTTACTGGCACTGCCTCGCCCCGCAGGCTGGCGGCGAACCAGACGGCGCGCTGGCAGATGCCATCAATGCTGCGTTTGGCAGCTTCGCGGAGTTCAAAACCCGCTTTACAGACGCAGCTATTAAGAACTTTGGTTCCGGCTGGACCTGGCTTGTGAAAAACCCCGATGGCACGCTGGCGATTGTATCCACGTCTAACGCCGGTACGCCGCTCACTTCGCCTGCCAAACCGTTGCTGACGGTAGACGTATGGGAACATGCGTACTACATCGATTACCGTAACGCCCGTCCGCAATATCTGGAGCACTTCTGGGCGCTGGTAAACTGGAATTTCGTCGCGAAAAACTTTGCTGCCTGACAGGCTACACGGAGAAGGTAAACCTTCTCCGTTTTTTCATTCAGCGGCGCACAGGGTTTCACGTTCGCGTCGCGATGACAGGACCACCAACAATAATCCCAATCCTGCGATCGTCGCCCCCATCACGGGTACCATATTCAGTCCAAGACCAGCCTGGATAACCGCGCCGCCTGCCGCCGCACCCAATGCATTACCCAGATTAAACGCGCCAATATTCACCGATGAAGATAAGCCCGGCGCATCGCTTGCGACCCGCATGGACGCGCATCTGCAGCGGCGGTACGACCGCGAAGGTCGCGGCACCCCATACCACCATGCTTAATGCCGCCCCCCATTCGCTACGTGCCAGCCAGGGAATGGCGGCCATAATCACAATCAGCAGCGCAAGGAAGCCTTTCAAGGTACCGGTGACCGAACGGTCTGCCAGGCGGCCGCCCAGCCAGTTACCAATAGAGAAGCCCACCCAATCAGCACCAGCATAGCCGTGACGAACAGCGGGGTGGCGTGGGTGACATGCTGTAGCACCGGCGATATATAGGTATACAGGGTAAACATCGCCCCGGCCCCTAAGACCGTGGTCAACAACGCACTTACCACCTGCGGCCGCATCAGCACCGACAGCTCTTTCTTCACATCCGGTCGCTCGCCCGCGCCGCCTTTCGGCAAAGAAAACGCCAGGCTGATGATCGCAATAACGCCGAGGCCTGCGGTCGCGAGAAACGACATTCGCCAGCCAATGGTCTCGCCCAGCCAGGTAGCGGCGGGCACGCCGCCGATATTCACGATGGTCAGGCCCATGAACATGGTCGCCACCGCACTCGCCTGTTTATGTTTCGGCACCACACTTGCCGCCACCACCGAGCCGAGGCCGAAAAACGCTCCATGATTCAGGCTGGTGATGATGCGTGACACCATCAGCGTGGCATAGTCAGGGGCAATAGCCGAGAGCACATTCCCGAGAGTAAAAATCGCCATCAGGAATATCAATGCGCTGCGACGAGCGCGATGAGAGAGCAGCAACGTCATCAGCGGCGCGCCGACCATAACCCCCACGGCATAAGCGCTGATCAGCATTCCTGCCGCCGGTATGGAGACATCGACGCCACGGGCAATCACCGGCAGTAATCCCATCGGCGAAAATTCCGTGGTGCCGATTCCAAATGCGCCAATTGCCAGCGCCAGTAGCGGATAATTTATTTTCATTAGTCAGTTCCAGCAAACCCGTCCCTCACGTCATCGCCGCCGACAAGATGAGTGACCTGTAAATAAAGAGAGCGAAGAGTGACATTTGTCACATGAGAAAGGAAGGCGGTGTTTTGGCAAAAGAGTTTTGCTGATTTGTGAATAACTGGCAGAGAAATTTGTTGCCTGAGGAAAAAGCCTACGGCGGGTTGTTAAAAAAAGTTTTCAGCGCAAGCCTGCAGTGTTTTATTCTGAAAAGATCCTCGTTAATTCATCCCCTCTAAAATGCACTAAACGCCAAAAAATGCGCTTTTCTGGCGTTTAACAAGAGATAAGTCTTCACTGCCCGCTTTTTGGCTTAGTTTAATACAGCAACAAAACTGGTTGCCACAATCAAACCAAGTACGGATAACGGTTGTCACCAGAGAAAATTTCAGGTCTGTGCTCATTTTTGCTCTCCTTGTTATCCACAATAAAAGTGTGTGCAGATCATTTTTGCATATTTTCAGATAAAATTACCACGGGATTTAAGCTGATATGCGTTTTCCCTCTTCCACTTTTGCGCAAGATCAGACAAAATCCGTCGCTACCTTATTTTTCACCAGCCATTGACCCCCTCCTTTTGATGTCGCAATTTCCCGACATACCCGCAAACGAAAAGTTGCGCACCGGGGTTAGCATAGGCAAACGTTTAACCTGTGATGAACAGGGGCTCGGAGAGGGTCTGGAGTAACAAGAATGGCAACTATAAAAGATGTCGCTAAACGCGCAAACGTTTCCACTACAACTGTGTCGCATGTTATTAACAAAACCCGTTTTGTGGCGGAAGAAACACGCAATGCAGTCTGGGCGGCTATCAAGGAATTACACTATTCCCCGAGCGCCGTCGCACGCAGCTTAAAAGTCAATCATACGAAATCTATCGGTTTGCTGGCGACCAGCAGCGAAGCGCCCTATTTTGCTGAAATTATCGAAGCGGTAGAAAACAGCTGTTTTAGCAAAGGCTACACGCTAATTTTGGGTAACGCCCACAACAATCAGGAAAAACAGCGCGCCTATCTGTCGATGATGGCGCAAAAGCGTGTTGATGGCCTGTTGGTCATGTGCTCTGAATATCCTGAATCCCTGCTGTCGACGCTGGAAGAGTATCGTCATATCCCGATGGTGGTGATGGACTGGGGCGAATCCAGAGCCGACTTCACTGATTCGGTTATCGATAACGCCTTCCAGGGCGGCTATATGGCCGGGCGCTATTTGATCGAACGCGGCCATCGCGATCTCGGTGTGATCCCGGGGCCCCTTGAACGCAATACCGGCGCGGGCCGTCTGGCTGGTTTCCTGAAAGCGCTGGAAGAAGTGAATATCACCGTACCGGAAAACTGGATTGTTCAGGGCGATTTCGAACCGGAATCTGGCTATCGTGCGATGCAGCAAATTCTTTCGCAGCATCCGCGTCCGACCGCCGTATTCTGCGGGGGTGATGTGATGGCGATGGGCGCGATTTGTGCAGCCGATGAAATGGGTCTGCGCGTGCCGCAGGATATTTCGGTGATCGGTTATGACAATGTGCGCAACGCCCGCTTCTTCAGCCCGGCGTTAACCACCATCCACCAGCCGAAAGATTCCCTGGGTGAGACCGCGTTTAACATGCTGCTCGATCGCATCGTAAATAAGCGTGAAGAGTCCCAGACCATTGAAGTGCATCCGCGTCTGATTGAGCGTCGTTCTGTGGCCGACGGCCCCTTCCGCGATTATCGCCGTTGATCCTGCCGGAGCCGGGTTATTCCGGCTCCATCAACCACTCCCGATTCAGCGTTTCACTGTCGCCCAGATAATCCAGCAGCCAGAGCAGCGCCGGTGAAGCATCGGTTTGCTTCCAGGTCAGGCAGCAGGGTGAGTCGGGAAACGGATCGTCCAGTTCGAGTTGTTTCCATTGCCCTGACACCACCGGATCGTGTGCGAGATGCGCGGGCACCATCCCGATACACAATCCGTGATTCAGGCAATCCACCGCAGTCGCCCAGTCAGGCACCACCACGCGACGTTGGTTATCCAGCAGCCAAGTAGTACGCTTCGGCAACGACCGTGACGTGTCTTCCAGCACCAGCGAAGGCCACTGGCGCAACTGATCGTCACTAAGCGGCGTGTTAATAGCCGCCAGCGGATGGGCGGCGCTGACAACACAGCGCCAGCTTAACGGCCCCATGTCGCGAAAGGTAAACCGTCCCCCTACCGGGATCGCCTGCGTTGCGCCTATCGCCACCTCCACGCGCCCATCAGACAGCGCATCCCAGACACCATTGAACACTTCCTGCGCTACCAGCAGTTCCACGTCGTCGAAGTGGCGATAAAAATCCAGGATTAATTGCCGGGTACGCGCCGGTTTGACGATGTTATCAACGGCAATGGAAAGCTGGCCGCGCCAGCCGTTAGCGATTTGTTGGCACTGCTGGCGCGTGACCATCATTTTTCTGATAACAGTACGGCCCTCTCTTAAAAACCACGCGCCGGCGGGCGTAAGTTCCACTTCCCGGTGGCGACGGATAAATAGCGGAACCGCCAGCCATTCCTCCAGTTGTTTCACGGTATAGCTCACCGCAGAGGGCACACGATGCAGTTCCTGCGCCGCCGCGCTAAAACTGCCGTTTCGCGCAACGGCATCAACTACTTCCAGCGAATATTCAGACCACATGCTTTGCCTGCAAAAATTTTGAAAGGAACGTGCAAATATTAGCGTTTCACAAGGTCGATTGCACTTTTGTAAACTCCTGCGTCCGATGTATGAGTAACGAAAGAGAATCACAATGCGTCCTTCACGAGGTTTTTTAGTGTGGCTTGCGGGCCTGAGCGTGCTCGGCTTCCTGGCGACCGACATGTATTTGCCGGCGTTTGCCGTCATTCAACAGGATTTAGGCACCGAGGCTTCAGCCGTCAGCGCCAGCCTGAGTTTATTCCTGGCGGGCTTCGCCGTGGCACAGCTGGCCTGGGGCCCGTTGTCTGACCGTTATGGTCGTAAACCTGTCCTGCTGGCCGGGTTAAGTATTTTCGCCGCAGGCTGCCTGGGTATGTTGTGGGTTGAAAACGCCGCGATGCTGCTGGCCCTGCGTTTTGTTCAGGCTATCGGGGTTTGCGCCGCAGCCGTGACGTGGCAAGCGCTGGTGACCGATTATTATCCTGCGTCGCGCACTAACCGCATTTTCGCGACCATCATGCCGCTGGTTGCGCTTTCCCCTGCCCTCGCCCCGCTGTTGGGAAGCTGGTTGCTGCATCATTTCAACTGGGAAGTTATTTTCCTGGTGCTGTTCTTTATCACCCTCGCGCTGATGATCCCGGCGTTGCGCTTAGCACCTCGCACCCAAAAGGCTCATGATGACGCCGCTCCGCTCGGTTTTATGACGCTGCTTCGCTCGAAACGCTACAGCGGCAACGTCATGATCTATGCAGGCTGCTCTGCCAGCTTTTTCGCCTGGCTGACCGGTTCACCGTTTATTCTCAGCGACATGGGCTATGGGCCCACCGCGATTGGCCTGAGCTATGTGCCGCAGACCATCGCTTTTCTCATCGGCGGGTACGGCTGCCGTAGCGCCCTGAAAAAATGGTCTGGTCCGCATATGCTGCCCTGGCTGTTGATGTTATTTGCCCTGAGCGTCATTGCCACCTGGGGCGCGGGCCTGATGCCCAACCCAAGCCTGACACTGATTTTGATTCCGTTCTGCCTGATGGCGGCGGTAAACGGCGCGGTCTATCCGATTGTGGTCGCCTCGGCGCTGCAACCCTTCCCACAGGCAACCGGCCGTGCAGCCGCGCTGCAAAATACGCTGCAACTGGGATTGTGTTTTCTGGCAAGCCTGGCGGTTTCCTGGCTGGTTTCCGCTGCGCCGCTGCTGTCTACCACCAGTGTAATGCTCTCAACCATCATCATCGTGGCGCTGGGCTACCGGATGCAGGTAGTGGATAGCGAAGCGATAAACCTGCGTCGCTCGACCACGTCGTCGCAAAATTCCTGATCTGCTGCAAACATTTAATTAGACTGCTAATCATTTTTTATTGAACCCCCTCACGGTGAGTTCTATACTGACTGGCAGTCTTATAAAATGATTTTTATGATGGATTCCGGAGCGTTCGCTCCTTTTTGCTCCATGGATGGCCTTTAAGGTAAGGGCCTTCTCCCTTCCTCTGTTCTCGTCGGATTTCAGGCTCGCGGAGTTTTCCGTGAAATTTCTCGCCGCCCTGCCTTCAGGGCGTTGTTCACCGCACAGTGATGGAGAAGCTATGAGTTCATCGTGTATAGAAGAAGTCGGATTACGGGACAATCAATGGTTCCGTATCGTTAACGACCTGCTCAGCAAAGCGGGAGTCGCGATAAATGGCCCTTCCCCCGCCGATCCGCAAATCAAAAACCCCGATTTTTATAAACGCGTCTTGCAGCAAGGCTCGCTGGGCCTGGGTGAAAGTTATATGGATGGCTGGTGGGAGTGCGAACGGCTGGATCTGTTTTTCACCAATGTGCTTAAAGCCGGTCTGGAAAACCAACTTCCTACCCATTTTAAAGATACGCTGCGGGTGCTTGGCGCACGGATTTTCAATCTTCAAAACCCCAAACGCGCCTGGATGGTGGGCAAAGAGCATTACGATTTGGGCAACGATCTGTTCAGCCGCATGCTCGACGGCTATATGCAATACTCCTGCGCCTACTGGAAAGACGCCGATAACCTGGCCGACGCCCAGCGCGCCAAACTGCGTCTGGTCTGTGAAAAACTCCAGCTTGAGCGGGGTATGCGGTTACTGGATATCGGCTGCGGTTGGGGTGGACTGGCAGAGTTCGCTGCCCGTGAGTATGGCGTTTCGGTCACGGGCGTAACGGTATCCGCAGAACAGCGAAAAATGGCCCAGGCGCGCTGCCAGGGGCTGGACGTCACCATTTTATTGCAGGACTACCGGGAACTGGACGATCGCTTTGACCGCATCGTGTCAGTGGGCATGTTTGAACACGTGGGCCCCAAAAACTACGCAACCTATTTCAGGGTCGTTGATCGCAATCTGAAACCAGACGGCATCTTCCTGCTGCATACCATTGGTTCACGTAAAACCGATAATAATGTCGACCCGTGGATCAATAAGTACATTTTCCCCAATGGCTGCCTGCCCTCGGTGCGCCATATCGCCGATGCCAGCGCCCCCTATTTCGTGATGGAAGACTGGCACAATTTCGGTGCGGATTACGATAAAACGCTGATGGCCTGGCATGCCAGGTTTATGGAAGCGTGGCCGGAACTGGCGGATAACTATTCCGAACGTTTTAAACGGATGTTCAGCTATTATCTGAACGCCTGCGCAGGCGCATTCCGCGCCCGGGATTTGCAGCTCTGGCAGGTGGTTTTCAGCCGGGGAGTGGAAAACGGGTTGCGCGTCGCGCGTTAATATTAACCCCGGCAAACCGGGGTTTTTTGGTCTTACGCGTCGGCAATTTTTGCCGCGGCTTCACGCGACGCCAGCACACGTTCAACGGTATCAACCACCGCCTGGGTTTGCGGATCGATTTCGATATTCACCCGCTGACCGAGCTTCTTATTTCTGAGGGTCGTACGCTGAAGGGTTTCCGGAATTAAATGTACGCAAAACCGGGTGGCAGTGACTTCGCCGACGGTCAGGCTTATACCATCAATGCCAATAAATCCTTTGTGAAGAATATACTTCAGCAGCGTCGGATCCTGAGGTTTTAACCAAATCTGGCGGTTATTTTCTGAGGTTAATATTTTTGACACTTCAGCTGTCGTCATAATATGGCCGGACATCAAGTGCCCGCCAATTTCATCGCTGAATTTTGCCGCACGCTCAATATTCACCAGATCGCCTGGCACCAGCTCGCCTAAATTAGTGATGCGCAGTGTTTCTTTCATTAGATCGAAGCTGACTTTGTCGCCATCGATGTGCGTAACCGTCAGACAACAGCCGTTATGCGCCACCGACGCGCCCGTTTCAAGGCCCGGCAGCAGTTCTGGCGGTAACGCCACAACATGCGTGCGGAAATTGGGTTTTTCATCAATGGCGATAATTTTCGCCACGCCCTGGACAATACCGGTAAACATAAGCCTGACTCCTGAATATCTGTCATCTGGCAAAGCGCCATTCACATTATCCCAGCACAATAACAGCTGGAAATTCAGCTTGCCAGCCCGTTTGGCGCTGCGTTCAGAAATTCTCTGGCTTAATAATCAACTCCCGCTACAATAGTCAGACTATTCCCCTGCAACCTCTTCTTGCTGCCATCGTTGGCGGCTTTTTGTTTTTCATATAACAACAATATAAAAGGTGTTCTCGTGCAGAAGTATTTTGTCGAAGCGCGTCAGTTATTAGCCCTGGCGATCCCGGTGATCCTCGCGCAAATCGCCCAAACCGCAATGGGGTTTGTTGATACGGTAATGGCTGGTGGGTACAGCGCCACCGATATGGCCGCCGTCGCCATTGGCACGTCGGTATGGCTGCCCGCCATACTCTTTGGTCACGGTCTGCTGTTGGCGCTGACGCCGGTCATCGCCCAGTTAAACGGTTCAGGCCGACGCGACCGGGTAACGCACCAGATTCAGCAGGGTTTCTGGCTGGCGGGATTTGTGTCGCTGTTAGTGATGCTCGTTTTATGGAATGCGGGTTATATCATCGGCGCCATGAAAGACATCGATCCGCTGATGGCTGATAAAGCCGTGGGCTATCTGCGTGCGCTACTCTGGGGCGCGCCGGGGTATCTGTTTTTCCAGGTTATGCGTAATCAGTGCGAAGGCCTGGCGAAAACTAAACCCGGCATGGTGATGGGCTTTATCGGTCTGATGGTGAATATCCCGGTTAACTACATCTTTATTTACGGTCATTTTGGCATGCCGGAACTGGGCGGCGTCGGGTGCGGCGTCGCGACGGCAGCGGTCTACTGGGTGATGTTTTTCGCCATGCGATCGTACGTCAGCCGCGCCCGCTCAATGCGCGATATCCACAGCAGCGAGCGGTTCCACAAGCCGGACTGGGCGGTACTTAAGCGTCTGACCCAGTTGGGTCTGCCTATTGCGCTGGCGTTGTTTTTCGAAGTGACGCTGTTTGCTGTCGTGGCGCTGCTGGTGTCGCCATTGGGGATTGTTAACGTGGCCGGGCACCAGATCGCGCTTAACTTCAGCTCGCTGATGTTTGTATTACCCCTGTCACTGGGCGCGGCAGTCACTATCCGCGTAGGTTATCGTCTGGGACAGGGTTCGACGCTGGAGGCGCAAACCGCCGCGTGGACCGGCCTTGGCGTGGGCGTATGCATGGCGGTATTTACCGCGCTGTTTACGGTCATTTTCCGTGAGCCTATCGCCCTGCTGTATAACGATAATCCGGCGGTTATCGCGCTGGCGACGCAACTGATGTTATTAGCGGCGATCTACCAGATTTCCGACTCGGTCCAGGTTATTGGCAGTGGTATTTTGCGCGGTTATAAAGATACCCGCTCGATTTTCTTCATTACCTTTACTGCCTATTGGGTGCTGGGCCTACCCAGCGGCTATATTCTGGCGCTTACCGACTGGGTTGTGGAACCAATGGGGCCGGCGGGTTTCTGGATGGGCTTTATTATCGGTCTGACCTCGGCGGCGATCATGATGATGTTGCGGATGCGCTACCTGCAGCGCCAGCCGTCAGCGGAAATTTTGCACCGCGCAGCGCGATAAGGTATCAGGGCGCCTTTGGCGCCCTTGTTCATTTGTGCGCCTTAATGTCGATAACCCTGATTACTTTCTCCCCGTTTTGCGCAGTTGCTCAGCAATCGCGTGAAATGTGGAAGAAAATTGCCAATTTCCCCTTGCAAGCCTCCAGGGGTGTCGCTAATATTCGTCCCCGCTGTCACACAGTAATGCGTTCATAGCTCAGTTGGTTAGAGCACCACCTTGACATGGTGGGGGTCGTTGGTTCGAGTCCAATTGAACGCACCATTCTCTACAATGCGTTCGTAGCTCAGTTGGTTAGAGCACCACCTTGACATGGTGGGGGTCGTTGGTTCGAGTCCAATCGAACGCACCATATTTCTTCTCTGCTTTTCACTCTTTTTTCATGCTTTGCCCCATCGCACGACCTTTCCATGCAATGTATTTGCAAAATGACGTTGTTTTCAACGTGTGGTTACTCCTGCCAGTACTGCGACAGGATCGGCTGAGCTATTGGGTGGGAGCTAACGCCTTCACGACACGCTCCATTGCTTGAGTAGTGAGTTCGCTGCGTTTGATGTTTTTATTGGCGAGTGATGTTCTGAGCAGACCTGCGATAACGACATGTTTGGGCTCCTGGCCCAGGTCGCGCATTTCGAGCACGACTTTGCCTACCACCCTGCACATTTCCTGATAGAGTTCTTCGTCTTGTTTCGCTTTATTAGTCATGTGCGTCCTTTAAAAGGTTCTCCCAAAATACGCTGAGAACAAGGGCCACCCCTGTCAGGGCGGCCTGGATATTACAGAGAATTAATTATTCAGCGTGTAATCGAGGGTAATTTCCGCGTTTAAAACTTTGGAAACCGGGCAGCCCGCTTTGGCTTTCTGAATAATTTCGTCGAATTCATTCTTATCGACACCAGGCAAAGAAACTTCACTGGTGAGCGCAACTTTGGTGATTTCAAAGCCGCCGCCTGCTTTATCCAGTGATACCACCGCTTTGGTATCGATCGATTGCGGTTTATGGCCCGCCTCACCCAACATCAGCGAAAGCGCCATTGAGAAACAAGCCGCATGGGCAGCCCCGATCAGCTCTTCCGGGTTGGTCCCTTTCGCGCCTTCGAAACGGGTGTTAAAGCCATAAGGCTGTTGGCTTAGCACACCGCTTTCGGTCGTGACAGTGCCTTTGCCGCTTTTGATATCACCTTCCCAATGGGCCTGACCGCTTTTTTGAATCGTCATTCTTACTCTCCTGTTTTGGGAACAAAGCCTAAGTATAGGAAAGAATGGTAAACCTGCCGGAAATGCGCAAACCGCGACGCCTTGTGATCAACCTGGTCACGGGCCCGTGACAATAAATCCATTACTCAGCACGACTCACCTGACGAAGCCAATGGGTCCACAGTGGGTTTAACGGTTTGGTTTTTGATGACTTTGTGTGAATGATCACAAAGCCACTAACATTTTTTATTCAAACGCAACGCGGCAATAACAGACGCTTGTGAAACTGCCTGAAAATTTTATGAAACAGCGTTTTCATTTTCCTTCCTGCGGCTTTTCCCTTATACTAGCGCCGATTTTAACTTGAATGGTTTCAGCATATTGGACGGCCTTAATTCTTATAATAACTTTGCCCGCCTTTTACTGGCTGAAACTTCAGCATACATTCCTCTGCACGCTCTTTTGATGTCACCTATCCTTAAACAGAGCGACCAGCGCGTTAGGACACCCGTTTCCGCCCATGGCCTCGCTGGCTGTGGGGTAAAAATCCCTTATCCTTCTCAACCAAAAGATTAAGACTGTCATGAAAAAGACCAAAATTGTTTGCACCATCGGCCCGAAAACCGAATCCGAAGAGATGCTGTCAAAAATGCTCGATGCGGGCATGAACGTAATGCGTCTGAACTTCTCCATGGTGATTATGAAGAGCACGGCCAGCGCATCAAAAACCTGCGCAACGTGATGGAAAAAACCGGTAAAAAAGCCGCTATTCTGCTGGATACCAAAGGGCCGGAAATCCGTACCATCAAACTGGAAGGCGGCAATGACGTCTCCCTGAAAGCGGGCCAGACCTTCACCTTCACCACCGATAAAACTGTGGTAGGCAACAGCGAAATCGTTGCGGTGACCTACGAAGGTTTCACCAACGACCTGAGCGTTGGCAACACCGTACTGGTAGACGATGGTCTGATCGGTATGGAAGTGACCGCCATTGAAGGTAACAAAGTTATTTGTAAAGTGCTGAACAACGGCGACCTGGGCGAGAACAAAGGCGTTAACCTGCCGGGCGTATCCATCGCTCTGCCGGCGCTGGCTGAGAAAGACAAAAAAGACCTGATCTTCGGTTGTGAGCAGGGCGTTGATTTCGTTGCTGCTTCCTTCATCCGTAAGCGTTCCGACGTGGAAGAAATCCGTGCGCACCTCAAAGCCAACGGCGGCGAAGCCATTCAGATCATCTCCAAAATTGAAAACCAGGAAGGCCTGAACAACTTCGACGATATCCTTGAAGCCTCTGACGGCATCATGGTTGCGCGTGGCGATCTGGGCGTTGAAATCCCGGTTGAAGAAGTGATTTTCGCGCAGAAGATGATGATCGAAAAATGTATCCGTGCGCGTAAAGTGGTTATCACCGCGACGCAAATGCTGGATTCCATGATCAAAAATCCGCGTCCGACCCGCGCTGAAGCTGGCGAC
The DNA here is from genome assembly GCA_900635495.1 of Atlantibacter hermannii. Lineage (NCBI taxonomy): Bacteria > Pseudomonadati > Pseudomonadota > Gammaproteobacteria > Enterobacterales > Enterobacteriaceae > Atlantibacter > Atlantibacter hermannii. The sequence goes on along the minus strand of LR134136.1, from coordinate 2,132,536 downwards.
GTTGCAAACGCCATCCTCGACGGCACCGATGCTGTGATGCTGTCTGGCGAATCCGCCAAAGGTAAATACCCGCTGGAAGCCGTGAGCATTATGGCGACCATCTGTGAACGTACTGACCGCGTGATGAGCAGCCGTCTGGAGTTCAACAACGACAGCCGTAAACTGCGTATCACCGAAGCAGTATGCCGCGGCGCGGTTGAAACTGCTGAGAAACTGGATGCGCCGCTGATCGTTGTGGCTACCCAGGGCGGTAAATCTGCTCGCGCTGTGCGTAAATACTTCCCGGACGCCACCATCCTGGCGCTGACCACTAACGAAGTGACTGCCCGTCAGCTGGTGCTGAGCAAAGGCGTTGTGGCGCAACTGGGTGAAAGAAATCGCTTCTACTGACGATTTCTACCGTTTAGGTAAAGAAGCGGCACTGGAAAGCGGCCTGGCGAATAAAGGCGACGTAGTGGTTATGGTATCTGGCGCGCTGGTTCCGAGTGGCACCACTAATACGGCGTCCGTACACGTTCTTTAATTAAGCAACCTTAATTAATGCGTACAAAAAGCACCCTCGGGTGCTTTTTTTATTTCCGTCATTAGCTAAATAAATAAAAAAATCAAATCGAATTTCGCTATTTAACAGGAGAAAAATCTAAGATGAATCCGATGAAAAAAGACTGTTTTAACACACTTTTTTTAACCAATTGGTTAAATTCGATGGTTCTTTGAGCGAACGATCAAAATTAAGTGGATTCTCATCAAAAAAATATTCTCAACATAAAAAAGTTTGTGTAATACTTGTAACGCTACATGGAGATTAACTCAATCTAGAGGGTATTAATAATGAATCGTACTAAACTGGTACTGGGCGCGGTAATCCTGGGTTCTACTCTGCTGGCTGGTTGCTCCAGCAATGCTAAAATCGATCAGCTGTCTTCTGACGTTCAGACTCTGAACGCTAAAGTTGACCAGCTGAGCAACGACGTGAACGCAATGCGTTCCGACGTTCAGGCTGCTAAAGATGACGCAGCTCGCGCTAACCAGCGTCTGGACAACCAAGCTACTAAATACCGTAAGTAATAGTAACTTGTGTTAAGAATGGCGCACATTGTGCGCCATTTTTTTTTGCCCCGTGTTTATTCCCCTCTACTGCATCACCACGCCGCTTTGACCGCTTACCGGGTCGGTATCCTGCTTCGGCTTCATACTCTCCTGTGACTGCGTTTTAACGCTCTGTATCGGCGCTGCTGGCGCTAACCCCGAAGGTGCGCTGCGCATACTGCTTACATCAACCGGGTAACCCGCCCGGCGGGTAATGGCGTTGTCCACCGCCATACTGTCGGTACGCCCATTGTCAATAAACTGCCCGAAGGCGGCATTAATGGCGATAGGCCATGGTTTGCGGATTGTCCCAGTCGTTTTTAGACAGCGGCTGATGCACTTCCACGTAGTGCTTACCATCAGGTTCGACGCTGTATTTAACCGGCTCGTTAATAATTTCGACCCGGGTTCCCCAGGAAGCCTGGTTAAACAGCGCCTTGATGTCCGGGGCACGCATGCGGATACACCCGGAGCTCACCCGCATTCCGATGCTGCTGCGCACATTAGTGCCGTGTATGAGGTATTCGCCACCGCCCTGCTCCAGACGCAACGCAAAGCGCCCCAGGGGGTTATTTGGGCCCGCAGGCACGACAGCAGGCAGTTTGATGCCCTGGGCCAGCGAGCGCGCCCGGATATTGGCTGTCGGCGTCCAGGTGGGATTAGGGATTTTCTGGCTGATGCGGGTCACCATTACCGGTGTTTCACGCCCCAGTTGGCCTATCCCCAGCGGATACACTTCCACCCGGTTCTGGCCTGGCGGGTAGTAATAGAGCCTCAGCTCCGCCAGATTAATCACAATCCCTTCGCGCGGCGTATCCGGCAAAATCATTTGCGACGGGATAATCAACGGGGTGCCGGGCTTCGGAAGATAAGGATCGACGGTGTTATTCGCTTCCAGCAAAGAGAGCACGCCGGTTTCAAATTTCTCGGCGATGTATTCAAGGCTTTTGCCGTCATTGGGCACGGTATAAATCTGATTTTGACCAATGATACGGCTACCCGGCGGCGGCAACGGGTAATCGACGGCCCAGGCCGCCTGAGCGATGCCCAGCAGTATGGATAAGGTAACTGGAGTCAAAGAGAACGCGCGTTTCATAGTTATATTCCTGTGTTCACCGACAGAACGTCGGAATGCTGAAAGAACACGAGGCGATTGCTCGCCTCGCATAACAGGATGAAAGCAATCTCTTTGAGTTTAGCTAAGTTCTGCGGCCCTGGCGCGAATTGCGCGAATCATTGCTTCAAGGCCTTGCGAGCGGGACGGAGTGAGATGTTGAGTTAACGCCATTTGTTCAAACCACGGACGCACGTCAAAAGCGACAATATCCCGCGCAGTCATCTGATGGTACAGCGCGAAGACCACTGCAATCAGCCCTTTCACAATGGCGGCGTCGCTGTCGCCCTGCATTTCAATAACGCCATCCTCGCGCGGCGTTAAAACGATCCACACCTGGCTCTGGCAGCCCTGAATTTTATTTTCAGCGCAGTGTGCATCATCGCTGAGCGCAGGAAGCCGTTGGCCCAGTTCAATAATATAAAGATACTTTTCTTCCCAGTTGGCGCAGCGGTTAAAATTGCGCAGCAGTTTTTCACGGTCTGGCAATGTTGCCATGCGTATCTCCCTGTTAACCCAGTAATCGGTGGATACGGATCAACCCGGCTACCAGCCGGTCCACCTCTTCTTCAGTGTTGTACATCGCCAGCGACGCGCGACACATTGCCGGAACATTGTAGAACGCCATCAGCGGCATCGCACAATGATGCCCGGTACGCACCGCAATCCCGTAGTTATCAAGAAAGCTGCCCACGTCATAAGCATGATGTTTACCCAGATTAAACGCGATAACGCCCAGGCGCCACGACGGGCCGTAGAGCGTCAAATCCGGCACCTTAGCCAGCTCGTTAAGGGCGTAACGCATCAGGGATTGCTCGTACTCGCCAATGTTATCCAGTCCGATGTCGCTGACATAATGGATTGCCGCGCCGAGGCCAATAATCCCGGCGGTATTGGGCGTACCCGCTTCAAAACGCCAGGGCGCAGCCGTCCAGGTTGTACCTTCGGTCAGGCTGACGGTCGCGATCATCGCCCCGCCGCCTTCCCAGGGTGGCATCGCCTGAAGAATATCGGCTTTCACATACAACACGCCGATGCCGGTCGGGCCATACAGCTTGTGGCCGGAAAAAACATAGAAATCGCAGTCCAGTGCTGTGACGTCAATCGCGTGATGCATCACCGCCTGGGCCCCGTCAATCAACACTTTTACGCCTGACTGATGCGCAAGCTTAATCATTTCAGCTACCGGATTTTCGGTACCCAGCACGTTGGATATCTGAGTAATTGCCAGCAATTTTGTGTTGCTGTCGATAAGCTGCGGAAGCACGTCCAGTTTCAGCGTACCGTCCTGATTGAGAGGTATCACTCGCAGTTCTGCACCGGTGCGTTTGCAGAGCATTTGCCAGGGAACAATATTGGCGTGGTGCTCCATGGTAGAGATAATAATGTTATCTCCGGCCTTCACCGCGCTCATTCCCCAGCTGTTTGCCACGAGGTTGATCCCTTCGGTGGTGCCGCGTACAAACACAATCTCTTCCGGAGATTGCGCGCCGATAAAGCGCGCCACCTGACCGCGCACGTTCTCCATGCGTTCGGTCGCTTCCGCGCTGAGGGTGTGTATGCCACGATGCACGGCGGCATAACCATGGCGATACAGGTCCGACTGGGCATCAATAACCGCATTCGGTTTTTGGGCGCTGGCGGCGCTGTCCAGATACGCCAGCGGTTGCCCGTTAACTTCACGGGTCAACACCGGGAAATCGGCGCGGATTTGCTCGACGTTATAACTCATGCCTCACCTCCCAGGCGCGCCTCTATACGGGCCAGCACCTGCTGTTTTAACGCGGCATCGGTCACCGACTCGGTCAGTTCGGCGGCAAAGGCGAATACGATCATTTTCTCTGCGGCCCGCTGGTCAATCCCACGGGAGCGCAGGTAAAACATTTGCTCTTCATCAATCCGGCCAACGGTCGCGCCATGGCTGCATTTCACGTCATCGGCATAGATTTCCAGTTGCGGTTTGGTATCCACTTCCGACAGGCGACCCAGTAATAAATTGTTATTGGTCATCTGCCCGTCGGTTTTGATGGCATGCTGCGCCACTTTAATCAGGCCGTTGAACACCGCCTTGCCGCGATCCCGGGCAATGACCTTGTGTAGCTGGCGGCTGTTGCAGTAACCCTTGTTGTGTTCAAGCCAGGTGCGGCTGTCGCAGACTTCATTATTCACCGGCAGCGCCAGGCTATTGAGCCGCAAGGTGATGTTTTCGCCTTCCAGACGGGTACTGGTGTGATGACGCAGTACCGCGCCGCCCAACAGGAAGCTGCTGCTCAGCGCAAACGCGTCCTGGTCCAGCAGTAAGTCGTTATGGGCGAAGTGATGGCTCAGCGGGTTTTCAAAGGCCAGTTTATAGTGATGTAACTGGCTGTTAGCGCCGCCTTCGCAGGTAAACCGCGAGCCGGTAAAATGACGATGGTCGTCAAGGCTTACGTAGTGTTCGATAACCGTGGCCTGCGCCCCGCTTTCCATCACCAGATGATGGCGATAGTGCGCCGTGGCGATTTCATCGCCGTCGCGCCCGCTGTTGAGATGCATCAATAACAGCGGTTTTGCCGGTTGCTGATTACGTTTCACCCGAATATGGGTGACGGAACGCGCCAGGCTTTCGGTAAGATGCAAAAACGTTTCCGGCTGAACTGCGGCTGGCAACGTGTCGCGCTGATCATTAACAGCAATCTCAAATCCGCTGTTGTTGACGTCATCGCTCAGCGCGGCGCTATATTCGCCATCGATAAACACCATTCTGACCGCCTCAACCGGCAGCGCAAATCGCGCCAACTGGGTGGCGTCGATACGCTGTGATTCAGGTACCACAAACTTATGCGCCAGCAGGCCATTGAGCGGCGTATATTTCCAGTGCTCATCTTTACGTCCAGGCAGCCCTTCCCGTAGCAGCTGTTCCAGATGCGCCTGGGCCTGAGGCGAACGCGCATTACCCTGGGCCTCGAAAAGATGGCGCCATTGCGTCAGTGCATTAGCGCTGTTCGGTAAGCCAGCCATAGCCTTGCTCCTCCAGTTGTTTCACAAGGGTGAAATCGCCGGATTTGACGATGCGGCCCTGGTAAAGCACATGCACATAGTCGGGCTTGATGTAGTCCAGGATGCGCTGGTAGTGCGTGACGATGATGAACGCGCGATTGCCGTCACGCAGCGCGTTTACGCCCTCAGCGACGACTTTCAGCGCGTCGATGTCCAGCCCGGAATCCGATTCGTCAAGGATGCATAAATCCGGCTCAAGCACCGCCATTTGCAGAATGTCGTTGCGCTTTTTCTCACCGCCAGAGAAACCGACATTAACGGAGCGGGTCAGCAGATCCTCCGGCATTTTCAGCAGCTTAATTTTTTCTTCCATCAAATCCTGAAAATCGAAGCGATCGAGCTCTTCCTGGCCACGATATTTACGTACCGCATTCAGCGCGGTTTGCAGGAAAAACTGATTACTGACGCCCGGGATCTCAACCGGATACTGAAATGCCATAAAGATCCCTTCGCCGGCGCGCGCTTCCGGGTCGAGTTCCAGCAAATCCTTTCCTTTAAAGTGCACTTCGCCACCGGTAACTTCATAATCTTCCCGTCCGGCGAGGGTAGCGGATAAGGTACTTTTGCCGGAGCCGTTCGGTCCCATAATGGCGTGCACTTCGCCAGGACGGACTTCAAGCGATAAACCACGCAGGATCTGTTTCTCTTCAACGCTAACTTCTAATTCTTTAATACTTAACATTTCGTATCCTTATGGCTTTAACCGACGCTGTGCTCAAGGCTGATGGCTAACAGTTTTTGCGCTTCCACGGCAAATTCCAGCGGCAGCTCGGAGAAGACATCCTTACAGAATCCGTTGACGATCATGGAAATGGCATCATCTTCGCTGATACCGCGCTGCAGGCAGTAGAACAGCTGATCTTCACCAATCCGTGAAGTGGTGGCTTCATGCTCAAGTTGAGCCGAATTATTACGGCACTCCACGTACGGGAACGTATGCGCGCCGCAATCCGGACCAATCAACATTGAGTCACACTGGGTAAAATTACGGGCGTTTGTGGCGGTCGGCATGATTTTTACCAGCCCGCGATAGCTGTTCTGACTGTGGCCCGCCGAGATCCTTTCGAGATAATTGTCGATTTGGTGTTTTTACCGATGTGGATCATCTTGGTGCCGGTGTCGGCCTGCTGATGTCCGCTGGTCAGCGCTACCGAAAAGAACTCACCAATGGAATTATCGCCCCGCAAGATACAGCTCGGGTACTTCCAGGTGATCGCAGAACCCGTTTCCGACTGGGTCCAGGACATCTTGCTGTTCTCGCCTTCACACAGCGCACGCTTGGTGACGAAGTTCAGAATACCGCCGGTGTTGTTGTCCCCGGGGAACCAGTTCTGCACCGTAGAGTATTTCACCTCGGCATCTTTATGGATGATGACTTCCACTACCGCTGCGTGAAGCTGGTAGCTGTCACGTACCGGGGCGGAACAGCCCTCGATATAGCTCACGTAGCTGCCTTCATCCGCAATCAAAATGGTGCGCTCGAACTGGCCAGTTTTCTCGGCATTGATACGGAAATAGGTCGAAAGCTCCATAGGGCAGCGCACCCCTTTCGGGATGTAAATAAACGTGCCGTCTGAAGCCACCGCCGCATTCAGCGCCGCGAAGAAATTATCATTGGAAGGCACGACCGTACCGAGATACTGGCGTACCAGTTCCGGGTATTCATGGATCGCCTCACCAAACGAGCAGAAGATAATCCCTTGATCGGCCAGTTTCTCGCGATAGGTCGTTGCCACCGATACGGAATCGAATATCGCATCCACCGCAACTTCCCTTCCTTCGCGGACCGGCACACCAAGCTGATTAAACGCCTCTTCCACTTCATCAGTTAAATAGGTGTTGCTGCCGGTTTGCTGAACGGCACCCGGCTGGGAACTGCAGCTGTCGTCACAGTTGCCGCAGGATGGCGCGGAGTAGTAGCTGTAATCCTGATAGTTCAGCTTGTCGTAATGCGCCTTCAGCCAGTGCGGTTCTTCCATTTCCTGCCACGCGTGAAAAGCGTTTAGCCGGAATTCCAGCATCCACTCAGGCTCATTACGGCGTGCGGAAATCGCCCGCACCACTTCTTCGCTGATGCCTTTAGCCAGTTCATCAGTCTGTAACCGGGTAAAGAAGCCCTCTTTATAATTGAGGTTCCCGGTCCAGGTTTTGACATCGTCAGTTGTTTCAACGTTACGTGACATAGTTATTCCGCCTGGACCCCAAAGCTTTCGCCACAGCCACATTCGTTCTGGGCTTTAGGGTTATTAAATTTAAACAGTTGATTTAACCCTTCACGAACAAAATCAACTTCAGTGCCATCAATAAATGGCATGGCCGACAGCGGCACATACAACCGCGCCCCGTCCTTTTCAAAAACCAAATCGTCTTTATGGGGCTCTTTAACGGTATCCAGCACATAGCCGAAGCCCGCGCAGCCGGTTTGTTTCACGCCGAGGCGCATACCCAGCATGCCTTCCCGGGAGGCCGTCAAATTCTTCACCTGCTCCGCAGCGGCGGACGTTAGCGTAAGCCCTTGCCAGGCGAATTCACGCGGATCGAAGTTATCAGTCTGCACATCCATCGTTCACCTCATTGATTCAAAGCCAAAGGCCGTTAGCCCTATGTTAGTGATAACAATTCTCAATACAACATTCTGATAACAGGGGTATTGGCAAAATGCTGCCTTTTTGGGCACCTCTATTAAGAATAGACCGTCAGGAAACTCTTGCAGACGCGCAGACACAATGAGTAATTTATTGAAATTTAAGATAATTAATAATGAAAAGCGGGCTCTAAGCGGCATTACGTAAAGATGTATAGGTAATACCTATTTATGTAATCAACCCTTTAAACGGCTGCTTTTTCGCCTGTGTCGTTCGCCGCGTAAACCTGCACACCTGCTGCGTTTACGGAGTAAGGAGGATAAAAAAGGTCGCCGTAACGACCTTTTTCGTACAGAGGATTAGATAAGCTTTATTTTGACCTGGTAACCTTCAAGGCCGGTCATCGCTTCCTGAGCAACAAACTCAATTTCAGCGACCTCTTTACCGGTTTTTTTTCGCAGCTCTGCGATTTTTTTTGCTATCAGAGCGGCAATTTCTTCTTCAGCTTTTTGCTGTAGCGCATCTACGTTCATTTCGACCTCTTCTGGTTTGGCCCACCCAAACATTCCCTGCCCGGGGGGCACGTTCCAATCAACAACTTACAACCCTAACTCTCTCTAAATTATAGACTACTCACGCGGCCTATAAAAAAAAGACCGGCTTGCGTAAACAAGCCGGTCATCAGGTTATCTCAAATTGCTAATGCAGCCTATCGCGCCTGGCCACCTCTTCGGGAAGAGGCGTGGGTTCAAGACGGGAGAGATCCGCCTGAGCGAGCTCAAGCTGAATAAAACGTAACGCAGACAACCGCACCTTTGCCCCGTTCGCGTATTTTGCGTATCGGGTACCAGCAGCATCAATGGTATCGGAAACCAGGATAGTAAAGTTTTCCACCGCGCCAGATGGCAGGATATGTTTAACAATCATCGGGATGGGGAAAAAAAAATTCAGGAGTACTCATGCGTTACCCCATATTGTTTAATGGCAATAAAAAACCTGCCATGGTGGCAGGTTATTATTAAGCCTGGCCGCCATCACGGGCTCGAACATTTCCGGCCCATAAACCATGGCTCTGCTCGTGCAGAGCGGATGGCGGACTGTGCGAAATTAAATCGCGAAGACGTTGCCGGCTGACGGGCCTTTCTGTCCGTCTTCAACCGTGAATTCGACTTTCTGGCCTTCGCTCAGGGTTTTGAAACCGCCGCTCTGGATAGCCGAGAAATGAACAAAAACATCTTTGCTGCCGTTATCCGGAGTAATGAAACCGAAGCCTTTAGACTCGTTGAACCATTTAACGGAACCGGTGATTTTGTTAGACATAGATAAAACCTCAATGTGCAGATTGCCTTACGGCGTGAATGGTTCCGCCACAGAGTTTAATTAATAACGATAAGAAGGCTCAATTGAAGGATTATCAATGGATAACGCTTGAGATGAGGACTGCTTTACTAAACCGCTTTATTGGGTCTGTGTACCAAACCGATAACCCATTAGTCACATACTAGCTGGTTTATAGCAACTCTTATTTGGATTATTTATCCGTTCTTACGCTTCAGGCACACAACTAGCGTACGGCTGAGTTCCCGCAGGTTCCGCTTTTGCGGGCGCAGCATTGAGGTGAAGTAACCCTCTGAATTGGGACTCATGAGTCAATCGCTTAAATGCGACAGAAAGAGAAATCCGGTTCATTTCCAGAAAAACGATGCCCCGCTTTGCGCTAACGCTAATTTTTCAGCCCAGTGGTAAAACAGGTAAGCATCGCTCATATTTTATTGTAGGGCTGTGGTTATCGCGTCTCTCTTCCTTAATACGGCCACTGAGTGTGCGCTTTATCAAATTATCGCCTCCGGATGGTGAAATACAGCTAATGTTTTCAAAGCAGGATCCAGCCGTTACGTTCGGCGTTTCGTTATGGTAACTTTAATTATATCTATATGATATTAAAATGAAAATATTTCCTGGCAATTCGGGAGTTTTGGTTAATACTTAAATCCGTTCTGGTCATTAACCATTAAAGCGTCGTAATGAAGAGGTAAGAAATGCAGTTTGCCGGTGAAAGTAATGTTATGTCTGTACAAAATTTTGATTTTATTGCGTTTAGCTTCGCCCGTATGCAGTTACGCGGTAGAGATGTCAATCTGGATAATATTACCGGCAATATGAATGCCACCAGTAAGAAATGGTTCCAGAACCGTTACAACTTTTACCTCAGCGAATTTAAAGACCAATCGGTAAAAGCGTAAACAGCAACCGGGTAGCGCTCGCTACCCGGCCTCTCTGGCAAGCATCATTCTGCCGCCACTATTCAACACGAAATTATAAAGGCCTGACGGGTTGGTCGGGATCGTCGATATCGGGCAAATCCGGGTCGATATCCTCAGCCGGAAGGCGGTCGGGATCGTCAATATCCGGGATCGCTGGGTCTAACGGATCGATCTCATCAGGCGGTAAACGTTCAGGGTCATCGGTAATCGGTCTGTCCAGTGGGCTCGGATCATCATCAGGTCGTTGAGACATATTACCTCCGGGGACGAATAAGTATTACGGACCGCTATTTTCTGTTTTCCCTGGTTCTTCTCCCTTCCAGTTCAAACCATCTATCCGGATCTTTCGGTGGCTCTTTGATCAGGGCTAAATCGAAGGATTTCATGGACGGCTCCGAATGAAAAGCAGTACATACTGCGATTGAAGTATAGGTACGGCGCGGGACAGAGGCGAGCGGAGCGGTAACATATTTCGCTTTTACCGGGCCCGTTATCAGGCCCGGTAGCGATTTTACACCACGGACGTGGTCAGACGGGACGTACAGCAGAGCTTATTCTGTTCATCATAAATATCGATTTGCCATACCTGGTGGCGACGCCCCACATGCACGGCGCGGCAGACGCCGCGTACAATGCCTGCGCGAGCGGAACGCAAATGGTTGGCGTTCACTTCCAGTCCCACCACTTTCTGCTCACCTTCGGTACACAGATACCCGGCCACCGAACCCAGCGTTTCCGCCAGCACTACCGATGCGCCGCCGTGCAGTAATCCAAAAGGTTGGCGGGTACGGCTGTCCACCGGCATGGTGGCTTCCAGCGTCTCATTGCCGATGTGGCTGAAGGTAATATCCAGCAGCCCAACCATGTTGTCATGCCCCATGGTGTTGAGCGCGTCCAGCGTCGCACTGCGTTTCCAGATCATCCCAGTATCTCCAGCATTGCCTGTAGAGGGTGACGCACACCGTTGCCTTCGATTCGCTTCACCTGGCTGCGGCATGAGTAACCGGTCGCCAGGCAGCGATTGCGCGGCAGGCGTTGCATCGCCTGATGCCACGACAGCTCATAAATCCCCAGCGAGTTGGCGTGGTTATTAATTTCATGCCCGTACGTGCCGGCCATGCCGCAGCAGCCAACATTCACGTTTTCCAGCTTCGCACCCAGATGGGCGAACAGCGCAGCCCATTGCCCCGTGGCGCCCGGCAGCGCGGTCACTTCGGTACAATGACCAAACAAATACCAGGATTCGCCGACGACCGGCGCGGCCACCCGGTTTTCAAATATCTGCAGCAGCCATTCATGCACCAGCATTACGGTAAAATCGCCGCGCGCGTCGCCAATCGCCTGACGGTACTCATCGCGATAGCACAACACCAGCGCCGGATCGACGCCCACCATCGGCATGCCCAGTTGCGCCACACGATTGAGAAAGTCAGATGTTTTACGCGCCGTCCGGGCAAAGCGGTCAAGGAAGCCTTTAATGTGCTGCGCTTTGCCGTTCGGCGAGAACGGCAGTACCACCGGCGTAAAGCCCAGCTTCTCAATCAGGCGAACAAAATCCGCCACCACCTGCGCGTCGTAGTAGCTGGTGAACGGATCCTGCACCACCAGCACCGTACGCTCGCGTTCGGCAATGCTGAGCGCTTCCAGCTCTTCCAGCGTCATATTGGCGCTGCGATGCCCCACCAGTTGTTGTTGCAGCGTAGGCGTAGACAGGAGCGGTATATCGACCATACCGATATGTTTTGCCGACAGCTCTTTCACCCACGGCTGACTCATAAAGAAGTTAAAGACTTTTGGCGCACGCGCCATTAGCGGCGCGTAATTCTCAACGGTTGCCACGACGTGATCGCGCACCGGTCGCAAATAGCGGGTGTGGTAAAGCTGTAAAAAGCGCGAACGAAACTCCGGCACATCTATTTTAATCGGGCACTGGGTAGAACAGGCTTTACACGCCAGGCAGCCGGACATCGCCTCTTTTACTTCATGAGAGAAATCATACTCCCCGCGCTGGGCGTGCCAGGAATTACGGGTGCGCTCAATCAGGGTACGCAAACTGGCGCGTTTTTCCGGCAGGCTTTTTTCCAGTTTGATGGGATCCACGCCGCGATCTTCCAGCAAGCGCAACCATTCGCGTACCAGCGTGGCGCGGCCTTTCGGGGAATGGATGCGGTTACTGGTGATTTTCATCGACGGGCACATCGGGCTTCTGACATCAAAGTTGAAGCATAAACCGTTGCCGTTACACTCCATCGCCCCACGCCAGGCGCTACGCACCGCGATAGGGATTTGCCGGTCCCAGGTGCCGCGTTTGGCATCGTTCACCTGTTTCATCGGCGCATCAAGCCCGGCCGGGGGGCAAATTTTCCCGGGGTTTAACCGGTTCTGCGGATCGAACACCGCTTTGATCACCCGCAGCTCGTGGTAGAGCGCATCGCCAAAAAACGCCGGGCTGTATTCGCGCGGAAACCTTTCCCGTGTTCACCCCAGAGTAAGCCGCCGTATTTCGCCGTCAGCGCCACCACTTCATCGGAGATGCGTTTCATCAGCACTTCCTGATGGGGATCGCACATATCCAGCGCGGGACGGACGTGCAGTACGCCCGCATCCACGTGGCCAAACATGCCGTAGCTCAGGCCGTGGCTGTCCAGTAAGGCGCGAAACTCCACGATGTAATCCGCCAGATGCTCTGGCGGCACGCAGGTGTCTTCCGCAAACGGAATCGGTTTGGCTGCCCCTTTGGCATTGCCCAACAACCCAACGGCTTTTTTACGCATTGCATAAATACGTTCGACGCCCGCGAGATCGGCGCATACCTGCCAGCCAATCACCCCGCCTTCGCCACGCGCCATCAGTTCATCGAGCCGCGCGCACAGCGACATCACCTGGCTGTCGATCAGCGCTTCGTCGTCGCCAGCGAATTCAACAATGTTCAGGCCGAGCAGATCTTTATCCGGCACATCGGTAATCAGTTCTTTCACCGAATGCCAGACGATATCTTCCCGCGCCAGGTTAAGGACTTTGGAGTCAACGGTTTCTACTGACAGCGCTTTCGCATCCACCATAAACGGCGCGTTACGCAATGCCGAATCGAAGGAATCGTATTTTACGTTCACCAGCTGACGCACTTTCGGCAGCGGCGTGATATCCAGCCGCGCCTCGGTGATAAACGCCAGCGTCCCTTCGGAACCGGTGAGGATACGCGTCAGGTTAAAGCGGCTTAAATCATCACTGAAAACGTTTTTGAGATCGTAGCCGGTTAAGAAGCGGTTGAGTTTGGGGAATTTTTCCAGGATCAGCGGGCGCTGCTCGCGGCAGCGCTCCACCACGGTGCGGTAAATCCGCCCAATCGGACCCGGCTCGCGGCCCATTTCTTCCGCCAGCGGCGTCGCCATTTCATGGGTATCGAGAATATCGCCGCCAAGCAGGACGGCGCGCACGCCAAGTACATGGTCCGACGTTTTGCCGTATACCAGCGAGCCCTGCCCTGATGCGTCGGTATTGATCATCCCCCCCAGCGTGGCGCGGTTGCTGGTGGAGAGCTCGGGCGCGAAAAAATAGCCATAGGGTTTGAGGTATTGATTAAGCTGGTCTTTGATCACACCGGCTTCGACGCGCACCCAGCCTTCTTCCGGATTGATTTCTATAATGCGGTTCATATAACGCGACATATCGACGATGATGCCGCTGTTCAGCGCCTGGCCATTGGTGCCGGTGCCGCCGCCGCGCGGCGTAAACACCAGCGAGGAGAAGCGCGCTTCATCCGCTAACCGGGCGATGAGCGCCACGTCCGCCGTCGATCGCGGGAAAATCACCGCGTCGGGTAATAACTGGTAAATACTGTTATCGGTCGCCATGGTCAGCCGGTCGGCATAACTTGTGGCGGTATCGCCGGTAAACCCTTGTTGCTCCAGTGCCTGCAAAAAATTGACGACCAGTTGAACGAGCCCTGGCGCCTGAGAAATTTGTGGGATCATTAGCCTTAAACCTGCCAGATCGTGAAGTTGTGAATATCGAGCCTGCGCAATCAGGCCTCGCCGTCATGCTTTAAAGTTATCGTTTGCGCGATGACCTCACGTTTGTATCACACTTTTTCAGAGTCTCCCAGGGTATTTAGCGGTCGTTTCGGGCTCGTAAAACCGGCTGAAATCACTCATCATTTAGCGGCATTCAACCTGTGCATTTTCGCGCCGCGCTTTTGGCGCTTCACTTCATGAAGGTCATTATGATTAATTCTCGTCAACCCATGGATGTGCCGCAAACGCTGCTGTCCGTGCTGTTTCTGTCGGTTATGATCGTCGCCTGCCTGTGGATTGTTCAACCGTTTATCCTCGGCTTCGCCTGGGCCGGAACGGTGGTTATCGCCACCTGGCCGGTGCTGATCCGTCTCCAGCGTCTTTTGTGGGGCCGGCGTTCACTGGCGGTGCTGGTGATGACGCTGCTGCTAATCCTGTTATTTATTATTCCTATCGCGCTGCTGGTGAATAGCCTGGTGGATAACAGCGGGCCGCTGATTAACTGGATTTCAAAAGGCCAGACCGGCATGCCGGAGCTTAACTGGCTAAACAGCATTCCGCTGGTTGGCGCAAAACTCTATTCCGGCTGGCACAACCTGCTCGAAAGCGGCGGCAGCGCCATTATGGCGAAAGTACGCCCTTATATCGGCACCACCACCACCTGGTTTATCGGCCAGGCCGCGCATGTTGGCCGTCTGGTGATGCACTGCGCATTAATGCTGCTGTTTAGCGCCCTGCTCTACTGGCGTGGCGAGCAGGTCGCGTACGGCATTCGTCACTTCGCGATTCGACTGGCGGCCAAACGCGGCGATGCGGCGGTGCTGCTGGCAGGCCAGGCAATTCGCGCCGTGGCGCTGGGTGTGGTGGTGACCGCGCTGGTACAGGCGGTGCTCGGCGGTATTGGCCTCGCCGTTACCGGCGTGCCCTACGCGACGGTTCTTACCGTTGTGATGATGCTCAGTTGCCTGGTGCAGTTGGGCCCGCTGGTGGTGCTGATCCCCTCAATCATTTGGCTGTACTGGTCAGGGGATACCACCTGGGGCACGGTGTTGCTGGTCTGGAGCTGCGTGGTGGGCTTAATGGATAACGTCATTCGCCCGATGCTGATCCGCATGGGCGCGGATCTGCCGATGATATTAATCCTGTCCGGCGTAATCGGCGGGCTTATCGCTTTCGGCATGATTGGTCTGTTTATCGGCCCGGTTTTACTGGCGGTCTCCTGGCGTTTGTTTTCAGTTTGGGTACAGGAAGCGCCTGCGCCGCAGGCCTCTGCCGGTGAGGCTCTTGACGCGATGGAACAAAAATCGGAACCCCTCAATAAATAATATGTTGGGCGGGACAACCCGCCCATTCTTTAATAACCCTAATCATTTCCATTGCTTTTATTCGGTAAACCCTTCCAGTCTCTTATTCCCGTTAACATTCATCTGCTCAGATAATTTACCTTTAGTTAACTATTGGGACGAATCTGATCGACGCTGGAAGGGGGTCTACCTACAATCAAATCACGGTTATAAATCAACGCATTGATTTATAAACATGGAATCCCCTGAGTGAAACAACGAATTGCTGTGTGTAGTCTTTGCCCATCTCCCACGATGGGCTTTTTTTTGTTGAAAATTTGAGTATTCAATCGCGAAATTGATAAATAGTTCAACAGATAAATCCTAACCTCACCTGTGCAGCTATAAAAAAAGGCGGCTAAATCAGCCGCCTGTTGAGGTTATTTGCGAAGTTCAGCCAGACTGAGCCAGGTTTGCACCACCGTATCCGGGTTCAGGGAAAGGCTGTCGATCCCCTCCTCCATCAACCAGGCGGCAAAGTCTTCATGGTCAGACGGACCCTGCCCACAAATTCCGACGTATTTGCCCTGTTTCTTCGCGGCGCGGATAGCCATAGAGAGCAGCGCCTTCACCGCCTCGTTGCGCTCATCGAACAGCTCAGACACGACGCCGGAATCGCGATCCAGCCCTAACGCCAGTTGGGTCATATCGTTAGAGCCAATGGAGAAGCCGTCAAAATACTCCAGGAACTGCTCCGCCAGCAGGGCATTGGACGGGATCTCGCACATCATGATCACTTTCAGTCCATTCTCGCCACGCTTGAGTCCCTGACGTGCCAGCTCTTCCACCACGGCTTTAGCCTGATCGACGGTACGAACGAACGGAACCATCACTTCAACGTTGGTCAGCCCCATCTCATTGCGCACCCGCTTAACGGCTTCACATTCCAGGGCGAAGCAGTCGCGGAAACTGTCAGACACATAGCGTCCGGCACCACGGAAACCGAGCATCGGGTTTTCTTCATGCGGTTCGTAACGCTCGCCGCCCACCAGATTGGCGTATTCGTTGGATTTGAAGTCGGACATGCGCACGATAACGCGTTTCGGATAAAACGCCGCGCCCAGGGTGGCGATACCTTCGGTCAGGCGGCCCACGTAGAACTCAACCGGGGAGTCGTAACCTTTGATCATCTCCTTGATCTCTTTTTGCAGACCCGGCTCCTGCTGGTCAAATTCCAGCAGCGCGCGCGGGTGCACGCCAATCATGCGGTTAATGATAAATTCCAGGCGTGCCAGCCCGACGCCTTCATTTGGCAGGCAGGCGAAATCAAACGCGCGATCCGGGTTACCGACGTTCATCATCACTTTCAACGGCAGATCCGGCATCGTGTCGACGCTTGAACTTTTTACACTGAAATCCAACAGTTCGGCGTAAACATAACCGGTATCGCCCTCAGCGCACGAAACGGTGACGTTCTGGCCGTCCTGCATACGTTCTGTGGCATCGCCGCAGCCTACTACCGCCGGGATCCCCAGTTCACGGGCAATAATTGCCGCGTGACAGGTGCGCCCGCCGCGGTTAGTGACAATCGCCGCCGCTTTTTTCATGATCGGTTCCCAGTCCGGGTCGGTCATGTCGGTCACCAGCACATCGCCGGGCTGGATACGGTTCATTTCGCTGATATCGTGGATCACTTTGACCGCGCCCGAGCCGATGCGATGACCGATAGCACGGCCTTCAGCAATGATCTTGCCCTGGGCATGCAGCGTATAACGCTCCATCACCTGACCACGTGATCGAACGGTTTCCGGACGCGCCTGGACGATAAACAGCTTACCGGTATGCCCGTCTTTGGCCCATTCAATATCCATCGGACGGCCATAGTGTTTTTCAATCAGCACCGCCTGCTTCGCCAGGTCCTGCACCTCGTCATTGGTGATACAGAAACGGTCGCGCTCTTCCTGCGGTACATCTTCAATGCGGACCTGCTTGCCATGCTCCTGGGTAGGGGCATAGGTCATGCGAATTTTTTTCGAGCCCATGGTGCGGCGCACAATCGCCGGACGGCCCGCCTCCAGGGTCGGTTTATGTACGTAGAACTCATCCGGGTTCACGGCGCCCTGCACTACCATTTCGCCAAGGCCCCAGGCGCCGGTGATAAACACCACCTGATCGAAACCGGATTCGGTATCAATGGAGAACATCACGCCGGATGCGGCAAGGTCGGAACGCACCATGCGCTGAACGCCCGCAGACAGCGCCACGCCGCGATGATCGTATCCCTGATGCACGCGATAGGAAATCGCCCGGTCATTAAACAGCGAGGCGAAAACATGCTTCACGGCCACCATTACCGCGTCGATGCCCTGAACGTTCAGGAAGGTTTCTTGCTGCCCGGCGAAGGAGGCATCGGGCATATCTTCCGCCGTGGCGGAAGAACGCACCGCAAACGACGCGTCTGCGTCATCAGCGGAAAGCTGGTTATATGCGTCGCTAATCGCCTGTTCCAGTTCAGGCTGAAAGGGAGTGTCGATAATCCACTGGCGGATCTGCGCACCGGCTTTCGCCAGTTCAGAGACGTCGTCGATATCGGTTTTGTCCAGCAATTCATAAATGCGCTGGTTGACGCCGCTTTGGTCGAGGAACTGATTAAACGCATCAGCGGTAGTCGCAAACCCATTTGGCACGGAGACACCCACGCCGGACAGGTTTGTAATCATTTCACCCAGGGAGGCATTTTTGCCCCCAACTCTGTCTACATCATTCATGCCGAGTTGGTTATACCAAAGCACTAGCGGTGACGAGCCATTGTTGGACATCGAAACAATCCTTTTGTGATATTTGATAGGGGTAATAAATATCTGACGACGGAGTAAGCCTGGCATATTTAGCCTGTCGGGAAAAACGGTGAATCGTTCAAGCAAATTAAAAAAAACCTTCTGCAATGGGCAATTGCTCAAAAATATAACTTATTGATTAGAAACAGGTCATCAATATACCCATGGTTTAAAAGGAAATACCACAAAATGAAATCAACTTTTCATTATTAATAAAAACACTGTTTCATTTCTAAAAATGAGAGGATCGCTATGTCTGGCCGGTGATTTTTAAATTATGCTTTAAGGATATTCTCAATCTCATCAGGATGTTATTTATGGACAGCACTGTCGATCGCCACGTTTTTTATATTTCCGACGGGACGGCAATTACCGCCGAAGTGCTCGGGCACGCGGTGATGTCTCAATTTCCTGTTGCTATCAACAGCATTACCCTGCCCTTTGTCGAAAATGAAAGCCGGGCGAAAGCGGTAAAAGAACAGATAGACGCGATATATCAGCAAACCGGTGTGCGTCCGCTGGTGTTTTATTCGATTGTCATGCCGGATATTCGGGCGATTATTTTGCAAAGCGAAGGGTTTTGTCAGGACATCGTTCAGGCGCTGGTCGCGCCGTTGCAGGAAGAAATGCAGCTCGATCCGACGCCGGTCGCGCACCGGACGCACGGCCTTAACCCTGGCAATCTGATTAAATACGATGCGCGTATCGCGGCGATTGATTATACCCTGGCGCATGATGATGGTATTTCCATGCGCAATCTCGATCAGGCGCAGGTGATCTTACTGGGCGTGTCGCGCTGTGGGAAAACTCCCACCAGCCTGTATCTGGCGATGCAGTTTGGCATTCGCGCCGCCAACTACCCCTTTATTGCCGATGATATGGATAACCTGAATTTGCCCGCCGCGCTAAAGCCGCTGCAACACAAACTGTTCGGGCTGACTATTAACCCGGAACGTCTGGCGGCGATCCGCGAAGAGCGCCGCGAAAACAGCCGCTATGCTTCAATGCGCCAGTGCAGGATGGAGGTCGCTGAAGTTGAAGCGCTGTACCGTAAACACAAGATCCCATATCTCAACAGTACTAACTATTCCGTGGAAGAGCTGGCAACAAAACTGTTGGATATCATGGGGCTCAATCGCCGCATGTACTAATTTACTAGTACAATAAAGCGGTTTTCTGTGTTAGGGTGTCGCACATTGTGGTGCATCGCCACCGCTTATCTTGAAATCAATCAGGATTGGTTTATTGTGATGCCCATCACTTCCCGGTACTGAAGCCGTTGAAGCACAAAATTTTGAGACACCCATGAACAAAACTGACGAACTCCGCACGGCGCGGATCGATTCGCTGGTGACGCCAGCCGAACTCGCCCTGCGCTACCCTGTATCTCCCAGCGTCGCTGAACACGTCACCGCCACTCGCCGTCGTATTGAAAAAATATTAAACGGCGATGATAAGCGCCTGTTAGTGGTTATCGGCCCCTGCTCTATTCACGATATCGACGCCGCCATGGATTACGCGGCTCGGTTGCAGAAAATGCGCGAAAAATACGCCTCGCGACTCGAAATTGTGATGCGCACGTATTTTGAAAAGCCGCGTACCGTGGTGGGCTGGAAAGGCCTGATTTCCGATCCTGATCTTAACGGCAGTTACCGTGTTAATCATGGTATCGAGCAGGCCCGCCGCCTGCTGCTGCGCGTGAATGAGCTTGGCGTGCCGACCGCCACTGAGTTTCTCGATATGGTGGTCGGACAGTTTATCGCTGACGTGATCAGCTGGGGCGCGATTGGCGCACGCACCACCGAAAGCCAGATTCATCGCGAAATGGCCTCGGCGCTCTCGTGCCCGGTGGGCTTCAAAAATGGCACCGATGGCAATACCCGCATCGCGGTAGACGCCATCCGCGCCGCGCGCGCCAGCCATATGTTCCTCTCTCCTGATAAACAGGGGCAGATGACTATCTATCAAACCAGCGGCAATCCCTACGGCCACATTATTATGCGCGGCGGGAAAACGCCTAATTATCAGGCCGAGCATATCAACGCCGCCTGCGACGCGTTGCGCCAGTTCGATTTACCGGAGCATCTGGTGGTGGATTTCAGCCACGGCAACTGCCAGAAACAGCATCGCCGCCAGTTGGAGGTCTGCGAAGCGGTTTGCAGCCAGATCCGCAGCGGTTCCCGCGCTATTGCCGGTGTGATGGTGGAAAGTTTTATTGAACAAGGCAATCAACCTATCACCGCCGGTAAACCGCTGGTGTACGGTCAGTCCATTACCGACCCTTGCCTGGGATGGGACGACAGCGAAACGCTGCTCGCCATGCTTAATGATGCGGTCGAAACCCGCTTCTGATCGCTTCAGATGCCCTCACTCGGGGGCATTTTACCCTGCTGCGCGACCCGACACCGCCCCGTCTGATGTCCTGCCGTTGCGCAGTATTGCAGTGTTGTTTGCCGCCTGAAACGTGTTGTGACCTTATGGTCCACTGACTTAGTCAGCGCCAACGTAAAACCGGGTGCCTTCGCACCCGGATTCCAGACGTTAGCTTGCCCTGCTTCCTTCCTCAGCTGGAACAACTCACTTCCAGACGTTTACCCCAGTCCGGCGGACGACGGCTGTACTCGTCATTGCGATCGGCGAACGGTTCACGTAACGCCTGATGTAATCGTTGCATCTCGCTGACGTCACCCTGCTCAGCAGCGTCGATTGCGCGTTGCGCCAGATAATTACGCAGCACAATGGCCGGATTGACCGCTTTCATCGCCTGCTGACGACGCTCATCGTCGACCGTTTCCCGTTGCAGCCGCTCGCGATAACGGGCGAACCAGGCATCAAACGACGCGCGATCGATAAACTCATCCCGCAATGGCGAGGCGGCGGAATGCTGCTCCGTTTCACTGAGCATGCGGAATGTGCGGGTGTAATCACTGCCTTCACGCTGCATCTGTTCAAGCAGCGTATTAAGCAGATCATTATCGCCCTGCTGCTCGGTCATTAACCCCAGTTTTGCCCGCATCAGGCCGCCATATTCCCGCAGTAATACCGTCTGGTAAGTATCCAGTAAGGCATTAAGACGCTCGGCACTGACGAACGGCGCAAAAGTCTGCGCCAGACGTTGCAGGTTCCATAGCCCTACAGCCGGTTGGTTATCGAAAGCGTAACGCCCCTGGTAATCAGAGTGATTGCAAATAAAGCGCGGCTGCCAGTCATCCATAAAGCCATACGGACCATAGTCCATCGTCAGACCGAGGGACAGACATATTGTCAGTGTTCATGACGCCATGGCTGAAGCCTACCGCCTGCCAGCGGGCAATGAGCGTCGCGGTGCGGACGATAACCTCTTCCAGCAACAACGCCAGCCGGTCGGCCTCATCAACCCACTGCGGGAAGTGGTGGCGAATCACGTACTCAGCCAGTTGTTGCACCCGTTCAGGCTCGCGCCGATAGTAGAAATGTTCAAAATGGCCGAAACGAACGTGACTTTCTGCAATGCGAATCATCATCGCGCCGCGCTCGGCGGTTTCGCGATAAACGGGGGTGTCGCTGGTTACGATGCTGAGCGCCCGGGTCGTCGGGATCCCGAGCGAATGCATCGCCTCGCTGGCCAGACATTCCCGCAAAGTGGACCGCAGGACCGCGCGCCCATCCCCCATGCGTGAATAGGGCGTCAGGCCTGCGCCTTTCAGATGCCAGTCATAACGGCGTCCGTCATCAAGCTGCTGTTCACCCAACAAAATGCCGCGGCCATCGCCCAGTTGCCCGGCCCAAACGCCAAACTGGTGACCGCTGTAAACCTGTGCGAGCGGCGACATGCCGGGTAACAGCGCCTCCCCTCCCCAGACACCCGCGCTCCCTTGATAATCAAATAATTCTTCCGGTAGTTGCAGCGATTGCGCCAGCGGCTCGTTATGCCAGAAAAGGCGCGCATTGGTGAGCGGCGTGGGTGAGAGCTCACTGTAAAAGCCAGGGAGTTCGTCACGCCAGGTGGTAATAAATTTGGGATTTTTCATCAGGCCTCCTGTTAACAGTGTAGTGCCTGACGTCAAAATTAAACACGGTACAACCAGAGGGTTATTAACGGTTGGGCAACATAAACAGTAATGCTTCGGGTTCCATTAATGGCCACAGGCTGCCCTGCATGGCATGGTAACGAAGATTAACAGCTTTCTGACGTGCGTTCTGGCTATCGATGCCGGTGATAATGATGGTATGACAATACGGCGAAACCTGATCGACAATGACTTTCATAAACGGCTCAAAGGAAGGATCGTCAATGCGGTTATGAATAAAAAATTTATCCATCACGATGCGTTTAAACAGACGATCAAATATGGAACGCGTCGTTGCCACACCTGCCCCAAAATTTGCCAGCACTAACGGATAAAAACGAGAAAATGTCAGTAATTGCAAATTTTCATTTCCGTCATTCAGTCCGGGGTAATTTTCGCAAAGCGTAAATTCAACAAAGGGAAGTTGTGCCAGTCGCGCCATCAGCTTTTCATTGTTCAAAATAGCATCAACGTGAAGCGCATTTATATTAATCCCATGCGCAAATGCCATGTTTAATAAACATAGCACGGAATTGTTCGAGCAGCGCGAGTTTCTCATAAAATAGTATGAGTTGTTCATCCTCACTCATGCGCGGAATGACCAGATCGGTTGGAATACGGATATCCCCTTCGCGAGAGGAAAAATTCGCGATCACTTCCACACCCAGCAACGCACCGCTAACTTTTACGATGGGCTGGAATAGCAAGGATGACTGATAGTCTTTTTCGAGTGAAATAATCATGTTACCTGTCCCATTGACTGGGTATTAAACGGCATCCCTCCGCTCGCAGGGCTATGGCGAATACGGCTGACGTATTCCTTTCAAATACATGGTCAGGTGAAGCGTAGTGCAACATGCTGTCTACGTTCGGTATAACAATGTAACTAAGATAGCCTGGTAATGAAAACAGAGTTCACAATGTCTTAATATATTTAATGAGCTATTTCATTAATTAGCAATGTCTGTATTACTTTATCGGATATATCTGCGTTAAACGTTAATGCATTAAAAATTCATACTTTTGCGATATGGATTAATCCGAGCCGTCTGCTAATACCGGACTCGCTTTTCCAGGATATATCTGTTGCCTAAGATTAAATTCGTCTGGCTTGCCAGAACTTTTTATTCCAGTAGACATTATCCAGCGAAGATTTCACAACACCCTGGCTGGTAGAGGCATGGATAAACTGATTGTCAGTGTCATAAATACCGACATGCAAACCATTTTCTCCGGAACCGGTTTTAAAGAATACCAAATCCCCTGGCAATAGTTCGTCTTTATCGATGCGAGTGCCGATTTCGGCCTGCTCGCGGGTCTGGCGCGGCAGGCGCAGTGCGAAGCGGTCACGGAAGGTCATCAGAACAAAGGCGGAACAATCCACGCCACGACGGCTCATGCCGCCATAACGATAGGGCGTGCCATGCCACGTGCGCAACTGGTCGTTAAGTTCCGCAATGACGGTAATGGAGTCCGAAAGCCTGGCGTTAGGCGGAGGGGCGCGATGATGGCTACATCCCGCCAGGAATAATGTTGCGATAATAATGATCCACATCCGCATTTTCAGGCATATCCTCTAGCCTTTATTCTTGGGATGTAATTTAGCGTGAGTGGTGGGTCGTGGCAAGCCGCGTTCCGTCAGGTCACGGGCAGACCAGTAAATGATGTCCTTCAATCTGTACCCGCTGGAAATCAATGCCGTACACCTTCGCCAGATGAGCCGGTGTCATGACGGACTCGCTGTCGCCTTCGGCGATCATCTTCCCGTTTTGCAACAGCCACACCCGATGAGCGCGTCGCAGCGTATGGTTCAGATCGTGGCTGCTCATCACCACGCTCACCCCCTGCTCGCACAGTTGCTGTAACAGGGTATCCAGCGCCGCCTGTTGCGTTACATCGAGGCTGTTCATCGGCTCATCTAACAGCAGCAGCGTGCCCTGCGGGTTAGTGCGCGGGTGAATTTGCAGTATCACTGCTGCCAGCCGCACGCGCTGCCACTCCCCGCCGGAGAGTTGATTAACCGGACGGGTGAGTTTTGTGGTCAGCCGCAGGGCATCGGTGATGTCGTTGAATAATGGCTCATCCGTTGAGCCATGGCGATGCAGCGCCAGATAATGCCAGACCGGCATCGCGAACGGCGGCGTTTGTTGCTGGGTCAGCCAGGCGCGATGCCGCGCAAGCGCCTCACCGGGCCACTGTTCCAGCGGCGTACCGAGAAACGCGATCTGCCCTGCTGGCTGACGAAGCCCGGCCAGCCCGGCGAGGAGCGTACTCTTTCCGGCGCCGTTCGGA
Organism: Atlantibacter hermannii; assembly: GCA_900635495.1. Lineage (NCBI taxonomy): Bacteria > Pseudomonadati > Pseudomonadota > Gammaproteobacteria > Enterobacterales > Enterobacteriaceae > Atlantibacter > Atlantibacter hermannii. The sequence goes on along the minus strand of LR134136.1, from coordinate 2,107,971 downwards.
CCAACCAGATGTAACCACTCGCCTTTACGGATTTCTGCGGTGATGGGGCCAATCCGGCCCGCCTCCTGCACCGCATCCAACGACATCAATACCGACATTACTTCGCCAGCGCCAGTTTGATGGCTTCCATCACAATAGGATCTTCAGGCGTCATATCTGGCGAAAAGCGCTGTACTACCTGGCCGTCGCGCCCGACCAGGAATTTCTCGAAATTCCACAGAATGTCGTCTGGATACAGTGGCGCACGGCCTTTGCTCGCCATACGCTCGTAAAACCCGCTGGCTTCCGGCGCAACGGCGGTCGGGGCCGCATCAATCAGCTTCTGATACAGCGGATGACGGTTATCGCCATTAACGTCGATTTTACTGAACATCGGGAAGGTTACGCCGTAAGTGGTGCTGCAGAAAGTTTTGATCTCGTCCTCGCTGCCCGGTTCCTGGCCGAGAAACTGATTACAGGGAAAACCCAGTACCGCAAAGCCCTGATCGCGCCATGCTTTGTGAATGTTCTCCAGTTGCTCGTATTGCGGCGTCAGGCCGCATTTAGAGGCAACGTTGACGATAAGCAGCACATTGCCGCGCCATGGCTCCAGCGTGGTGCTTACGCCGTCAATGGTTGTCACATCAGTGTTTAAAATATCGTTATGCATAGCAACCTCATTATTGTGGTGTCTTGTTTTTACCGGGCTTTTAATAATAGCCAGATAAATACCGGCGCGCCGAGAGAAGCAGTAACAACGCCAATCGGCAACTCCGCCGATGACAGCGCCAGCCGCGCGATAATGTCCGCCATCAGGAGTACCGCCGCGCCAGCGGCCATACAGGCGGGAAGCAACACCCGATAGTCCGTGAGTCCGCATAACCGCAGCACATGCGGAATGACCAGCCCGATAAAACCAATCGCGCCGGCTAACGCGACGCTAATGCCCACCAGCCAGCCGGTGGCGATGACCAGTAAATTACGCCAGAGCCAGACCGGCAGCCCAAGCTGACGGGCCGACATCTCACCCAGGGCCAGCACATTTAGCGGATGTGACTGGCGGCATACCCACGCCATGACCGGCAGCAGCGCCAACATTAGCCAACCCTGATGCCAGTCAACGCCGCCAAACCCGCCCATCATCCAGTACATCAGCTGACGCAGATCGAGACTGGTGCTGAAGTACACCGCCCAGGTCATCAGGGCGCTGCAAATAATGCCCAGCGCCACCCCGGCCAACAGTAAGCGACTGTTTGACAGATGCCGCCGGGCAAAGCGCAGCAGTATCACCGTAATCAGCAACGCGCCCAGGATGGCGCACAGACTTAACGACCAGGCGGGCAAATGCCCCTGCCCCAATAAAATCGCGGCAATCAGCCCTACGCCAGCACCGTTGGAAACACCAAGCAGCCCTGGCTCAGCCAAAGGGTTTTCGAACAGGGCCTGCAATGTGGCACCACAGAGCGCCAGCGAACCGCCCACCACCATGACGGCGACGGTGCGTGGCAGGCGTATTTGCCAGACAAACAGCGTGCCGGTTTCCGAGAACCAGTCCTCAGGACCAATCCACAGATCCCCGGCACACAGGCTGATAAACGCGCCTGCCAGCAGCAACAGCGTGAGCGTGATTAACCAGGTACGTTCCCGTCGGCGCTGGGCCTGAATCAATGAATGCATAAATGGAATGAATAGCTTACAGAGGTGGTTGATTTTACGGTGCCTTGTCAGACAGGCAAAGAAAAAAGGCCGCTCAATGCGGCCTTTTTGATTACGTCAGATTACTCTTCTTTCGGCGAGGCGTTTTCAACCCGGCTTTTCAGCTTTTGCCCGGGTCTGAAGGTCACCACACGACGAGCCGTAATGGGAATATCCTCACCAGTTTTTGGGTTCCGCCCGGGACGCTGGTTTTTATCGCGCAGATCGAAGTTTCCGAAACCGGAAAGTTTTACCTGCTCGCCATTTTCCAGAGCACGACGGATCTCTTCGAAAAACAGTTCAACCAGTTCTTTGGCATCCCGTTTGCTAAGTCCAAGCTTATCAAACAGATATTCTGACATTTCAGCTTTAGTAAGCGCCATAGGTTCAATCCCTCAATGATGCCTGGAATCGCTCTTTTAGTGCCTCTACGCATCTGGCAACGGTAGCGGCAATCTCCTCTTCTTCGAGTGTACGGCTGGTATCCTGAAGGATCAGGCTGATGGCCAGGCTCTTGAAGCCCTGTTCAACACCCTTGCCACGGTACACGTCAAATAAGTTTACGCCAACTATCTGATTTGCGCCAACTTTCTTACACTCGGATAAAATTTCCGCTGCGGGAACGTTTTCTGACACCACAACAGCAATGTCACGGCGGTTTGCCGGGAAGCGTGAAATTTCCTGCGCTTGCGGCACAATACGACCGGAAATCTTGTCCCACAGCAGTTCGAACACCAGCGTACGGCCATTGAGATCGAACTTACGCTCCAGTTCCGGATGAATAACGCCAATGAAACCAATGCGTTCGCCATCTAAATATATAGCAGCACTTTGGCCAGGATGCAGCGCCGGGTTCGCTTCTGCCTTGAATTCAATTTCAGAAAGTTTACCGGTAAGTTCCAGAACGGATTCCAGATCGCCTTTCATGTCATAGAAGTCGACGCCGGTTTTCGCCTGGTCCCAGTGCTCGTCTACACGGTTGCCGCAAATCACGCCAGCCAGCATGACGTCCTGGCGAATGCCCAGATTCGCTTGCGTATCAGGTACAAAGCGTAGACCAGTTTCGAAGATCCGCACACGGCTTTGCTGACGGTTCTGGTTGTAGACAACGGTGCCCAGCAGGCCGGTCCACAATGACAGGCGCATCGCCGACATGTCGCTGGCAATGGGGTTCGGCAGGATCAGCGCTTCTTCGCCCGGATGCACCAGTTGCTGCAGTTTCGGATCCACGAAGCTGTAGGTGATCACTTCCTGGTAACCCTTATCGTTAAGCAGGGTTTTCACACGCTTCAGCGACAAGTTAGCTTCACGATGGGTGCCCATCACCAGGCCGGCTTGTACTGGCTCGTCAGGAATGTTGTCGTAGCCGTAGATACGCGCGACTTCTTCCACCAAGTCTTCTTCGATTTCCATATCGAAACGCCAGCTCGGCGCAACGGCCTGCCACTGGCCCTCGCCTTCGGTGACTTCACAACCCAGACGGCGCAGAATGTCGCTCACCTGCTCGTCGGCAATGTGATGACCAATCAGACGGTCAAGCTTGCTGCGACGCAGGGTGATGGTGGCGCGCACCGGCAAATTCGCCGTATCAGTCACATCAATAACCGGACCGGCTTCGCCGCCGCAGATATCAATAAGCAGACGGGTAGCGCGTTCCATGGCTTTATGTTGCAACGCCGGATCGACACCGCGTTCATAGCGATGCGACGCATCAGTATGCAAGCCGTGACGACGCGCGCGTCCGGTAATGGATAGCGGGCTGAAGAATGCGCATTCCAGCAGTACATTGCGGGTTTCGCCATTCACACCGGAATGTTCGCCGCCAAAGATGCCGCCCATCGCCAGTGCTTTCTGGTGATCGGCAATCACTAAGGTATCTTCATCCAGCTTCGCTTCACTGCCGTCCAGCAGCACCAGGGTTTCTCCCGGCTTCGCCATACGCACCACGATACCGCCGTCGATGCGGTCTTTATCGAACGCATGCATCGGCTGGCCCAGTTCGAGCAGCACGTAGTTGGTCACGTCAACGACCGGATCAATGGAACGGATACCGCAACGGCGCAGTTTCTCTTTCATCCACAACGGCGTTGCCGCTTTCACATCGATACCGTTAATGACGCGGCCGAGGTAACGCGGGCACGCCTGAGGCGCTTCTACCACGATGGGTAGCGTTTCGTTAATGGCGGCAGCAACCGGCGCGATTTCCGGCTCGTTCAGCGGAGCCTGGTTCAGTACTGCGACATCGCGGGCCACGCCAATAATGCTGAGGCAGTCGGCGCGGTTTGGCGTAACGCTGATTTCGATGGTGTTATCGTCAAGCTTCAGATAGTCACGAATATCAGTGCCAATCGGCGCATCCGCAGGCAGTTCGATAATACCGCTGTGATCGTCGGAAATACCCAGCTCAGAAAACGAACACAGCATCCCCTTCTGAAGGCTCGCCGCGCAGTTTTTGCCGCTTTGATTTTGAAATCGCCGGGCAGCACCGCGCCTACGGTTGCAACGGCCACTTTCAGGCCCTGACGGCAGTTCGGCGCGCCGCAGACGATATCCAGCAGGCGTTCGCCGCCCACGTTTACTTTTGTGACGCGCAATTTATCGGCGTTAGGGTGCTGACCGCACTCCACGACTTCACCCACAACCACGCCGTTAAACGCGCCGGCCACGGCTTCCACGCCGTCCACTTCGAGACCGGCCATAGTGATTTGCCCGGAGAGCGCGTCGCTATCAATGGCGGGATTTACCCATTCACGTAACCAGAGTTCACTGAATTTCATTGGATAGTCCTGCCCTTATTTAAACTGTTTGAGGAAACGTAAATCATTTTCGAAGAATGCGCGCAAATCGGTGACACCGTAACGAAGCATGGTCAGACGCTCCATGCCCATGCCAAAGGCGAAACCGGAGTACACTTCCGGATCGATGCCGACATTACGCAACACATTCGGATGCACCATGCCGCAACCCAACACTTCCAGCCACTTGCCGTTTTTACCCATCACATCCACTTCTGCCGAGGGTTCGGTGAACGGGAAATAAGACGGACGGAAACGGATCTGCAAGTCTTCTTCAAAGAAGTTGTTCAGGAAGTCGTGCAGCGTGCCCTTCAGGTTGGTGAAGCTGATATTTTTATCAACAATCAGGCCTTCCATCTGATGGAACATCGGGGTATGGGTCTGGTCGTAATCATTACGGTAAACGCGGCCCGGCGCGATGATGCGAATGGGCGGCTGCTGGTTTTCCATGGTGCGGATCTGCACGCCGGATGTCTGCGTGCGCAGCAGGCGGGTCGCATCGAACCAGAAAGTATCGTGATCGGCGCGTGCCGGGTGATGACCCGGAATGTTCAGCGCATCGAAGTTATGATAATCATCTTCGATTTCCGGGCCCGTTGCGACGGTGAAGCCCAGTTCGCCGAAGAAGCTTTCAATACGATCGATGGTGCGAGTCACCGGATGCAGACCGCCATTTTCGATACGGCGGCCCGGGAGTGAAACGTCGATAGTTTCGGCGGCGAGGCGCGCATTAAGCGCCGCGTTTTCGAGGTCGGATTTACGAGCGTTCAGCGCCTGTTGTACCTGCTCTTTCGCTTCGTTAATGACCGCACCAGCTGCCGGACGTTCTTCTGGCGGCAGTTCACGCAGGGTGGTCATCTGAAGGGTTAAGTGCCCTTTCTTCCCCAAATATTCAACGCGTACGTTATCCAACGCGGCAACATCGGAGGCCTGGTCTATAGCTGCCTTTGCACTGGCAACCAGCTCTGCGAGATGTGGCATGGTTTTCCTCTTCATAGTGGCGCATGCGCCCGGGTAGTGATTGTTCTGTCAGCCAAAAAAAAAGCCCCCACGAAGGAGGCTTTTGGCGTTTATTTTCCGTTTCTTTCTTACGCGCAAGCCCCCTGAGATCAGGTGCTAAAGTAAAAAAAGAAGCGGAAAATAGCAGCGTTCATGCTTGCAGTTACCTTGTTTTCGAAACGAATTCGTCTATTGAAAGGCTATCGGATTGAAATGTCAATAAAACTGACAAGCAGACAGCAAAAGAGGGAGCAAGCTCCCTCCTTCAAACTGGCTTATGCCAGAGCTGCTTTCGCTTTTTCAACCAGGGCAGAGAATGCCACTTTGTCGAATACGGCGATGTCAGCCAGAATCTTACGGTCGATTTCAACAGAGGCTTTTTTCAGGCCGTTGATGAATTTGCTGTAAGAAATACCGTTCTGACGTGCTGCTGCGTTGATACGCGCAATCCACAGTTGACGGAACTGACGCTTACGTTGACGACGGTCACGGTAAGCATACTGACCAGCTTTGATAACAGCCTGGAAGGCAACGCGGTATACGCGTGAACGCGCACCGTAGTAGCCTTTAGCTTGTTTCAAAATTTTCTTGTGACGTGCGCGTGCAATTACACCACGTTTTACGCGAGCCATAGTGCTCTCCTGTATCTATTCTGTAAAAAAGTTAAAAGTTAAACGGCTTATGCGTACGGCAGGCACGCGATGACCAGACCCAGATCGCCTTTGGAAACCATGGCTTTCGGACGCAGGTGACGTTTACGCTTGGTCGCTTTTTTAGTCAGAATATGACGCAGGTTAGCGTGCTTGTGCTTAAAACCACCTTTACCGGTTTTTTTGAAGCGCTTAGCAGCACCGCGTACGGTCTTGATTTTTGGCATTTTAATAACTTCCACTTCGCATTGTTGATTAAACGAAACGTAGGGCGAACAAAATCTGTGAAGCCCTAAGGCTCCACAGACGTTGTTACTTGAAGGCCTTACTGTTTCTTCTTAGGAGCGAGCACCATAATCATCTGGCGGCCTTCGATCTTCGTTGGGAAGGATTCGACTACTGCCAGTTCATTCAGATCTTCTTTCACGCGATTAAGCACTTCCATACCGATCTGTTGGTGGGCCATCTCACGACCGCGGAAACGCAGCGTGATTTTGGCCTTATCGCCTTCTTCGAGAAAGCGAATCAGGCTGCGGAGTTTTACCTGATAGTCGCCTTCGTCAGTACCAGGACGGAATTTAATTTCCTTAACCTGGATAACTTTCTGTTTCTTCTTCTGTTCCTTAGAAGATTTACTCTTTTCATAGAGGAACTTGCCGTAATCCATTATGCGGCAAACTGGCGGTTCGGCGTTAGGACTGATTTCAACTAAATCAACCCCGGCTTCTTCAGCCTTTTCAAGAGCTTCTCTCAGACTGACAATACCAATCTGCTCGCCTTCCAAACCCGTTAAGCGAACCTCTTGTGCGCGAATCTCACCATTGATGCGATTTGGGCGCGCCGTTTGAACTCGTTTTCCGCCTTTAATACTTTATTCCTCCAGTTGATGAAGATTGCGGCTGCGAATCTCTTGCTGCAGCTTCTCAATCACTTCGTTCACGTCGATACTGCCCAGGTCTTTACCTCGGCGGGTACGAACGGCCACTTTGCCAGATTCGACCTCTTTATCACCGCAGACCAACATATAAGGGACACGACGTAATGTGTGCTCGCGGATTTTAAAGCCTATCTTCTCGTTTCTCAAGTCCGCTTTTACACGAATGCCCGCATTTTGTAGTTTACGCGTCAATTCGTTAACGTATTCAGACTGTGAATCGGTGATATTCATCACCACAACCTGAACTGGCGCAAGCCATGTCGGGAAGAAGCCCGCGAACTCTTCCGTCAAAATACCGATGAAGCGTTCAAGCGATCCCAGGATAGCGCGGTGAATCATTACCGGCACCTGGCGGTCGTTATTTTCCGCTACATAGGATGCGCTAAGACGTTGCGGCAGCGAGAAGTCTAGCTGAACCGTACCACATTGCCAGGCACGATCAAGACAATCGTACAAAGTAAACTCAATTTTCGGGCCGTAGAACGCGCCTTCGCCGAGCTGATATTCAAACGGAATACCGTTTTCTTCCAGCGCGACAGCCAGATCCGCTTCCGCACGATCCCACATTTCATCGCTTCCGATACGTTTTTCAGGACGCGTGGACAGTTTCACGACGATTTTTTCGAAACCGAAGGTGCTGTACATGTCGTAAACGAGGCGAATACAGCCGTTAACTTCGTCGCGAACCTGCTCTTCCGTACAGAAAATATGCGCATCATCCTGAGTAAACCCGCGCACGCGCATCAAACCATGCAGCGCGCCTGACGGCTCATTACGATGGCAACTGCCGAACTCTGCCATACGCAGCGGCAGATCGCGATAGGATTTCAAACCCTGATTGAAGATCTGAACATGGCCCGGGCAGTTCATCGGCTTAATGCAATATTCACGGTTCTCGGAAGACGTCGTAAACATCGCATCTTTATAGTTGTCCCAGTGGCCGGTTTTTTCCCACAGCACACGGTCCATCATGAACGGCCCTTTGACTTCCTGGTACTGGTATTCTTTCAGCTTGGAACGCACAAAAGTTTCCAGTTCACGGAAAATGGTCCAGCCGTCATTATGCCAGAATACCATACCCGGCGCTTCTTCCTGCATATGATACAGGTCGAGCTGTTTACCAATTTTACGGTGATCGCGTTTCGCCGCTTCTTCAAGGCGTTGCAGATAAGCGTTGAGCGCTTTTTTATCCGCCCACGCCGTACCGTAAATACGCTGCAGCATTTTATTGTTGCTGTCGCCGCGCCAGTAAGCCCCTGCCGTTTTCATTAATTTGAAGTGATGGCAGAAACGCATATTCGGCACGTGCGGCCCACGGCACATGTCAACGTATTCTTCGTGATGATATAAACCAGGCTTATCATCCTGAGCGATATTTTCATCAAGAATGGAAACTTTATAGCTTTCGCCACGTTTCGCAAATGTTTCGCGGGCTTCGTGCCAGCTCACTTTTTTCTTGATAACGTCGTAATTTTTCTCGGCCAACTCATGCATACGCTTTTCGAGGGCGTCGAGATCTTCCTGGGTCAGGGTATTTTCCAGATCAACGTCATAATAAAAGCCATTATCCACGACCGGACCGATAGCCATTTTGGTATTCGGCCAGAGTTGTTTAATAGCGTGACCCAGTAAGTGTGCGCAGGAGTGGCGAATAATCTCCAGTCCTTCGTCGTCCTTAGCGGTGATAATAGCCAACTGCGCGTCCTGTTCGATCAGGTCGCTGGCATCGACTAATTCACCATTTACGCGGCCTGCGATACAGGCTTTAGCGAGACCCGGACCAATATCCAGGGCAACATCCATGGGGCTTACAGCGTGGTCGTAATGGCGTTGACTGCCATCAGGAAGAGTAATAACCGGCATTTTTTGTCCTTATTCGCAGTGGTGACCCACACGTAAGATCACATACGAAATAGTAATATTTAATTATTATCAACAGGTTATGAGCTGGTTTTCGCTGCACTCTGCGAAATATGTATCTTTCAGCGTACGAAACGCTGCAAATACCTGGGCCCGCCAGTTGATAACACCGTCTGCAATCTTACACATCCTAAGCAAGGGGTTAAAGACTCAATTAGTTAAAGATGCATATTCAGCGGCAGTGTTGAAGGGGAATCACAAATTCCGGACGAATTGCAGGACTATTTTGACCACTTTGTACGGCAGTAAAATACATCTTTGAGTGGATATAAAACCAGCCATGCGTTAGCAGAATATAAAGCCCAATATTAAAAAAACAGGCCGGTGTTAACCGGCCTGGTAAATCACATTTTATAACCCAGCGTAACGGACGTGCGGGTATCGGTGTGATCGGGCGCGGATGACGGTGGATTGGAGTTCCAGGTGACGTTATAAGCCACTTTTAATCCAAAATGATCGTTAATCGCTACGTTTAACGCGGTTTCAGAATTGACGGTGGTATCGTCAGCGCCGAAAACGGAAACACCCTGGGTGAATTTCGCGTTATCGGTGAACTGCCACGCGTAAGCGCCTGAGGCATAACCCAACGCCTGAGTTTTATCAGTGCCGTCGGTATATTCGTCATAACGCACACCCGGACCGAATTCAAAACGCAGGCTGTGAACCGGTCCGCTGAGGAACTGGCGACCGTAACCGGCGGTCACGACATCACGTTCGTGATAGCCGTTATAGCGGTCAGTCAGCCAACTGCCCTGTCCAAACAGGTAGTCGGTGTCGGTCATGTTATAACGACTACGTCCACCGAGCGCATATTTCTCAGAAGAACGCTCGTCGTTAGAAGAGTTGTTGCTGGCATTTCCCCATAATGACCACGCCGTGGTACTACCGTACCAGGTAAGCGCGCTATCAGCGGTCAGCGAGGAGCTTTTGGTATTGCCTGACTGCGCCAGATAACCGCCGTTGAGATAGCCTTCGAAAGGCTTTTTCGCACTGGAAGGATCATCCATGACAGTAAAAACGGAATCATCAGCGGTTGCGAAATGACTGAACAACGCGCTCCCCGCCAGCATAACTACTGCGGGTACTGTCTTTAAAAGCTTCATTTATTTTTTAAGGTCCGCACAACAAAAAAAGAGACCCTCACGGTCCCGGAAACTCTCCACTGGATCAACGAAACGGTCCACGGGAAAGGTAACAAATTATAAAAAGCCAGCAATCACATAGCAATGAGTTCCTGAATCCTTTTTTGTATAAGAGAGATCTGAAAAGCGCTTTTATTTCATAAGGATAAAGCTTAAGCCTTAAGTGCTATTCATTTTATAAATCATAGTGTTAAATGGCCCTTTCTCACCCCATGAGTGCTACGCTTAGGTCAGCCCATTTAAAAGGAGGCCTTATGATACCCGTCTATACTCTGACGCTCGCCCCGTCGCTGGACAGCGCAACGGTCACACCGCAAATCTATCCTGAAGGCAAATTACGCTGCACCGCACCGGTGTTTGAACCCGGCGGTGGCGGAATCAACGTCGCTCGCGCGATCAGTCATTTAGGCGGTAACGCCACCGCACTGTTCCCGGCTGGCGGCGCCACCGGCGAACATCTCACCGCCCTGCTTAAAGAAGAAAACGTCGCCGTCGATGCCATCGTAAGCCAGGACTGGACGCGGCAGAATCTTCATGTCCACGTTGAAACCAGCGGCGAGCAGTACCGCTTTGTTATGCCTGGTGCGCATTTAACGTCAGATGAATTCAGGCAACTGGAAGAAAAAGTGTTGGCCGCGGAACCCGGCGCATTGTTGGTTATAAGCGGCAGCCTCCCGCCAGGTGTGGCGCTAGATGACTTTACCCAACTGATACAGCGCGCCCGGGAACAGGGCTTACGATGCGTGATTGACAGTTCCGGCGATGCGCTCGCCGCCGCGCTGGAGATTGGCGGTATTGAACTGGTTAAGCCGAACCAAAAAGAGCTGGCGGCGCTGGTAGGACGCGATCTAACTCAGCCTGACGATGTACGCCAGGCGGCGCAAGAGCTGGTGCGCGACGGTAAAGCCAAACGCGTGGTGGTGTCGCTTGGCCCTCAGGGCGCGCTCGGCGTGGATGAAAAAGAGTGCGTACAGGTGGTTCCCCCGCCGGTCAAAAGCCAGAGTACCGTCGGCGCCGGCGACAGTATGGTCGGAGCCATGACCCTGAAACTCGCTCAGCAAGCTTCTCTGCTGGATATGGTGCGCTATGGCGTCGCAGCGGGCAGTGCCGCCACGTTGAATCAGGGCACGCGCCTCTGCTCCCGGGAGAATACAGAAAAGATTTATCAGTATTTGCAAAGCTAACCTTAGTCTGGCCATTTTATGCGCAGTTGTGTAACGCATCGGCTATGCTGAAATCTTTCGCTATTACAAGGGGCTGAATTATGGCAAGCGGTGAAATTAAGCGTTACGTGGTCACGTTTCGCTTTCATGAGGAAAACCTCACAGACATTAATGAACTGAATAATCATCTCACCCGTGGTGGCTTCACGCTGACCATGAGCGATGATGACGGCAAGGTACACGAGCTCGGCATTAATACCTTTGGCCTGGTCACTGCGCAGGATGAGCATGAAGTGCGGGAACTGGCGGAACGATTAGGCGAGTCGGCGTTAGGGCAGAAACCGGAGGTGGATATTACCACCTGGGAAGCCTGGCTTGCAGAGGATTCCTGAGTTAAAAACAGGTTGTCGCGTTGGGATGTGCGCCAGTTCCTGTTTTTAACCGGTATGTATGCGCTAAGGTAATGATATATCAGGCAACCTGGAGAGAGGCATTATGTGGCAAGCCATCAGTCGTCTGTTAGCGGAGCAATTCGGCGAGCATGAGATCACACAGCGCACCGAGTTACCCGGCGGTGAGATCCATGCTGCGTGGCGCATACGCTACGGCACGCATGACGTCTTTGTGAAATGTGACGAGCGCGAGCTGTTGCCGATTTTCACGGCGGAATCCGACCAGCTCGCTTTGCTGGCGCGAAGCCGGACGGTCAGAGTGCCCGAAGTCTGGGGCGTGGGAAGCGATCGTGGTTACAGCTTCGTGCTGCAGGAATACCTTGAGCCGCGCCCGCTCGATGCACATAACGCTTTTCTTCTGGGCCAGCAACTTGCGCGCCTTCATCAGTGGAGCGATCAGCCGCAGTTTGGTCTCGATTTCGATAACGATCTCTCCACCACGCCGCAACCCAATGCCTGGCAGCGTAAATGGTCGACGTTTTTTGCCGAGCAGCGTATCGGCTGGCAACTGGAACTGGCGGCGGAAAAAGGACTGGAGTTTGGCGATATTGATTTAATCGTCGATGTGGTGGCCGCGCAGCTGGCGTCCCACCAGCCTCAGCCGTCTTTACTTCACGGCGATTTATGGTCAGACAACTGCGCGCTGGGGCCGGACGGGCCTTATATCTTCGACCCGGCCTGCTACTGGGGCGACCGGGAATGCGATCTGGCGATGCTGCCGTTGCATCCTGAACAGCCGCCGCAGATATACGACGGCTACCAGTCTGTTTCCCCGCTTCCCGCCGACTTTCCAGAACGCCAGCCGCTGTATCAGCTCTACACGCTGTTAAATCGCGCCATCTTGTTTGGCGGCACGCATCTGGTGGCGGCGCAAAAAGCGCTGGATCGCATTTTAGCGGCCTGAACCCAACCGCTCCCGAAGGGAGCGGTTTTTACATAAAGCCCAGCAGTTTGAAAAAGAAATACCCGGCGATGATGACAATCACCGGCAGGATATACAGCGGGAAAATTTGCAGGAATATAGTATGGCGCGGCACGACGATGCGTTCTTCGAGTTGCGTTTTTGTCAGGCCGTCTGCGCCTTTCGCCTGCTCAAGAATCAACTGATCCTGAATCCCTTCGCGCAGAAAACGCGCCTGGCGACTCATCCGCGCCCCGGACGCCTGAAGCGCCAGCCCGACGAAAATAAGCATAAAGATGACCCAGAAAGTCAGGTTTGTCTGGTTCTCAAAGTCAGGCAGCGGAGAGTTGTACCAGAAGAAATTTAAAAACGGCGTATTAAAACGCATCATATCAATCATGATATGGGCAAAATCCAGCATCACGGCATTGATACCCGGCTGTTTCTCGCTGTGTTCATACATAAATTTCAACACGGATATCAGCGTTGAAATCACCGCCGGTATAAAAATAATCCAGCCGGCAAGGCGTTTGATTACTGCAATGCGTCCAGCTTGTTGATACGTCATTCTTTCCCCTTGAAATTGCCTTTAGTCAGGCGCTTACGACGCAACATGGTCGAAATAAGTCTACCTGCTCACTCTGCTTTCCGCCTGAAGTTTACTGCTAATTTCACAAAGCGGTAGCGACAAGCGCATTTTCAGGCTATTGATTACACGACATGTTAACCACAGGAGTGACGACTCATGCCCGATTCGCGTCCGATCCTCGCCGCGATTTTTGATATGGATGGCCTGCTGATTGATTCAGAGCCGCTTTGGGATAAAGCAGAACTGGAGGTCATGGCAACGCTTGGCGTAGACATAACGCGCCGTCATGAGCTGCCCGATACGCTGGGCTTGCGCATTGACCTGGTCGTGGATCTCTGGTTTGCCCATCAACCCTGGAACGGCCCGTCAAAATCCGAGGTCACCGATCGCATCATCACCCGCGCCATTTCCCTGATAGAAGAAAAACGCCCTGCGCTGCCCGGCGTACAGGAGGCAGTGGCGTTATGTAAAGCGCAGGGTCTGAAGGTAGGGCTCGCTTCCGCCTCCCCGCTGCGCATGCTGGAAAGCGTCCTGGCGCTCCTGGGGTTACGCGACCAGTTTGACGCCGTATCATCGGCTGAGCACCTCCCTTACAGTAAACCGCACCCGCAGGTTTATCTGGATGCCGCCGCCAAACTGGGGATTGACCCGTTGTGCTGTGTCACGCTGGAAGACTCCGTCAACGGAATGATCGCCACTAAGGCCGCGCGGATGCGCTCCATCGTGGTACCCGCCCCTGAAAACCGTGACGATCCGCGTTGGGTGCTGGCAGATGCCAGACTCGCCTCACTCACTGAACTCACTGCCGCCCATCTGTTGGGGTAGCCACTGGCAAGGCAGCGTGAGCTGCCTTTTTACGGCGCCCATCATAATAATGAAACATTGTTTTACTTTACCCTGGATAATCTTGTTTTCCTGCTTATGCTTTTGATATCGGCACCTGCGGGCGCATGCCGTTAACTTCAAAAGATGACGAGGGCAGTATGATTCTTGATGCATTTAATCTTACGGGTAAAGTCGCCATTGTGACCGGGTGCGATACCGGATTAGGACAGGGTATGGCGCTGGGACTTGCCCAGGCAGGCTGCGATATCGTTAGTGTTAACCGCAAAATCCCTCATGAAACCGCGCAACAAGTCAGTGCGCTGGGGCGACGGTTTACCGCCATTCAGGCAGACTTAAGCCGCCAGGAGGGCCTGGCTGAGATCGTCAGTGAAGCCGTAGAACGTATGGGGCGGGTCGATATTCTGGTGAACAACGCGGGCACTATCCGACGTCAGGATGCACTGGACTTTACGGAAAAAGACTGGGATGACGTGATGAATCTGAATCTCAAGTCGGTTTTCTTTTTATCGCAGGCCGTGGCGCGTCAGTTTATTGCTCAGGGCAGCGGCGGAAAAATTATTAACATCGCCTCGATGCTGTCCTTCCAGGGCGGCATTCGTGTCCCGTCGTATACCGCATCCAAAAGCGGCGTCCTGGGGTTAACCCGCCTGCTTGCCAATGAGTGGGCCTCACACGCTATTAATGTCAACGCCATCGCACCGGGTTATATGGCGACCAATAACACCCAGGCACTGCGGGAGGATGCGGCCCGCAACCAGGAAATCCTCGAGCGTATACCGGCTGGCCGCTGGGGCGAACCGGCGGATTTACAGGGGCCGGTGGTATTTTTAGCCTCTGACGCGTCAGCCTATATCAACGGCTATACTCTCGCAGTCGATGGCGGCTGGCTGGCACGTTAAAAACCGACCTGGACGGTGACAAAGAGTTACACCGTCACAGCTTCCGTATACTGTATAAAAACCCTATACTGGATGAATTGACAGTCAGCACTTTTCTGGGTTTTAACATGACGGCGGAAGGCCACCTCTTTTTCTCGATAGCGTGCGCGGTGTTTGCCAAAAACGCCGAGCTCACTCCTGTGCTGGCGCAGGGGGACTGGTGGCATATTATCCCGTCGGCAATACTCACCTGCCTGCTGCCGGATATCGATCATCCGAAGTCGCTGTTAGGGCAACGGCTGAAATGGATTTCGAAACCGGTGGCCCGGGCGTTCGGTCACCGGGGCTTTACGCACAGCTTGCTGGCGGTGTTTATTGCCCTGACGCTGTTCTATCTGAAGGTGCCTGACAGCTGGATTATTCCCGCCGATGCGATTCAGGGAATGGTGTTGGGATATCTGAGCCATATTCTGGCCGATATGCTGACGCCTGCGGGGGTGCCTCTGCTGTGGCCGTGCCGCTGGCGTTTTCGTCTGCCCATACTGGTGCCGCAAAAAGGGAATCAGCTTGAGCGCGTATTATGTATGGCTTTTTTCGTGTATGCGGTGTGGATGCCGCAAAGTCTGCCGGAAAACAGCGCCGTTCGGTGGTCATCACAGATGATCAATTCGCTGCAGTATCAGTTCGATCGGTTTATTCATCACCAGACCGAACGATAAGTCGGCAACATAAACCATTTTGATATAACCCATTCCATTTGAGTATAAGAAGGCTCGATGTCTTCTGTTACCCTTTGCGCCATAAAGATAGGCCAAATCGAGCCTGTCAACATGAAAACAGGAGAACTGGGATGAACCTTCCATTAATAGCGAACATTGTGGTGTTCGTTATCCTACTGCTGTTGCTGGCGCAAACCCGCCATCGTCAGTGGAGTCTGGCAAAAAAAGTACTGGTCGGTCTGGTGATCGGCGTGGTATTCGGCAGCGTGTTGCATGCTATCTATGGCGCAGACGACCCTACCCTGAAAACGTCCATTCAGTGGTTTAACGTCGTCGGCAACGGCTACGTACAACTGCTGCAAATGATCGTGATGCCGCTGGTGTTCGCCTCTATCCTGAGCGCGGTCGCACGCCTGCATAACGCGTCTCAACTGGGTAAAATCAGCCTGCTGACCATTGGTACGCTGCTGTTCACCACGCTTATCGCGGCGCTGGTGGGTGTGCTGGTCACCAATCTGTTTGGTCTGACGGCGGAAGGCCTGGTGCAGGGGACGGCAGAAACCGCCCGCCTGAGCGCCATCGAAACCAACTACGCGGGTAAAGTGGCCGACCTGAGCGTGCCGCAGTTGCTGCTGTCGTTCATTCCGAAAAACCCGTTTGCCGATCTGACCGGCGCGAACCCCACCTCCATCATTAGCGTGGTGATCTTCGCAGCCTTCCTCGGCGTGGCGGCGCTCAAACTGCTGAAAGACGATGCGCCGAAAGGCGAGCGTGTACTGACCGCCATCGACACCCTGCAAAGCTGGGTGATGAAGCTGGTGCGTCTGGTCATGCAGTTAACGCCTTATGGCGTGATGGCGCTGATGACCAAAGTGGTGGCCAGCTCCAACCTGCAGGACATCATTAAGCTGGGCAGCTTCGTGATCGCCTCGTATCTGGGTCTGGGTATCATGTTTGTGGTACACGGCCTGCTGCTGGCGATTAACGGCGTGAGCCCGATGAAATACTTCCGTAAAGTATGGCCGGTGCTGACCTTCGCATTCACCAGTCGTTCCAGCGCCGCCTCGATTCCGTTAAATGTGGAAGCGCAAACCCGTCGCCTGGGTGTGCCGGAATCGATCGCCAGCTTTGCCGCCTCGTTTGGCGCGACCATTGGTCAGAACGGTTGTGCGGGTCTGTACCCGGCGATGCTGGCCGTGATGGTGGCACCGACCGTGGGTATCAACCCACTGGATCCGCTGTGGATCGCCACGCTGGTGGGTATTGTGACCGTGAGCTCCGCAGGCGTTGCCGGCGTGGGCGGCGGCGCGACCTTCGCAGCATTAATCGTGCTGCCCGCCATGGGCCTGCCGGTTACCCTGGTGGCGCTGCTCATCTCGGTAGAACCGTTAATCGACATGGGCCGTACCGCCCTGAACGTGAGCGGCTCCATGACCGCCGGGACGCTCACCAGCCAGTGGCTGAAACAAACCGATAAAGCGATTCTGAACAGCGACGACGAAGCCGAACTCGCGCACCGTTAATCGCCTGGCAATAAAAAAACCGCATTCTTCAATGCGGTTTTTTTTATTTCTGCAGCCAGGAAAATTAAATTTCATCCTGCTTAATTTGCGACGCCCAGCGCTGCGCCGACTCCGGAATAGTGAATGACGGAGAGCGCAGGAAGCCGTCTTTCGCCAGCACGAAGGCCACATATTTTCCCCGCAGCATCCATACGTCTTTGAACCCTTCCATACGGACCGCGTGTTCCGGCGGCGCAGGCTCAATGCGTGGCGTGTAAGTAATAACAGGACGATTTTGTTGGCGTAAAGGTTTCATCAGCAGCAATCAACATCAGACAATCAGATTCGTGACGTTATGATAACGGATATAACGCTGCCTTGCAGCCCGACCTCTGGCTTTGGTTACCGGAAGCCAGCCGCAACGCGACATTGTTCTATAGTTAGAAGGGTTTTGACGTAACAACGAGTCAAATTTCAGCAATGAAACAGGAGACGAGTTCAATGTCGCACAATGATAAACCCTCACACCAGGCGCCGGTTCATGACGCCAGTGAATCCCAACCCGGAATGGATGCTTTAGCCCCCGAAGACGGATCGCACCGCCCGGCGCCCGTCCCCAGCGCACCAGGCGAATACCCTACCGCCCCCGGCAGCCTGAAGGCCCCCGATACCTCAAATGAAAAGCTTAAAGCGCTGGATCAGTTCCGCAAAGGCAGCGAAGCATTCCCGCTTACCACTAACCAGGGCGTACGCATCGCGGACGATCAGAATTCGCTACGCGCCGGCACCCGTGGCCCGACGCTGTTAGAAGATTTTATCCTGCGGGAGAAAATCACCCATTTTGACCATGAGCGGATACCGGAACGCATCGTTCACGCACGCGGTTCAGCGGCGCATGGCTACTTCCAGCCTTATAAAAGCCTGGCCGACATTACCAAAGCGGACTTCCTGAGCGACCCCGATAAAATCACACCGGTATTTGTCCGCTTTTCCACGGTACAGGGCGGCGCGGGCTCGGCGGATACCGTGCGCGATATTCGCGGTTTCGCCACCAAGTTTTATACCGAAGAGGGCATCTTCGATTTAGTGGGTAACAACACGCCGGTATTTTTTATTCAGGATGCCCATAAATTCCCTGACTTTGTCCATGCGGTAAAACCGGAACCGCACTGGGCTATTCCACAGGGTGCCAGCGCCCATGACACCTTCTGGGACTATGTTTCCCTGCAACCTGAAACCCTGCATAACGTGATGTGGGCGATGTCGGATCGGGGTATCCCGCGCAGCTACCGCACCATGGAGGGCTTCGGTATTCATACCTTCCGGTTGATCAATGCCGAAGGTAAAGCCACGTTCGTGCGCTTTCACTGGAAGCCGGTCGCCGGTAAAGCCTCGCTGGTGTGGGATGAATCCCAGAAACTGATTGGTCGCGACGGCGACTTCCACCGCCGCGAGTTATGGGAAGCCATCGAAGCGGGCGATTTCCCGGAATACGAACTGGGCTTGCAGCTCATCCCTGAAGAGGACGAGTTCAGGTTTGATTTCGATTTACTCGACCCCACCAAGCTGATCCCGGAAGAGTTGGTGCCGGTGCAACTGGTCGGCAAAATGGTGCTTAACCGCAACCCGGATAACTTCTTTGCCGAAAACGAACAGGCGGCGTTTCATCCGGGCCACATCGTTCCCGGCCTCGACTTTACCAACGATCCGCTGTTGCAGGGGCGGTTGTTCTCCTATACCGATACCCAAATAAGCCGTCTTGGCGGGCCGAACTTCCACGAAATCCCGATCAACCGACCGGTATGCCCGTATCACAACTTCCAGCGCGACGGCATGCACCGCATGGATATTGATACCAACCCGGCTAACTACGAACCTAATTCCATCAACGATAACTGGCCGCGCGAAACGCCTCCCGGCCCGAAACGCGGCGGATTCGAGTCGTATCAGGAGCGGATCGAAGGTCATAAGATTCGTGAGCGCAGCCCCTCTTTCGGCGAGTACTATTCGCATCCGCGCCTGTTCTGGCTGAGCCAGACGCCAGTGGAACAGCAGCATATTATTGATGCGTTCAGTTTCGAACTGGGGAAAGTCGCCCGCGCCTACATCCGTGAACGCGTGGTGGACCAGCTTTGCCATATCGACGTGTCACTCGCCAGCGCAGTGGCGGAAAACCTCGGCATCACGCTGACGGACGAACAGGTGCACACCGCGCCGCCGAAAGACGTAAACGGCCTGAAAAAAGATGCGTCCCTGAGCCTGTATGCCGTGCCCGGCGGCAGTATTAAGGGCCGGGTGGTAGCCATACTGCTTAACGAGCGGGTGAAGGGTGCCGATTTGCTGGCGATATTGCAGAGTCTGAAAAGCCAGGGGGTGCACAGTAAACTGCTCTATTCACGTATGGGTGAGATCGTGGCGGATGATGGCTCACAGATTACCGTGATGGGCACTTTTGAAGGCGTGCCGTCGCTGACCGTGGATGCGGTAATTGTCCCGGGCGGTGCGGTAAGCGGTCTGCTGTCCCGTGGTGATGCCAGTTATTATTTGCTGGAAGCCTATAAGCATCTCAAACCTATTACCCTGCTGGGGGATGCCCGCCAGTTCAAGGCGGTACTGGGCGTGGACGCACAGGGAGAAGAAGGTGTGATTGAGGCTGACGATGCACAGGGCGATGCGATGGATACGTTGCTGACGCTGATGCATAAACATCGGGTCTGGTCGCGCACCAACAAAATCCCGGCCATACCGGCATAGCCTACGCGCCACGGCAAACTCGCCGTGGCGATTCCCTGATCACCAGACATAAAAAAACCGGCCAGGGCCGGTTTTTTTATGCGGGAAGGAAAACTTACTGTTTAGCCTTCGGCGCCTGCGGATCGGTATCGTATTCCGCACAGGTCTGATAACCCGAGTTCATCACGTGACCGGTGTCATCCAGCGCCACGAAGTAGGTCTCGGTTTTACCATCGCGCTGACCCAGGATGTAGGTCTGGCAGGTCCCGCGAGCGTGGATCATGCTGACTTCAGAGGACGGCTGTCCCGCCAGCTGGCGAACCTGTTCACGGCTCATGCCTTTTTTAACGTCTTTTACTACCGGCTGTGTAATCTGATCTTTAGTACGGTCATAGGCCGTACAACCTGCAAGCATAGTCATGACAGCCGCTGCACCCAGTAATCCTGCAAACTTGTTATTCATTATGTCTTCCTCTTGTTTCGGCGTGTGAAGTAAGCCTGGAAGAGAAACTAACCTTTTTCAAGTCGTTAGAGCGTAACGGGAATTTTTAGGACGATTCTCCCTTACCCGCAAACTGCCGGAATTTACAGCATTCACACGCGTAACAGGCCGTGCGCCTTGTCGTTTCCGGCACATCAGGTTAGTTTTATCCATTAAACTTTACGGTGAATAGATAACAATCTGACAAATCGTGGACGGAGGGGTAAATGGCTTTACAACAAGAAATTATTTCCGCACTCGGGGTTAAACCGCAAATTAACGCGCAGGAAGAAATTCGCCGCAGCGTTGATTTTCTGAAGACCTATCTTAAAGCGCACCCGTTTATTAAAAGCCTGGTGCTGGGCATCAGCGGCGGGCAGGACTCAACCCTGGCCGGCAAACTGAGTCAGATGGCCATCAGCGAATTGCGTGATGAAACCGGCGATGCTGATTATCAGTTTATTGCCGTTCGACTGCCTTACGGCGTGCAGTTCGACGAGCAGGATTGTCAGGATGCGCTGGCGTTTATCGGGGGCGGATCGGGTGCTTACCGTCAACATTAAAGCCTCCGTGCTGGCCAGCGAGCAGGCACTGCGCGACGCCGGTATCGAGCTCAGCGATTTCGTACGCGGCAATGAAAAAGCCCGTGAACGCATGAAAGCCCAGTACAGCATCGCCGGGATGACCAAAGGCCTTGTTGTGGGCACGGATCATGCTGCAGAAGCGGTGACTGGCTTCTTCACCAAATATGGCGATGGCGGCACCGACATCAATCCGCTGTTCCGGTTGAACAAGCGTCAGGGTAAAGCGCTGCTGCGCGAACTGGGTTGCCCTGAACATCTCTACACCAAACTGCCGACGGCAGATCTGGAAGACGATCGCCCTTCCCTGCCAGACGAAGTTGCGCTCGGTGTGACGTATGAAAACATCGATGATTACCTGGAAGGAAAAAAGCTGGATGACAGTATTTCGAAAACCATCGAAGGCTGGTATCTGAAGACCGAGCATAAACGTCGCCCGGCCGTCACGGTGTTCGACGACTTCTGGAAAAAATAATTCCGGCGCATTGCCAGAAGCCCCACCCAGGGGCTTAAACTTTTCTCAGGCGGCAGGGCCGCCTTTTCTCTTTCACTGGACTGAAAATGCAAACCCCCGCAGCACGCGCCACGCTGACTGGCCTTATCGCGATCTTACTCTGGAGCACCTCCGTCGGCCTGTTTCGCAGCATTGCCGAACACTTTGGCCCGGTGGGCGGTCCCGCCCTGATCTACACCTTGAGCGCCTGCTGTTTATGGCTGGCCCAGGGGCGACCGCGCCTGAAGGAGCTCCCGCCCCGTTATTTGCTGATCGGCGGAACGTTATTTGTGGTGTACGAAATTTGTCTCGCCCTCGCTATCGGCTTTGCCCATAACCGCAGCCAGTCCCTTGAGCTGGGAATGATTAATTATCTGTGGCCGAGTTTAACGGTATTGTTCGCGCTATGGCTGAACAACCAGCGCAGTACGTGGCTCATCTGGCCTGGCCTGCTGCTGGCTATCGCCGGTGTGGCGCAGGTCATGAAAGGCGACGGTGCCTGGTCCCCGGTGATGATGTGGAGCAATATCCAGGATAATCCGCTCGCCTATGCGCTGGCCTTTACAGCGGCGATCACCTGGGCGCTTTATTGCAACCTCACCCGTCGCTGGAGTAACGGGAAAAGCGGCGTGACATTATTTTTTTGCGCGACCGCGCTGGCGTTGTGGATCCACTATGCCTTTTCCAGCGATCCGTCCATCACGTTTACCCTTCCTGGCACGCTCCAGCTCTGTTTTATGGGTCTCTCTACCGCCGTGGCGTATTCGGCCTGGAACCACGGAATTTCCCACGGCAACATGACCTTGCTGGCGACAGCCTCCTACTTCACACCTGTTTCCTCGGCGCTGTTAGCCAGCCTGTGGCTGGGGTTAACACCTGGCATTAGTTTCTGGCAGGGCGTGGCGATGGTGGTGGCAGGATCGCTGTTGTGCTGGCTCGCTACGCGTCGCTAAATGCTTGCGCTGCTTTTTTAACCCATAAACCCTTGTTATACTGGACAGGCAACCAGTATTCAGGAGTTATATGTGGTCCGTCGCAGCATGAGTCCCCGCCTCGACTTTGAAGCCGAGGCGATTTACCAGTATCCCGAACATCTACGCCCTTCGCTGGCAGAATTACCGCGTGCCCCTGGCGTGTATGTATTCCACGGTGAAAGCGAAACCCTGCCGCTGTATATCGGCAAAAGCATTAATCTGCGCGCCCGGGTGATGTCGCATCTGAGAACCCCTGGCGAAGCGGCGATGCTGCGTCAGGCACGGCATATCACCTTTACCCGTACCGCAGGCGAGCTGGGCGCATTGCTGCTCGAAGCTCAGATGATAAAAGCCCAGCAACCGTTGTTTAATAAACGGCTGCGCCGCAATCGCCAGCTTTGCTCGCTGCTGATAAGCGGGTCACGTCCGGAAGTGGTCTACGCGAAGGAAGTCGATTTTTCCCATACTCCGCATCTGTATGGCCTGTTCGCCAACCGCCGGGCAGCGCTGGAAAAGCTGAAAAACATTGCTGATGAGCAACGGCTGTGTCACGGGCTGTTAGGGCTGGAGAAGCTCAGCGCGGGGTCGCGCCTGTTTTCGCGCCGCGTTAAAGCGATGCGCCGGGGCCTGCTGCGGCATGGAGTCGGTGGATGACCATAACGCCAGGCTGCTGGAATCGCTGTCGCATCTTCAGGTGATGTGCTGGCCGTGGCGCGGTCCGGTGGCCGTAAAAGAGCAGACGGACGAGCTGATTCAGTACCTGGTTATCGATAACTGGGTGTGGCTGGGTACCGTGGACAATCTTGACGATGCGGCGCGTTTAACCCGCGCCTCACCGGGATTCGATCATGACGGCTACAAAATTTTGTGCCGACCGCTGATCCGCGCCGAACACGACATTATCGATCTCTCAGCCACGTAATCCCTCGGGCAGGCACAAGCGCGATGGCGGGCCGGTTCACGTATTCCGCCCTCGCCTTTACCACCTTCAGCGTCGCGTTGTTGATCAGAGATAGGTGATTTCGCTAAACAATAACCGCCCTTCAGCTTTTAATAAGCGCAGCGTGTGTCGCCCGGCTTCCCACCATGCGCCCTGCTCACTGGTCAGTAATTTATCGCCGAGCTGCCATGCGCCACTCAGTACATAAATAATGCCCCCGCGCGGCGCGAAGGTCGTGAACGTGCGATCGGCTACGCGGACGTTGGCACGGCAGCGGTCGCGACGGGTAATGATATTAAAGTCCATCGACATTCGCCCTTCGGTGAGCTCTGCGCGCACCGGCTGTTCGCCGGAAAAACTGAACGGCTGATAGTGCTTGAGGGTATGGCGAAACGCATTGCCGCCGTCTAACGTCACCTCACCGCCTTCCAGCAACGTCACGGTGCGTTCAGCCTGGGGGATCTGGGTGAATTCACCGTTAGTGGAGAGCGAAGCGATACTGGCGCGCCAGTTAAAATCCCGCGAGGCTGGCGGGAAACAGCAAATTTCACGTGTTTCGCCCGCACCGTTTCGCCACAGGTTAACCTGCATTTTCTGTAGATCAAAAAACTCCATCACCACTCCAGAGCGCGCAAAAGACGCAACCGCCACGCGCGCAAAAAAATGTCACCCATTTTGTTATCGGCAATAAACGTGCTGGCTTCAGGCCGGCTCGTTCAGGAAAAAAGGAAACAGGGGTAACGTTCTGATTAGGCGTATGAAGTTACCATTACGCGGTTCAGGAAGGAAGGGGCTGAGGAGTAAGTCATCACGCGAAAAGTAAAACCGCCGGTACTGTCCAAAGCAACGAGTCTGGCGATGGACAACACCGGCGGTCTTGTGTGGATTGGCTGAGCTATTATTCAGCAGCCACTGGCATCTTACCCGGTTTAGCCGGACGTTCTGTCAGACGCTTCTCAAAATTGGCATTAAACTGCTTTTTCTGTTCCGGCGTCAGAATGTTGTAGATCTTGTTGTGGGTTTCCATGCGTGTCAGCAGCATCTCTTTATGCTGTTCGGCCATTTTTGCTGCGACCGCTTCGGCTTTTGCACGGTCAAAAGTATCAGAGGCAACCAGCGCATGCATGGCGCGGCGGTCTTCCAGCGACGGACGCGGCATTTTATCGCGCTGCGCCTTCATGATTTCGCGGATTTGCTGTTTTTGCGCGTCGGTCAGGTTGAGATCTTTGAACATCATGTCATGACGCATCCCCGGCCCACCTCTGTGAAACGGCATCACATTTGCGCCATCCGGCTGTGCGGCGGTCGGGCAGCGCCCGGCTGAGTGGCCGTCGTTGCGGTGCCCGGCTGAGCGGCAGTGGTTGCAGTATCCGCTGCATGCGCCAGATTCGCTGCGCCCAGCGCCAGAGTGGTAGCCATAACAATCGCAGATAATTTACGCATATCACTATCCTTTATTTCAGTGTAATTTTCGGCACGTTTGCCGTGTTGACGAGAATAAGTGTACGTCTTGCAACGTCAAGTATTCAGTGCGTCAGTAAAGCATTGAAAGCGTATAAAACAATAAACGATCAATTATGAAGGAAATATGGAAAAACAAAGGAGAGTGATAAAAAAATAATTCAAATCAATGATAACGAAGAAATTATGCAGAGAGTATACGTTTTGTCCGCTGATAAATAAAGTATCAACCAGGATAAATCCGGAACGATTGATGTGCTGTTGATAATTAAAACAGAGCGCGAACTTACCGGTGCGAAAATGGCTTACGCACCGGCAGGAATAATCACGTTAATTTATTTCTTTGAGCATCAATCCGGCGCGCAACCCGAGCGCTACGTTAGGGTTGGGGAATAAAACATATTCGGTTTCGTTCTCAACCCGGTAAACCGTATCGCCATCTTCCGCCAGCACCGTTCCACGGTGGAACGCGGTAAAGTTCTCGGTTTGCGCCGACATATGCAGCGTAAATGCCTCGCTGTGACGGGTGATTTGCGAAGCCACCTCATAGCGTAGCGGCTGAACGTCAGCAGGCACCGCAGGCATACCGGCCAGCAGCGCGCTCAGCGCCGACTGGGTTATCGAAAACCGGGTAAGATCGTTTTGACCGAAGGGTTGCGCCTTTCCCAGTTCGAGCGTACAGCTTTGCGCGCCAAAACAGGCGCTGCTGTGATGAGTAAAGGTGCCGCCCGGCGCACGGTGAAATACCAGCGCCTGCAACCCGGCATCCGCCATCCACGCCAGAAAGTCCGCTTCATAAGGCGTGTCCCGCGCCGGGAACACCCCAAAGCGTGGGTGGTGTGAGCCCCGGATCGCGGTATGCATATCCAGATGCCACGCCGGACCGACGTCAGACAGGTAGCGTTCGAGGCAGTGTTCCAGCACACAGGCGCGGCGGGTTTCGCCGCTTTCCGGAAAACGCTGCCAGCGACCGCCGAACATCCGGTTCATATCGTCGCTCAGATAGCGTTTTCCTGCCCGCAGCGCGGCGGGATTACCCAGTATGACCAGCACCGGACGCGTTAAGATAATCTCTCCCCGGCGCAGATCTTCCAGTAACGCATCCAGCATCTCCACCGGCGCGGTCTCATTGCCATGTATCCCGGCCGACAGCACCAGCGCCGGTTGCGTGGCCCGATGCGGGATCAACTGCATCACTCCTTCGTCCCACCACGTCCAGCGGTAGTAGTCTGTTTCTCCGCAGCGTGCGGCAGGCGCTTCACCTGCCAGCGTGTGCGCTAAAAAATCCTGCATTGCGTCCCCTCAGCGCTGGAATGGATAAACGGCACCCAGCTTTAAAACCTGCGTGAGTTCATCAAGCGCTTCACGTCCTTCACGTAATAACTGCGGATCGACCAAATCATTCTGGGTTAACCGATCGCGGTAATACTTATCCACCCACTGATTCAGGGTGGTAAAAAGCGCGTCGTTCATCATCACGCCAGGATTGACCGCTGCCCGTTCCGCTTCGGTCAGGACCACACGCAGCCGCAGGCAGGCTGGCCCGCCGCCGTTTGCCATACTTTCGCGCAGATCAAACACCTTAAGCGCGTTGATCGGGTTGTCCGGCGACTCCACCAGTTCGGTAAGATAGCGCCAGACGCCCGCGTGCTCGCGGGATTCCTGCGGCAGCACCAGCATCATGTCGCCCTGCTCCAGGCTCAACAGCTGGCTGTTAAACAGGTAGGTTTCAACCGCATCCGCCACGCTCACCCGGTTTTCCGGCACCTCAATGGCCTGAAAACCCGGCAACTTCTGCGCAAGGGTTTGATACAGTCCCGCCTGGTTAACAAATGCCGCTTCATGAGCAAACAGCACCTGACGGTTGGTCACGGCAATCACGTCATTATGAAAAACACCCTTGTCGATCACCGCCGGATTTTGCTGGGCGAAGACGACCTGATCAGGCCTGACCTGATTCAACCGCGCAACGGCCTGCGAGGCCTGAAGCGTCTGACGTGCCGGATAGCGCTCCGGTGCCTGTCCGCCCCCCGCATTGCGCCCGTAAACGAACAGCTGAATGCCCGGCTCGCCATAGATGTGCGAAAGCCGGTTATGGTTGGCCGCGCCCTCATCGCCCAGCATCGCCACCTGCGGCAACGCTTCATGGACGCTGAAGCAGCCCGTGTCGCTGAAAATCGCCTTCAGCACCCGCTCCGTCGTCACCGCTTCGCTGGCGCGATGCAGTTTATTGTTCAGGTTGGCGACGGTGAGATGCACGCGCCCGTCCAGCGCATCGGCAGACGGGCAGACGGTGGCCGCATTGGCGACCCACATCGACGACGCAGAACTGGCGGCAGACAGCAGCTCCGGGGCCAGCTTCCAGGCTTTCTCCACCACCTGTTGATCGGTGCCATCAAAGCCAAGCTGGCGCAGCAGCCCAATATTGGGCCGCTCCTGTGGCGGGATCACGGCCTGCGCAAAGCCCATATCCGCCAGCGCCTTCATTTTTAACAGACCCTGCTTCGCCGCCAGCTTCGGATTCGAGACCTGAAAACGGTGTTTGGTGGAGGCTTCATTGCCGAACGACAGTCCGGCGTAATGGTGAGTCAGCCCCACCAGCCCGTCGAAGTTAACCTCGCGCGCGTTCATGCTGGTTCCTCACTGCTGAAATCGAGCCCGGGGCTTAACGTGTCCGGAAGCGCGAAAGTCGGGCTTTCCAGCGTCGCCATCGGCCAGGCGCAATAGTCAGCGGCATACCACGCGCTGGGGCGGTGGTTGCCGGAGGCGCCCACGCCGCCAAACGGCGCGGTGCTGGCCGCGCCGGTCAGAGGCTTGTTCCAGTTGACAATCCCGGCGCGCGCTTCCAGCAGCAGTTGTTCGAACTGCTCGCGCTGCGGCGAGATCAGTCCGCTCGACAAACCATAACGGGTGTTGTTCGCCATCGCGATGGCTTCGTTGAAATCGTCATAGCGGTAGACGCACAGCAACGGACCGAAAACCTCTTCATCCGGCACATCCGCTACGCCCGTCAGTTCGACAATGCCCGGCGTTAACAGTGATGCACCAGGCCGAACCAGCTCAGGAGTTAACAACGCTTTACCGCCCCGCGCCAGGTGCTCCTGCCAGGCAGTTAGCACCCGCTCAGCCGCCTGGGGCGAAATCAACCCGCCGATAAACGGCTGCGGTTCCGCGTCCCATTCTGCCGGACGAATACGCGCCGCGACATTCACCAGGCGCGCCAGGAAGGCGTCTCCTTTGGCTCCGCGTTTGACCAGCAGACGGCGCGCGCAGGTACAGCGCTGCCCGGCGGTCACGAATGCGGACTGAATAGTTAAATGCACCGCGCCGTCGATATCCGCCGGATCTTCAACAATCAGCGGGTTATTC
The DNA here is from genome assembly GCA_900635495.1 of Atlantibacter hermannii. Classification (NCBI taxonomy): domain Bacteria; kingdom Pseudomonadati; phylum Pseudomonadota; class Gammaproteobacteria; order Enterobacterales; family Enterobacteriaceae; genus Atlantibacter; species Atlantibacter hermannii. Next base: position 2,079,772 of record LR134136.1, on the reverse strand, counting down.
CCGCCCATTTCCAGGGCGAGGATTTTTTCCGGCTGCCCGGCCAGCTGGCGATGGAGCTGATAACCGGTACTGGCGCTGCCGGTAAACAGCAGACCGTCAATATCCGGCGATGCCGCCAGCGCCTGTCCGGTTTCCCGCGCCCCCCTGCACCAGATTCAGCACCCCCTTCGGCAATCCGGCTTCCTGCCACAGTTGGACGACGCGTTCGGCGATGGCCGGCGTCAGTTCGCTGGGTTTAAACACCAGCGTGTTGCCCGCCAGCAGACCCGGCACGATATGGCCGTTTGGCAGATGGCCGGGGAAGTTATACGGCCCAAATACCGCCAGGACGCCATGCGGGCGATGGCGCAACGATGCCGCGCCATCTGCCATCGGCGTCACCTGCTCGCCGGTGCGCGCATGCCAGGCTTTGACCGAAATAGCGACTTTATTGATCATCGCGGTCACTTCCGTCGCCGCTTCCCAGCGCGGTTTGGCCGTTTCTCTGGCAATGATGTCGGTCAGTTCGCTTTTATGACTTTCCAGCAATGCGGCAAAACGCTCGACAATCGCCTGACGGGCGCTGAAGGGTTCACGCGCCCAGCCGGGAAACGCGTGACGCGCCGCGATACAGGCCTGTTGAACCTGTTCGGCACTGGCGGCGAGGCCCCGCCACAGCGACTCGCCCGTTACCGGGTTGTATTTTTCCAGCGTTTCGCCCTGACCGTCGATCCATTCGCCATCTATCCACAAACTCATGATTTTTTCTCCTCAGGGCATAAACGCACCAGCCGCACCGTGTCGCCAGGCTGGCACTTCAGGGCATCCAGCGTGGCAGCATCCAGCACCAGACGCGGGGTATCCGGGTTAGCGCGGATCAGCATGACGCGGAACATGTCATATTTTTCATTGGCGACCATACAGGCAGGAAACGTTTCATCCACGGCTGGCTGGCCTTCCGCCACCTCAACCAGGCGGCTTTTACGTATTGCCCTCACCCGGTCGATATCGCACTCCAGCGTCGGACCGCCGTCGAAAATATCGATGTAGTCGCGGTAGCGGAATCCCTCTTTTTCCAGTACGGCGCGGGCTGGCGCAGTTTGCGGATGCACCTGGCCAATTACCGCCTGGGCTTCCGGGGTCAGGAAATGGGTGTAAATCGGATGCTTCGGCATCAGCTCAGCGATAAAAGCTTTCTGGCCGGTACCGCACAAATAGTCGGCACGACTGAACGCCATTGAGAAAAAGCGCTGACCGAGGCTTTCCCAGAACGGTGAATAGCCGGTCTCATCAATCACCCCGCGCATCTCTGCCACCACTTTGTCGTTAAAGTGGTCGCGAAACGCGGCCATAAACATAAAGCGCGATTTCGACAGCAGGTAGCCGTTGCCTTCTTTGCGCCATTCCGGGTCGAGAAACAGCGTACACAGTTCGCTGCTGCCGGTATGGTCGTTACTCAAAAACAGCGTTGGCAGCGCGTTATAGACGTTCAACTCTTTGGAGGCGTGCACCAGCGTGCCGACCCGGTAGTTGTACCAGGGCTCATTGAGCCCCACCGCCACTTCGATGGCGCAAATGCCCGCCACCTGTCCGGTTTCCGTCTCTTCCAGCACAAAAACATAGCCCTGATCGGCTTTGGGTAAGGTGCCTTTCCAGGTGGCGATGGACCGCTCGATGCGCTCACCGAGAGTCACTTCATCTTCGGGGAGTGACGTTAGTCCGCCGCCTGTTTTCCCGGCAAGTTTAAGCAATGGCCCCAGATCATTGCGCTCAATGGGGCGGATAACCATCATGACGGCGCCTTCGCAACAAAACGCTCGCAGGCGCGGGCGAAACGCTCAAGACCCACGCCGATCTCGTCATCGCTGATAATCAGCGAAGGCGCGAAGCGCACCACGTTGGCCCCGGCGATCAGCACCATCGCACCCTCTTCGGCGGCCAGTTGCAGAAGCTCTTTTGCCCGTCCGGCATAGTTATCGCTCAGCACACAGCCCATCAGCAGGCCCACGCCGCGCACCGCCTTAAACAAATTATGCTTACGGTTGATGGCGTCGATGTGCTCCACAATGGCGTCATGGCGCTGTTTTACGCCGTTAAGCACGTCAGGGGTGTTAACGATGTCCAGCACTTTACCTGCCACCGCACCTGCCAGCGGGTTGCCGCCATAGGTGGTGCCGTGCGTACCGACGGTCATTGAACGGGAAAATTGTTCACGGGTCAGCATCGCGCCAATCGGGAAGCCGCCGCCCAGCGCTTTCGCGGTGGAGAGCACGTCCGGCGTCACGCCATAATGCATGTACGCGTACAGCGAGCCGGTACGCCCCACGCCGGTTTGCACCTCATCAAAAATAAGCAGTGCATTGTGGCGGTCGCACAATTCGCGCAGTCCTTTAAGGAACGCCGGTTCCGCAGGTACCACGCCGCCCTCGCCCTGGATCGGTTCGACGATCACGGCGCAGGTATTGTCATCTATCAACGCCGCAGCGGATTGCAGATCGTTATAGACCGCATGGGAAATATCCGGCGGCAGCGGCGCGAAATCCTGTGAATACGCCGGTTGACCACCCGCGGTGACGGTAAATAACGTGCGGCCATGAAACGCATTTTTGAATGCCACGATGCCGCTTTTCTGCGGGCCATAGACATCGTGGGCATATTTACGGGCCAGTTTCAGCGCCGCTTCGTTGGCTTCCGCGCCGGAGTTACAGAAGAACACCCGGTCGGCAAAGGTGGCATCAATCAGCTGTTTCGCCAGACGGAGAATCGGTTCGTTGGTATAGCCGTTACCGGTGTGCCATAACTTCCCGGCCTGCTCTTCCAGCGCTTTGCGCAATTCAGGATTGGCATGGCCGAGCGCGTTAACCGCAATGCCGCCAGCGAAATCAATATAAGATTTACCCTGCTGATCCCACAACGTGGATCGCTCTGCCCGAACCGGAATAAAAGGCGCTGGCGCATAAACCGGAATCATCCATTCATCGAAATTCTGTCGGGTGATTGACGAAGACATAGCGACCTCACTGGTAAATTAATGGTTGTTTAAATGTTAATGAATATGATGTATTTGCTTCCTGAATGTAGATTGCAGACTTCATGCCAGCCAGCGATAAAAATGCATAGCATGAGATTAACAAAGAAATATCAATGACTTAAAAACCAGACTTATTCACTATAACTGCATAAATAGTGAATAAATATCTGAATAAGCGGCACTCACCCTAGGATTTATCGATAGATTATTCATTTATAAAATATAATTCTGGATTTGTGATCGCAGACGGGATTTGCTCAGTCATGACGCGCGTTTACAGGGCATTGCGCTTCAGTATGGTGCACTGAGCGCTCTGAAAACGGGCCGGCACAACAGCAGGCACGCGGCCTCGATTTCTGCTACCATCCAGCCACTTATTGCACATGTACTGGCAGCGACTATGAAATTCATCTCTTTCAATATCAACGGCCTGCGCGCCCGCCCGCATCAACTCGAAGCAATTGTTGAAAAGCATCAGCCTGACGTAATCGGTTTGCAGGAGACGAAAGTCCACGATGACATGTTCCCTCTCGAAGAGGTGGCGAAGCTGGGCTATAACGTTTTCTACCACGGCCAAAAAGGCCATTACGGCGTGGCGCTTTTGACGAAAGAGACGCCGGTGTCCGTCCGCCGCGGTTTTCCTGATGATGATGAAGAGGCCCAGCGCCGTATTATCATTGCTGAAATCCCGTCGCCGCTGGGTAATCTGATCGTGATTAATGGTTACTTCCCGCAGGGAGAAAGCCGCGACCATCCCACCAAATTCCCGGCGAAAGAGAAGTTCTATCGCAATTTGCAGCAGGTGCTGGAAACGGAACTCACCAAAGACCATCCGGTGCTGATCATGGGTGACATGAATATTAGCCCGACAGATCTGGATATCGGCATCGGTGAAGACAGCCGTAAACGCTGGCTGCGCGGCGGGAAATGTTCCTTTTTACCGGAAGAGCGCGAGTGGATGGGACGCCTGCTTGACTGGGGGCTGGTGGACACCTTCCGTCATGCCAATCCGCAAACCAACGATCGCTTCTCCTGGTTTGACTACCGCTCCAGAGGCTTTGACGACAACCGCGGTCTGCGCATTGATTTGCTGCTGGCGAGCCACCCGTTGGCGGAACGCTGCGTGGAAACCGGAATCGATTATGAGATCCGCGGTATGGAAAAACCGTCCGATCACGCGCCGGTGTGGGCGACGTTTAAATTTTAAAGGATGACCCCGGCCTGCCGGGGTGTGTTACTGAGTACGCCATGAAAGAAATCGATGTGGTAGCCGCCATTCTGGAGCGCAACGGGAAAATTTTGCTGGCCCAGCGCCCTCCGCATGGCGATCAGCCGGGGCTGTGGGAATTTCCGGGTGGGAAAATGGAAGCGGGAGAAAGCCAGCCGCAGGCATTGATCCGCGAATTGCGAGAGGAACTCGCAATTGAGGCCGCGCCTTCCCGCTACGTGGCGAGTCACACCAGGCCGGTCAGCGGACGCCTGATCCATCTTCATGCCTGGCATGTGCCGCACTGGCAAGGTGAAATGCAGTTATTAAGCCATAGCGCGCTGGTGTGGTGCGCCCCTGAACAGGCCAGCGGCTATCCGCTGGCGCCTGCAGACATCCCGCTTCTCGACGCGTTTATGGCTTCACGCGACGCCAGACCAGAGGATGGGTGCTAAGGGTTTTATCATCACGCTGGCATTGCAGCATCACCCCTTCGGCCTTAATCACCGCCCCTTCTGAATAGTTTTGATCCTGATAGACGCAGCACTGATCGCAGCGCTGCGCTCGCTGCCCGCCAGAACTGAATACTTCAGCAGGCACATTCACGTCCACATCCGGGCGGTAGCGATCTGCAGCCGCAGGAAACGCCATCACCAGCGCCATGCCCGCCAGTAGTAAATAGTGCATTAAGAGTTCCTTATTCAATATCCCGTGAGACCCGCGTCATGGCTAATACTATAGCTATTTGCCTGGGGGGCTGTGTGCCGAATAACCTTCTTTTTTGTCATCTTTTTTTCTAATAGCCGAATGTAAAAAAAGCGTCCAGAGGGTGAATTTTTGCTTGATTTAAGACTTACTGTGAATGGTATAGTCTTTTCTGCTGCATTTTTATGCAGGAATATTACAAATAAAATCATTTCTTCATAGCAGGAGCTTATATTAATGGGACAGACATTCTCTCTGGCGCAGTTTCTCAATACCGTTGCTGCGCGCGATCCACACCAGGTTGAGTTCGCGCAGGCCGTTCGCGAGGTGATGACCACTCTGTGGCCCTTTATCGAGCAGAACCCGCGCTATCGCAACAATGCGCTGCTGGAACGTCTGGTTGAACCGGAACGCGTGATCCAGTTCCGGGTTGTCTGGGTGGACGATCGTAACCAGGTGCAGGTTAACCGGGCATGGCGCGTTCAGTTCAACTCTGCTATCGGCCCGTATAAAGGCGGGATGCGTTTCCACCCGACGGTTAACCTGTCCATTCTTAAATTCCTTGGCTTTGAGCAAACCTTCAAGAATGCCCTTACCACACTGCCCATGGGCGGCGGCAAAGGCGGCAGCGATTTTGATCCGAAAGGGAAAAGCGACGGCGAGATCATGCGGTTTTGCCAGTCCTTGATGACCGAACTGTATCGCCATCTGGGTGCGGACACCGATGTGCCCGCCGGGGATATTGGCGTCGGCGGTCGCGAAGTCGGTTATATGGCGGGCATGATGAAGAAGCTGTCCAATAACACCGCCTGCGTGTTTACCGGTAAAGGACTGTCATTCGGCGGCAGTCTGATCCGCCCGGAAGCGACCGGTTACGGGCTTGTTTACTTTGTGGATGCGATGCTGAAACAGCACGGTATGGGCATGGAAGGGATGCGCGTGGCGGTGTCTGGTTCCGGCAACGTGGCCCAGTACGCCATCGAAAAAGCCATGGCGTTCGGCGCGCGCGTCGTGACCGCTTCGGATTCTAACGGCACCGTGGTGGACGAAGCTGGCTTCACCGCAGAAAAGCTTGCACGCCTGTGTGAAATCAAAGCCAGCCGCGATGGTCGCGTCGCCGATTATGCCCGGGAATTTGGCCTCACTTATCTCGAAGGTAAACAGCCGTGGGGCGTACCGGTGGATATCGCGCTGCCCTGCGCGACCCAGAACGAACTGGACACCGACGCCGCCCGTACGCTGATTGCTAACGGCGTGAAAGCCGTGGCGGAAGGCGCGAATATGCCGACAACCATCGAGGCTACCGATCTGTTCCTCGAGGCGGGCGTGCTGTTTGCGCCAGGCAAAGCGGCAAACGCGGGCGGCGTAGCGACCTCAGGTCTTGAGATGGCGCAGAACGCGGCGCGTATGGGCTGGAAAGCGGAGAAAGTCGATGCCCGCCTGCATCACATCATGCTGGATATTCATCAGGCCTGCGTGGCGTGGGGTGAAGAAGATAAACAGGTTAACTACGTGCGCGGGGCGAATATTGCCGGATTCGTCAAAGTCGCGGACGCAATGTTTGCGCAGGGCGTGATTTAATAAAGAAAGCCGCCTGCGCGAAGGCAGGCGGCATGATGTTTGTCAGGCAGGCTGCCATTTGCAGCGAACCGGCGAGACAATCTTCCCTTCATTTTTAAGCTTCTTAAACGCGTTATCGATCGCCTTGCGTTCCAGATCGCACCGCTTTTCGATCTCGCCTGCCGAGACCGGTTTTCCCGCTTCAGCCATTAACTGTAATACTTTTGCTTCGATATCCATGATTCCCTTCCCGTGTGGTTAAACGCCGCGCCAGTATAGCCGTGCTGCGTCAGGGGAAGGATCAGCCCGCCGCATTTTGAGAAGAAGGCGCATCCGGTTTCTTCTTGCGCCTGGTGAAGCGCGTTTTTGATTCGCCTTTGGTTTGCGGGGCGACCAGCCCACGGAACTGACGAACCGGCGTGACGCGTGCCTGGTCGATCAGCGAGTGCAGGGTTTGCACCAGCGGTTCCATAAAATCCTGATAGCGTCGCTGTTTTTCGCTGATTTGGGTCAGCACCGACTCCCAGTGCGCTGTCATATCCGGTCTGGCAGCCTGTTCCGGCAGGGAGTGGATCAGCGCGCGCCCTGCTTCGGTAGCGTGAATATAACGCCCTTTCTTCACCAAAAAGCTGCGCCTGAATAACAGCTCAATAATGCCGGCGCGGGTCGCTTCCGTGCCCAGACCATCGGTGGCGCGCAGGATTTTTTTGAGATCTTTATCCTGCACAAAACGCGCGATCCCGGTCATGGCGGAGAGCAACGTGGCATCGGTGAAATGACGCGGCGGCTGGGTTTGCCGTTCCACCACTTCACCGTGTTCACAAAGAAGCGTATCGCCTTTTGCCACCACCGGCAGCGGCGTCCCGTCGTTATCTTCATCGCGCTCTTTCGCGCCCAGCAATGCGCGCCAGCCAGCCTCCGCCAGGAAACGCGCTTTGGCAATGAATTTGCCGCCCGCGATATCCAGTTCGATGGTGCATTTACGAAAGACCGCATCGGCACAAAACTGCATCAGGTACTGACGGGCAATCAGGGTGTATATCTTCGCTTCATCCTGCGACAGCGATACGTTTGAACTGCGCGCCGTTGGAATAATGGCATGGTGCGCATCAACTTTTTTGTCATCCCAACAGCGGTTGCGGATGTCCGCATCAACGGCGGGCTGCGGCAGCAACGCCTTTGCATGAACGCTAATGGCGTTAATTACTGCATGGCGTCCGGCAAAATGCTCCTCCGGCAGATAGCGGCTGTCTGAGCGCGGGTAGGTAATAAGCTTATGGGTCTCATACAGCTTCTGGCAGATATCCAGCACATTCTGGGCGCTGAGGCCAAAGCGTTTCGCGGCTTCGATTTGCAGCGCCGACAGCGAAAACGGCAGCGGCGCGGGTTCGGTTTCACGCTTGTCGGCATAGGAGGTGACGTCCGCCGGCTGGCCTGCGATCCGCTTCACCACATGTTCCGCTAACGCCCGGTTGAGCAACCGCCCTTCTTCATCCTGGTGCGGTTCACAGGCCTCGCTGGGTTGCCACACCGCCACAAACCGTTCGTCTTTTGGCGTAACAATATGCGCTTTGACTTCGAAATAATCTTTAGCGACGAAGTTTTCGATCTCTTCGTCGCGTCGCACCACCAGCCCTAACACCGGCGTTTGCACCCGCCCGACGGAAAGCACGCCCTGATAACCCGCGTTTCGGCCCAGCAGCGTCCAGGCGCGGGTCATGTTGATCCCGTACAGCCAGTCGGCGCGGGCGCGCGCCAGCGCCGAGACGCACAGCGGAACAAACTCGCTGTTAGCGCGCAGGCGGGAAATCGCCCGCTCTACCGCCTGGGGATTGAGGTCGTTTATCAGGCAGCGCTGCACCTGTTTACGCTTTTCAGCAGGAAGGGCCAGATAGTCCAGCACTTCGTCCACCAGCAGTTGCCCTTCGCGATCCGGGTCACCGGCGTGGATCACTTCACTGGCATCGGCGAGCAGTTTTTTAATGACGTTGAGCTGTTTCGCAACCGACGGACGCGGCTGAAGCTGCCATTTTTGCGGGACGATAGGCAGATCGGCCAGATTCCAGCGGGCGTAGCGGCTGTCGTAGACATCCGGCTGCGCCTGTTCCAGCAGGTGCCCGACGCACCAGGTCACCACCTGATCGTTACCGCAGGCGATAAAGCCCTCGCCCCGACGATGGGGCTTAGGCAGTACATCGGCAATTGCCCGGGCAAGGCTGGGTTTTTCGGCAATGAATAACCGCATCGCGTCAGCGGATCTCAATCATCGGACGGCCGCCACGGGCCGTTTTCAGTTCGCCAATGGCGGCGAGGGTTATACCATGGCGGGCAGCAACCTCCGCTACTTCCATTTCACTGCCGGGTTCGACCGCCAGCAGCAGGCCGCCGGAGGTTTGCGGATCGCATAACAGATCGCGCCAGTGCGGGGGCATATCGCCCATGAGATGACCATAGCTGGCGAAGTTACGGCTGCAACCGCCCGGCGCGCAGCCCTGGGCGATATACTCTTCCACGCCCGGCAGCTTGGGTACATCCTGGTACCAGACCTCCGCCTGTAACCCGGCGCCCTGGCACACTTCGCTCAGATGCCCCAGCAGGCCAAATCCCGTCACGTCCGTCATGGCCTTAACGCCCTCAATTTGAGCAAAGTCCGCGCCCGCGATGTTCATCTGGCACATCACTTCGGTCGCCAGCCCGGCGTGCTCTTCGCGCAGCAGGTTCTTTTTACCGGCGGTGGTCAGTACGCCAATGCCCAGCGGTTTGGTGAGATATAGTTTGCAGCCTGCGGTCGCGGTACTGTTGCGCTTCACACGTTCAGTGGGCACGACACCCGTGACCGCCAGGCCGAAAATCGGCTCCGGCGCATCGATTGAGTGACCGCCCGCCAGCGCGATCCCTGCCTGTTGGCAGGCATGACGACCGCCTTCAATCACCTGCGCGGCGATTTCCGGGGCTAACTTTTCAACCGGCCAGCCGAGAATGGCAATCGCCATAATGGGTTTGCCGCCCATGGCAAAAATATCGCTGATAGCGTTGGTGGCGGCGATACGGCCAAAATCAAACGGGTCGTCAACAATCGGCATGAAGAAGTCGGTGGTGCTGATAACGCAGGTGCCATTTCCCAGATCGTAAACTGCGGCATCGTCGCGGGTTTCATTCCCCACCAGTAACTGCGGATCGATAAATTTAGCCTGATTACTGTGCAGAATAGTTTCGAGCACTTTCGGGGAAATTTTACAGCCGCATCCTGCGCCGTGGCTGTACTGGGTTAAGCGAATGGCTTCTTTCATGGACATCTCCTGTCGATAGTTGACGCTTCATGTCATCCAGGGTGTCAGTACCCTAAATATTTCATGCTACAGAAAGCCAGTGCCCCTGTAGCATGAAATATGACGGGTATATGGTAGCGCCAGAACTGGCATGAGGTAAGTAGGACGGTCTGAATTGCGAGGCTTTCGCTCACAATCCAGACAGATTTGCGCGTCACACTCAGAAATAACTGACGAAGGGCGTTGTATCCGGCACGCTGATGGTCGTGGAGGCTTTTAACTGCGGGGTGCCGAGGTACAGAAAACCCACTATTTTATCCAGCTCACGACAGCCAAAGGCTTCACGCACCTGCGGATTATCGGTCATTGGGCCGCTGCGCCAGATGCCATTAAACCCTTGCGCCAGAGCCGCCATTTGCATTGCCATCACTGCGCATCCCGCCGATAACAGCTGTTCCCACTGCGGCACTTTATGATGCTCCTGGCATTTCGCCACCACGGTGACGATCAGCGGCGCGCGAAACGGACCGCTACGCGCTTTTTCAATCGCTTTCTCATCCAGCCCACTGTCCCGGGCCGCTTTTTCCAACAACTGACTGAACCGCTCGCGCCCTTCCCCTTCGATCATAAAAAAATGCCACGGTTGCAATGTACCGTGATCCGGGGCGCGCATGGCGGCGCGGATGATATTTTCGCGCTGTTCGCCCTGTGGGGCGGGCTCAACCAGACGGGAAGCGCTTCGGCGGTTAACTAACAGTTCTAGTGCATCCATTTTCGGCTCCATCAGTGATTTATATCCGTTGGTCTTCAGATTACAGAGGGAGGCACATTGCTTTCGCCGCCCTCCTGCCACCTGAATGTGATCGGGCATTCTTACACAAAATTAACACACGCCCTGAGTTTGTTACAGCTTCGCCGCGGATTGCTACTGACAAGCGCGAAACGGGAAATTAGGATACCCTTCTTGCTAATCGTTCTGCATATTGCGAACCAAGATCCTGCTACTCACCCTTCAGGGAGAACACATGCGCACTCTTTGGCGAATTTTTGCCGGTTTTTTCAAGTGGACGTGGCGTCTGCTTAATTTCATCAGGGAACTGGTGCTGAACCTTTTCTTTATCTTTTTAGTGCTGGTCGGCGTCGGTATCTGGCTGCAGATGAGCAACTCTTCCACCGAGCCGTCACGCGGCGCGCTACTGCTTGATATCAGCGGCGTGGTGGTGGATAAGCCCTCCGTCAGTAATAAACTCGGCGTGATTGGTCGCCAGCTGTTCGGCGCATCGTCAGATCGTCTGCAGGAAAACTCACTGTTCGATATTGTCGACGCGATTCGTCAGGCGAAAGATGACCGCAATATCACCGGTATCGTCCTGGATTTACGCGATTTCGCCGGTGCCGATCAGCCCTCAATGCAGTATATCGGCAAGGCGCTGCGTGAATTCCGCGACAGCGGCAAACCGGTTATCGCGACGGGCGAAAGCTACAGCCAGGGGCAATATTATCTGGCGAGCTTCGCCAATAAAATCTGGCTCTCTCCACAGGGAACCGTTGATCTGCATGGCTTTGCCACTAACGGCCTGTATTACAAGTCGCTGCTGGACAAGCTGAAAGTCACGACGCATGTCTTCCGCGTCGGTACGTATAAATCCGCGGTTGAACCCTTTATCCGTGACGATATGTCTCCGGAAGCCCGCGAAGCGGACAGCCGCTGGATTGGCGAGCTGTGGCAGAATTACCTCGCTACGATCGCGGCCAATCGCCAGATCCAACCCGATCAAGTGTTCCCTGGCGCAGCGGCGCTGTTGGCAGGTTTACAGAAAAACGGCGGCGATACCGCCAAATACGCACTGGATAACAAGCTGGTGGACGCGCTAGGCTCCAGTGCTGAAGTGGAAAAAGCGCTGACGAAACAGTTCGGCTGGAGCAAAGAAGACAAAAACTACAGCGCCACCAGTTTCTACGACTACACGTTGAATAAACGGACGAAACAAGGCGATGCGGTTGCCGTGGTGTTTGCGAACGGCGCCATCATGGATGGTGAGGAAACCCCAGGCAACGTGGGCGGCGATACCACTGCGGGGCAAATCCGCGAAGCGCGTCTGGATCCGAAAGTGAAAGCGATCGTGCTGCGGGTTAACAGCCCCGGCGGCAGCGTGACGGCGTCGGAAATCATTCGCGAAGAGCTGGCAGCGGCGAAAGCGGCAGGCAAACCGGTGGTGGTCTCTATGGGCGGCATGGCGGCTTCCGGCGGCTACTGGATTTCGACACCTGCCAATTACATCATGGCAAATCCCAGCACCCTCACCGGCTCTATCGGTATTTTCGGGGTGATTAACACCGTGGAAGACAGCCTGAGCGCGATTGGCGTTCATACCGACGGCGTCTCAACCTCGGCGCTGGCGGATGTTTCGGTCACCAAAGCGCTGCCCCAGGAAGTCCAGCAGTTAATGCAGTTGACCATTGAAAACGGGTATCAGCGCTTTATTAATCTGGTGGCGCAGTCGCGCAATAAAACGCCGCAGCAGATTGACAGCATCGCCCAGGGCCATGTCTGGACCGGACAGGACGCGAAAGCCAATGGTCTGGTGGACAGTCTGGGTGATTTCGATGATGCGCTGAAAAAAGCCGCGGAACTGGCCAAACTGAAACAGTGGCATGCTGATTTTTATCAGGACGAACCTACCTTTATGGATACGGTGTTCGCCAGCATGACCGGGTCGGTCCGCGCCATGCTGCCGCAAGCGTTGCAGGCCTGGCTTCCGGCACCGGTCATCCAGGCAGCCGGATCTGTGAAAGCAGAAACCGATAAGCTGGCGGCGTTTAACGACCCGCAACACCGTTATGCCTTCTGCTTAACCTGCGGTGACGTCCGCTAATCGTATCAAGCCCGGCAATGCCGGGCTTTTTTCACGGCATTTATCCCTCTGCGTCGTATATAATCCTGCTGATTATCAATAACGAACCCAACACTATGTCTAAAAAATCGATTTACGTTGCCTATACCGGCGGTACCATCGGTATGCAGCGTTCCGAACAGGGTTACATTCCCGTTTCAGGCCATCTGCAACGCCAGCTGGCGCTGATGCCCGAGTTCCATCGACCGGAAATGCCCGATTTTACTATCCATGAATATCAGCCGCTGATGGATTCATCGGATATGACTCCGGAAGACTGGCAGCACATCGCCGAGGATATACAGGCGCACTACGACCAGTACGACGGTTTTGTGATCCTGCACGGTACCGACACCATGGCGTTCACCGCCTCGGCGCTGTCGTTTATGCTGGAAAATCTCAGCAAACCGGTCATTGTTACCGGTTCACAGATCCCGCTGGCGGAACTGCGATCTGACGGGCAAATCAACCTGCTTAACGCGCTGTACGTTGCAGCGAATTATCCCATCAATGAAGTGACGCTGTTCTTCAACAACTGTCTGTTCCGGGGTAATCGCACCACTAAAGCCCATGCCGACGGGTTTAACGCGTTCGCGTCCCCTAACCTGCCGCCGTTGCTGGAAGCCGGCATCCACATCCGTAAACTTAACACCCCGGCAGCACCGCACGGCGACGGTCCTTTGACGGTACACCCTATTACGCCGCAGCCGATTGGCGTGGTAACCATTTATCCGGGGATTTCCGCGGATGTGGTGCGTAACTTTTTGCGCCAGCCAGTGAAGGCACTCATTTTGCGCTCTTATGGCGTCGGTAATGCGCCGCAAAATCAGGAGTTCCTGAAAGAGCTGCATGAAGCCAGCGAACGCGGCATTGTAGTGGTGAATCTCACCCAGTGTATGTCCGGTAAAGTGAATATGGGTGGCTACGCCACGGGCAATGCACTGGCCCAGGCGGGGGTGATTGGCGGGTTCGATATGACCGTAGAAGCCACACTGACCAAACTGCATTTTCTGTTAAGCCAGGGATTAAGCGCATCGGCAATACGTGAGGCCATGATGCAAAACCTGCGTGGAGAGCTGACGCCTGATGAGTAATGTCTCAATTTTGACCCAGCGCGCCCTGCTGCTGGTGGATTTACAGAATGATTTTTGCGCTGGCGGCGCGCTGGCGGTGGTGGAAGGCGACAGCACGGTGGATATTGCCAACCAGCTGATTGACTGGAGCCGTGCCCGTGGTGATGCCATCCTGGCAAGCCAGGACTGGCACCCGGCTAATCATGGCAGTTTTGCCAGCCAGCATGACGCCGAGCCGTTCACCCAGGGTGAACTGGACGGCTATCCGCAAACCTGGTGGCCCGCTCATTGCGTGCAGTTCACCGAGGGTGCGGATCTGCATCCGCTGCTGAATCAAAAAGCTATTGATGCGGTATTTCATAAAGGCGAAAACCCGCTGATTGACAGTTACAGCGCCTTCTTTGATAACGAACACCGGCAGAAAACTGCCCTGGACGAATGGCTGCGCCATCACGGTATCAAAGAGCTGGTCATCATGGGGCTGGCGACGGATTACTGCGTAAAATTCACCGTGCTGGACGCGTTATCACTGGGCTATACGTGAATGTGATTACCGACGGCTGTCGCGGCGTCAATCTTAATCCGCAGGATAGCGCTCAGGCGTTTATGGAGATGGCGGCGGAAGGCGCGACGCTGTTTACGTTAGACGACTGGCTGGAAACCCAGCGCTAAGCAGTGGCCCGGAAATATCCGGGCCTTCTTGTTTTCATCCCCAACGGTGCCGCCAGTGTCTGTATCCACGCTGGTGTCGTTTGAAGTTAATGCCTTTTTGAATATCTTTTGATAGCGCTCAATATGAACGTACGGATATTGCCCGACCCAGTCAGGTTTCTCTTTCTGGCTGGCCCTTGTCTTTTCAACGGCCTGCGCCCATGTGCTGAGCCAGTCGTGAGTTATAGCGGGGAGTAAGTTTTCTGATTTAAGAATGGGGAAATGCGCAGGGATCGTACCCGGAAGCTTTTAAGCCAGGGTGAAACAAGCGGAGCCTTGCTATCTGTTTTCGTAGACAGCAAGGCCAGGATTATTCAGGTTTAATGCGTGCGATGGTCGGCGAACCGATACCAAATTCTTCTTTGAATTGCTGTTTACTCTTCATCACGATTTGACCATCCGTCCCGATCGACATGTGATCAGGATTATGGTTGTGCCGCGTCTGCCACAGCATCACCAGTTGCATACTGTTGGCTTTTTGTTCGTCAGTGAGCGCGACTCCATCCGGCCATTTACCCAGCTCAACCGCGGTGACCAGGCGCTGATACACTTCCGGCGTCATGCTGTTAATCAGGTCATCAATGTTCATTTTCACACTGCTCCAGTGGAATAGTTTGCTGAATCGATTCTTCAGCCTTTAGTCTGCGCGCCGTTTTCGTCATCGGTGAAGCTAAGCGAGGCGGAATTGACGCAGTAACGTTCGCCAGTTGGCTGAGGTCCATCCGGGAAAACGTGGCCTAAATGCGCGTCGCAATGCCCGCAGCGGATTTCAGTACGCTGCATCCCATGCGAGTAATCATTCAGGTAACGGATAGCGTTTTCGCTTACCGGCTCGAAAAAACTCGGCCAGCCGCAGCCTGAATCATACTTGGTTTGCGAGTGAAACAGGGCCGCGTCGCACACCAGGCAGTGATACACGCCTTCGCGCTTATTATGCAGCAAACGCCCGGTAAATGGCGCTTCGGTGCCATGTTGCTGGGTGACATAAAACTGTACGTCGGTCAGCATTTTTTTTAAGATCTTCCGGGGAGAAGTTATTAGCCATAAGTTCACATCTCGGCAGGGTTAAACAGATCACATTATCTGCCAGATTCTAACAAAACATTAACAGTGAGGTGCTAACTTTTGATCTAAACTTAGCAGCGGATAAGCGGCCAGGCGTAGTTTGTGACGTCCATCACATTTAATGCTTTGCCGCCCTTTAAAATTGCGCGCCGCGTCCCCATCTGGGGTTGCAGCCCAAAAGGAAATGCTCGACGTGTTATTCGTGCAAAGGTTAGTCAGCAGATTGATTTGTCGCAATGATTGACACGATTCCGCTTGACGCTGCGTAAGGTTTTTGTAATTTTACAGGCAACCTTTTATTCACTAACAAATAGCTGGTGGAATATATGACTATCAAAGTAGGTATCAACGGTTTTGGCCGTATCGGTCGCATTGTTTTCCGTGCTGCTCAAACTCGTTCTGACATCGAAATCGTTGCAATTAACGATCTGTTAGACGCTGAGTACATGGCTTACATGCTGAAATATGACTCCACTCACGGTCGTTTCGACGGCACCGTTGAAGTGAAAGACGGTCACCTGGTCGTTAACGGCAAAAAAATCCGTGTTACCGCTGAAAAAGATCCGGCTAACCTGAAATGGAACGAAGTGGGTGTTGACGTTGTTGCTGAAGCAACCGGTATCTTCCTGACTGACGAAACCGCACGTAAACACATCACCGCTGGCGCGAAAAAAGTTGTGCTGACTGGCCCGTCTAAAGATGACACCCCGATGTTTGTTAAAGGCGCTAACTTTGACAAATACAACGGCCAGGACATCGTTTCCAACGCATCCTGCACCACCAACTGCCTGGCTCCGCTGGCTAAAGTTATCAACGACAACTTCGGCATCATCGAAGGTCTGATGACCACCGTTCACGCGACCACTGCAACTCAGAAAACTGTTGACGGCCCGTCTCACAAAGACTGGCGCGGCGGCCGTGGCGCGGCTCAGAACATCATCCCGTCCTCTACCGGTGCTGCTAAAGCAGTAGGTAAAGTTCTGCCGGAACTGAACGGCAAACTGACTGGTATGGCGTTCCGCGTTCCGACTCCGAACGTATCCGTTGTTGACCTGACCGTTCGTCTGGAAAAAGCAGCTTCTTACGAAGACATCAAGAAAGCGATCAAAGCTGCTGCTGAAGGCGAAATGAAAGGCGTTCTGGGTTACACCGAAGACGATGTTGTTTCTACCGACTTCAACGGCGAAGTTTGCACTTCCGTGTTCGATGCCAAAGCAGGTATCGCACTGAACGACAACTTTGTGAAACTGGTTTCCTGGTACGACAACGAAACTGGCTACTCCAACAAAGTACTGGACCTGATTGCTCACATCTCCAAATAAGTTGAGATGAACGATTGATCCTGAGAGGGCGACGATGGTCGCCCTTTTTTTTGGTCTGAACAGAGGATAATGGACATGATTGATAGCATTTTCGCATTGCCGGTTTTAGAACAAATCACCCCGGTGATTTCGTTACGCAAGATGGACGAGCTTGATGTTGTAGTGGTCGAGCATCCGAAAGTACGCGCATCGCTGACGTTACAGGGGGCTCATCTGCTTTCATGGAAACCGGCTGGCGAAGAGGAAGTGCTGTGGTTGAGCGCCACGACGCCATTCAGCAAAGGCGTCGCAATTCGTGGCGGCGTGCCGATTTGCTGGCCGTGGTTTGGCCCCGCAGCGCAAAAAGATCTGCCCTCGCATGGTTTCGCCCGTAATCTTCCCTGGACGCTGAAAGCCCATAACGAAGACGATAATGGCGTGGTGTTGACCTTTGAACTGCAAAGCAGCGAAGTCACAAAACAGTACTGGCCAAATGATTTCACGCTCTATGCACGCTTTAAGTTGGGTGCCACCTGCGAGATGGAACTGGAAGCCCACGGCGAGTTTGAAACCTTCTCCGCACTGCACACCTACTTTAACGTTGGTGATATCGATGCGGTGAAAGTGAGCGGTCTTGGCGATCGTTACATTGATAAAGTGAATGACGCTAAAGAAGGCGTGTTGACTGACGGCGTGCAGACTTTCCCGGACCGTACCGATCGCGTGTATCTGAACCCGGAAGCCTGCAGTGTGATTCACGACGGCGCGCTGAAACGCACTATCGACGTTATCCATCATCATCACTGTAACGTGGTGGGCTGGAACCCGGGTCCGGCGTTGTCTCAGGCAATGGCGGATATGCCGGACGACGGTTATAAAACGTTTGTCTGCGTGGAAACGGCTTGTGCAACCGCCACCCAGAAAGCCAGCGAAGAAAAACCGTCTCGCCTGGCGCAAACACTGCGTGTGACGAAGAAAGCCTGAGTCAGACGTACTCTCCCTCCCCTTACCTGCGAGTAAGGGGAGCGGTTTATACTACATCCAGCGGCATCTTCTCGTGTGGCGGTGGAAAGGCTTCATCCAGCAGCGCCATTTCCTGCGCCGTTAACCTGACCTCCAGCGCCGCCGCATTCTCTTCCACATGGGCAATTGTCGCCGCTTTCGGAATGGCCAGAACACCCGGATTGCGAATAACCCATGCCAGTAGCACCTGGGCGACACTGATGCCTTTATCCTGTGCAATCGCCTTCACGACCGGGTGATGCAGCAGCGCTTCACGAAGCCGCCCCGCCTGCGCCAGTGGGCAATAGGCCATCACGGGCAAATCGTGTTGCGCGCACCAGGGCAGTAAATCGTATTCAATTCCGCGCGATCCGAGATGGTACAGCACCTGATTTGTGGCGCACGCTTTGCCGCCCTCAAGCTTCCAGAGCGACTGCATATCCTCAGTATCAAGATTAGACACACCCCAGCGCCCTATTTTGCCCTGCGCTATCAACGACTCCATCGCGGCGATGGTCTCTTCAAAGGGTACCGTTGCGCGCCAGTGCAGCAGATAAAGATCGAGGTAATCGGTGCCAAGGCGCTTGAGGCTGGCTTCGCAGGCTTCATGAGCTCTAAACCCCACGGCATTCCAGGGATAGACTTTTGAGACCAGGTATACCTCGTCACGCCTGCCGCGTATCGCTTCGCCCACCACCTCTTCCGCCCCGCCATCTGCATACATTTCTGCCGTATCGATAAGCGTCAGCCCCAGATCGATGCCCCGCTGTAGTGCATTGACTTCCTGGCGACGCCGGGTTGCGTTTTCGCCCATATACCAGGTGCCCTGCCCGATGACAGGTATTGGCGTTGAATGAGAAAAAAAGTGCGTTACAGTTGCCATGGTTTTCTCCTCTCGGGGTGAGCTACCACACTAAAGAAAAAGGGGCGCAAGCGCCCCGTTTATCTGCACAAAAAAGCCGATTAAAAACTGTAAGTCACGCCGGTGGAGAATACGCCACTCCAGTTTTGTTCAACCATCGGGCTGTCGGTCACTTCGCTGTCCAGACGGGTATAGCGTCCGGTGCCGTAAACGTTCCAGCTGTCGGTCAGCTTGTAGTTAACTGTAAGCTCGAGGTACGGGTTCCAGCCACTGTCCGGATCGTAGGCATCCAACCCGCTGCGGCGCGCTTCAGAACGGCTAACGCCATAATAGTATTCATTCTGATTCTCGCTGGCCCACTGTACGCCGATGCCCGGGGTCACGGTCAGCGCGCCATTGTTATAGCGATACAGCCATGCAATATCCCAAAGCATGCCGTTGCTGTTATCCAGGGTGTCACCCGTCAGCGCGGTACGCAGGAAACCGTACTGAGTATTATGGACATAAGAAAGGCCAGCCATCAGCGTCGCTTTACGCTTATCGAGCTGACGGAGCTGATCATTGTCGCTATTTTTCGGTTTGAAATACTGGGGCGAGTAATAAGCCATGACCGACAGTTTATCGGTCTGGTCATTCCACAGGTAGTAACCTGCGCCCAGGCCGCGTACCCACACGTGTTCACCTTCATAACCGATGACCGGCAGCGGCAGAACATCGTTGTCATACTGCTTATACGGACCTTCAACGTAGCCCGCGCCAACGCCCAGTGACACGGGGCCCTCGGCTTGTACCAGCGAAGAAGCCGAAGCCAGCGCAATGCCCAGTGCAAGAAGTTTGAATTTCGTCACAGTCCTTTTCTTCCTTAATCAAATAATCAGCGCCACGAAGTGTAACCGCGTTTAACCCTTAGCCCAAATTTTTTACTTAAGCCATTTACAGAAAATTATCTACTGTGCGCCGCTAAGTTGACGTGGGGTTTGCATTTTTATTGCGCAGCCATGACAGCCCCGCGAAAAGCGCCTTCAAAAATCAGAATATTTAGGATGAGTGATTGATATGTCATTGAAATTAGCAAATTGCCACAGCAAGTTTTCTAAATGCCATCTACGCTTAATTTTGAGAAGGCAATTACCCTGACCGCAGTCGCGCAGTGCTATGCGCTTATCGCAAGAGTTGGCATAAGGGTTGCTGTATCAGAAATGTCTTCCGGGGGCCTCTACTATTCATATGAACGGCCCTTATCCTGTGCTTAAAAACGAAAGGACGGCATGCCATGAATATATTCGATCACTATCGCCAGCGTTATGAAGCTGCCAAGGACGAAGAGTTCACACTGCAGGAATTTCTTGCTGTTTGTAAGCAGGATCGCAGTGCCTACGCTAACGCGGCAGAACGGCTATTGACGGCCATTGGTGAGCCAGTGATGGTGGATACTGCCCAGGAGCCCCGGCTTTCCCGTCTCTTTTCGAATAGGGTCATTTCCCGTTATCCGGCATTTGAAGAGTTCTATGGTATGGAAGAAGCCATTGAACAAATCGTCTCTTATCTGAAACACGCGGCCCAGGGACTGGAAGAGAAGAAACAGATCCTTTATCTGTTAGGCCCGGTAGGCGGGGGTAAATCATCCCTTGCCGAGCGCCTGAAATCACTGATGCAGCGCGTGCCTATTTACGTACTGAGCGCCAATGGCGAACGCAGCCCGGTTAACGATCACCCGCTTTGCCTGTTCAATCCGCGTGAAGATGCCCAAATTCTTGAAAAAGAGTACGGCATCCCGAATCGCTATCTCGGGACAATCATGTCCCCGTGGGCGGCGAAGCGGTTGCATGAATTTGGCGGAGACATTACCAAATTCAAAGTTGTAAAAGTATGGCCTTCAATTCTGGCGCAAGTCGCCATCGCGAAAACCGAACCGGGTGATGAAAACAACCAGGACATCTCTGCGCTGGTCGGTAAAGTCGATATCCGTAAACTGGAACACCACGCGCAAAACGACCCGGACGCCTATGGCTATTCCGGCGCGCTGTGCCGTGCCAACCAGGGGATTATGGAATTCGTCGAGATGTTTAAAGCGCCCATTAAAGTGCTGCATCCGTTACTGACCGCCACCCAGGAAGGCAACTACAACGGTACTGAAGGTATTTCCGCCCTGCCGTTCAACGGCATTATTCTGGCGCACTCCAACGAATCGGAGTGGGTGCAATTCCGTAACAACAAAAACAATGAGGCGTTTCTTGACCGTGTGTACATTGTCAAGGTGCCTTATTGCCTGCGGATCTCCGAAGAGATCAAGATTTACGAAAAACTGCTGAATCACAGTGAGCTTACGCATGCGCCTTGCGCGCCGGGCACGCTGGAAACGCTGGCGCGCTTCTCGATTTTGTCACGTCTTAAAGAGCCGGAAAACTCGAGCATTTACTCAAAAATGCGCGTTTACGATGGGGAAAGCCTCAAGGATACCGATCCGAAAGCGAAGTCTTATCAGGAGTACCGGGACTACGCTGGCGTGGATGAAGGGGATGAACGGGCTGTCGACACGTTTCGCGTTTAAAATCCTCTCCCGGGTGTTCAACTTTGATCACGCAGAAGTCGCGGCGAACCCGGTTCATCTGTTCTATGTGCTGGAACAGCAAATTGAGCGCGAGCAGTTCCCGCAGGATCAGGCGGAACGCTATCTGGAGCATCTCAAAGGCTATTTAATCCCGAAATACGCGGAATTTATTGGCAAAGAGATCCAGACGGCGTATCTGGAATCTTACTCGGAATACGGGCAGAACATTTTCGATCGCTATGTCACGTATGCCGATTTCTGGATCCAGGATCAGGAATACCGCGACCCGGATACCGGCCAGCTGTTCGACCGCGAATCCCTGAATGCGGAACTGGAAAAAATTGAAAAACCGGCGGGTATCAGCAATCCGAAAGATTTCCGTAATGAAATCGTCAACTTTGTATTGCGTGCCCGGGCGCATAATAGCGGACGTAATCCGAACTGGACCAGCTATGAGAAGCTGCGCACCGTGATCGAGAAAAAAATGTTCTCCAACACGGAAGAGCTGTTGCCGGTTATCTCCTTTAACGCCAAGACATCCACTGATGAGCAGAAAAAACACGACGACTTTGTCGATCGCATGATGGAAAAAGGATACACCCGCAAGCAGGTGCGCCTGCTGTGCGAATGGTATCTGCGGGTACGGAAATCCTCATAACGACAACGCTGACGCCGCAGGTTCGCCTGCGGCCATTTCTGCGCGGCATCTATGCAGTCTGGGGGAAATATGGCCTATTTCATTGACCGGCGGCTGAACGGCAAAAACAAAAGCACGGTGAACCGCCAGCGCTTTTTGCGCCGTTATAAATCGCAAATCAAGCAGTCGATTTCCGAGGCCATCAACAAGCGTTCGGTAACCGACGTGGAGAGCGGCGAGTCGGTCTCCATTCCAACGGAAGATATCAACGAACCGATGTTTCATCAGGGGCGCGGCGGCCTGCGTCATCGCGTGCATCCCGGTAACGATCACTTTGTCCAAAACGATCGTATTGAACGACCACAGGGTGGAGGCGGCGGAGGCGGTAGCGGACAAGGCCAGGCAAGCCAGGACGGTGAAGGCCAGGACGAGTTCGTGTTCCAGATCTCCAAAGATGAATACCTCGATCTCCTGTTTGAAGACCTGGCGCTGCCGAATCTGAAGAAGAACCAGCACCGGCAGCTTAACGAATATAAAACACACCGTGCGGGTTATACCGCAAATGGCGTTCCGGCCAATATCAGTGTGGTGCGCTCCCTGCAAAACTCGCTGGCGCGGCGTACCGCCATGACGGCGGGGAAACGCCGCCAGTTGCACGCGCTGGAAGCGGATCTGGATATCGTCGCCAACAGCGAACCGGCACAACTGCTGGAAGAGGAACGTCTGCGCCGTGAAATTGCGGAGCTGCGCGCTAAAATAGAACGCGTGCCGTTTATCGACACGTTCGATTTACGCTACAAAAACTACGAAAAACGCCCTGAGCCCTCAAGCCAGGCGGTGATGTTCTGTTTAATGGACGTGTCCGGCTCAATGGATCAGGCCACGAAAGACATGGCGAAACGCTTTTATATCCTGCTGTATCTGTTCCTCAGCCGGACTTATAAAAACGTTGAGGTGGTCTATATCCGTCACCACACCCAGGCCAAAGAAGTGGATGAGCATGAATTTTTCTACTCCCAGGAAACCGGCGGGACCATTGTCTCCAGCGCACTGAAATTAATGGATGATGTGGTGAAGGAACGCTACGACCCGGCGCAATGGAACATTTATGCCGCTCAGGCGTCGGATGGCGATAACTGGGCCGACGATTCTCCGCTGTGCCATGAAATTCTGGCGAAGAAAATTTTGCCAGTGGTCCGTTATTACAGCTATATCGAAATTACCCGTCGCGCTCATCAGACGTTATGGCGGGAATATGAACACCTGCAGGCGCGATTTGATAATTTCGCCATGCAGCATATTCGCGATCAGGATGATATTTATCCGGTATTCCGCGAACTGTTTCATAAGCAGAATTCAGAAATTCACAGTTAATTAAATAAAATCAGTCAGTTAAGTTAATTTTCTGGCTGATTTTATCATGTTCCTAGTCTCTTAAAACTTCGTTATGGATCAACAAGTTGCATTTGGTTTTGGGGAAGGATATTTAATGATTTCTGTCATGGGGTGTCAGGGGTCGAAGGTTCAAATCCTCTCGTGCCGACCAAAATTCCCTAAGAAAACCAACCCATTGCGGTTGGTTTTTTTATGCCTGCGATTTGACGATGGTAAAAAGATGGCAAAATGATGGTAAAACCCCTGTCATTTTACCCGAAGTAGATCTGAAAACCGTGTAGTGTAACGCGGCGACAACATGTCCCATTTCATCTGCCACTGCTGCTGGATTCCCTGCCCCAAAAACAAACAGCGAGCATCATCTTTGGTGGGGTGTTAAAGACAGAAAAAACCGCCGGAACCCGTGAAAGATAAATGTTTCGCTAAAGTAAAAAGTTTTGCGGCCGTTATGTTATATACCTGCGCCCTGAACGCAGGATAGAAAAAGTTATTAAGGGATTTATTTGCCCGCGCCCGTGCGGGCTTTTTTCTATCTATTGCTCCTGGCAAGGTACTCTGATGACATGGCTTACTTATTAATAAGCCCCTCCACCCTTTTCTTCAGCTCTTCCATGTCTGATTTAAGTGCTTCAATTTCGAGCTGTTGTGATTCAATTTTGTCCATCAGTGTCAGAATGGATTCATGATGTAACGCTGCGGCTACTCCATACGTATCCGGTGACAATATCCCCTTCACCACCGTTCCATCATCAAGAACTCTGCTGTCTCCCTCATGGACCGCCTGAGGGAATATCTCTTGTATTTCCTGGGCGATAAATCCGATGCCCCACTGTCCCCCATCAAGACGCGTCCAGGTATAGCCAAACATCTGACGCATTTTTGAAAGTGGGTCTTCAATTCTCTTCTTATTAGTTTTAATGCGGGCGTCAGAGTTGGGAATAAATGCCCCCGGCGCGGTGACGCTCCCGGACCCATAGTCAAAAGTCCAGTATTTCTCATTAGCGCCGTTAAGGTTAACCGCGATTACACACCGCTGGGCCCCGCTGGACTGTTCAATTTCGTTATAAACCCGGGTTCTCCCTTTTGATAATCCATCAACACTGTAAACGTTATCAAGATGAAGCTCACTGGCGCCAAATGGGTAGACCCCTGCGGGCTTATGCTCAATCTTAACCGTCCCTGAAATTACCCCGCCACTTTTCCCGTCAACGGTATTGAGTCGGTTGTCATTCCCCTGGGCTACAGTTCCCGCCGTGATACCATAGGCAACACCCAGTTCAGCGCGGGCCGCCGCCGCAGTTGTACCTCCGGTTCCACCGTTCGCGACTGGCACGGTATCGGTATTTGTAAAGACCTGTCGGACCGAGAAGGTACGCGAACCTTTGGCGTTCGCAATACGTACTTTATAAGTCCGCCAGGTTGAATCGTTTGCCTGATTTGCTGTTAACGTTAATTCAATAACGGTTCCTGAAGACGTGATGCCATCGATATGGACATAAACCTGGGTATTGGTCGGGAACGAAATGCCCGCCGGAATATTGGCCCAGGTGGCAGTGTTGGTAAGATATATCGCACCCGTAACAAAGTCAGCCTGCTGCCAGTCAAACGCGCCTAGCACTGCCAGGTTCTTCAGGCCAATGCCCAAATCATTCAGTGCTGACGCGGCCATTCCCGCCATTTTCTGCCAGCCCGGACCGGAAACGGGTGCCACATTGTCGGCAAACTGCATAGTAATATCGCCCGGCGCCGTGTAAAACCTGGTCCAGTTACCCTTCTCGGCGAGCAGTGCGCGAATGGCCGCCGTGCTCTGATTTACCAGTTCGGCGGTAACCTGATTCATTATTTTACGCGGTACTGCAGCCCACGCCGCGCCGGTGGTTGTCGGGCCGGTGAAAGGGCTGACAAGCGTGGCTGCTGTATTACTTGTGACAGTATCAACCGGAAGGGTGTACAACACGCCGCCGATTGTCGCGGTGATGAAATCGCCCGGTTTTAAATCCGTTGTGAATAACGTACTGGTACCAACAACCGCCGTGGAGTTACTGGTAAGTTTGAGTGTTCCTGCGGACATAATGTCTCCTGATTACAGGCAATAAAAAACCCGCCGGAGCGGGTTAGTTTAAGCGGTTTGCGCGAATGAGCCGGAGCCACGCAGGATGAGCATGGTGGGTGAGGATATCGATGCACCCGCGCCCGGCAGTTGCTGATCTGCGTTCACTACGCATGACACGTTGATTAACCGTTCGGAGGTGCGCACGCTGTGCATGACTGCTGCCGAAAACACCCCGGAACCAGGGGTATTAAAGTTAAACGACCTTGAGACACCATTTATCGTTATGGTGGCAATCGCCCCGACAGAGCCGCTATTGGCTCCCTGAACCCTGACGTTCATCATTACAACGACCTGTTTTGCCAGGTTTAATGTTGCGCTGTCAACATACTGGAAGGACCGAACATAACCGTTCGGCGCATCATCAAATACCATGCCGTTGGCCACGTCGCCGATAAAGCTGCTGGCTTCCACCGTCCCTGTAAATTTGCCTCCGCTGGCGTACACAGTGCCTCTGAACTCACCATCAGTCGCATAAACCGTGCCCCTGAAGGAGCCTGATTCGGCATAAACGGTTCCCCTGACGGTTACGCCGGCAAACCACGCAAACCCACTTTTGTTAATGTGCCAGCCAACATTGCCAGTACCATCCCATGTGTTCGACTGAATGTACTGGCCAATTTTGGTATTCGTGATCGTTCCGTCCTGGATGAATCCGGAGCTCAGAAACACCTGACCGTTAACGATGGCAAAAGGCGAGTACATGACGCCGCCCTGCCCCGACAACATCACGAACTGATCGGCATTAATCGCCACTCGGGTTTTCACCCCCGAGCCATCCGCCATAACCGCTACTGATAACCCGGCGTCGTAATAGTTGCCGTTGTATTTCACGCCAGTGCGGAGGGTGTAAACCGCATTGGCACTGGCAACATCCGCATAGGCTGTGTATTTCTCGTTAATGGCGGCCTGCTGTTGACCAAACTGTGCAGTTACCTGTTGCTGGTACTGCGCGAATGCCTGGTTAGCGTTGACCTGGGCGTTATACAACGTGGTGATACTGCCGTTAATAATGCCGATAGCCGAATCCACACTCTGAAAACTGGCCTGGACGGTCGTTTTATATTCGGCAAAGGCCTCCTCTGCCGTTGCCTGTGCGGTTTTAACCTCGCTGATTTCCGCAGCAGCGTCGCCAAACTGAACGGCCACAAGCTCCTGGAACTGAGCGAACGCTTTTTCCGCATCGACCTGCGTGATTTTTACCTGAGAGATTTCCGCACGCGCCGCCCCCAGTTGTTCATACTGGATCTGCGCGCCTTCCACCTGCGCCAGTGTGACCTGCATCTGTCCTGCCAGGGTAAAATCAATCTGCTCTGTCAGGCGTTTCCCGTCCTCTGACGTCAGCAGGTCTTTGGCAATATCTTCCAGGTAATCGGCAGCCTGGTCGTTAGCCATGCCCCTGATCCAGTCGGTCCAGCCTGATTCATTACCCGTTTTGTCGACCAGCTGAGCGCGGTACCAGAAAATCTGGCCCGCCCGCAAACCAAGCTGGGTGTAATCCATTTGTGGATATGGCACATCCGACAGCAAAAGCGGATCGGCGTGGTCATCACGTGGCGTGTACTGAATTTCCGTTTTCAGCGTGTCTTCCGTGTTGGGCGGAAAAGCCCAGGTGAGGCGAATGCCCCAGTTAATGCCGGTGGCCGCGAAATTAATCGGCTTCGGCGGGTTACCGACTTTACCCGTCAGCGCTTTCTCCTGAGAGTATCCCCAGCCGCTGGATATCTCCGCCGCGTTGATGGCGCGGACACGCACCAGGTAGCGCCCTGCATAGATGCCCGGCACTTCAAACGACGTGGTCGAACTGCGCGGCACGTTCACCCAGTTCCCGTCGTTGCGGCGCCACTGCGCTTCATACGCGATCGCGTTCGGAGCGGGGTTCCAGCTGGCGCGCATCGTTTCAATGCTGATGCCCTGATTCACCACGGAGTAAGAGCCTATGGTGATGTTTTCCGGCGCAAACTGGCTGCCCGGCGGGATCACGCTTACCGGACGCTGGTCAATGATGGCGCCGGTATCGATGCGGGCATACTTATCCGGATCGTGAAACGCGCCTGAGATGGTAAACGTGCCGTCGTTATTGTCGCTGACACTCACCACCCGGTACTGCTGGGCATACAGCTCATCAGACTCCACTACCCAGACGCTTTCCGCCTGCGGTATTTCCCCGTAAGCGATACTGACCGTAACGGCCTGACCGTTGATCGCCTGGATTGTTCTGGCCTGTGACGCGCCGGAAGGAAGATTGAGAATAAGGCGATCGCCCGGCTTTGCATCAGGCACGCGGTCGAGGTTGATCACGCGCCCGTTAACCGAACTGATGCGGCCGCCGGTGACTTTACCGGACAGCATTTCGTCTGCGACAGCAATGATATAGCCGGGCTGCGGGATATTACCGTCCAGCCCTACGGAGAACGTGACAATACGGTCCTTGTTGTTGGTCAGAATACCCCAGCGTCCCTTGCGGTTTGCTTCACTCTGCCGGGTGCAACCAATCGCGGTCATCTCAAGCTGGTTGAACCCGTAGCGTGCGACCAGTGGCTGTTCAAACACCGGCTCCATGGCGTCAGCGTAACCGTTAGCCGGGTCGGAATAAGAGACCAGCGCTGTGGTGTAACGGGTTTTGGTCGTGCTGCTCGAGTAAACGAATTCACCGTTTACGACGCTGGCGCGGGTGTAGCTGTAATCGATATCGCGTGGCATGTCTGCCAGCGCCACGATCTGGTTGCCGCCCCAGTAGGTCATGCCCCGAAAGATAGCCGCAAAGTCCCGCAGCACGGTATATGCCTCGTTACGGTCCTGCACATAGACGTTACAGGTATAACGTGGCTCCAGGCCATTTCCGCCCTTTCCGTCCGGTACCAGTTGATCGCAGTACTGTGCCACCTGGTACAGCGTCCACTTATCGATATTGGCCGCCGTCAGCCGGTGGCCCAGGCCAAAGCGGTCGGCGACCACGATATCGTAAAAAATCCACGCCGGGTTATCTGTCCAGGCCCATTTAAACCCGCCCGTCCAGGTGCCGTTATAGGCGCGTGTCAGTGGATCATAATTATCAGGCACGCGGATCACGCGCATCGCCGGTTCACAGGAAATCTGCGGTATGCTGCCGTTGAACTGGCTGGAGTCAAATTCGATGTACAGCAGCGCGGTGTTCGGGTAACGCAGCTTGGCGTCGATCACTTCCGTGTAACTCTGCAGCGTCATGGTGTCGCCAGTTTTTGCGCTGTTGGCATCCGGCGTCAGTTTGCGAAGCCGCAATGTCCAGGTGCTGCCCCCACGCGGCAGGTCAATACGGTGACTGCGCTCGTAACCCGTGGTGGTTTTTCCGGTTACAGCCGTACTGATAACAGTCTGCCACGCCCCACCATTCGTCTGCAGGTCAACTGCATAGGCAACCGAATTGCCCACCAGATCCCCGTTATCCAGCTGCTGGTAAAGTGACGGCCATTTGATGCGCAGGCGAACGGCAGACAACTGTGTGTTGGTAAACGTGCGCGTCCAGGCTGTGGCACCTGAAACTTCCGTGCCGACACTGATTTCGTTTTCAGAACCCGGCATGCCCTGAATATAGGGCTGCGCCTGGGTACCGGGACGGAAATCCCAGGCGACGCCGGAAAAGTTACGGGAGCCGTCCGGGTTTTCAATCGGGGTACCATCCAGAAAAATATTTCGCCCTGTCAGTCCACCAGCAAACTCCCCCTCGCCCAGGGCGATAAGGATTTTCGCTTTTGCCACCGACTGGAGATCGTCCGGTTGTTCCGTGGGCGTGCGCTGTTTGGAGCCGCCGCCTTTGCGCCCTTTGATAAGTTCTGCCATGTTGCGCCCATAAAAAAACCGCCAGGCGGCGGTGACTGTGAGGAAATAATCAGGAGGGTTATTGTTGATCTTCGACGTAAATTCCGGCGGAAATAATCGCGCCGCCAATACGACGTTTTCCGTATCCAATTGGAACGGGATACCCCTGCGCGGCTGTATTTGTCACACCGCCGAACGCATATGATGCGCGATTATCGGCGTCCTGTTTGCTGGAGAGACCTACTGTCTGTGGAGACAACATCTGGACTACACCTCCTAGCATCATGGCTGCACCAATTTTCATGGTGGCGGGACCCCAAGCTGCACCCCCCCATGCCTGCCCAAACGTCACCCCTAAAGCGCCAACAACAACAAGAACCGCACCTAAAATTGTCTGAAGCATTCCCGCTTTTTTACTTCCTATTACGACTGGAACTATACGAATAACTTCACCCGTAAGAGGAAACCCAAGAGCGTCTTTTGCAATGTTTTTCTTTCCTCTGAAAACGGCATAAGTGAGCCCGCGAATGCGACTTGTATTAAGATATTTCTCGAAGCCATCAATCGTTTTTGAAAGGGCATTAACAGATTCAGCTGTTGTTCTTATTAATCGATAATGAATCTTTCCGAAAGTCTTACCAAGAACCCCCCCCAGTTCTATTCTAGTCATAACTTCTTGCATATTCCCTCCAATAAAAAAGCCACTTAAAGTGGCTTTAAATTATTCATATGATTAAATACAGGAGCGTGCTGCGCTCCCCCATGGGTCACCTATACCTTTACTGGCAGCGTACACCGTGACATCAGAGCCGCCATTTGCGTTCTCTTGAATGAGCGCCATAGATAACATGCCGAAGAGATCATCCGCTGCTGAAATTCTATAACCAGATTCTGTTTCAATACTAGTCGCTTGTGGATGTAAATTTTGCCATTTAGGTGATAAGCATTTATTTAATTGAGCTGCATTTTTTGTTGAATGACCAGAATAGATAGGGGCTCCTTTCTGTAAAGAAGAAGCACTACAGCCTAACAAACTAAACAAAGAAATAAATATAATAGATTTTTTCATATCCCTATCCTCTTTTGATGTGGGGAAAGGTTAGCATAGAGACTTGTGGCGTAAAATCTTCATTGTACGTTCCATCCAGTAACCACCGTACGGCACCCGCTGGCTGAGGTGACCGTAAAGATGGTGAAGCAGTATGTTCCCTTCCAGCAATACTCCGGCGTGGTTCCACTTATTCGACTGCACCTGCATAATCACCACGTCACCCGGCTGCGGCGCGCCGGTAAACTCCCGGAATCCGCATTCGTACCAGCTATCCTGGTAAAAGTTATCCGGGTAGCGGTCCTCCCACCAGGGGTAATCGACGCGGTAATCAGCCAGCTCGGTGCCGTACGTCTGGCGGTAGTAACTCATCACCAGCCCCCAGCAGTCGTAAACGCCCAGCACAAATGGACGCTCCAGAAGTGGAATATCACCTCGCGGCATGATGGTCCGTAAATCACCTTCCGGCCAGCTGACGATATGCCAGGGCAGCGCCGTCACATCACACTGCGCCTTATCCAGTTCACTCGGCTGCGTGGTGGCATCAGGATGGCTGTGCACGATGGCGGTGACCGCGCCCCAGTCTTCCGCTGTGGCGTAATCCTCCGGCGAGAGGTGAAAATGTTCTGTGGGTTCAGTAGCGAGATTGCGACATGGGAAATATTTTTCCACCCTGCTTTTCTGCGCCACCACTCCGCAGCACTCGCGCGGATATTCCGCTTCGGCGTGGGCCATGATGGCCTCAATGGTCTTTTTGCGCATGTCAGCTCCGAATCAGGGATGTACCCGGAAAACCTCCGAACGGCAGCTCGTTACCTTCACCGAACCGCAGCTTACAGGCGGTCAGCGTGCCGTTGCATTCATCGCGGGACGGATCATCCACGGGATTGTTGTTTTTGTCGAAATAGCGCGTCCCGGCGTAATCACAGCCATCACCGGTACGATATTTATTACGGATGCACCAGGTGCAGAGAGAGTGAAGCTGACGTGTCGGGATCATCAGCCCCTGCAAATCCATCGGGCTGGATAACGCAAACTCTACAACCTCGTTGGTTTCAGAGGTTTTCGCGTCGATATACCAGACCTGCAGCTTTTCCTGCGTGGCATCTGCGGTCGGGTTTCCGACGGGAAAGTTTCGCGCGTCGAGGTATTGCGCCAGCGTGTCGTGGATAGTGACCTTCGCCTGCAGCATATCGTCATACGCCAGACACAGTGCTGTGATCGAACCATCAAGGTTGGCAACACGAAAGACCGGCTGCGCACTTTCGCCCCCCGTCGATTTTTCTATTCCTTCAATCTCACACGGCCAGGCCTTATATTCCTGGCCCTGCCACCAGATGCTTTTTGCCGCCAGTTTTGATTCGTCACCCCCGGCGGAGATTATTTCAGCTTCAGAATGGGGAATGCTGTGACTGTGAAAGCGCATAACCTCCCCCACGCCGAATGCCGTGCCGTCGACAGAAAAAAGCCGGACTGTGTCGCCCGGCTCAAGTTTCTGGTAATCGCTGTTGATCATGGTGCAAACGCCTGTTCAAAGGTTGCAGTAATTGTCATTACCGTTTTGCTCTTTATGACCTTCTGAAGACTGTCAGCCTCAACCCGCCATAAAGCGAGTTCGCCAAATGGCGGCTTAAACGAAAATGATTTGGTTTTATGTCGCCGTAGAAAAGCATAAATCTGAAGGCCCAGTTCTGGTCTCCCGGTAAAAGAGTATTCGTATGTAAGGATCTCGCTGTTCAGCCCTGAGCCGCTGACCTGCTTATAACTATCGCCAAACTGAACCTTACGGATTGTGTCGGTGCTTTTGGTTGTAGGCTGACTGGACGACTGAATCGACCAAGGGAATATTTCAATAGTCATAGACCACCTTAAAGATTCTTCGTACCCTCAGCATGGCTAATTATTATTGCAATACCTTCTGTAGCGCTTAAGGCTTTCTATGTCTGAATTTGATAATAATGCTGGTTCTCCATGATCAAATCCATAAGATGTGCTTTCTACATATATGTAAAATAAAGTATCACCTTGATAGCCACCAAATGCATTTTTGGCATTCACCTTGCCGCATATATAACCGCTAAGTTTAGCTTCACTATTTTCATTATCTGGTGAAAACATTACACCCTTGAAAATAGCACTGTCAGGATCGCGAAGAGACTCCATGACTTTTTGCTTTCCAAAATCTATAGCTTCACTATTTTGCCCATTACAACCGGCCAAAAAAAAGCAGGTTAAAGCAAAAATACTAAATTTAGTCATTTTAATATCCTAAACCGCTCAAAATAAATGTATTTTACTTAAACGATATATGAAAAGTAACTACCGTTTTTGCTGGGCTACCCAGATCAGGCCGCCAGGACGCACTGCTTTAGCAATGCCATCATTAACAGCCTGCGTAATGACCTGCTGGTAAGCCCGCCCGAGCTGGTCTCCGGGAGGTTGCTTCGCTTCATTTTGCGGGGAGGTGACGGAAACAGGCGCATAGACGCTGACACCAAAAGGCGCGGCGACGGCTGTTGACCCACCACCGACAAGACCACCCGAAGCGTAACCCCGCATCAGGTTATAGAGATTGCCCACACCGAGGCGGCTGGTTGCTTCTTTGGTAAATACGAACTCGCCCCGGTGAACAACCCCTGCAGGCTCGTATTTCCCCCCGGATCCTGTGTAACCGCCGGTGGCAAAGCCCATTGCAGTCGTGGCCGAATTCACCATTCCCACCAGCGCCTGCTTCATCAGTATTTGGGTAAGCATGGACATAATTGATCGCGTAAAATCTGACCAGCTTGCTTTACCGTTAGTGAGCATTGCTGCCATGTTTTCACTGATACCGTCAAACGCGGTAGAGGCTAATGATTCCATCTGGCCGTACGCGTCAGAAGCTGAATCAACATAGTTAGCCCATGCGGTTCGTGCCCCTGCCTGCCAGTTACTGCGTAACTCATCCTGAGCCGCGTAAAAATTCCTGAGCGACTCCAGCTCCTGCCGGTACCCTTCGTCCGTTTCGGTACCCCTGCATTTTTCCAGCCCTGCAGCAGTTGTGCTTCTTCCAGACGGCGCTGCGTTTTACGGCTACTCAGCCCGGTACTTTCCGTCAGTGCCCGGGTTTTTTCACCCATCTGCGTCGTATATTTCTGCGCCCTGTCCTGTAGGTTATTGAGGCGCTCCTGAATGGAGATCTGATCACCCAGGCGGGCATTAATTTCAGCCTGCGCCAGTATCTGCTCTTTATTGCTGAGCAGGGACTTTTCGTCAGCCGTCAGTGCGCGGGTTTTCGCGGCCTGCTCCAGAACCGAGAACCTGGCCTGTTCTTTCCAGAGGTTCTGTCTCTGCTGGCTGATGGTGTCATTCAGACCACGGTGCTGACGCAACACCTCCAGCTGTGTCTGGAGTTCGAGTGTTTGAGCGCTGATCGAATCTGACGCTTTAATACCACCAGGCGTGGTGGTTTTGGCGGGCTTTTTAAGGGAGCTCTCGTATTCCTTTTTCGCTGCAGCCATCAGGGTGTTGTAGCTTCCCTGAAGGATGCGCCCTTCCTGCAGGGCCTTGTTCAGTTCCTTCTGTTTACTGGTGTATTTTTCCAGAGCAGTCTGCGACTTTTCATACGCGGCCTGCGCCTGTGTGGCATATTTCAGTCTGTCCCGCTCGGCAACAGACTGAGCTTCAGCGCTTTCTGCGGAAACAGTCTGTAGATCGGCCTGAAGTTGCGCCGCCTGAAGACTGATACGTGTGCGGTCCAGCACCATCTGATACTGTTTTCGCTTCACATCGGACACGCCCGGACCCGTCGCGTTTTTATCAAAGTTGGCCTGGGCAATATCAAACTGCTGTTGAGCCTTTTTCAGCAATTCGGCACCGGTATCGGGGCGCCCGATATCAAGGATTTTGTCCCACATCGATTTGAAGGCGTCGCCGACGGTGTTCGCCGCGCGCTCCAGGGTGCCCATATTGCCTTCAATGGCACGGGTCTGCTTTTCAAACCCTTCGGTCGCTGCATCGTTTGCCGCTTTCAGCGCGCCCGCAGCATCGCCGGAGCGCTGCAGTTGCGCTACATGCTCAATCTGTTCAGCCGTGACGTTGTGAAACTGCTGCGCCATGGCAATCAGGCCGGAGGTGGGATCGCTGGTCAGCTTTCCAAACGCTTTGGCGACATCCTCAATTTTAAGCCCGCTTTTGTCCGCAAATTCGGTAATGCTTACTGAAAGACGTTCGAAATTAGCGCCTGCAGCAACACCAGCATTTACCAGAGCCGTTAACGTCCCGGCAGCCGCTGAGAATGTGATCCCCGCGCTGGCAGCAGCCTTACTCACCGTCAGCATTTTTTGCGCAGTCAGTCCGGCATTGTTGCCGGACAGAACAAGCGTTTTATTAAAGTCGGACAACTGCGAATTGCTGCGGTACCAGGAATACAGCATCAGCCCGGCTGTAACCGCAACAGCAGCCAGCGCCACGTTGAACGGTGTGATAAATCCTCGTGCCCTGCCGAGGTTTTCCGCGGCGTCAGAAGCGTTATTAAAACTCTCCGCAAGTTCACCCGCGCTGTCGCTCGCTTCCTCCGTGGATTTCTGCACATCGCCACTAAAGCCGAAGAGCGCATCGCGCAGCGCCTGAAACATTGGCCCAAAGCCGCCGAAGCTGTCTTTCACCTGCCCGCCCTGCTGGAGCAGGATGAGGAACGGAGACTGCCCACCGGCCAGCTGCGTGGCAATATCGGTAAACTGAGCAGGCAGCATGCGTACAGCATTACTGTACGCGCCCACTGACATCCCTGCACGCCGGGCTGCGGCTTCCTGCCGGTTAAACGCCCGGTCCACCTGGTCGGCGGCAGCGGTTGCAGCCTTACCCAGTTCGCTGAGTTTCTTTCCGCTGTAAGCCAGTTGCTCATTAAATTTTGGCGAATTCAGATCGAGATTAACGATCAGGTCACCCACCGGCTGGGCCATAGCGCACTCCTCCAAGACTTTCAGCAACGGACATCATGGTGTTGTCATCCTGTTCGGTAAACCAAATCAGGGGGATTAAGAAGACTGAAGCTGGCGGGAGTCAGCTCCGTGTCCTTACACATGATGGAAATAATAAGATGGCTCAGGCGGGAAAAATGAACATCCTGCAGATCGTTTTCAAAATACTGTTCGCGGTAAAAACGCCCCCACTCAGCCAGTTCTGAAGATGACATGCCGGCAAGCATCTGGCGCCAGTCCGGGCGTCGAAATTCCCTCGCCAGCTTCATGACAAAATTCAGCTCGCCGGCGAGGACTTTTCCGCATCGGGCGCTTCGGCTTCTTCCTGATCCCCGGCATTGTCTGGCGAGGCCTCCGGCAACATATCAGACAGCACCTTCACGAACCGATCAGCAGCCCCAATCATGTTGATGGGCCAGCCGGACAGAATCTCCTGATGCAGTTTTTCAACGTCGCCTTTAGCGGGGTCGGCCTGCCAGAGTGACATTGCAACCAGTCGGGCGCCGAGGCGAATATTTTGCTCCACCAGCAGCGGGTAAAGCGTTTTCTCGTCAGCATCTTCCGGCAGTTCTTTTTCTGCCCCGGCAATAAACTGTAGGTGCTCAATACGCTGTAAGGCAGAAAGTTCGTAAAGCGTAATTTTCTCTTCACCATACTCAAAGAGACCGGATTTCAGGTATTTAGACATTTTTACTCCGTAAAGGGGCTTTCGCCCCTCAGGGTTCAGGAAACGGTAACTTTACAGATCGCAATGAACTGACCGTCACTGGTCATCACCACGATGTCCGCCTGGCCGGCGGCCACGCCCTTAACGGTCAGGACATTGCCGGCCACAGTTACAGTCGCTTTCGAACGGTCGGAAGACGACGCCAGGAAAGTTTTATCCGTGGCGCCAGACGGGTTAACCGTGACATTCAGTGAATCGGAAGCATTGACCGCCAGCGCAAGCGTGGTTTTGCTCAGCGTCACGCCGGTCACCTGAGTAACGGGTGTTCGGGTCTCTTCCGCCAGGCTTGGCTTGCCGTTGTTACTGATCTTCACGCTGCGGGTAATCACTTCTTTTGCCGGAATGGTTTTACCCAGGCTGCTGATCCAGCCCTTAAACACGTCAACCGTACCGTTGGGGAATTTAATTTTGTAGGCGCGCACATCGCCTGCATAGAACCAGTCAACCAGCCCCTGCTGCCCGGATTCACCCGGCTTCCAGGCCAGCACAAAGCTGGTTTCGCCAGCGGACTTTTCACCCTGTGCGGTGTTCGTCCAGTCGGCGTTGGGATCGTCAAGATAAGTATCGTCATAAGACTCCGCCGTCAGTTCCCCCGGCATCAGTTCTTTAACCTTTGCCGTGCGCGTCCAGTCCGTGTCAGAAAGTGGGTTCGCATAGGGATCGCCGGAACCGGTGTACACCCAGAACGTGGTGCCGGCGCCCTTGACGGGCTCAAGAGGGTTTGGTGTTGGCATAATTTCCTCACATCACATAAGAGACAGAATATTGCAGGTCCGCCGAGCCCCACGTCGCCAGTTCGTCATCGCGCTGGTAGTCGTAGCCCCGGGCAGACATGGTTTCGAGAACGCCGGAAAGCGTGGGAATGCTGGCCATGACCGGATAAATGTTGTTTTCCATCCATTCATCCAGCGCCGAATCGGTGTCATCTCCTTTCAGAAAAACTTCGATATGCAGCGTCGCCCGCCACATATCTTCGTCAACGGATTCGTCGGAAGACTCGGCGTCCGTGAGATACACAGCCACCGCCGGCAGATCCTGCGCGTCCAGTACGGACGGACGTCCATCAAACCAGGTCACCGCCTGAGCATTACCGGCTTTCAGGGCGTCAAGCACAGCTTTACGAATCAAAGGGTGTTTCATCTGGTGACTATCAGCCTCAGTTGGTTGCGAAGCGCGGCGGCCATTTCTTTAGCCAAATCGGTTTCGGTCAGCCGCTTACTTTCTTCCTTAAACGCCGTGGTTAAGGGTACTGCCAGCGGGATACTGACCACCTCAACCGGATAGCGCGCCCGGGTGGTGCGGCGAAGCACATGCCAGCGCCCGTTTCTCAGTTGCTGAATGAAACCGCCGGGAAAGGAAAACTTACCGATGCGCAGTACACTGCCGGCACCGGATACGTCACGCCTGCGTCGGGAAAGCCTGACGCTGGCGACGCCCAGTTTGATGGCGGGAAGATTTCCGCGGTTGACCCGGATGGTCGCCAGCGGTTTACGGACGGTGGCTTTCTTCAGGCGGGCACGCTGGTGAACCAGCTTCCTGGGTACTTTCGTCTGTCCTGCAACACGCCGGGTGCTGTGGCTGACTGCCCGCACGGCCACGCGGTTAACAGCCTGAGAGGATGCACGCGGTACCGCGGTTTTACTGATGCTTTCAAGATTGGCGATGGCCTGCTCCAGTCCTTTGATGGACATGCTGCCCCCTTATTCAATCCAGATTTGCGGCTTTCCGTTGAACATTTGCTGACGGGTAATTTTGTACGTCTCACCTTTCCAGATGACGACATCATGCCGGCGGGGTTTCATTGAATCCGAAAACACAACGAGGGACAGACCCTCACCGGCCAGCGGTCCCATTTCAGCCACAAACTGGCTTTCGATGGCGTCATACCCGGTGCCATTAATCAGCACACGCTCTCCCATCTGCCGGACAGTGACGGCGTCCATGCGCGCCACCATTTGCCGGAAGCGGTTAGCCATTCAGCCTTACCGCGACTGAAGTGGCATTCGCGCCGGCAGCTTCCCAGGCTTTGCCGGCTGGTACCGCTCCGGTCGCATCCAGCTGGATTTTTCCGCCTTTGATATAAACCGCCTTGCCCTGGGCGATATCATCTGCGGCCAGCTTGGGCAGGATCACGACGCCGGTCGTGCGTCCGTCGCCGGTTTCACCGGGTGCGATATCAACGATTGCCACTGCGACAACGTCACTGATTACAACGGGTGCGCCACTGAGGATTGCGGAAGCGCCACTGTTAGTGATGGCGATGGTATTGCCATCCTGAAGATAATTTTTCATGCAAGTCTCCACGGCCCCTTGCGGAGCCGAATTTCAGACACAAAAAAAAGCCCTGACGGGCCACGGGAACTACAGGGGTGAGATTATTTACCGGTGGATTTGACCAGACCGCGGTAATCAAGCGGCGCCACACCCGCGTCGATACGCACTTTGGTGGCCACACCGTCTGTGGTAAAACCTTCCTGCTGATCGATGTACGGCGTATCGACGCCGTTCAGGTAGGCAACCTCGATGGTGTCGCTGCCTTTCCGGGCGGCCAGGTACCACGCAGCCGGGTCAGCATCATCAAGACGGGGCTCAGATATGATTTCTGCAAAGTTCCGGATCGGGTTTTCGATACCGGCGTTGACGTCAGCACCCTTCACGCTGGCAGACTTGATGGTCTGGCTGGCTAAAGTTTCCAGCACCGTCGGTACCAGGACGTAAGCCGGGCGAATGTTAAGCGAGCGCTCCCCTTCTTTCTGTACACGCATCAGCTGGCGCGCCTTATCAAGGCTGGTGACATCGATAGCGCCGTTCGAGAGGTTTTTGTGATCGGCACTGAACAGCGCCTTACCGTCTGACAGTTTCGGGTTTTCAGTCATTACCGCATAAACCAGATCGCCGATGGTGGCCTTCGCGGCACGCCCCATTTTGGTGGGGACATCAGTCAGCTGGTTCAGATCATCATTGATGATGGCCTGGCGGGTAATGGAGAAAATCTCACCGTAGGTCGCCAGCGCGATGGTTTCGCCTTTATCGCCGGTGGTCACGTACTTATATTCAGCACCTTCGCGAACCTGACGCAGTGACGGGAAGCCCCCCATACCAACACGATGCGCGGTCTTGAAGTCGCTCAGGCTGCCTTTCTTGGTCCACAGCTCAAAGGTTTCTTCGGCTTCTTCCCAGCCCTGCAGCAGTGCTTTATTGGCAACGTCCAGCAGGATATTACCGAAATCAGAGGTGCTGTGGGTCAGCGCGAAGCCGACCATCTGCATCGGGTTGTAACTTGCCACGCCGATACCGCGTTCTGTCAGGGACATACGCGCATACTCACGCAGGGTCATGCCGTTGTAGACATTATCGCGTACCACATCTTCATAGCCGGCACGGGCCATCAGCGCCTGGCGAATACCGTCCCCCACGATATTCCCGTTACCCGCATAGATGTGGGTTGTGCTGGTTTTGTTGGAAGGGGTCGCTGTCTTGCCGAGTTCAGCCAGCAGCTTGTCCTTGGCCTGCTCAATGGTGCAGTCCAGATCGGCAATACACTGTGCCTGCAGGTCCTGGTGGCGGTTGCCGAACATGGCGAACAGATCATTAATGCCGTTGAGCCGTTCACGCTGTTCTGCAATCACCTGGGCACGGATGGTGTCAGCGTTTACCGGATCCTGCGGCGTATCCTGCGGCGCGGGGTTTTGCGGATCGCGGGTGGCGGTGTTGCGCGGCGGGGTGACCATATTACGAATGCTTTTTGGCATCTTCTCAAATTCCTCAATACGTTTTGAATGGATACAGGCCATCGCCTGCAGTGACGGGGTCACCTGGTCGGCAAAACCCTGAGCCAGGCACTCTTCGCCGGTAAGCCAGGTTTCGTCTTCCAGCATGGCGGCAATCTCATCATGAGATTTGCCTGTTTTGGCCGCGTAGGCCGGGATAAGAACACTTTCGACTTTGTCGAGCAGGTCGGCATAGTCGCGCATGTCATCTGCATCGCCGCCCGCGAAACCCCATGGCTTATGGATCATGAGCATCGTGTTTTCCGGCATAATGACCGGGTTTCCGACCATGGCGATGACCGAGGCCATTGACGCAGCCAGGCCATCGATATAAACGGTGATGGCGGCGCCGTGGAACTTCAGGGCATTAAAAATGGCGATGCCGTCGAAGACATCGCCACCCGGCGAATTGATATGCAGTTTGATGTGGGTGATATCACCCAGGGCTTTCAGGTTGGCCACAAACTGTTTTGCCGTTACCCCCCAGTAGCCAATTTCATCGTAGATGTAGATCTCGGCCTCGCTGTCGGCGCTGGCCTGCATACGGAACCAGCTATTTTTTACGCTGGCTTTCGGGCGGTTCATTACCCGGTTTCGTTTCCTGGACACTGGTGTCTCCTTTGTCATTTGTCGGGTCTGTGTCGAACACCAGCCCCTGTTTGCGGTTTTCATCAACCTCTGCTTTGCGGCGGCGTTTTACGTCATCCGGATTGGCACCGCGCGCGCGCACCCATTCGCTTTCCGTGGCCGCGCCACCGCGTAACAGCAGCTTCCACGCCGTCGCCTCTTTCACCGGATCAATCCACGGCATGACCGGCCCCGAATACACCGCGTTAAAAAGCGAAGCCTTATCCATACCGCGTGGCAGCTGGATTTCTCCCGAGGCGACAGCCATCTTAAGCCATGCGCGGTACATCGGGCGGGTGATCGCAGCAATAAACGCGTCCTGGAGAATGAGATAACCTTCAGTGGACTCCACCAGCTCCTGGCGCTGGGCGCTGTAGGTACCGTCATAATTCCGGGCGATGCTGGA
This sequence comes from Atlantibacter hermannii, assembly GCA_900635495.1. Taxonomy (NCBI): domain Bacteria; kingdom Pseudomonadati; phylum Pseudomonadota; class Gammaproteobacteria; order Enterobacterales; family Enterobacteriaceae; genus Atlantibacter; species Atlantibacter hermannii. The sequence continues at coordinate 2,039,083 of LR134136.1, read as the reverse complement.
GAAGCTGCCGCGCGAACCCGCAGCAACCGCACGCAGCTGGCCGTTGCGGAAGGTTTCGAGGTTGGGATTGGGTCGGTCTGATTTGATCATCCCGATGTCTTCACCGGGACGAAGATCATCAAACAGCATGCCGGGTTCGATATTAAGCTCGCGTGAGCCGCTTCCAGCATCGTCAGGATAGGACTGGCCGTCCCCTTTTTTGATGAACATGCCCAGCGCGGCAGCAATACGCGCTGCGGTCAGTTCGGCGTCCTCGTATTCCTTCAGTGCAGACAGGCGCATCATCACACCCGCCAGCAGGGAGTTACCGCGTAACTGGTGCAGGCGGCGCATGAACTTCAGATGCAGCATGTTTTCAGCGACGATATCTTTGGTTTCGCCCAGCAGCATCCCTTCAGCGGGCATGTTGCGGTACACCAGATATTTCACCGGACGCCCCCAGTCGTTCAGGTAGATGCCCTGACTGAGTTTCTGGCTGGGATCGGTTTTTTTCCAGCGGGACAAAATCCGGCTCCAGCGCCTCCAGCCAGAACGGGATGCCCGCCACCGGTGAAAGCCCGTTTCCGGTACCGCTTACCAGCTGGGCAAAGACTTCACCATCACGCAGCCAGGTTCGTGCCATCAGGCGCTCAAGCACAGGCCGCGTAAACTGCCCGGTTACGTCAGGAGACACCGACCACTCAGACCACTTTGCGCGAATCTGGGTGGCCAGCCCGTCAGCCAGCTGACCGTTTGCCAGCAGCGGTTGGGGCTCAACAATAATGCCCTTCGCGCCGACAATACGCTCTTCCAGCTTGTCGAGCACACCTATCACCAGATCGTGATTGCAGTCCAGCCAGCGCGCCTGCTCGCGCAGGGAGCGACCACCGAACTGGGTTAACTGGTTGGCGGTGCGGTTTTCGCGGCGGGCGCGGTGAGTACGCGACGGCATTACCGCTTCATATGCCTGGATCACCATCCGGGAACGCAGCCGCGCTGCTTTCCAGCCCGGTGAGAACAGGCCAATTGCATTATCCAGCAGGCTCATCGCGGAAACCTCGCCAGTTTAAATCCACCGGAACCGCGTCCCGCTGCAGCGGCAGTCGCCGACGCCAGTTTTCGCTCCCACTCCTGGCGGCCTTTACGGATTTCACTGAGGTTTTCCATGGTCATCTGCTGGCCATTAAAGGTGATGGATTTCCCCTGCAGCACGGTTAGCTCCGCCTCGGTGTAGCGGTCGACCATATTCCGGATATCGTTAAGCGTCACACCCAGCCTCCTGATGTTGATGGTGCCCAAACCGAGTCACGGGAGGGTGACTTAGCCTTCGGCTGAGATACTGCCGGTACCGGCTTAGTAACAGCCTCCACAGCTGCCGGGCCATCTGCCATTTCAGCCACAACCCATGAGTCGCGGCGCGCCCATTCCGGCGCATCAGGCCATTTAATCTTTTCGTAACCATGCAGAATGACCAGCGCATGCGCATACACCATAAGGTCAAACGCCTCATTAGCGCCCTTACCGGGCTTCGTCCATTTACCATCAGGGGAACGCTCCTCATAGGTCAGTTCGTCGTAGAACCACTCCCCCAGCCAGTCGGGGAAATGAACATAGTTCGGCCCGGGAACATCACGCCAAAGGGCGTTGTTGATCCGGTCCTTCAGTGCGTTGGTTTGCAGAAGATAAAGAGGAACGTCACCTGCCGCCTTTGCGCGGCGGGAGGAGCGCCCGGTGTTATCGGGATACGTTCGGGTGATGAGTTTTGCACGTGTCTGACTGTCACCCTTGAACAGCCAGACTTTGCGCTGCAGACTGTCACGGCGACAGCGCCGCCAGAATTCATAAGCGTTATCCGTCACCCCGTCTTCACCGCCGGAGTCCACCGCCATCGCCATCAGACCCATGCGCTTTCCGGGCTCGCCTTCGATCGCCCAGGTTTTCTCCAGCACATCCGTGCGCAGCAGTTCCCAGTCTTCCGGGTAGCTTGCCGGATCGATGTGAAAACTTTCGCCGTCGGCGTTCGTACGCAGGGACTGAAGGATGTTGTAGCGGTCCACTATCCACCGCTCACCCTGTGCGCCGTAACCCACGACCTGAACAACAAAACGGCGGTTGCGTCCGCCCTGCACATCAACCGTGGCCACAAGAAACTGAACACCGGCAGGCACCCGGCGTTTTTCCACCGGCTCGGCGCGCTGTTGCAGCGCTTCACCCTTACGCTGGTTAAGACCGGATCGCGGAAGGTAAGGAAGCCCCCAGTCGGTATTGATAACCGTCTTGAGTGTTTCTTCACTGCCCGTAACCTCGTAGTCCTGCTCAGCCGTCAGCAGCTTGTAAACCAGTTGTGCCCAGGTCTGATATGCCGCGGCAGGCCCCTCCATCCAGAACGAGGCGATGCGGGAACGCCGCGCCTCGCCGGTGACAGTGCCGTCGCGATCAATTTGCTGCCCTTCGCGCAGCCAGACCCCTTTCAGGTTGAGCGTACGCTTCATGTCCGCGGTGATTTTCCCGTTGCATGACGGGCAGCAGATATGCGCGGCTTCGCTGGCTTTAACGGTGTCACTGATTTCACGGTAGCCGGTCATGGCATGCATTTCCGGCTGGAAATATTCGCCGCAATGCGGGCACGGCCAGTACCAGCGGCGGCGATCGCCACGGTTATAGAGCGCCAGAATACCGGTAGTTGGCGGCGCTTCATGGGGCGACGTGCGCCGCCATTTGGTATCAATGATGTCCCGCCCGGGAGAGCTTTCCACAAGCGTCATACCCGAGGACATAAAGGTGGTGGTACGTTTTGAGGCAAGCGAAAAGGCATCACCTTCCCCGTCGATATCCTCGGGGAAACGATCATAATCAGTCAGCGCAACGCACTTGTAATCCGAGGAGGACATGATGTTCACTGACGGCCAGCCAATCTTCAGGTAGTTGCCTGCCCGGAATGTGCGATCGTGAACGTTATTATCGTTACGCCGCGGACTGAGCCGGCTCTTTACCTCAGGGCTACAGCGAAAGGTACGGTCAAGACGCTTTTTCGAGTGTTCGCGCGCCTTCTCTTCCGTCATCTGTATGATCAACATATCGGAGGGGTCACAAACCACGTTGTAAACCACCCACCCGTCAATCAGGCCAATAGTTTTCCCGGTTCGTGCCGGGCCTACAAACACGACGGCATCATATTCACGCGATGCCAGGCAGTTCATTGGCTCTATTACGTAGGGTGCAAGATTCGGGTCCCACGGGACCGAGTTTCCCGCCCCCATAGGGACACGCATATATTTACTGACCGCCTCGGCCACCAGCATGCGTCGCGGGGCTCGAAGAATTCCAGACATATCCCTGCGGATACCCCTTGCGGATGCCCGCTTCGCCATCAGTCCTCCTCAGGCTGGTCCTCCTCCGGTTCGGCGTCCAGAACGCGCTGGGCTATCTGGTCGCGTAGATCATCAATAACGCTCTGCACACGGGCGACAGCTGCGGGCGATAAGGCACAGTCACGCTCCAGGATGTCGGGTAACGTTTCCAGAACCTGAACCACGGCCTTTGACATGACAGCAAATTCCCGGGCGACCTGCTCCGCCGGAATGAGCTGCCCCGTTTCCTGCTCGAACTTGATCCGTTCGTTCTCAGCTTTCCAGTGAGCCAGCCTGTCAGAGGGTTGCATGTCATCCACAGTGGCGGAAACCGTGGGCACCATGAGTTCCGTCAGGATGTCGGTGACCAGATAAAGTTTCAGCTTGCTGTTACTGCCAGGGGCTGGCTCAACGTTTTTAAGCCTGGCGGCTACCGTCTGGCGATGCACATTAGTGATCCCGGCGAGCTGGTTGATGTTGAGCTTCAGGGAAGCGATTTCCTGGTCCATGATGGTGAGCACTTTTTAACCGTTTCGACATCTTTGCAAATCGCCACCGCGAAAAATCAGCGACTTGCGCACATGATGATGATGACCACAGATCTCAAAAACCAGCCGTTTTCCGCGTGCCCGCCGCCTCGTGGTTAAGCCCCCTCCGGGAGGACCCGCTATGATGAGATATATTCTCATTTGCATTTGAGCAGCACTTCATTTAGCCGTCCAGATGTCTTTCATGGACGATTAAGGGCGAACTAATCAGCGTCCGCAATTGAAAAGCAATCCACCCGGTTTCAGCGCGTTGCGGATGGTATCAGACAGAGCCTGATCGATACCCCGCTGAAGCCTGACTGCATCTGATTCCCGTTCAGCAGACAGCGCATTTAACTGAGCCACCAGCGACTGGAACACTTCACTGTTACACACGGCATCAATAACGGCTTGGCGCATGTCATCGCTAAGGCATGTTTTGGATGCGATTACGCTCCCGGAAAAAACATAGGCGTTATCTTTTAAGGTGAAAGCTTTGGAGTCCGGTAAATCTTCGGCATTTTTCATCAGGCGGTCATCTGACTGGCTTTTGAAGTCGTCATTATGACCAGTCGTGATGCCGCCACCGATACTGGCGTTATGGATTGTTCCCGGCTGGATAAACGCCTCTTTGATGAAGTTCTTTCCTACCTGAACGCTAAATGCTTCAAACGCTCGGGTCAGCTTATTGATCACTTGCATGACTTCCTGGTGCTCGCTGGCTTCAGTTTTGACGCCAGCATTCAAGTTGTAAGTGCTCTTCTGCAATGAATCAGGCTCACCCGCAATATGCGCCTCTCCTGATTTATTCAGGTGCCAGCCCGTTTCGGAATTTTGCGCATCGCTGTTATCTGATGCGTTACGAAAGAAGCCATCAATGCGGTTGAGATAGTCACTGGCATCAGTGGATGAAACACCATCAAGCCAGTCGCTGGATCGCCAGTTACGGGATTTACCGTTTTTATCCACCAGCCGCAATCGTACCTGCAAGCGTTCGCCTGCCTTCAGTCCGCCGATTAGCTTTCCAGTAAACGGCCATGGAATAAATTCTTTATCCATCCGGCCATCAGCGAACAAACACTGTAATTCAAGACGGTTGCCCCAGAAACTTCCATCAGGCCATTTCCAGTGAACCTTTACACCCCATAGCGCGGGTGATACTCCATTGACGGGAAGATCTAAGCATTCGGACATTTTTATTTCCTTTTAGACGTGAGCCTGTCGCACGGCAAAGCCGCCGAAAGTTAACGGTTTGCCCAGGCTCACAGCTGAAAGACTTTCTTCGATGTGCGCGTGCGATGCGCATAAAAAAACTGCCGGGGGTGGCAGTTGAATATCACTAAATTACCAGGTTTTCTATGGCGTTAACCGCTTCGAGTATGAGAAAAATCCCATGCCAAATCCTTGCAATTTGCTTACATTAGTAACGTAACGAATATGCATTTGCATGCTCTAAGCAACAGACTGGATTTCATGTTGCTCAGAGTTTTTTTCTTTTAATCCCTGATGTCAATCTCTCATGCGGTAACAGTTTCCCGTGAAACCTATAACTGGTACTCCACCAGTTTAAGATAGGCGGCAAGCGCCTCTGCGGACGAAACATATCTGTCTGACGCAACATGGATCGCAACCACGCTCCCGTTAGGTAGCGTAAACATTGCAACCCTGACAGGAAGCTTCAGTGCATTACCCTTCTCACGCATATATGTCATCCATTCAGTACCGGCAGGTATCTGAATCAGTTCAACTGGTTTTTTTCCAATAAAAAAAAGTGCATTCACCATGGTTGCTTTTCCTGTATGCCCGGGCGCACAGCATATATGAATCCGGCAGATCGCACCCCGTACAAACGAAACATGGTAAAGATTAGGCTAAAAATTTAAATTTGTTCCGGCAGATCCACGCCTGTCTGTCTGGTTCAGAGCGCGAAGTGGCAGGTTCCGCCAGGATAACTCCTCAACTTAACTTACTGACTTGCAACGTTTACAACAGGAGCCATACTGATAATGCCTGCCGAACCGGGAAGCCATCTCCGTGGCTGCCCTTGTTCTTTGAGAAGATGATGTGTTTGCACTATCTCCTTCGCCTCCTGTTGGAGGCTTTTTTTATATTTTTTGCTGCGTTGATGTTGTGAGGCACCAGCCAGCCTTTGCATAAACTGCACTGCTGACCGTAAATAACCCGACCGGGTGCTTCCTTTAAAGTATTTCTTGCAGGCTGGTGCAATATAGATATATTTCACGATCCCTGAACCAGAAAGGCATTTTATATGAAACACTTAATCGCTGATTTAATCGAAAAGATTGCTGATCAGGAAGCATCCAAAAAAGAATCCCTTGCCCGGCTGGATGCCCTGAAAATTGTTGTCACGGCTTTGTTCGCTAAGCTTGACTCGCAAACAAAAGATGCCATTCGGGAACACATCACCGATGCCTTTGAGAAATTAGCTGAGGAAAATTCATCAGACCTGGCCGATCTGGAACGACTGAAAGAAGCCACATCTGACTTACTGAGCCGAAAAATAGTTCTGCCGTCGTTCCCTGCCGAAACGGTGAGCTCACGGGATTCCCGCTGATAAAGCACGGTAAACTCTTTTTTAATTCAAGCACTGCGCCCTGATGTAATCCTGCAAATACTTCAGGGCTTTCTGGTCGCGGATGATTCCGGATCGGATACTGAGAACGTTTCGTCCAGCAACGTCAGAGAGTTCGACGGTTCCTGCATCGCCACGCCGCCGGTGGAGGTGGTGTAGTCCTGAGCGGGACATTTGCCTTTGACGCGCACCCGGCCACCATTATCGAGACGCTTACGCAGAGCATCATTTTCAGCATTCGCATCAGCAAGCTCCTTTGTGTATTTCGCATCAAGTGCCGCAACGTCTCGCTGGCGCACCTGCATGTCGGTGATGGTGGCGTTTGCCAGACTGAGCGCCTGCGTTTTCTCGTCACGCTGCTTTTTGTACTCAATGGCGTTGTCACGGTACCGGTTCACCAGAAAGGCCAGCGCCCCAGTAAGAACCAGCACCACCAGCGGAAACCAGTACTTCCTCAGTAGCACCTGGATCATAAAAATGCCGCTCGTGCACGGTTGTAACGCTGACGGCGGTCTTCAATGCCGTTCTGACCACCATTAATAATCTGCGTGACGCGGGCCAGGTCGCCGGAGTAAAGCAAACAACCGCTGGTGGCAAAGAACCATGCCGCTGAACGCGCCGCGTTACGGTCCTGCTCCAGTTGCTCCGGGCTGGTGACCAGATCGAGTTTCAGCGCGGCGCCGCAGCGTCGGTAATTATCCTGACCGGTGATCTGAATCAGGCCGCGACCACGATATTTCCAGCCATCACCAGCTGCTTTGTTGCCAAGGCGTTTGCTGTAAACCAGATTGGCAATAGCGCGCTGACGTTCCAGCGGTAACACCTTTTCATATGAGCGGCGGCCCAGCGCGTTAGCCTGGTCCTGAGTAAGCCGCCCGGCGCGGATGAAACCCGCGAGACCTGCCACGCTGTAATTCATGCTCTCCACCAGCCGGGTGAAGCCAACAGATTCATGCCCGGTCTGCGCGATAAACATCGCCTGGTCAGTCGGCGCGGTGATGCCGAATTCTTTCATCGCCGAATCGATGTGTGGAAACCAGCGCGCAGCTAATCCGGCGCTTATACCAGCCGCCTGCTGAAATTGTGATTGTTTCATTCCGACCTCAGGACATAGAAGAGCCGCGCCACATTCCCCCGTGCCCTGAACACGGCGGCGCAGATAATCAGGTTGATTGTCACGGTTGCCCAGTGGGTATGCAGATAGGAATCGAACAGGTACCGGAACGGCACCGACGCATACGCCAGAATTATCAGGTATGCCAGCCATGACGCCCACGGGTTATGTCGACCGCCTGGCTTACGGAACATCATCAGGCGCAGAACAATGGCGGCACAGGCCACCACGTTGGTCAGCACCAGCGGATCGTTAGTTACCATTGGTTCCCCCTCGCCACCGAGACAGCAGCTTTAGCGGGTCCTGCTCACTGAAAAATGTCAGTGTCTTGATTGCTACGGCAGACAGAATCACCGCGCCGAGCGCATCCAGCGGTTTGTCGGCATAGCCGGTTATGCTCGCCAGCCACGAACCCACCAGCCCGGAGCCATAGACACCAGCGAAATACGACACGACGAAATACGCGGAACGGCGGAAAATCGTCAGGTCGGCAGCGGTGGCCACGTAGAACACGGCCCCGGCAAACGCGCCGAACACCACGCCGTAATCAGTGCCGGTAAGCAGTCCATAAATGCTGGCGCCGGTCAGCGCGCTACCGGCGGCTGCGGTACCGGAAAAAGGTTCGGACATTACGCCCCCTCTTGTGTGTGAGTCCTCTCAGAAGTGAGGGGAAATAAAAAAGGCCCACCTAAGTGAGCCTTAACGCTGATGTCGTTTTGCAGATGCTGCGGTACCCTGACGGGAAAGGACATGTATCTTTTTTCGCCGGATCCACAGGCAAAAAAGACCTGCTCGGACGAACAGGTCATATCAGGAAGAACATCTCTCGACGGTGCCGGGTGCCTCCCGGTGAAACGCTGACTGGATGCAGCGCTTCGCATGCTGTTGCAATTACAGAGTATCCAGTAATGCCCCTCCGCTCAGGGGGATTCGCCATCATTTTTTCATTTTTATGACTGTCAAAGAATGCTCTTTAATCGTAGTGCCCGCATTAATGATTTCAACTCTCACGGTTCACATTTAGTCACTCTGCAGACATGATCACAAATCCGCAAGCGGCCCTTTTTGCATCAGTTCTGCAGTCTTGGCCGCTTTAGCCAGAAAATGATTAACAAGCACCTGCGGGTGCCTTTATTTCGTCATATAAAAAAGGCCCACCTAAGTGAGCCTTAAGAATTTTTTTAAGTTACTTGCATGTGAAAGCCGGTTGTAAAACAGGAGAAAGGTTGCTTCGGCATGAAGGGCACCAGGACTGAACAATGCGCCGCCCATCGCCCATTTCGCGAAAACCAAAAATATCCAGTTTGTAGAAAACGTGATGACCAGCTTCTACTGAGCACTTAGGGCATGATTTGAATTGCTGCCCATTATCTTCAGCGTTTAACGACTCGTGTAACGATCCAGAACAACCACAGCATATATCCATACCTATCTCCGTACAGTGCAGTCACTCTATAGCTATCAAAGAAAGGGGTGGCTCGGACTGACGAAGATCAAAGAAGGATAAGCGCTGTGCCTTTGTAACCACTCTTATCACATTACAACGCATTTTGCGTACGCGTTAGTGTTTTTTTTAAAATTTTTAACATAGAATCATTATAGATTCACGGCTTAGCGACATTTTTAAAGGATTGCAAATGAAGGTTAAAAGCTTAGGTTTCTCTATCACTAATAATAACCAAAACGTTGACAGCACAGATGTTATGAATGCTCTTATCAAATCTTCAACGCGCATTCATAACCGTATGGATTATACTCGCCAAATATTAATATCTGAAAGCAATGGTTTTTATTACGGCTTAGTTGTAACGTTTAGAAACCAGAAAAAAAACTGTAAATCAAGTATCGCAAATGGAAAGTTTAAGCTCAAGGTTGAAGAGTTGATTGGCGGTGATAAGCTTGCTAGCTTTAATTTTTTCTGCATAAAAAAACAGTCATTAAATGGATTGTATATGTACCATCATGGGTCATGTTCATTAAATGGCCTTTTTACACATTTGCAAACTGTAAGTAACGAGTTCATTCGCTTACAGTGCGAAAAAGAAATTGCAGCCCTCGGTGAAAAACCAGCTAAGAAGCTTATAACTGAGATTAATAAAAAATATAAAGATCGTATTGGATTTAGTTTAATTACAAATAAAAAAGATATATCAGCAATACTTCGTGAATTCAAAGAAATTAAACATGCCACTTTCAAATTCGACTATATCGATTTCAAAGGTGGTCCATTGACACCGCTTGAGGCTTTTTCAAACTCAACCGTGGTTGATTTCAATATCGACCCATCAGACAGAAAAAAAGTCAATGCACTCACTCAAGGTTTGTCTGACGCCTATAAAAGCTTGAATGGAATTGTTAAAGCAAAAGTCATTGCTACTGACCATTCAAACGTCGAAAAAATTGTGGATTTTATGAATTGTCCAGCATTCTTTGAAACTTATGACTTTGATGTTATCGCCGAAATGGCAGATGGAGTCACAGACGATAATTATGTGACTAACAGAATTTTTGATATAATTAAGGATGAGATGGTTAACGGAAAAAACAAAAATGTTTTTAATTGATTGGATTTCAAGACAAAAAATTCTAGTTCAGTATTTAATGCTGACTATATGCTCAGGTCTATGTTTAACAGGCCTAATTTTCTTATATAGAAACTCACCTGAGGTTAGCACAAAGTTTTTTGAATTCCATCATAAAAATTTAAGAGGCTATTTGTTTTCTGGTTTTATTTCAGTAGGCTCTTTCTTGCTCAGCTTGCATACATTTGTAATAGTAAACCTGAGAGATAAAGTTTTTTCCACGCCAGAATATCGCAATGCTTACAGTATGGCTCATGATATTGATGAGGAAAATATTAATGACAGTGATCTTTTTAAACCTTTAGACAATTTGTCTTCATTCATAAACACTTCTATCATTTTGTCTTTAACTACTGCTATAGCCCAGTTCACACTTGGGCTATCTACTAATCTTTATGCTTGCTTATTTTGCGTTTGGCTTGCAATATTAACTGTTTGCTTTTTATTACATTGTTTATTTATCATTAGAATTAATATTAGAATTCTCCTTAAACAAAAACAAAGGTAGTGACCTGTAGTCGCTACCTTTATTAATTCTACTTTAAAACGCTCCAAACTCCCTCAATAAATCCCATCGCTGTCTGTAACTCTTTTCTTATGGTTCCATCCGAGCATTTTCTCTTTTTTGCAATGGTACGTAATGAAATTCCAATCACGAAGTGTGCGATAACGAGTTCATATTCCTCGGGCTTGTACTTTCTGATTCGAGCCACGCAGCCATCAATCATAATGCCTTCGTCATCATTGCACTGAGGACGTGATTTCTTTCCATGTGGTAACAAGCCCTTGAAGCCAGCTGCAATAGGCTGCCAGTCAACACCACTGTTATCTGATGCTGCCCATGCCCCCAGCGGTCCATTACTTCGTAAATGTCGTTCATTAATATCTCCACTAATTACGCCAGCGCACCTATGGCCAGCGCCCGGTCTAATGTTTTCAGCAGCAGCTCTGGCTGCGTGCCGTATTTGGCTTCAAATGCCCCTACATCCGCATGAAGTTCATCGTGGTGCGTTCTGCACAAAGGCAACACGAATAAGTCATGGGCTTTGGTCCCCATTCCGCCCTGGCCGTATCCGATCAGGTGGTGGGGATCGTCTGCTGTTTTGCCGCAGCACGCGCACGGCTGCGACTTCACCCAGCGGGTGTACTTCTCGTTCTGCCAGCGGCGGCGCTTCGGTCGCAACATGAACGACTCCGGCGTCTCCGGGTTAACCTTCAGCTCCAGCACCTGTTTTACTGCTTCTTCCACCATGCTGGTGGCCGGTACCGACGGCATAATGTCCGCTTCACGGGTTACCGACTGGATAACCTGTTTCGGCATTTGCAGCGCCTTACGTGCGACTGACTCAGGGATCACGTGTGCCAGCTTGTTGAATGTAAGCCACCAGCACAGCTCCGGCAGGGTCACCGCGTGGGAATCATCGAATCCCAGTCCGCGCCGAACCACCGACAATACCCAGGCTACCAGGTTTGCCCGCGCAATGCCCGCCAGTTCGTCAGTAAAATGCTCCCGCACTTTGTTATCGCAGGACCAGCACAGACGCAGCGCGCCTGGGGCGTGGCGCATGGTCACCATTTCGCGGTGGTGATAGGTGGCGTGGGGATACTGGCATCCGGTTTCGCGCAGCAGCCAGGCTTCCAGGCTTGTCAGTCCACCAGCACGCAGTATTACTTCTGGGTGTTCGAATACAGGCATCATCTCCGGGTCTTCAGCCAGTGGCTGGCGCGCCGCCGGGATTTCACCTGTCGGCAGGTCAGCCAGGCGATCCGGTTCGTTCTCCAGCAGGATACGACCGCGGCAGAAATGCGGCAGCAGATCCTGCCCTGGTCGGAACATAACCACACCCAACTCACGTACAACCACAGGATTAAGCAGCGCCCTCATGCCACGCTCCCGACTGCTTTACGGAACTCCTTTTTCAGGCGTTTATTTCCGCATAAGTGGAGGTAACGAAGTGCCAGATCACGCGAAATAAAAACCTCTCCATACCGGCGGGTTACAGAATCAGGATGCGATAAGACATGCTGCTTAACTTCATCAAGATCCAAAAACTGCTCAACGCTCAGGGCGTTCATGGCACCTGATTTTTTGCCGGGTGCTTTGTGAACCGATGAGCAACCAAAAAGATTCGCTTTACGCTGGTTACTCATGATCACCACCTGCCGCCAGGGCTTTATCGTGGGTAAACTCACCGTTCCATGTTTGTTTCATGGGCAAGCACCTCTGAAGGTATTTTCGGTAAAGCCATACAGCGCCAGAACGAAGGAGTATCGGTTGAAAGCTTGTGAAGCTTACCGATTCATTTGGCATGATCTTGCTTGTTTTCTCTGTGAGGTATTTATCACGGGCATAGGATCGCACACGCCAGTGAGCGGTTTTGCCGTCGGGATTGTCATCGTACAGCCAGTTAGCTGACTTCAGCCATGCATTAACTTTGGAGATGTTGACGCCATTCAGGCGCTTGCAGAACTGAACAGGCGTGAGGCCATCAATAAACAGATTTTCGAGTTGGTCAATGTATTCGGCCTGTTGGTGGGTAACAGCTTCGGCGCGCTGCCGTGCCTCAAACTCATCAGCCCAGGCGCGGGCGGCCTGCGCTGGATCGGAAAAGTTGGGGATTACCGGAACGCCCTGCGGTTCACGCTTCCGGAAATAATGCTCCTCCAGCTCCTCGTAAAAATCCCACGCCTGATCGGTCTCAAGCATTTTTGCATGGCGGGAGCCCCCCGTTCAGTCCACAGAATGAGAACGGATGTATGTTTATTAACCGACTCGCTAAAAGATAGTCGGAACGATTTTAACTCGTCGCCCGTAACGCGGAAGTAGTGCTTGCCTTCAATGAAACGACTCTCGTTGCGGATATGATTCTGCTGAATTCTGATCGGTAAAGTGCCATAGCCAAGCGCCAGATGCTCGGTGGTAATTACTCGCTGGTTACGGTAGGTGATAGCCGGAACGGAAATGTTCGACTGATTTGCGGATACAGCAATAACGCTATCTTTGGGCGTAGCAAAGCCCATAACTTGGTTAGTCATATTGTCTCCACTGATTGTATTGCGAGAGGCCTGCACGCCCGCTTCGCTTGCACTTTTTGACATTACTGCCATATCGCTTTTCTTTCAACCCACAGCTGGACATATATCCATCCCCTGACTGAATGGCGTGATGGTTATCTCGACCTTGCCCTTCGGTACCACTGGCCCCCACTCCACCAGCCATGCGTTTTACCTGGCTGTCGTCCTCCCAGACGCCCGCATGCGTCAGCGCGTCAAACAGCGCCTTGTTGTAGTTGTCCAGATCGCGACGGCGCTGATCTGGCGGGAAAAGAGTTATTGCGACCGCCGCTGGCGTGGTTGATGGCTTCGGCAGGCGGCGCAGCTGCTCGACAATCGCCGCGCAGGCTTCGCTTTGATATTTACGCCCGGCAGCACTGACCAGGTGCCGACCAGCCAGCGGCCCTTTATTCGGGGCGCGCCAGTAGGTGTTCACGCTGGGCGGGAATGCAGGGTCAGCTTCATAGCTCGACCCCACGCATTTCGAGAAAGGCGATCGCGTTCTCTCGCGCCTGGTCGTCGCCATTAAGTAGCGCGCGGATCAGGGCGATTGCCTCATCCTCTACGCTCTGGCCGGTGATTGTGATGCCCCGGGAGACGCCCGGGGTAATTGTGATTGCGCCTTTACGCTGTAGCGCGCGGAGGTGGTCATTAGCCGCATTGGGAGAACGGCAGCCCCATCAGCCCTGACAGTTCGTAAATCGTTGGCGGGAAGCCATGATCAGCGATGTAATCAGCCACAAGGTCTAAAACCTCCTGCTGGCGGGCTGTTAACTTCTTTATCGTTTCCACTGTTTGCCCTCAAAGAATTGCCACAATGTCTTTTGCTGTTTCGCGGGTGCTGCCCTTGCTTGATATGGAGCGCCGGCGCTCACTTCGTGCAGCGTGAAGCCGTGCTGTGCGTAAAGTTCGATGATGCGGGGCGCTGTTGAGTTGCTGATCACCACTCTGGCGCCGCGCTGGTGGGCGGCCACACAGATTTCCGCCAGCGTCTCCTGTTCATTCCACGAAAAGCCACCAGCGGCATAACTAGTGAAACCGGCGGTGCCGGGCATCGGCTCGTATGGCGGATCGCAATAAATCACATCGCCCTCGCCTGCCAGCGCCAGTGTCCGGCGGTACCCTGCGTTCAGGAAAACGCAGTTATGCGCCATCGATGCGAACGCCTCGATCTCTTCCTCAGGGAAATACGGAGCCGAATATTTACCCCACCCAACATTGAATTCACTGGCGCGGTTGTAGCGGATCAGGCCATTAAAGCAGTGGCGGTTAAGAAACAGGAAGCGGCGGCGCGCTCCGGACCAGCGAGGCGCTGGGCATTGAAATCGTCACGGACTGCCAGATACCCCTCTTCCGTATTGAGCGACGCAAACAACAAACGTGCTTCAGCCGTAACTTTTTCAGGCACTACCGCTAGCATCTGATAGAGGTAGATCAGGTCAGTGTTCACATCAGCCAGGAGGAAGCTGGTGTGCTTATCCGAATTCAGAAACACCGATCCGCCACCAACAAACGGCTCAATGAGGCGTCTACCTGACGGGATTAATTCATCGAGCACGCTGAGCAGCGAGTATTTCCCACCCGCCCACTTTAAAAACGGGCGCTGCCAGGCTTTTTTCATCATTTTTCCTCTCCTACATAACGGCCAGCGAGATAACACCGCCCTTCCGGTGTCATGAAATTTCCTGCATGCCTGAGGCACAAGGCCCCGGCGCGAAACATAACGATTCCGATCTGTACTACTAATCGCCATATCAAACGCTTTAAGCCAGACCGATGCGGCGCGGAAATAAAGTCCCTGCGCTTCCAGCTGCTGCGCCCGGTTTTCCAGCCCGGTCAGGGTCCGGAGGTCTTCCTCTGAAAGCGTTTCTGCCAGGGTTTGGTTAGACGGGTAGTAAGTCAGCGTCGATTCCTGAAAATCCCGGCGTAACTTCCCCTCCTCATAAAAACGGCCAAGACAGCGATTGATAGTGCTGGTGTTGGTTCCCGGCATGGCTTTGGCAATATCGCGATAATTGCAGCCCGGGTTCTCAATGACATACTGCAAAACTTTCGATGCGATGCTCATCCGCGAAACCCCTCCGGAATGGTGTACGCCACGTCCTGGTGACTCGAACGGAACACCGCTGAATCAGGAAGCTTGCTGCGCTGGCCCCATGTATCGCGTGCCGGGCGTCCGGCGGAATCCCACTTGCTCGCCGACTGCAGATAGCCCGGGAACTTACCCGGCAGGAAGAGCGTTGACGGGCGCAGGTACTCGGCCATTTTCAGATCTGAGCCCCACTTCTCGACGCTGTAATCCACCACCAGTACCAGTTCTTCAGGTGTAAACCCTTCCGCCAGGCGGGCACGGATGTTTTCCAGAGATGATTTGCAGACCTGGTACCGGGATCCGGTGGTCTTGTTCAGGTGAGATAAAACCTGTTTCGCCTGGTCAGTGATGACCACTGCAGGGTCGGGTTGCTCAGCAACCTGACAGGAAGGTTTTTTATCTGATGGATCATGTTTTGAATTTACTGACGGATCCCCGCCAGATTCTGACGGGTCAAAACCGCCGTTTTTGCTGAATTTTGATGCCTCAAATTTTGACGGGTCAGATTTTGATGCGTCAGATTTTGACGTGTCAGAATCTGACAGGTGAGACAATGCGGCCGCCTGAAGCTTTGCTACATTAAGCTGGTAAATATTTGAGGCGTTGCGGTTGCCCCTGGCGGCGCTGGGTGCGTGACAGCCAGCCGTCCTTCTCCAGCTTCGCGATCGCCGTGCGGACAGTGCTTGGCCCGGCACCGAGCTGGCGCGCAATGGTCTCTATCGAAGGCCAGCACACGCCCTCGTCACTGCTGAAATCGGCCAGGCGTGCCATGATGGCCACGCTGGACAGCTTCATCCCCGACGCCGCGCAGCCGTCCCACACATAGCTGCTTAATTTAGTGCTCATGATCGCCCTCTATTTCCCTGAACTTGCGCTTAAACTGGTCGAGTGGACTGAAGCACTCGCCATGCTCGTAGTCTTCACGCAGGTAGATAACGCGTTGGGTTTCAGGCTCCCAGCGGATAACTTTGACGGGCACGCCGTAGTGATCGCGGAACCATCGGTTAAGTTCGTGCATAATTGCGCAGCCGCCTCCTCTCGCCAGTCCCCCACAGCCCACTCTGCAAACTCGTGGGTTACAACTTCACGATCGCCTGGTACATTGACTGCATAGCAAACGGAACCGGCTCGCGGCCACCAGGCATAGGCAACGCAATGAGTTGCGAGCGGCGGTACTGTGTTGTTAAACTGTTCACGCGTTAGTTCTCCACTGATTACGACACGCCACGGCGCCCGGAGCTGCACACTCGCGGGCGTCACTCTTTCTGGCTCGCAATAAACGCGGGATATCAAATTCAGGAAGGTCATCAGCGTTACGCGAAACCGATAAGCGATTTCGTTAAGGCTTTTCCATTCAGCGCGCGTCACCACTTCATCCTCGGTGTACTGACGATACGCATTAACCAGATCGCCCAGTTGCCCCACCAGCTCCGCCAGTTTGATCCCAATCTCTTCGTTGGCATCTTCGCCAGTCGCGCCAGGAATGTGCATACCGTTATCAGTCTCAAGCGAGATGTAATCAGCAAGACAGGTCACGCCCGCAGCTCGCTGAAGTACCAGTGCCCACTCAAGCGGGAAAATTTGATCGCCACCAGCGCGTAGGCGGTTGAATATCGCGTCCTGGCTAACGTCGAGAACCTCCGCCGCCTCTTTGTACCCGCCCGGAAATGCCGCGATAATTTTTCTGACTACCGCGACATACGAATCGGTTTGTTTCTCTACCTTCCAGTGCTCTTTGCCCACGGTTAACCCCTTATTGCTGTGGTTACTGCTGCTTATCCGTTTCGTTAGTCTTTTGATAAAGCTTGCCGTCGTACTTGAGTTTTCCTTTTGTGATGCGCTCAATAACAAAAGCTTGCTTTTCCGGAATGATTTCTCCCCACCTGCATACAGCAGGATGAGAAATACCGAGAGCGCTGGCAGTCTTTGAGATGCCACCAAAGTGCTCAACGACGTCTATTTTGTGCATGATTCCTCCTTACAGTTGACGCCTTAAAGGTAACAAAAGGTACATTAAATAGCAAACAACAGTTACCGAGGGAATGTGTAACATAAGTTACATGAGAACAGAAATGAAAGACCGAATTAGATCCAAGCGGTTACAGCTTGATATCACTCAGGATGCACTAGCAAAAAAGCTTGGTGTAAGCCGTGTCTCGGTAACGAAATGGGAAAATGGAACAACAAAGCCGGATGGCGAAAATCTTCATCAACTGGCGATTACCCTTTCTACAACACCGGAGTGGTTACTCTATGGGCGCGGAGAAATCAGTGAAGATGACACTCGTGTAATCCCTTTCATCAAACCGCCCAAGGTTGTTCCGATTATATCCGCCGTTCAGGCTGGGCAATGGACTGAAACTTATGCATGTTCAAGGTTGACCGACGTGATCTCATGGACCCAAACCACCGCTGATGTTTCCGAAGAAGTTTTTGGTCTAGTTGTTCGTGGGGAATCAATGACCAACCCACACGGGCTCCCGTCAATACCTGAAGGTTCAATAGTAATTGTTGAGCCGCGGTACGGTCAGTTAGATGATCTTTACGGGAAAATAGTCGTGGCAATATTGGATGGTTCTTCTGAAGCGACAGTTAAAAAACTTGTTTGGGACAGTCCACATTCTTACCTAATGCCTCTTAACCCCGCATTCCCCCCTATCCCAATTGACGGTAACTGCCGAATAGTTGGGAAAGTTGTCCAGATTACACAGAATATTTAAATAGCTGTTCCTAAACGCCGGTTACATTGAACCGGCTTTTTTTTGCCCGAAAAGGTAACAATAGGTACATTACACACTTGACCCTTAAGGTAACTAAAGGTACATTCAATTAACGCTAGTGAACAAGTAAACGCACATAACAGGAAAGAGCACTGGTTGGAACGCACATAGAAGCTTCGTTGTCCGGGCCTGTGGCTGGGGAAGAATCCAGTACAAACCGACCGGCGGCCAGATCGGTGCCAGGTTACGCAGTGCTCTCTCCGTTGTGGTGAATTGCAGCCGCGCCGACGGCAACCAGAAGACAAGTGCCTGGCCCACAACCTCATAAAACCAGGCAGTTGTGTAGTTGTTTGGCGGTACCAGAGTTATCCCTTGAAGTCGCTGGTACCGCCCCTTTTTTACGCAACACACAAGAGCATCACCGGATGACGGGCTCATTCCCCAATCCATCCGGGCGGTTGCAGCCGTAGGTGCTCTTTTGTGTTGTGTGGAGAAACTAACCGGCGGCCAGTGCAGATGGCCGCCACGCCATGAGGAAAAAGTAATGTCTAACCCGTTCTTCAAAAACCTACTGATCTACCGCCTAAGCCGTGATATTGCCCTCGTTCAAGACGGCAACACAGAGGAACTAGCGCGCAAGTTGGAGAACTTTCAGTTCACGCCTTGCGGCAGCCAGGATATGGCAAAGGCCGGTTGGGTTCCGCCGCTGGGACAGCACTCAAACCAGCTTTTTCATCTGGTAAATGACCAACTGCTGCTCGTTATCCGTCGTGAAGAAAAGATTCTGCCAAAGCCGGTAATCTCAGATGAGCTGAATAAGAAAGTGTCGAAGCTGGAAAGTGATCAGGGCCGTCGCCTCAAGAAAAATGAGAAAGATTCTCTGCGCGATGAAGTTCTTCACTCCCTTTTACCGCGAGCTTTTACCCGTAGCAGCATGATCCGCATTTGGGTGAACCTTAACGCCGACCTGGTGATGGTTGACACATCGAGTGCTCGCCGCGCCGAAGACTCACTTGCGCTGCTCCGTAAAACGCTTGGTTCCCTGCCCGTCGTGCCGTTGACCATGGAAACCCCTATCGAGCTCACTCTCACCGAGTGGGTGCGTAACGCTTCAGCACCATCAGGTTTTGCACTGGGCGATGAGGCCGAGCTGAAAGCAATACTGGAAGATGGCGGCATCGGCCGCTTCAAAAAACAGGAGCTTTCCAGCGATGAAATAGCCATTCACCTTGATGCCGGCAAGCTGGTTACTCAACTTTCGCTGGACTGGCAGCAGCGCATTAGTTTCGTGCTGAGCGATGCCGCCGCGATTAAGCGACTCAGGTACGCAGACGAGCTGCGTGACCAGAACGACGATATCGATCGGGAAGATGCCGCCGCACGCTTTGATGCTGATTTTATCCTGATGACCGGCGAGCTGACTGCCCTTCTCAACAGCCTGATGACGGCGCTGGGCGGCGAAGCCCAACGATAACCCCAAAATAGTGGCCTGCCCCATGTCTATGGGTTGGGTTGCTGCAACCAAAATTCAGGCGCGGTGCAGCGCGTAATAACGGAGAACACGTAATGCCATATATTCAGACACTGTCCGGGAAGCATATTAACTACATCGATATTCAGCACGACGACATCGTGATCGAGGATATCGCCACTGCCCTTTCCCATATCTGCCGCTTTGCCGGTCACCTGCCTGAGTTCTACAGCGTGGCGCAGCATTCGGTGCTGGTCAGCCAACTCGTGCCGGCAGAGTTCGCCCTTGAAGCACTGCTGCATGATGCTCCTGAGGCATATTGCCAGGACATCCCGGCACCGCTTAAACGCCTGCTACCGGATTACCAGCGTGTTGAAGCTTATGTGGATAGCGTGATCCGCGCGAAGTTCGGACTACCCGCCCACCAGCATCCGACCGTTAAATATGCCGATCTTGTCATGCTCGGTACCGAACGCCGCGATCTGGAAATTGATGACGGTACCGTGTGGCCGGTGCTCGAGGGGATTCCGCCGACCGACATGTTTACCATCATCCCGCTTCGCCCTGGGCAAGCTTACGGTCTGTTCATGGCCCGGTTCAATGAGCTAATGGAGATCCGCAAATGCGCATGACCACCAGCGAATTAATCCACGCGGCATACCATGCGGCGCGTTACCTGCCTAAGGCGTCGTCACAGCTTGTGCGCGAACTGGCCGATCGCTTGGATACCACTAAGTCCGCGCTGTGTGAATCACTGAAAATTCGTGATGCGCTGGCTGCGGAAAATCTGGCTCTGAAAGAAGCGACAAAAAACGGCGAGGTCGAAAAACATCAGCAAACCTCTAATGGGACAACAATCGGCGTTAAGAATGTCATCGTTCAGCGTGAAATCGAAACCCCAACGACTGATGCGTGGGTAAATGAGCAGCGTGCTTTGGGCGTTGAGATGTTTGCATTGATGTACGCCGAAGAGGCCATCAAGAGCAATAACATCACGACGGGGTGGCGAGCTAGAGCCAGCAGGGAGGCTTCTCAATATGCTGAGCAGCTTCGCGGGAGCCAGTCATGAACAATCAAATACGCTCACTGGTCGACACTGGCGCGCTGTTCGTGTCCAACCACTCCGGAGGGAAAGATAGTCAGGCGATGCTCATAAAGTTGCTTGATATCGTCCCGACCCAGCAGCTCGTCGTCGTGCATGCTTCGCTGGGTGTAATGGAATGGCCAGGCGCATTGGAGTTGGCGCAGCAACAGGCCGCAGACGCTGGGTTGCCGTTTATCGTGGCGCGGGCGCGAAAGACTCTGCTTGAGATGGTGGCTCGTCGCTTTGAGAACCGCCCGGAGGTGCCGAGCTGGCCATCTGCCAGCACCAGGCAATGCACCAGTGACCTGAAACGTGGGCCTATCCAGCGCGAGGTTCGGGCGTATGCCAAGGCCAACGGGTTCAAGGTCATCGTCAATTGCCTCGGGCTGCGGGCTCAGGAGTCGCCTGGTCGCGCCAAGCGGCAGACGTTCCGCAAGAACGAGACGGATTCCAACTCAGTGCTGACCTGGTACGAGTGGCTTCCGATTCACGAGCTGAAAGCCGATGAGGTGTTCGCCAACATTCGCGCAGCCGGGCAGGAGCCGCATTACGCCTATTCGCTTGGCAATGAGCGCCTGAGCTGCGTGTTCTGCATCATGGCAAGCCGCAATGACCTGAAGAACGGCGCAACGCATCACCCAGAGCTGCTTGAGCAGTATGCGGAGCTGGAGGTCAGGACTGGCTACACGATGCACATGAACAGAATTCCTATTAGGGAGTTAGCAGCGTGACAGCAGAACAACTTGCACAACAGGAACCCTCTTTGGATGCGATGCTTCGCGCTCATGAGGCGTTTTACAGCACCGACAATGTGCGTGAAGCCATGCTGAAGGCATACCGGATCATGCTTGCTGACGCGCTGAAAGCTGCGGGCATCAATTTAATGGTGGAGGGTGAGGGATATGGCAAATATTAGCAACGGTCCGGTACCAACGCTGCCAGGCCACTCTTGCGGAGTACCTACCAGCACTAAATGCGATACGCACCCTGATAGAGATGCTATTCGCCGTATTCAAGGTGAAACAGACTCTTTCGGGTGTGAATACATCGATATGTGCCAGGAATGCCTCGATGAATATCTTCGTGAATCCCGTAAAGCCGACTATTCGGGTAGGTGCGATTGGTGCAAGAAACAAGCGGATCATCTCTACCCTCATCGGGATATAGAAGAGGGCAGTTGTGGTCGCGTTTATGAAGTGTGTAAACCCTGCATTGATGCTGAGCGCCAACGCTGGGAAGAAGAAGAAGATGAAGAAGGGTGGTGATAAATGAGTGCAATCAACGAACTCGTCTCAGATGAGCGCCTGGACACAATCAAATCATGGCGTGAAACGTATGGTCAGGATGCCAACGTGATGATCCCCGCATCAGAAGCAGAGGCTATTGCCCGCGAGCTACAGCAGTACCGCGCCGCCGTTGGGCCGACAGAGCAGCGTGATGAGTTGCCGTATGACCCGCAGATTGCTGAGTATGAGAAATTATGCAGCAGGCGGTACCTGATGGTTATGCACTGGTGCCGAGCAAGCTGACGGCAGAGAATGGCGCAAAGGGTGCGCTATCCGGTGAGTTTTCAGAAACCAAGTTCATAAGCTGCCCAGAGTGCTTTGGCGATGATGAATGCGAAACATGCGACGGAAGCGGGCGAATTGAAATTACAGTGCCTGTCAGTTGGACAAGCATCAAAGAAATATGGGCAAAAGGTGTTGAACATTTCGCAGCAGCACCCCAGCAGGAGGCGCAGGAAGTAAAAAAGTAAATCGATGCGGTATTTGTTTTGACTGGGCCCGCAATGGTTGCGGGACCTGTATCTTTAAAGAGTGACCGGGTGCAGCCGGTGAAGTGGAGAGGTAACAATGGGACAGCTTGTTGCTATCAATGAATGGGCATCTGGCCCTAACGGTTTTAAAGAGCCGATCAGTCGCGCGGCACTACATAAGATCGCCAAGACCAGGCAAACCTACCCGCCAGCCATAAAGCAGGGCCGCCGGTGGGTTGTAGACGAAGATGCTCGGTTTATAGGTTTGGTAGGCAGGGTTGAGATAACCTCAGGTATTTCAGATCAGGCCCGCCAGTTAGTGGAGAAAGCACTCAATGGCTGCCCGTCCCAGAAAACACAATATTGATATACCTAACCTATACTGCAAGCTAGATAAAAGAACCTCAAAAATCTACTGGCAGTATAGACACCCGGTCACTGGCGTTTTCGTCGGGTTCGGGCTGGATGCTGACGCTGCGAAGGCCGCAGCAATGGAAATGAACAGGATTATTGCTGAACAAGAAACGCAGCAGTCCTACGCGCTTATTGATATGGCAATAAAAGCAAACACGAAGAAAGAGCCGGGAATTAGAGTTAATAGCTGGATCAAACGATATAACGAAATCCAACAAGAAAGAGTCGACAATAAAGAACTATCTGTCAGCACACTTAAAAGTCGTAAATCATGCGCATTAATCTTTGAAAAGAGAGCGTCACATTTACGTCTGGTTGACGTTGACACAAAAATTATAGCAACGATTATTGATGAATATAAATCAAGCGGAAAAGCTCGTATGGGGCAATTGATGAGAGCAGTTTTAATAGATGTATTTAAAGAAGCTCAACATGCGGGAGAAGTGCCCCCAGGTTATAACCCTGCCCTTGCTGTTAAAAACCCGACAGCTAAAGTTCAGCGCAGCCGAATGACTCTGGAACAATGGAAAATAATATATAAGACAGCTGAAAGATATTCCCCTTGCTTGCAAAATTCTATGCTTCTTGCCTTACTAACTGGTCAGCGAAGGGGAGACCTTGTCGACCTTAAATTTTCTGATATTTGGGATGGGTATTTACACATAAAACAAAACAAGACCGGTGCAAAAATAGCTTTACCATTAACTTTACGCTGCGAGGCAATAGGTATGGCTCTTTCTGAGGTAATAGCGAGATGTAGAGATCGCGTCGTAAGCCCTTACCTGCTGCATCACGTCAGAAAGCATTCAACCATCGATGCCGGTGATCCTGTTACTGAGGGAACTATTACACGTATGTTTATGGAGGCAAGGAACGAAGCCAGGATCAACTGGCCCAACGGTAACACGCCGCCATCCTTTCACGAACAACGTTCGCTTGCTTCACGTCTTTATAAGGAGCAAGGGGTAGACGTTAAAACACTTTTGGGGCATAGCACTGATGCCATGAGTGAACAGTATCGAGATGATCGCGGCCTTGACTGGAAAAAATTAGTCATTTAGCTACGTGAAAAATACATAGGTAATGTACTGCGAACAGTTTATTTTTCGCGTAGCGTTTTGGGGAAATCTGTTGGGGGGATTTTGGGGAAAGGATTTTCTTCAGTTTTTACAGATAGTTATTATTCCGCCCTTTGCTTCATAAGCAAAACGCCGAAGCGTAACGTCTTATTAAATAGCCAGCCCGGCCAGTAGCAGCCGGGCTTTTTATTTCCCGTTATGCATTCTGCTTAGGAATAATCAGCACCTGACCAGGATAAATTTTATCGGGATGGGTCAGCATCGGTTTATTGGCTTCGAAAATCGCATTGTACTTATTCGCGTCGCCATAAACCTGTTTGGAAATAGCGCTTAGCGTATCCCCCGATTTAACGGTGTAATAAGTGGCTTCTTCACGTGCATCGCTGGCGGTCACGTTATTCTCGACGCTGGCGATGCCTTTTACGTTACCCACCGCAACCTGGATTTTCTCCTTTTGCTCCTGGGTCAGGCCATCGCCACTCACCACCGCCTTGCCGTTCTCCACTTTGACGCTGACTTTATCCGCGCCGGGTACGCCGGTTTTCTTGAGGTGTTCCTCAACTTTTACACCCTGATCGCCCTCATCCCCCTTCAGGGAATCCCAGAGTTTTTCACCCGCTTCTTTTACAAAATCAAATAAACCCATCGTAAGTCCTCCCAGTGAAAGTACGCTATAAGCCTGGCAAAGCTCAGCAGAACTGACCAGTCTCCGACGGGATAATCAGAGTTCGTCACATAGTGCGCTGAATTTTTGGTTTAACTGTTCAGCATTGCAAAGTCCACAGGCCGCCAGTATGGTGAAATGCGCACTTAGCGGGCTATTTAATTTCTGAGGGATCAACAATGCCGCACGATAAAGGTTATGCCGTTCATCAGCAAATCATCGATTTACTCAATAAACATCACGCACGTTACCGGGTGGTTGAACACGACGCGGTAGGAAAATGCGAGGCCGTTTCCGCCATTCGCAAGACCGCACTGGGGCAAGGCGCCAAAGCGCTGGTCTGCCATGTGAAAGGTAACGGCATGCACCAGCATGTGCTGGCGATCATCGCCGCCGATAAGCAGGCGGATTTAAATCAACTCGCGGTTTCCCTGGGTGGGCGGAAAGCCTCGCTGGCAAGCCCGGCAGAAGTGGATACGCTGACCGGCTGTGAATTTGGCGCTATCCCGCCATTCAGCTTTCATCCGGCGCTTAAACTGGTCGCAGACCCGCTGCTGTTCGAACGATTCGATGAAATCGCCTTCAATGCCGGGCTGCTGACACATTCGATCATTATGGACACGCAGGACTACTTACGAATTACCGCGCCGACGCTGATTGATTTTCACCGCGCCTGACCCCGACGCATCAACGAAAAAACACAATAACGCGGCGCACAGACGTCGCGACAGGCTATTTTGGCAAGGAGTAAAAGATGTTCGATATGACATTGCTGATCCTGCTGGCGCTGGCGGCGTTAGGATTTGTCAGCCATAACACCACCGTGGCGGTATCGATTCTGGTGTTGATTATCGTCCGCGTGACGCCGCTCAATCAGTTTTTCCCGTGGATTGAAAAACAAGGCCTGACCATCGGGATCATCATCCTGACCATTGGCGTGATGGCGCCGATTGCCAGCGGGACACTGCCGCCGTCCACGCTGTTCCACTCCTTTCTGAACTGGAAATCCCTGGTGGCGATTGCCGTCGGGGTGTTCGTGTCCTGGCTTGGCGGGCGCGGCGTGACGCTTATGAGCAGTCAGCCGACGCTGGTTGCCGGGCTACTGGTGGGAACGGTGCTGGGTGTGGCGCTGTTTCGCGGCGTGCCGGTGGGGCCGCTGATTGCCGCCGGTCTGGTATCGCTGCTTATCGGCAAGCAGTAGCGCAATTAAAGCGTCGCCAGATAGCGGCCTGGGGTTTGTCCAAGCCCCTTTTTAAACATGGTGATAAACGCGGTGGTGGAATCGTACCCCAGGCCTTGCGCCACCTGATCCACCCGCTTCCCCGTCACCAGCATTTGCAGCGCCTGAATGAGCTGCAATTGCTGACGCCAGCGGCGATAGCTCAGCCCGGTTTCTTTCACGATCAGGCGCGACAGATTGCGCTCACTCATGGCTAATGCCGATGCCCATTGCACAAGGGTGCGACTTTCCTGCGGATGGTGAGCCATGAAATCGACCATCGTACGGATTTTAGGATGAGTTGACACCGGCAGATGCAACTGCGCCAGCGGAAGCGATGGCAGTTCATCAAACAATACCTGCACCAGCCGGTCGCGGCGGTCGCCATCCACCTGACCTTCAGCCAGCTTCAGGATCAGCTCACGAACGAAGGGCGTGATTTTTAGCGTGCAACACTGGTCCGGCATGGCGACCGCGCCCGGTTCGATAAACAGAAAACAGAGCTGCGCATTGGCCGTGGCGCGGTTGTGATGCGGCATCGAACCGGGGATCCATACCGCATACTGAGGCGGCACCATCCACATGGCGTTGGCCACTTCGCAGGTCACTCCGCCGTGGAGCGCCAGGATTAACTGCCCCTTGCGATGGTGATGCAGCGGCATCTCCTGTTCATGCATCGCAACCCGTACGCGAAACGCCGCGGCGGCTTCGTGATGTTCATCGGGATGGTAGCCGTCGAGGCTGAGTGTTTGTTCCATCGGTTGTCCGAATTTAGCGATAAACTGGCATTTTAGCTTGATTTAATCGCCTGCAATACCCGCTACCCTGTCACACCCTGATTAACCAAGAGAGAGACATGACGATGCTTACCCCAACGCGCCGACAGTCTTTGTTGTTGCTGTGCGGCCTGTTGATGATAGCCGCGACGCTGCGCGTCACCTTTACCGGCGTGGCCCCTTTGCTGGAGATGATCCGCGCCAGCTATGGATTAACGACCGCGCAAACCGGCCTGCTCACCACCCTTCCCCTGCTGGCTTTCGCCATGGTTTCGCCGATGGTGGCGCGTATCGCAGGCCGTTACGGTATGGAAAAAAGTCTCGCGGGTGCCCTGATACTGATGATGGCGGGGATAGCGATTCGCTCGCTCAATGGCGCAGGGTGGTTATTTACCGGCACTGCGCTGATTGGCTGCGCCATTGCGACAGGAAACGTGCTGCTGCCTGGTTTAATCAAACGTGATTTTCCCGGCCAGGTGGCAAAGCTCACCGGAGCGTATTCGCTCACCATGGGCATGGCGGCGGCGCTCGGCTCGGCATTCGTCGTCCCGCTGGCGGTGGCTGGTCCGGGATGGCGCGGCGCGCTATTGAGCATGATGATTTTTCCTCTGTTGGCACTGGTTATCTGGCTGACCCAGTGCCGCCGCCATGTCGCGGCAACACTGACGGCTTCCGGCGCGTTGCGTCGCCCCTCGCTCTGGCGATCCGCCAGAGCCTGGCAAGTGACCCTGTTTCTGGGGCTTAACTCTCTGGTGTATTACGTAGTGATCGGCTGGCTACCGTCGATATTAATCAGCTATGGATTCAGCGAAGCCCATGCCGGGTCGTTGCACGGATTATTACAGCTGGCGACGGCGTCACCGGGTTTGCTGATCCCGCTGTTACTGATGCGGGTCAACGATCTCCGGGGTATAGCCGTGCTGGTGTCAGCCCTGTGTGCCCTGAGCGCCCCTGGCTTGTGGCTGATGCCCGGTTTAGCCAGCGTGTGGGTGATAATGTTCGGGGTGGGCTCGGGCGCCACCATGATCCTTGGGCTGACATTTATTGGCTTACGGTCAGGTTCAGCGCATCAGGCTGCCGCGCTATCAGGAATGGCACAATCGGTGGGCTATTTACTGGCGGCTTGCGGTCCGCCGGTGATGGGGAAAATTCACGATCTCACCGGCGGTTGGGGCACGTCGTTGGTGGCCGTGGCGGTGATTTCCCTTGCCATGGCCATAGCGGGTGGGCTCGCAGCACGTGACGGCGAAATCACCCCGCAGCGGGATTAATGTTTTGCGGCGAGCAGTAATGCCTGCACCAGCGGCGCGGGTTTGCCTACCAGCGCCGCGCGTTCATGCTGAAACAGCGTGGCGACGTAAAACGGGTGCGTGACCAGTTCGATAACGCGCACATCGCCCTCTTCATCCCATCCCGTCACCTTCAACGGCTGATCCACCAGGGCCTGCGCAAAGTCTTCCGCGACGCCGTAGTTGCAGTGGTAGGCTTCGGTAATGGCGGTTTTACCGTACGCTTTTGCCACCAGCGTATGCGGCCGTAATTCAATAGTGTCGGTTTTTTCCACTAATGAGCAGGTCAGCGGCGCGATCACCATTCTTCCCTGCTCCGCCGTCTCGGCATGAGCAGCATCCTGCCAGCCCATCACATTGCGTGCATATTCTATGATGGCATGCTGGAAGCCGCCGCAGGTCCCCAGGAAAGGCACGCTGTTTTCGCGGGCGTAGCGGATAGTGATAAACGCACCTTCTTCATTCTGATAGGGGCTTGCGGGAACCACCCAGATAGCGTCATAACCGACCAAATCCTCGGCGCTTTTTATTTCAGTGGTGTGAAGCCAGTCATAATCAACGTCAAGATTCAACACCGCAGCGGCGTCATCAATCGCCAGAGGAATGGCTTTATGCGCTAAAACCGAAGCGTTGTAATCGCCTACCAGCGCAATCCGAAGCGGTGAAGCGAGCGGCAAACTGTCCATAATAGAGTCCTGTATAAGGAGAAAGAGGACAACACAAGGAGCCTCACACTACAGATAGCCCTTTGATTTTTCAAGACCTAATTATAGCTGTTGCCCGGACTGTGCCTTGAGTTCAAACCGCCTTAAAATACCGTGACACAATCGAAATTTGCCACAAAACATGACCGGGTCGCCGCCCCCGACTGAGGTTTACTGACGCAGGCGGTGCCTGAAAGGAGGGAGCATGATTACCTGTAAACGCGTGTATGAAGAAGCCCGTGAAGAGGACGGCTACCGGGTATTGGTGGACCGACTTTGGCCACGCGGCTTGAAGAAAAGCGATGTGGCGATGGACGCCTGGAATAAGAGCCTTGCGCCATCAACGACGTTACGCAAAGCGTTTCACAGTGAAACCATCGATTTTGCTGAGTTCAGCCGTCAGTACCGTGCGGAACTGGCCACGCAAACGGATGAAATCGCACAGCTGGCAGAACGCGCCCGCGCAGGACAGGTCACGCTGTTATACGGGGGCGAAAAATACGGAACAGAATCATGCGCGGGTACTGGCTGAGGTGTTGAATGAAAGCCTGTCTGCAGAGAAATCATCCGGACGATAGCAAGAAAATAACCATAACGTCGATTAAGGGGTTGGGGTTGGCATTGGTATTGAGCGCAATGGCTGCTCATAACCCGCAAAGGGCGTAACAAAGCGCATACAAAACGGGGAAAATTCTCCCCGTCTTACATTAAATCGCTATTTTCTGGAATTCACTTTCTTCGCAATGAGCAACATATCGTTCTAAATCGTAAATCAAACTTTTAGCCATTGCGGGCGTCATGGAAAAGAAAGGGGAATCAAATGTGGTTGCATTAAGATTATAGGATGACGTGCAATACCCAATTTTAAACACAAGAATATTTTGGCCGGATTTGGGGCCTACCTGCCATCCTGTCACAGGAAAAACAGGAAATTCATTATCGCTGTTCATTTCATTCCCTTAAAAGTTGTGCGTTTATCCGAGAATAGCATTGCCCGGCACCCCTCACTAGCGGTTCCTGAGTTAAATTTGATGCAGGGCGTAATAATTAGGATTAACCCGAAAGGCTTTTTATGACAGCCGCTTACTTTAAATTATTTTCCCCAAAAACAAACAAAATATATCCCTCTATTAATAATACTTTATATGAAAAATATATTCTCCGACGCACTGCTTGCATTTCGTATAATCGCGCAAAAAAATTAAAATCTTCTTCTTAAAGGATGTGTTTTTTAACCCGTCCCTTTGGAATGTACCCGCCTTGTCGGGGCGCAAAGTTTTTACCTTACTCCCCATTGTCACCCGCAGTTTTACCCGATAACATACTGTACAAACAGACAGTAATCCTGAGGTATTTATGTTCGTTGAACTGGTTTATGACAAACGCAACGTGGCAGGGCTTCCCGGCGCGCGCGAGATCATCCTCGCTGAGCTGACCCGGCGGGTGCATAAAATTTTTCCGGATGCAGAAGTGAAGGTGAAGCCGATGCAGGCAAACGGCCTTAACAGCGACGCCAGCAAAAACGATCGCGAGAAGCTTAACCGCATGCTTGAGGAGATGTTTGACGAATCGGATATGTGGCTGGTGGCAGAGTAACCTGACGTTCCCCCGGAAACCTGTCATCGCGCACAGCATACGGGAAGCCAGGTTCCCGTATAAATTGACTGTGCAGCGGCGATGTCAGAGTTGTTCCACCCGCGGATAGAACTGATGGTTTTCTCGCTGCATACGCTCATGCACTTTGCGTAACACGCTGTTCGCATCGCGGCGGAAAGCCTCATCCTGACCCATCAATTTACTTGCCGTGTTCCAGCGGCGAGAGAATTTTTCATATTCCACCACGATATCTGCCATCTCACGTTGAAAATGTAGACTCATGGTGCGCAGCGTTTGATCCTCTACCTTTTCAAGGAAGGGATATAAAAACTGATCCTCTGCCGAAAGATGCACTTTAATGACCGAACTCATACTCACGACAGTCTGGGCTATTTCCTGCGCGTGAGTGCTAACACCATCGCGACTGTATTCCCTGAGTTGATTAATCTTATGGATTATTTCGTCGTGCTGCGTTTTCATTTTATCAATATTCACAGGCGCATCCCCTTATTGTCTTAATAATTTATAAGATGCATATTAAATGCTTCTTTAGAAAAAGCAACCTGTACTGCTTTTATTTAATCGCTATAATTTACTTTAGGTAAATATAAAATAAAAAATGAGTCCGATTAACGCAATGCCGCCAAAAAATGTCGGCCCGGTTGCAAATGCCCATAACGTTTTTTCTTCTTCCGCGCGAATATCATTAAATCTCGCCAGGGCTGCCTGGGATGATTCGGCCTGCACTTCTTCGAATTCCTTTTTAAATCCCTGTGCAAGCCAGTCCGACTCGACAGCGGCATCCTTTTCTACGGCAATCGTCTTGCCACCCTTTGAATAAAAGAAATAAAGATTCATGGGGATCAACCTCTTAGGGGGTATCCTCACTACTCTACTCTGCCGCTACTCTTAATGACACGGGTAAAGCAAAAAAAGGCGGTGAAATGAACGACATTCCTCAACACAGAGTTGAAGCGCTGGCAGAGGGCAGCCCGGCGACGCAGCAAGAAAGCATTTTGATAGCCAAAGAGTTACTTCGCACTCGCCTGCTAATCGCCCAGCTCCAACAGCAACTGTCAGCGCAAATACGGTTACCGGTTTGCAGTGCAAGCCCGGTTTGTGAAGTCGACGCGGCGTATGCAGCAGGCGTGAATGATTGTAAAGAGGCTATTCGTCGGGCGGGTTATCCTGTTGAAGGAGATGATTAATCAAGTAAACCGCTGCGTTTCAGTTACGGGGTGATCCAGGGTATCAGACCGTGCCGTCGGGAAGAGAGAAAGCGTACCCTGTTTCACTGTTATTCTTCCTTATTCCTTTAAATACCTCATCCGTCAAGATTGAACATGTTTCACACAGCGCACGAATATAAATTAATCACCCTTTATTGATATAGCCATGGAACATCCCGCATTGTAAATAATCGACATAATTAATATTTGCTCGTCTCCTGTTTCAGGAATATTATCCGCAAAAATTTTTTCAAGGCCGATTGCCTCGTCGTAACGCTATGCTGAAATATCTCCTCGCTTTTTTGTTTGTGCTGTTTGGTAAAACAGATAATCTTTTCTCCTTCTGGAAAGCTGAAATTATCCGCCGGGATAAACTGGTCATTCATCGGCTATTACGCGAAAAAAAACAACGAAACCGAAACTTTCTGTTTTGGTGGCGACTGGCTAATGAGATGTACATTAATGGCGGAAAAATTCAGAAGAAAGCCGCCGAAAAGCTCAACATCAGGATCCTTGAGAAATTTGGCTGTGAAATCAGTCTGGGTGCCACGATCGGTAAAGGACTGATGATCCCCCATCATGCTGGCATCGTGATACACAACGCGGTTGAGATTGGCGAAAACTTCGTCATTCGCCAGAACACAACCATTGGCCAAAAAGACAGCGATAAAAAAACTGCCCGACTCATCATTGGTGATAACGTTGATATCGGGGCGAACACGTGTATTGTTGGCCTCACTCACCGGATCGGGAATAACGTAAAAATTGGCGCGATGTCTTTCGTAAATGGCGATATTCCTGATAATTGTACTTATATCACCAGAAAACAGAACAGCGTAATAACGCATTACAGCACAACGCAGTAAATGACATTACCAGGAGACCACCTGTTTATTGGCGGCTTATGTTTAACTATCAGTAACGTTATTTCGCGCCGGTAGGCCAGGTTACTTAAACCGTCGCATCAGCTGACTATTCACTCTTATATATTGAGGCGTGAATGACTGGCACTGTAAAAGTGAATAGCTTGCTTGATGCGGCAAAAAAACGGGAGCACATCGGCTCCCGTTTCTGTTATCCGCGTGAACGGATTACATGTTCTTGATGATCGCGTCACCAAACTCTGAACATTTCAGCAGTTTAGCGCCTTCCATCAGACGTTCGAAATCGTAAGTCACGGTTTTGGCGTTAATCGCGCCTTCCATGCCTTTAACGATCAGGTCTGCGGCTTCGAACCATTCCATATGACGCAGCATCATTTCTGCAGACAGGATGATGGAACCCGGGTTCACTTTGTCCTGGCCTGCATACTTCGGCGCGGTGCCGTGGGTGGCTTCGAACAGTGCGCACTCGTCACCAATGTTCGCGCCAGGGGCGATACCGATACCGCCAACCTGTGCTGCCAGGGCGTCAGAGATGTAGTCGCCGTTCAGGTTCATACAGGCGATGACGTCATATTCCGCCGGACGCAGCAGGATCTGCTGAAGGAACGCATCGGCAATCACGTCTTTCACAACGATCTCTTTGCCCGTGTTCGGGTTCTTGATTTTCACCCACGGGCCGCCGTCGATCAGCTCACCGCCGAACTCTTCACGCGCCAACTGGTAGCCCCAGTCTTTGAACGCGCCTTCGGTGAACTTCATAATGTTGCCTTTATGAACCAGCGTCACGGATTCACGGTCGTTGGTGATCGCGTATTCAATAGCCGCGCGAACCAGGCGTTTGGTGCCTTCTTCAGAACACGGCTTGATGCCGATACCGCAATGTTCCGGGAAGCGAATTTTTTTCACGCCCATTTCATCACGCAGGAATTTAATCACCTTGTCGGCTTCGGCGCTGTCGGCTTTCCATTCGATACCGGCGTAGATGTCTTCGGAGTTTTCACGGAAGATCACCATGTCGGTCAGTTCAGGATGTTTAACCGGGCTCGGGGTGCCCTGGTAGTAACGAACCGGGCGCAGGCACACATACAGATCCAGCTCCTGGCGCAGCGCCACGTTCAGAGAACGGATACCGCCGCCAACCGGCGTGGTCAGAGGGCCTTTAATGGCTACGCGGTAGTCGCGGATCAGATCGAGGGTTTCTTTCGGCAGCCAGACGTCCTGGCCATAAAGCTGGGTAGATTTTTCCCCGGTGTAGATTTCCATCCAGGAAATTTTACGCTCGCCCTTATAGGCTTTCTCAACAGCGGCATCAACCACTTTCAGCATCGCGGGAGTCACGTCAACACCGATACCGTCGCCTTCAATAAAAGGGATAATCGGATTGTTTGGCACAGACAGTTTGCCGTTTTCTAACGTGATCTTTTTACCTTCAGCCGGAACAACTACTTTGCTTTCCATTCACCTCTCCTTCGAGCGCTTAGGGTGGATACGCATTTTTGTTAATGATTTGTAATAGGCGGAACAATACTACCTGAATGTTTTGTCCCATGCTATGCCCTTATCATTCCGTTATAATGCGTTAATCCGTCACATCTGAAAACACTATGCCGAAAACTTCTTATAGAAATCACCAGCTTGAGCGATTCAGCCCACGTAAAGCGCCGCGTAAACCGAAATCAACCGGGCCGCTACAGGTCATCCTGTTCAATAAACCTTATGATGTGCTGCCGCAATTTACCGATGAAGCCGGACGAAGCACCCTGAAGGATTTTATCCCGGTTGCGGGCGTCTATGCCGCAGGCCGTCTTGATCGCGACAGCGAAGGGTTGCTGGTACTGACCAACGACGGCGCGTTACAGGCGCGTCTGACGCAGCCAGGCAAGCGCACCGGGAAAATTTACTTTGTGCAGGTTGAAGGCGAGCCGGATGCAGCCGCGCTGGAGGCGCTGCGCCATGGCGTCACACTTAATGACGGCCCCACGCTGCCCGCCGGCGTCGAACGTGTCGCCGAGCCTGCGTGGCTGTGGCCGCGTAATCCGCCGATCCGTGAGCGCAAATCGATCCCTACCAGCTGGTTGAAAATCACCCTCTACGAAGGCCGTAACCGTCAGGTCAGGCGGATGACTGCCCACGTTGGTCACCCTACTCTGCGTCTGATTCGCTATGCTATGGGGGATTACACCCTTGATAATCTCGCGAGTGGCGAATGGCGCGCCATACCGCATAAGGAGTCTTAATGTTCAAACCGCATGTCACGGTAGCCTGCGTAGTCCACGCTCAGGGCAAATTTCTGGTCGTCGAGGAAATCGTTAACGGCCGCGTCACCTGGAATCAGCCCGCCGGTCATCTCGAAGCCGATGAGACGCTGGTGGAGGCTGCCGCCCGTGAGCTGTGGGAAGAGACGGGCATTCAGGCGCAGCCACAGCATTTCGTGCGGATGCATCAGTGGATTGCGCCGGACAACACGCCATTCCTGCGTTTCCTGTTTGCCATTGAGCTGGATGAACAACTGCCCACCACACCTCACGACAGCGATATTGAACGTTGCGTCTGGGTCACCGCTGACGACATTCTGAACGCCGCCCATCTGCGCTCGCCGCTGGTGGCGGAAAGCATCCGCAGTTACCAGACCGGCGTGCGATATCCACTGGCGGTAATTGGCGAATTTAACTGGCCGTTTACAAGGGATGCCTAAGCCGCCACGCCGTGCTAGAATACGCCGCCTTTGATTTCTGTTGTGAGTACTTCCATGTCTGAAAGCCCAAAAAAAGTGATCGTCGGGATGTCCGGCGGTGTCGATTCTTCCGTTTCTGCCTACCTGTTGCTTAAGCAGGGTTATCAGGTAGAAGGCCTGTTCATGAAGAACTGGGAAGAGGACGACGGCGAGGAGTACTGTACCGCAGCCGCCGATCTGGCGGACGCCCAGGCCGTGTGCGATAAACTCGGCATTGTCCTGCATACCGTGAATTTCGCGGCCGAATACTGGGACAATGTGTTCGAGCACTTTCTGGCGGAATATAAAGCGGGCCGTACGCCAAACCCGGATATTCTGTGTAATAAAGAGATCAAATTTAAAGCCTTCCTTGAATTCGCCGCCGAAGATTTAGGCGCGGATTATATTGCTACCGGCCACTACGTGCGCCGCGCCGACATCGACGGTAAGAGCCGCTTGCTGCGCGGCGTCGACGGCAACAAAGATCAGAGCTACTTCCTGTACACCCTCGGCCACGAGCAGATCGCGCAAAGCCTGTTCCCGGTGGGCGAGCTGGAAAAACCGGAAGTACGCCGTATCGCCGAAGAACTCGATTTGATCACCGCGAAGAAGAAAGACTCCACCGGTATCTGCTTTATCGGCGAGCGCAAATTCCGCGAATTCTTAGGCCGTTATCTCCCTGCCCAGCCGGGTAAAATTATTACCGTAGACGGCGACGAGATCGGCGAGCACCAGGGGTTGATGTATCACACTCTGGGCCAGCGCAAAGGCCTCGGCATCGGCGGCACCAAAGACGGCAGCGAAGAGCCGTGGTATGTGGTGGATAAAGATGTCGCCAACAATATTCTGGTGGTCGCGCAGGGGCACGATCATCCGCGTCTGATGTCGGTGGGCCTGATTGCTCAGCAGCTACACTGGGTGGATCGCGAACCGGTACGTGAAACCGTGCGCTGCACGGTGAAAACCCGCTATCGCCAGACGGATATCCCCTGCACCGTGGTCCCGCTGGATGATGATCGTATTGAAGTCCGCTTTGACGAGCCGGTTGCTGCTGTTACGCCTGGTCAGTCCGCGGTATTTTACCAGGGCGACATTTGCCTGGGCGGCGGCATTATCGAACAACGGTTGCCGCTGGCGGTTTAATCTCAACGACCCAACGTATGCGGCTCAGGTCGCTGCACTGTTCAAGACACAGGGTATACAAGGAGCGGTTTAACGTGGCGAAAAATTTTTACGACATCACCCTGGCGCTGGCCGGTATCTGTCAGTCGGCGCGTCTGGTTCAGCAACTGGCGCATCAGGGATATTGCGACAGCGATGCCATGCACGTTTCGCTGAACAGCGTCATCGACCTGAACCCGGACTCCACCCTCGGCGTATTCGGCGTCAGCGAAGCGAACCTGAAGCTCGGACTGGAAACGCTGCTCGGGGTGCTGAACGCCAATAATCGTCAGGGCTTAAACGCAGAACTGACGCGCTATACCCTGAGTCTGATGGTACTGGAGCGCAAACTCAACGCCGCCAAAGGCGCATTGCAAACCCTTGGCGATCGTATTGGCGGGCTGCAACGCCAGTTAGAACATTTTGACCTCGAATCGGAAACCCTGCTCAGCGCGATGGCGGGGATTTATGTGGACGTGGTAAGCCCGCTGGGCCCGCGCATTCAGGTCACCGGCTCCCCTGCCGTGCTGCAAAGTTCACAGGTGCAGGCGAAAGTCCGCGCGGCATTGCTGGCAGGTATCCGCGCCGCTGTGCTGTGGCATCAGGTCGGCGGCGGCCGCCTGCAACTCATGTTTTCTCGTAATCGTCTGACCACTCAGGCGAAACAAATTCTTGCTCATTGTTAACCTCTCAGGAGTCACTGATGGAATTATCCTCCCTGACCGCTGTATCCCCTATTGATGGACGTTACGGCGATAAAGTCAGCGCTCTGCGCGCTATTTTCAGCGAATACGGTTTGCTGAAATTCCGCGTACAGGTCGAAGTACGTTGGCTGCAAAAACTGGCCGCGCACGCAGCGATTAAGGAAGTTCCTGCTTTTGACGCAGACGCAAACGATTTCCTTGATAACATCGTGGCGCAGTTTACCGAAGCCGACGCGGCGCGTATCAAAACTATTGAGCGCACTACCAATCACGACGTGAAAGCGGTGGAATATTTCCTTAAAGAGAAAGTGGCGAATGTTCCGGCGCTGCATGCGGTGTCCGAATTCATTCACTTCGCCTGCACCTCTGAAGACATCAACAACCTGTCGCACGCGCTGATGCTGCAAACCGCTCGCCAGGACGTTCTGCTGCCCTACTGGCGTCAGGTCATTGACGCGGTAAAAGCGCTGGCGCATGAATACCGCGATCTGCCGCTGCTGTCGCGTACCCACGGCCAACCGGCAACGCCGTCGACAATGGGTAAAGAGATGGCAAACGTGGCGTATCGTATGGAGCGTCAGTATCGCCAGCTGGAACAGGTGGAAATTCTCGGCAAAATTAACGGCGCGGTAGGCAACTACAACGCTCATATCGCCGCGTACCCGGAAGTGGACTGGCACCAGTTCAGCGAAGAATTCGTCACCTCGCTGGGCATTCAGTGGAACCCGTACACCACGCAAATCGAACCTCATGACTACATCGCCGAACTGTTCGACTGTGTAGCGCGCTTCAACACCATCCTGATCGACTTCGACCGCGATGTGTGGGGTTATATCGCCCTGAATCACTTCAAACAAAAAAACCATCGCCGGTGAAATTGGCTCGTCCACCATGCCGCATAAAGTGAACCCGATTGACTTTCGAAAACTCCGAAGGCAACCTGGGTCTGTCTAATGCAATGCTGCAACACCTGGCGAGCAAACTGCCGGTTTCCCGCTGGCAGCGCGATTTGACCGACTCCACCGTACTGCGCAATCTGGGCGTGGGTATCGGCTATGCACTGATTGCTTACCAGTCCACTCTGAAAGGGGTGAGCAAGCTGGAAGTGAATGCGGATCGCCTGCTGGATGAACTGGACCACAACTGGGAAGTGCTGGCGGAGCCGATCCAGACCGTGATGCGCCGCTATGGCATCGAAAAGCCGTATGAAAAGCTGAAAGAGCTGACGCGCGGTAAACGCGTGGACGCCGAGGGCATGAAGCAATTTATCGACCAGTCTGGACCTGCCAGAAGACGAGAAGACCCGCCTGAAAGCCATGACCCCGGCGAACTATATCGGCCGTGCGGTGGATATGGTTAATGAACTGAAATAAGTTTCCCCCGCCAAATCTGCGACATACGCCACCTTCGGGTGGCGTTTCTTTTGCCTGCCATTCACTGCTGGGTTAGCGTTAAGAAAACCACAGGAGAGAATAATGAAACGTTATCTTGATTGCAGTGCCTCGGAACTGGCCAGTATTGAAAAAGACGATCTGATTTATGCGATTCGCGCCAGCGAGGGCCGTATCCTGGTCAGCGAATCCATTGGCGCGATCCCGCCCCTGCTGAATAACATCACTAATGCCGAACTGGCCGCCCAGCCAGGGGGCAGATATTCTGCTGCTTAATCTGTTTGATGTCTCCGCGCCGGTGATTAACGGGTTACCCGCCGGTGTTGCGCCGCAGGATACGCTGCGCGAACTGCAACGCTTAACTGGCCGGGTTATTGGCGTAAACCTTGAAGCGGTGGACCCGGCGCACGCCAGCCAGCATAACGAGTTCTGGCAGATGACGCCCGGACGTGCCGCCACGCCAGAGAACGCCCGTAAGCTGTATGACATGGGCGCACGCCTGGTGGTGCTGACCGCAATCAGGCGATTGCCGATGCGCTGAATCTGATTCGTGAGGAAGTGGGCGATAAACTGGTGTTGGTTACCGGCAAAATGCACGGTGCGGGCATTGTGCGTGAAAGCGGCAGCGCCCTGTTAACAGAGCAGGACATTGCGTTGTTTATCGACAATGGCGCTGATGTGGTGCTGGTCCCGGCACCGGGGACCATTCCAGGAATGACCGTGGAGCGCGTGGCGGCGCTGATTGATTTTACCCACCAGCGCGGCGCGCTGGCGATGACGGCGATTGGCACGTCCCAGGAAGGGGCCGATCGCGAAACCATTCGTCAAATGGCCCTCATGAGTAAGATGGCCGGTGCCGATATCCACCATATTGGCGATACCGGTTACGCCGGGCTGGCGCTCCCGGAGAATATTTTTACCTATAGTGTCGCCATCCGCGGTGTTCGCCATACTTACAGCCGCATGGCGCGTTCGGTTAATCGTTAGCAATCAGAGTGTTTAAACCCGGTTTAATACCCGCTACGGATAATAAACGTTACACTATGAAACAGATTCCAGATGAGGGTTTACCATGCGCGTAATTGGTTGTCGAAGATAATGCCCTGTTGCGTCATCACCTCAAGGTGCAGTTAACCGAGCTCGGGCATCAGGTGGATGCGGCAGAAGATGCCAAAGAGGCCGACTATTTTCTGAATGAGCATGTGCCCGATATCGCCATTGTCGATCTCGGCTTGCCCGATGAAGACGGCCTCTCCATGATCCGCCGCTGGCGCGGACACGATGTCACCATCCCGGTGCTGGTGCTTACCGCGCGTGAAGGCTGGCAGGACAAAGTGGAAGTGCTGGGCGCAGGGGCCAGACGACTATGTGACCAAACCCTTTCATATCGAAGAAGTGGTCGCGCGTATTCAGGCGCTGTTTGCGTCGCAACAGCGGCCTCGCTTCGCAGGTCATCTCCATGCCGCCGTTCCAGATTGACCTGTCGCGCCGGGAATTTTCCATTAACGATAATCCGGTCAAGCTCACCGCGTTCGAATACACCATTATGGAAACGCTGATCCGCAATAATGGCAAAGTGGTCAGTAAGGATTCACTGATGCTGCAACTCTATCCGGATGCGGAACTCCGGGAGAGTCATACCATTGATGTGCTGATGGGGCGACTGCGCAAAAAATTCTTGCGGAGCATCCGGTGGATGTCATCACCACCGTGCGTGGTCAGGGCTACCGCTTCGATTTACGCTCATGAATAAACTGACGCGCCACCTGTTCCCGCTGTCACTGCGGGTGCGTTTTTTGCTGGCGACCGCCGCCGTCGTGCTGGTGCTGTCGCTGGCCTACGGCATGGTGGCGCTGGTGGGATACAGCGTCAGTTTTGATAAGACCACGTTTCGCCTGCTGCGGGGCGAAAGCAATTTGTTTTATACCCTCGCGAAGTGGCATGACGGCAAAATCAGCGTCGAAATCCCGGAAAACCTCAATCTACAAAGCCCCACCATGGCATTGATCTACGATGAGAACGGGCATTTACTCTGGTCCCAGCGTGATGTGCCGTTACTGATTGACGCCATTCGCCCGGAGTGGCTAACCGCCAATGGATTCCATGAGCTGGAAACGGATTTTTCCGCCAGTAGCGCGCTGCTGGGTACCGATCTGACACTGCAAAAAAAGCTGCGTGATTTTCGCGACGACGATGATAGCTACGAGATGACGCACTCCGTGGCGGTAAATCAGTACCCCGCCACCGCGCTGATGCCAGCGCTGACGATTGTGGTGGTGGATACCATCCCCATCGAACTGAAACGCTCGTACATGGTATGGAGCTGGTTTATTTACGTGCTGCTTGCCAACCTGCTGCTGGTGATCCCCCTGCTGTGGCTGGCGGCGTGGTGGAGCCTTCGGCCGATTCAGTCCCTGGCCCGCGAGGTCCGCGAGCTGGAAGAGCACCATCGCGAACACCTGAATCCGGAAACCACCCGCGAACTCACCAGTCTGGTCACTAACCTTAACCGTCTGCTCTCCAGTGAACGTGAACGTTATGACAAATACCGCACCACGCTCACCGATCTCACCCACAGCCTGAAAACGCCGCTGGCGGTATTGCAAAGCACCCCTGCGTTCGTTGCGGACCGATAAGATGACCGTCAGCCAGGCAGAGCCGGTGATGCTGGAGCAGATCAGCCGCATCTCCCAGCAGATCGGTTATTACCTGCATCGCGCCAGTATGCGCGGCGCAAATATTCTGATGAGCCGCGAGCTCCATCCGGTTGCGCCGCTGCTGGATAACCTCACCTCTGCGCTGAATAAGGTCTATCAACGCAAAGGCGTGACCATCACGCTGGATATCTCACCGGAAATCATGTTCGTGGGCGAACAAAACGACTTTATGGAAGTGATGGGCAACGTGCTGGACAACGCCTGCAAGTATTGTCTGGAGTTTGTTTGAGATCACGGCCCGGCAGACGGACGACGCCCTGCACCTGTTTGTCGATGACGACGGCCCCGGCATTCCGCCCGGTAAACGCGCGGTGATTTTCGATCGTGGACAGCGTATTGATACGCTACGTCCGGGCCAGGGCGTTGGGTTGTCCGTCGCACGGGAAATCGTTGAGCAATACGGCGGGCAAATCCTTCCCGGCGAAAGCCTGCTCGGCGGGACGCGTATGGAAGTGGTGTTTGCCCGACAAGGAGTGAGCGGTACGGAAAGCAGCGTCAGCGGGCCCAAAACGCCCTGAGCGCCGTGCTGGCAGCGTCTGCACACTGCGCGGTTCGGCGCCCCTTTGGGCTTTGTCCTGCAAGGCAGGTTATTTAGGGTATACTCCGCTAAGGTTCTATGCCGACGGAAAACAATATGGACTATCAACTTGATTTAAACTGGCCGGATTTTATTCAACACCACTGGCAAAAACGTCCGGTCGTGTTAAAGCGCGGCTTTAAAAACTTCACTGACCCCCTCTCTCCCGACGAACTGGCGGGACTGGCCATGGAAAACGAAGTGGACAGCCGCCTGGTCAGCCATCTTGACGGAAAATGGCAGGTCAGCCACGGTCCGTTTGAAAGCTACGATCACCTCGGGCGAAAGTAACTGGTCACTGCTGGTTCAGGCCGTTAACCACTGGCATGAGCCCGCCGCGGCACTGATGCGGCCCTTCCGCGCCCTGCCCGACTGGCGCACCGATGATCTGATGATCTCCTTCTCGGTGCCTGGCGGCGGCGTGGGCCCGCATCTTGATCAGTATGATGTGTTTATTATTCAGGGCGTGGGCCGTCGCCGCTGGCGCGTCGGTGAAAAAGTGCCGATGAAGCAGCACTGCCCGCACCCGGACCTGCTGCAGGTCGATCCGTTCGACGCCATCATTGATGAAGAGCTTGAGCCTGGCGACATTCTGTATATCCCGCCGGGATTCCCGCATGAAGGGTATTCGCTGGAAAACTCAATGAACTATTCCGTGGGTTTCCGTGCGCCGAGCGGCCGTGAACTGATCAGCGGCTTCGCCGATTACGTGCTGCAACGTGAACTCGGCAGCCAACCGCTATACCGATCCGGACGTTCCGGCGCGCCAGTATCCCGCCGACATACAACCCCAGGAGCTGGAGAAAGTGCGTGGGATGATGCTCGATCTGATTAACCAGCCGGAACACTTCGCGCAGTGGTTCGGCGAGTTTATCAGCCAGACGCGTCACGAACTGGACATCGCGCCAGCGGAACCGCCGTATCAGCCGGATGAAGTGTACGATGCGCTGAAACAGGGCGACTCGCTGATGCGTCTTGGCGGATGCGCGTGTTGCGCATCGGCGAAGAGGTGTTTGTGAACGGCGAGAAGATTGACAGTCCGCATCGTCCTGCCCTTAACGCGCTGGCGAACCATATTGTGGTCGATGCTGCTAAACTCGGCGACGCCCTGGAAGACCCTTCATTCCTCGCGATGCTTGCGGCGCTGGTTAACAGCGGCTACTGGTATTTTTCGGAGTAATAAAAAAGGCAGGTGGGACCCACCTGCCTTTTAAATGTTTCACAATGCTTAACGTTGCGCGGTCAGTTCGGCAATCCTGACAATGACTGCCACCGCTTTTTCCATCCCTTCGAGCGTCACAAATTCATGCTTGCCGTGGTAGTTGTAGCCGCCGGTAAACAGATTCGGGCACGGTAAGCCTTTAAACGACAGCTGCGCGCCGTCGGTGCCGCCACGAATGGGTTTCATCAGCGGTTCAATATCGCAATCCTTCATCGCCTGTTGGGCAATCTCAATGATATGCGGATGTTCCGCCACCTTATCACGCATGTTGTAGTAGCTGTCTTCAATGACCAGCTCGATATAGCAGTCCGGGTGCAGACCTTTACCAACCTTTTTGGCAATCTCCATCATTTTACGTTTCCGCGCTTCAAACTTGCTGCGGTCGAAATCGCGAATGATGTAGTGCATCTCTGCTTTATCCACGCTGCCCTTCATGGCGTTCAGATGATAGAAGCCCTCGTGGCCGTCGGTCATTTCCGGGCTTTCATCCGCCGGGATTTCCGCATGAATGCGCGCCGCCAGCGAGAGCGCATTAACCATCACGCCTTTCGCGGTACCAGGATGCACGTTGTTGCCGACGATTTTTGATCGTGACCGACGCGGCATTGAAGTTTTCACACTCCAGTTCACCCACGCCACCGCCATCCACGGTATAAGCCCACTGCGCGTCAAACTTTTCAACGTCGAAAAACTTCGCGCCCTTGCCGACTTCTTCATCCGGGGTGAAGGCCACGCGGATATCGCCATGAGGAATGTTTTTTGGCTTTGAGCACCGCCATCGCGGTCATGATCTCTGCGACGCCGGCTTTGTCGTCTGCACCCGAGCAGGGTTTTGCCGTCTGTGGTGATCAGCGTCTGGCCCAGCAGCTGGTGCAACACCGGGAACATCACCGGCGAAAGCACT
Organism: Atlantibacter hermannii; assembly: GCA_900635495.1. Taxonomy (NCBI): domain Bacteria; kingdom Pseudomonadati; phylum Pseudomonadota; class Gammaproteobacteria; order Enterobacterales; family Enterobacteriaceae; genus Atlantibacter; species Atlantibacter hermannii. Next base: position 1,995,518 of record LR134136.1, on the reverse strand, counting down.
TCATCGCCGATGCCGAGCGCGATATCGCCGCCACGATAGTTTTCAAGGATTTGTGGATTAACGTTTTTACCGCTGAAATCCGGTGAGGTATCGACATGAGAAATAAACCCAATCGCCGGGACCGCGTGGTCAACATTCGCCGGTAACGTGCCCATCAGAGTGCCGTGCTCGCTGAGAGTGACATCCACCAGGCCTAACTCTTCCATTTGTGTTTTCAGCACCCGCAGAAGCTTCCACTGTCCTTCCGTGCTCGGAACCTGACGGACACCCGGTTTGGACTGGGTATCCATTGAGACATAGTTCAAAAAAACGTTCAAGTAATTTATCCATGCGGCCACCCTCATTTTTGTGACAACATTATCATTAAGCCCGAAAAGACAAATATTGCGCCACATCACTTTTAACCTTTCGAGGGCGGAAAAAACTTCAGTGCTATTTAAGTTACACTGTAGATGATGTCAGGCATCGCGGTTACCGTTACGACGTATAAACGGTAAGCCGCATTATGAATGATCATCAAGCATTGGAGATTTCAATGCTTTGCCGTAGAATGCCTGCCCTTATTAATTATGTGTCAGCCCAGGTGGTAAATCACAAACCCCGCATCCGGTGAGGCTTACCGATGCGTTATTTATGGGACAGCGTAAAAAATTGAATAAACAATCCTGTTCGCTTTCGCTGCTGGTACAACTGGCGGGAATTGAGAAAGGTTTTGAGGGTAAAAATGTCATCTCTGACTTATCCCTGACCATCAACAATGGTGAATTCCTCACCCTGCTTGGCCCTTCCGGCTGTGGTAAAACAACCGTTTTACGCCTGATTGCCGGGCTGGAAACGGTGGACTCCGGCAGCATCGTTCTCGATGGGCAGGAGATTACCGATGTCCCCGCCGAGCACCGTCACGTCAATACCGTCTTCCAGAGCTATGCGCTTTTCCCACACATGACCGTGTTTGAAAACGTCGCCTTTGGGCTGCGCATGCAAAAAACCCCGTCCGGCGAAATCACGCCCAGGGTCATGGACGCACTGAAGATGGTGCAGCTCGACAGCTTCGCAACCCGTAAACCCCATCAGCTTTCCGGCGGTCAACAGCAGCGTGTGGCCATCGCCCGTGCAGTGGTCAACAAGCCGCGTCTGCTGCTGTTGGATGAATCCCTGTCGGCGCTGGATTATAAGCTGCGTAAGCAGATGCAAAACGAACTCAAAGCGCTGCAACGTAAGCTGGGTATCACCTTTGTCTTCGTCACCCACGATCAGGAAGAAGCGCTGACCATGTCGGATCGCATCGTGGTGATGCGCGACGGGCGGATTGAACAGGACGGTACGCCGCGCGAAATCTATGAAGAGCCGAAAAATCTGTTTGTCGCCAGCTTTATCGGCGAGATCAATATCTTTGACGCCACCGTTATCGAACGGGTTGACGAACAGCGGGTTCGGGCGCATGTCGAAGGCCGCGAATGCTTTATCTACGTTAATTTCCCGGTCGTGCCAGGCCAGGCGCTAAAGGTGCTGCTGCGACCGGAAGATTTACGGGTCGAAGAGATCAATGACGCCAGCGAAGCCGAAGGCCTGATTGGATTTGTCCGCGAGCGTAACTATAAAGGTATGACGCTGGAATCGGTGGTCGAGCTGGAAAACGGCAAAATGGTGATGGTCAGCGAGTTCTTTAACGAGGACGACCCGGACTTTGACCACTCGCTGGACCAGAAAATGGCGGTGAACTGGGTAGAAAGCTGGGAGGTCGTACTGGCTGATGATGAGCGCACGTAAATTCCAGAATGTGGTGATCGCCACTATCGTGGGTTGGCTGCTGCTGTTTGTGTTCCTGCCCAACCTGATGATCATCGGCACCAGCTTTTTGACCCGTGATGATGCCCATTTCGTCAGCATGGTCTTTAGTCTGGATAACTACGCGCGTCTGCTCGATCCGCTCTACTTCCAGGTTCTGCTGCACTCGCTCAACATGGCGCTGATCGCCACCGTTGCCTGTCTGGTGCTGGGTTACCCTTTTGCCTGGTTTCTGGCGCGTCTGCCGGAGCGCGTGCGCCCGCTGCTGCTGTTTTTACTGATTGTGCCCTTCTGGACCAATTCGTTAATCCGCATTTATGGGTTAAAGCTGTTTCTCAGCACCAAAGGCTATCTCAATGAATTTTTGCTGTGGCTTGGGGTGATCGATGCGCCCATCCGCATTATGTATACCCCCAGCGCGGTGATTGTCGGGCTGGTGTATATCCTGCTGCCGTTTATGGTGATGCCGCTCTATTCCAGCATTGAAAAGCTCGATAAACCGCTACTTGAGGCGGCGCGCGATCTGGGGTGCCAGCAAGCTGCAAATCTTTATCCGCATCATCCTTCCCCTGACCATGCCGGGGATTATCGCAGGTTGTCTGCTGGTGATGCTGCCCGCGATGGGGCTGTTTTACGTGTCCGATTTAATGGGCGGCGCGAAAAACCTGCTTATCGGCAACGTGATTAAGAGCCAGTTCCTGAACATCCGCGACTGGCCGTTCGGTTCGGCGACCAGCGTCACCCTGACGGTGGTGATGGGCCTGATGCTGCTGGTGTACTGGCGCGCCGCACGGTTGCTTAATAAAAAAGGAGATCTGGAATGATGGACGTCTCCTGCGCGGCGGTTTCATGACCGCCATTTACGCTTATCTTTATATCCCGATCATCATTCTGATCGTCAATTCCTTTAACAGCTCGCGTTTCGGCATCAACTGGCAAGGGTTCACCACCAACTGGTACAGCCTGCTGCTCAATAACGACAGCCTGTTACAGGCGGCGAAACACTCGCTGACCATGGCGGTGTTTTCCGCCACCTTCGCGACGCTGATTGGTTCACTTACCGCTGTCGCGCTCTATCGTTACCGTTTTCGCGGTAAACCCTTCGTCAGCGGCATGCTGTTTGTGGTGATGATGTCACCGGACATTGTTATGGCGATCTCCCTGCTGGTGCTGTTTATGCTGCTGGGCATCCAGCTTGGCTTCTGGTCGCTGCTGTTCTCCCACATCACGTTCTGCCTGCCCTTTGTGGTTGTGACGGTGTATTCGCGCCTGAAAGGTTTTTGACGTGCGGATGCTGGAAGCCGCCCGCGATCTGGGCGCCGGGAAATTACCATCCTGCGTAAAATCATTTTGCCGCTGGCGATGCCTGCGGTGGCTGCCGGCTGGGTACTGAGCTTTACCCTGTCGATGGATGACGTGGTGGTCTCGTCGTTTGTGACCGGGCCGAGTTATGAAATTCTGCCGTTAAAAATTTACTCGATGGTGAAAGTCGGCGTATCGCCCGAAGTTAACGCGCTGGCCACCATTCTGCTCGTGCTGTCGCTGGTGCTGGTGATCACCAGCCAGTTGATCGCACGCGATAAAACCAAAAGTCTGGCTCGTTCGTCAGGCTGAATAAACAGGAGACGTAAGAATGAAAAAATGGTCACGCCACCTGCTTGCCGCCGGTGCGTTAGCACTGGGAATGAGCGCCGCCCATGCGGACGACAGTAAAACCGTCTATTTCTATAACTGGACCGAGTATGTGCCGCCCGGCCTGCTGGAACAGTTCACCAAAGAAACCGGGATTAAGGTTATCTATTCGACCTACGAGTCGAACGAAACCATGTACGCGAAACTGAAGACCTACAAAGAAGGCGCGTACGATCTGGTGGTTCCTTCCACCTACTTTGTCGACAAATGCGCAAGGAAGGCATGATTCAGAAGATCGACAAAAGCAGCTGACCAATTTCCATAACCTCGACCCGGCGATGCTTAACAAGCCGTTTGACCCGAATAACGATTATTCGATCCCGTATATCTGGGGCGCGACGGCGATTGGCGTCAACAGCGACAGCATCGATCCGAAAACCATCACCCGCTGGGCCGATCTGTGGAAGCCGGAATACAAAGGCAGCCTGCTGCTGACCGACGATGCCCGTGAAGTCTTCCAAATGGCGCTGCTGAAGCTGGGCCTGTCCGGCAACACCACTGACCGTAAAGAGATCGAACAGGCTTATCACGAACTGCAAAAGCTGATGCCTAACGTCGCGGCGTTCAACTCCGATAACCCGGCCAACCCGTATATGGAAGGTGAAGTGAATCTCGGGATGGTCTGGAACGGCTCGGCATGGGTGGCACGTCAGGCGGGCACGCCGCTGGAAATCGTCTGGCCTCAGGAAGGCGGTATTTTCTGGATGGACAGCCTGTCGATCCCGGCTAACGCCAAAAACGTTGATGCGCGATGCAGCTGATCAACTTCCTGCTGCGCCCGGACGTGGCAAAACAGGTGCGGAAACCATCGGTTACCCGACCCCCAACCTGGAAGCGCGTAAGTTACTGAGCAAAGAGGTATCGGGTGATAAATCCCTGTACCCGGATCAGGCGACCATCGATAAAGGCGAATGGCAGAATGACGTCGGCGACGCCAGTGCCATTTATGAAGAGTATTATCAGAAGTTAAAAGCCGGTCGTTAATCGTTAACCAGGCGGAGCGCCCTGCTCCGCCTGATGCTTTAAAGCCCTTTTAGCAGCCGTTCTACAAATTCCGGAACGACTTTGCTCGCCAGCCCGTAATGTTTCTCTTCGAATTCACTGCCGACCTGGCTTGGCTCAAGATTGAGCTCCACGGTATGCGCACCATGCAGCCGCGCTTCATGCACAAAACCCGCTGCCGGGTAAACGTGACCGGAGGTGCCAATCGCGATAAATACATCCGCCATCGCCAGCGCCTGGTAGATATCGTCCATTCCGAGCGGCATTTCGCCAAACCACACCACATGCGGGCGCAACGGCGCCGGGAACTGGCAGCAGTGGCACTTGTCCTGGTCGGTGACGTCATGAGTCCATTCCAGAATCTGCCCGCTTTGCGCGCAGCGCACTTTCAACAGTTCACCGTGCATATGAATAATGTTGTGGTTGCCTGCCCGCTCATGAAGATTATCGATGTTTTGGGTAATCAGCAGAAAGCGATCGCCGAGCGCCTGCTCCAGCTCCGCCAGCGCCAGATGCGCGGGATTGGGTTTAATGTCCGGTTGCTGTAACTGGCGGCGTCGGGCGTTATAGAACGCCTGGACCAGTTGCGGATCGCGGGCAAAGCCTTCCGGCGTGGCGACGTCTTCGACGCGATGTTCTTCCCATAACCCATCGGTGGCGCGAAAGGTGCGGATCCCGGATTCCGCCGAGATCCCCGCGCCGGTTAATACCACTACTCTTGGTTTATCCATCGCTTCGGGTACTCCGTTCTGAAAAAATAATCGCTGACGCAACCGCTCGCGCAGTCGGCGCTTGTTTCTCTTAAACCGCATCAAACGGTGCTGACGACGCGAAAGCATAGCAACCTCAGAAAGTTAGTCCGTTAGATGAAGGAACGCAGCGCCGCGCATTCCTCCGGCATCCCCGTGCCTTGCCGCTTCAATCCGCGGTGTCCGGGCGACGGGTAACAGCGAGCGGGGCAGCCGTTCGGCAAGCGCCCCGGTCAGATAAGAAAACTGAGACAACCCGCCGCCAATCACCACCAGATGCGCATCGACAACCGTCAGCCAGTTGCCCAGGCACAGCGCCAGCAGATCGACAAAGCGCTCAACGTGAGCGCGGGCCTGCTCATCACCGCCATGCCAGCGGGCGATGATTTCCGGGCCTCCAGTGTTTCATGGTAGAAGTGATGATACAGCCATGCAAAGCCGCGACCGGAAAGATACGTTTCGGCGCAGCCATGTTGACCGCAGCCGCAACGCCGGATGGGGATATCCCAGCCCAGCAGCGTCATGGCGTCGATGGGCAGGCGGGTATGACCAAATTCGCCGGTGATATAATTGCGCCCGGTCACCGATTTACCGTTAATGACCAGTCCGCCACCTACACCAGTGCCGAGAATTAACCCCATCACCACCGGATAATGGCGAAAGGCATCATCCCAGGCTTCAGAGAGTGCGAAACAGTTCGCGTCGTTATCGATACGCACGTCGCGATCCAGTAAACGGCTCAAATCCGCCCGTACCGGATGGCCGGAGGCCGCGGGCAGATTAGCGGCATACAGCAGTCCCGCGTCGGTTTCCGGCATACCGGGAATACCGATGCCGACGTGCCCTTTTACGGCAAATTGCGCGTCGGCCTGCTCCACCAGACGGGTAATGGTTTCCAGAAACGCCGGGTAGCTGTCGTGAGGCGTGGCGACGCGTTTTTCGAACAGCAACTGTCGCGCCGCGTCATACACGCCGAGCGCGATTTTACTGCCGCCGATATCGAAACCGTAATACATCCCTGCCCCCGAATAGTTATTGCCCGCTCAGCACCCGTGCCGGGTCGATACGGCTGGCGCGCCGCGCCGGATACCAGCTGGCTACCAGGCTCAGCACCAGCGCGGTAATCAACACATATACCACATCCATGGCATGAAGTTCTGATGGCAGGAAATCAATAAAATAAATATCGCCGGACAGGAAATGGTGGCCAATGAGTTTCTCGATCCAGGCGATGATATTGGTCAACTGCCACGAGGCCAGCACCCCAACCACCACGCCGCTGACGCTGCCCACCAGCCCGGCAAGCAGCCCGTACCACACAAAAATCGCGCGGATCAGGCCATCTTTCGCCCCGAGGGTGCGCAGCACCGCGATATCGCTGCTTTTGTCTTTAACCGCCATCACCAGCGTTGACACAATATTGAAACAGGCGACGCCAATCACCAGCACCATCGCCAGATACATAATGGCGCGGATCATCTGGATATCGCGATACATGTAGCCGTAGGTGCCAATCCAGCTTTTGATATAAACGTAAGCGTTGGTCACTTCTCCCGCATCGCGCACCAGTTTATTGGCGTTGAACACGTCGTTAACCTTGATGGCGATACCGGTCACGCTGTCGCCCATATCAAGATACTGCTGAGCATCCTGCATCGGCACCATGGCGAGGCTGTGATCGAGCTGACCGCTGAGCTGTAAAATCCCGGCGATTTGTAGACGCACCCGCTTCGGTTGCAGCAGCTTATTTTCACCATCGGAATTGGGGATCATGATGGAGATCCAGTCGCCCTGCTTCACTTTCAGCGCATCGGCTACGCCTTTACCGATAATGATTTGCTGCTGGCCGGCTTTAAAGTTTTGCCAGGCATTGTTCTGCACAAATCGTGGCAATGCGCTGAGTCGCATCTCCTGCTGGGGATCGACGCCTTTTACCTGAATCGCCCGCAGGTTGACCCCGCTCTCGATCAGGCCAGTGAAATTTATATACGGCGCGGCGGCCTCAATGCCGGGGACTTTTTCCACCCGCGTCAGCACATCAGGCCAGCCTTTCCAGGGCTGTTCCACCGGTTCAATTTCGCCGTGCGGCACCACAGCAAGAATGCGGTTGTTCAGCTCGCGCTCGAACCCATTCATGGCGCTCAGGCCCATAATCAACACCGCGACGCCCAGCGCGATCCCGACGGTGGAAATCACGGAAATCAGCGACACCATGCCGCTGCGCCGCCGTCCACGGCTAAAGCGCAGGCCAATCAATAACGACAGAGGACTCGCCATTACTGCGCTCCCATCAGGGTCAGCTCATTACTCAAATGGCCGTCGCGCATTTCCAGTTGACGGCTCATCCGACGGGCGAGTTGCAGATCGTGGGTGACCACCAAAAATGCGGTGCCCTGACGCTGATTCAGCTCACCCAGCAGCGCAAAGATGCTGTCGGCATTGCGGGCGTCCAGGTTGCCTGTCGGCTCATCGGCCATCACCAGGCGCGGGTTATTAACCAGCGCACGGGCAATCGCCACACGCTGACGTTCGCCGCCGGACAGCTCCGAAGGGCGATGATTACTGCGATGGCCCAGCCCAACGGCATTCAGCATTTCCAGGGCGCGAGACTGCACTTCATCGGTTTTTTTCTTACCGATCAGCAGCGGCATCGCCACGTTTTCCAGGGCGGTGAAATCCGGCAGCAGATGGTGGAACTGATAGATAAAACCGAGCTCGCGGTTACGCAGCTCCGCTTTCGCCGCCGAGGAGAGCCCGCTCATGGCCTGACCATTGAAAATCACGTCGCCGGAAGTGGGCGTGTCCAGCCCGCCAAGCAGATGCAGCAGCGTACTTTTCCCCGACCCCGAACTGCCGACAATCGCCATCATCTCGCCGCTCTGGATAGTGAAACTGACGTTGTGCAACACATCGGTCTGCACGTTCCCTTCCTGATAGCGTTTGCACAGGTTGTCGCACTGCAACAGGACAGAATTACTCATAACGTAAAGCCTCAGCGGGTTGAGTGGCGGCGGCGCGCCAGGAAGGATAAAGCGTGGATAACAGGGCAATCAGCATGGCAATCAGGGCAATGCCCACCACCTGCAACGGTTCGATAGCCACCGGCAGCGCCGCACCGTCAAGGAATGCGCCGATAACCGGCATTAAATTATTGAGCTGGCTGGCCAGCAGCGCGCCCAGCAATGCGCCCAGCAGCGCGCCGATAATGCCCGCACTGGCGCCCTGGACCATAAACACTGCCATAATCTGGCGCGGTGTCAGCCCCTGGGTTTGCAGAATGGCGACTTCGCCCTGCTTTTCCATCACCATCAGGCCGAGGGACGTGATGATATTAAACGCGGCGACGGCAACGATCAGGCTAAGCAGCAGCCCCATCATGTTTTTCTCCATGCGTACCGCCTGGAATAACTCGCCCTTGCGTTCGCGCCAGTCTTTCCACTCCGTGCCCGCAGGTAGGGTTTGCTGGCTCAGCACGTCCACTTTTAACGGTTCATTAAGCCATAAACGCCAGCCGGTGATGTTCCCTGCCGGGTAACGCATCAGTCTTGATGCATCCTGGATATTAACCAGCATCTGGTAGCCATCCACTTCGCTGTTGGCAGCGAAAGTCCCGATAACGTTAAACAGGCGTTGGCTCGGCAGACGCCCCATCGGGGTAAACTGACTGGCGGAGGGCACCATCAAACGCAGTTGATCGCCGCGCTTAACGCCCAGTTGCCCTGCCAGCTGTTCGCCGAGGATCACGTTGTACTGACCGGCGGTCAGATCGGCTTGCCGGACGTTGACCAGGTACGGCGTTAACGGATCGTCTTTGGCGGGGTCGATACCCAGCATGACGCCTACCGCCACGCTGCGCGGGCTTTGCAACACCACATCGCCGGTCGTGAGCGGCGCGACGCGGCTAACACCCTGCAACTTAAGGCTTTCTGCGGGGAGTTGTTGCGGGTTGATCGAACCTTTCGGCGAAGTGATGAGGGCCTGCGGCATCAGCCCCAGGATATTGTTTTGCAACTCCCGCTCGAAACCGTTCATCACCGACAGCACAGTCACCAGCGCCATTACGCCAAGCGTAATCCCAATGGTGGAAAGCCAGGAGACAAAACGACCGAAGCGGTCTGCTGCGCGGCCTCGCATATAACGCAGGCCGATAAATAAAGCGACAGGTTGGTACATGAAATCCATCTGATTGCTTTGCAAAGTAACCCGGGAGTATATAAGCCTGCCGGAATCAAGTAAATGAAATATAACGTCTTTTTGTTACGCCCCATCAGATGAAAACAGTTAGAAATCAAACTGATAACCGAGACGGCGTATAAGCATTGCGCGTTTTTGCCTGCGCCACCCTGCGATTTATCCTGAAATCACCGCTCGTTTTCAAAAACAGACAATTGGCGATGGTCGTAAACAGTGAAGTCTTCAGGCTATGCGGTACTTTTGACAGCATAAGGCGCGGCACAGTTAATGAAAACGCAACAGTTATGGATTAACCAAATCAAGGGATTATGTATTTGTCTGGTGGTGATTTACCACTCGGTGATCACTTTTTATCCGACCCTCAGCGGCCTGGAAAGTGAACTGGCGATCAAACTTGCGAAAGCATGGACCTACCTGAATTTATACCTCGCCCCGTTTCGGATGCCGGTGTTCTTCTTCATTTCCGGATTTTTAGTCCGGCGTTATCTCGCTTCAGTTCCCTGGAAACAGTGCCTGGATAAACGGGTTGTCAGTATTCTGTATGTTTTGCTGTTATGGGGCCTGATCCAGTGGCTGTGTCTGACGCAAATCAATCACTGGCTGGCTCCGGAACGTGATCTCAGCGCCAGCTCCAATGCCGCTTATGCGACGTCGCCGGGCGGCTTTCTGTTTAGCATGCTCACCGCCAGCACCAGCCTCTGGTATCTGTATGCGCTGGTGATTTACTTCGTGGTGCTGAAACCGCTCACCCGCTGGCATCTGCCGGTGTTACTGCTGCTGGTCATTCTGAATATCGGTATCAACTTTTTGCCACTGCCCTGGTGGGGGAATGAACAGTATTCTGCGCAACATGGTTTATTACGCCCTCGGGGCCTGGTGCGGCGAACAGCTTATTGCATGGATGAAATCGTTAACCCTGCGCCGTGCGCTGCTGCCCTTCACGGTCGCGCTGGGTGTGTCACTGGCGCTCTGGTTGAGCAATGTTGCGCTGGCGCTATCGTTACTGTCGATCCTGTTTTTTATGGTGCTGTTTTACCGCCTCGATCAGGTGCGTCCGGCCTCGCCGTCCAGTCTGCTCAATGTGGTCGGCAGCAATACCCTCGCCATCTATACCACTCACCGTATTCTGGTGGAGATAATGAGTCTGAGCACGGGTCATGCCATTAACCAGCACCAGTTCGGTGACAACGTCACGTTAATGATACTCGTGTTTTACCCGGCCGTGGCGCTGTTGCTGTGCGTAGGCGCAGGTTTAGCGATCCGCTCGTTATCGAAAGCGCTGTTAAACGATGTGCTGTTTACCGCGCCAAAACCGTTGCAGCTGCAATCTGCAACCCGATAAGCCACATTCTGTTAACACCTCTCGCCGCGATACGCTTTGCTAATGCAGACCGATCGCGGATAATAAGAACATTCCGCATTAATGACGATAACCCTTTCTTGCGCCAGACTTTACCGGGTCGCGGGTCACTACGAGAACCTTCAAAACGAGCTATGTCTGAACAATATCGCTATTCATTGCCCGCCAAACCGGGCGATCAACGTCAACTGGGCGAACTCACTGGCGCGGCCTGTGCCACCGAAGTCGCAGAAATGGCGGAACGCCACGCGGGACCGGTCGTACTGATCGCGCCGGATATGCAAAACGCCCTGCGCCTGCATGATGAAATCCGTCAGTTTACCGACAGCATGGTGATGAATCTGGCGGACTGGGAAACGCTGCCGTATGACAGTTTCTCCCCGCACCAGGACATTATCTCCTCGCGCCTGTCCACCCTGTATCAACTGCCCGCCATGCAGCGCGGCGTGTTGATTTTACCGGTCAATACGCTTATGCAGCGCGTATGCCCGCACAGTTTTTTGCATGGTCATGCGCTGGTGATGAAAAAAGGCCAGCGCCTGTCGCGTGATGCGCTGCGCAGCCAGCTGGAACAGGCGGGTTACCGCCATGTGGATCAGGTGATGGAACACGGCGAGTACGCGACCCGCGGCGCGCTGCTTGATCTGTACCCCATGGGCAGCGTACAGCCCTACCGTCTCGACTTTTTTGACGACGAAATCGACAGCCTGCGCCTGTTCGACGTGGATACCCAACGAACGCTGGAAGAAGTCGAGGCCATCAATCTCCTGCCGGCGCACGAGTTTCCTACAGATAAAAACGCGATTGAACTGTTTCGCACCAACTGGCGCGACCGGTTTGAGGTGAAGCGCGATGCCGAGCATATCTATCAGCAGGTCAGCAAAGGGACACTGCCTGCCGGTATCGAATACTGGCAGCCGCTGTTTTTTAGCGAGCCGCTCCCTGCGCTGTTCAGCTATTTCCCGGCCAATACCCTCGTCGTTAATACCGGCGATCTGGAATCCAGCGCGCAACGTTTCTGGGCGGATACGGTAGCGCGTTTTGAAAACCGTGGCGTCGATCCAATGCGCCCGCTACTGCCACCGGAACAGTTGTGGCTGCGCACTGAGGAACTGTTCACCGAGCTGAAAAACTGGCCGCGGGTACAACTCAAAACGGAAGTGTTGCCGGAAAAAGCGGCCAACACCAACCTCGGTTACCAGCCGCTGCCGGAACTGTCGGTCAAGGCGCAGCAAAAAGCCCCGCTGGACGATTTACGCAAGTTTCTGGAGTCTTTCAGCGGTCCGGTGGTGTTTTCTGTGGAAAGCGAAGGCCGCCGCGAAGCCCTGTCCGAACTGCTGGCGCGGATTAAAATCGCGCCGAAGAAACTCTATCGCTTCGATGAAGCCAGCGCTAATGGCCGCTACGTTATTCTGGGCTCCGCCGAGCGTGGGTTTATTGATACCCGCCGCCAGCGGGCGCTGATTTGCGAAAGCGATTTGCTGGGCGAGCGTGTGGCGCGCCGTCGTCAGGATAATCGCCGCACCATCAATCCGGACACGCTCATCCGTAACCTTGCAGAACTGCATATCGGGCAACCGGTGGTGCATCTTGAGCATGGCGTGGGCCGTTATGCGGGCATGACTACCCTGGAAGCCGGTGGGATCACCGCAGAATATCTCATCCTGATGTATGCCAACGACGCCAAACTGTATGTGCCGGTGTCGTCGCTGCACCTGATCAGCCGCTATGCCGGTGGCGCAGAAGAGAATGCGCCGCTTCATAAACTGGGTAGCGATGCCTGGTCGCGGGCGCGTCAGAAAGCGGCGGAGAAAGTGCGCGATGTGGCGGCGGAACTGCTGGATATCTACTCGCAACGCGCAGCGAAAACCGGCTTTGCGTTCAAACATGACCGCGAGCAATATCAGTTGTTCTGTGACACATTCCCGTTTGAAACCACACCGGATCAGGCTCAGGCCATCAATGCGGTGTTGAGCGACATGTGCCAGCCGTTAGCCATGGATCGTCTGGTCTGCGGTGACGTGGGTTTTGGCAAAACCGAAGTGGCAATGCGTGCGGCGTTTCTGGCGGTAGAAAACAATAAGCAGGTGGCGGTGCTGGTGCCCACTACTCTGCTGGCGCAACAGCATTTCGACAATTTCCGCGACCGTTTTGCCAACTGGCCGGTGCGCATTGAGTTGCTGTCGCGCTTTCGTAGCGCCAAAGAACAAGCCCAGGTGCTGGAGCAGGCAGCGGAAGGCAAGGTCGATATTCTCATCGGCACCCATAAGCTGCTGCAAAACGACGTGCGCTGGAAAGATTTGGGCCTGCTGATTGTCGATGAAGAGCACCGCTTCGGGGTGCGCCATAAAGAGCGCATCAAAGCGATGCGGGCCGATGTGGATATTTTAACCCTGACCGCCACGCCAATCCCGCGAACCCTGAATATGGCCATGAGCGGCATGCGCGATCTGTCGATCATCGCTACGCCGCCGGCCCGCCGCCTGGCGGTAAAAACCTTCGTACGCGAATACGACAGTCTGGTGGTGCGCGAAGCTATCCTGCGTGAGATCCTGCGCGGCGGCCAGGTGTACTACCTGTATAACGATGTCGAAAACATCCAGAAAGCCGCCGACAGGTTGGCAACGCTGGTGCCGGAAGCGCGTATCGCCATCGGCCACGGCCAAATGCGCGAACGCGAACTGGAACGGGTGATGAATGATTTCCATCATCAGCGCTTTAACGTGCTGGTGTGCACCACCATCATCGAAACCGGTATCGATATTCCTACCGCCAATACCATCATTATTGAGCGTGCCGATCATTTTGGCCTGGCGCAGCTCCATCAGTTGCGTGGCCGCGTGGGGCGCTCGCACCATCAGGCCTATGCCTGGCTGCTGACGCCGCATCCCAAAGCGATGACCGGTGACGCGCAAAAACGCCTTGAGGCTATCGCCTCGCTGGAAGATTTAGGCGCGGGCTTTGCACTGGCGACCCACGATCTGGAAATTCGCGGCGCGGGCGAATTGTTAGGCGAAGGCCAGAGTGGGCAAATGGAAACCATTGGCTTCTCGCTGTATATGGAGCTACTGGAAAACGCAGTAGACGCGCTTAAGGAAGGCCGTGAACCGTCGCTGGAGGATCTCACCAACCAGCAGACCGAAGTGGAGCTGCGTATGCCGTCGCTGCTGCCGGAAGATTTCATCCCCGATGTTAATACGCGCCTGTCGTTTTACAAGCGTATCGCCAGCGCCAAAAAACCCGGCGAACTGGACGAGATCAAAGTGGAACTGATTGACCGTTTCGGCCTGTTGCCGGACGCGGCGCGCAATTTGCTTGATATCGCCCGGTTGCGCCAGCAGGCGCAAAAAATGGGCATCCGCAAAATCGAGGCGCATGATAAAGGCGGCGTGATTGAATTCGCTGAGAAGAATCATGTTGACCCGGTGTGGCTGATTGGCCTGCTGCAAAAATCGCCTCAGCATTTCCGCCTCGACGGCCCGACGCGTCTGAAATTTTTCCAGGACTTAAGCGAGCGTAAAAACCGCATGGAGTGGGTCAGCCAGTTTATGACCCAGGTACAAGAAAACGCCGTCGCGTAACACCCTCCTGCCCGGCACACCGCCGGGCTTATTTTTAACCCGATAATTTACAAAATATTTCAATCCTCCAGGGTTTCCCTGGACGCCCCCGGCCATACTTCCCTCTTCTGCCCATTACAAAACCTTAACAATCATAGGGTTATTAATATGACTTCTTCATTTCGCGTTTTTCGCTGGATTACCTGGTTTAGCGTCATCGCCACGCTGGCAATTGCCCTGCCAGGCTACGCCAACACCTACCCGCTTCCACCTGCGGGCAGCCGTTTAATAGGAGAAAATCAGTTTCACGTTGTCGAACCCGGCGGTGGTTCGCTGGAAGCTATTGCCAAAAAATATAATGTCGGCTTTCTGGCGCTGATGCAGGCTAACCCCGGCGTCGATCCGTATGTGCCGCGTGAAGGCAGTGTCCTGACCATCCCACGCCAGATGCTGCTGCCCGATGCGCCGCGTGAAGGCATCCTGATCAATCTGGCAGAGCTGCGTTTGTACTATTTCGCGCCGGGCACTAACAGCGTGACGGTGTACCCGATCGGCATTGGTCAGTTGGACGGCGATACGCTGACGCCGACCATGAAAACCACCGTGTCGCAAAAGCGCGCCAACCCGACATGGACGCCGACGGCCAATATCCGCGCCCGTTATCTGAAACAGGGGATCACTTTACCGGCGGTGGTACCTGCGGGGCCGGATAACCCAATGGGGCATCATGCGATTCGCCTTGCGGCCTTTGGCGGTGTTTATCTGTTGCACGGCACTAACGCCGATTTCGGTATCGGGATGCGCGTGAGTTCTGGCTGTATCCGCCTGCGTGACGACGATATCAAACACCTGTTTAGCGTGGTGGATGTCGGAACACGGGTGAACATCATTAATGAACCGCTGAAAATCTCCAGCGAGCCGGATGGTCGCCAGTTGGTGGAAGTCCACCAGCCCCTGTCGAAAGACATTAACGATGATCCGCAAACGCTGCCGATTTCGCTGAATGATAACGCCCAGCGTTTTCGTGCCCAGCCGATGGTTGACGGCGAGGTGATGGACCGGGCGATGAACCTGCGATCCGGTATGCCGGTCGAGGTGACCCGCCACGCGGGTGGCGGAGTGCAGCAGGAAATCTAATAAAAAGGCCTCGCTAAGCGAGGCCTTTTTTATCAGCAATCATCGTTATTAACGACCGTCATGGTCAGGCCGCCAGGAATGGCTTTCTGCATACGGTGCCAGATTTCGCCACTGTCATGACCATAGCGACGTACGCTTTCATAAACCTGGTCATGCAGCCCTTCTTCACAAATTTTCGCCAGACGGTGGTAGAACCCTAACGCCAGACTGCGCGCTTCCGGGTTGGCAAAATAGTGGCGGCCAATGCGGGTATACAACCCTTTCATGCCGTTAAGGATCAGGCCATAAATCGGATTACCCGACGCGAAGGCCAGCCCGCGGAAAATGTTGTAATCGAGACTGGCGAACGCATCCGCGTGATCTTCCACTTCCGTTGCCGTCGCCAGGACTTCCAGCGCTTTATCCGGATGCTGGCGGAACGCGGTGCGAATGAAGATCGTCGAGATATTGGTACGAACCGACAACAGATTATCGATGAGTTGCGGTACGCTTTCGTGATCGAGGCGCGCCAGCGTTTCAAGGATATTCAACCCGGAGGTTTCCCAGAAGTTATTCACTTTGGTCGGTTTGCCGTGCTGGATGGTAAGCCACCCGTCGCGAGCCAGACGTTGCAAAACTTCACGCAGCGTGGTGCGAGTAACGCCTATTAACTCAGAGAGTTCACGTTCTGCCGGAAGGATCGTTCCCGGCGGGAAGCGATTATTCCAGATACTTTCAATGATGTACTCTTCAGCGAAACCCGCCGGGCTTTGCGCCTTTATAACCATAGTGAGATACCCATACACTGCTTTTTACAAAATTCACTCATCATACCAGACGCCCTTCGCCACAGATAGCGAAGGATCGGGGCAAAAAGGGGATCGCCGTTGCCTTTTTGTCAATTACCGTCAGGTTTAAAACCCCGTTTTAGCTTGCCTGGAACAGGCGCGAGCGCTACGATTTTGCCACGCATTACAACATATGGCTTCAGGAGTAAAAATAAGGACCATGGAAATGTCTTTCGGACGTGCTCTTTTTCGTAACTTTCTCGGTCAGTCCCCTGACTGGTACAAGTTGGCCATGCTGTCATTCCTTGTGCTGAATCCGATACTGTTTTATTTCAATTCGTTTATCGCCGGCTGGTTTCTGGTGGCCGAGTTTATCTTCACCCTCGCGATGGCGCTGAAGTGCTATCCGCTACTGCCCGGCGGTTTGCTGGCTATCGAAGCGGTCATTATCGGCATGACCACACCAGACCATATCCGTGAAGAGATCAGCGCCAATCTGGAAGTTCTGTTGCTACTGATGTTTATGGTGGCAGGCATCTATTTTATGAAGCAGTTGCTGTTACTGATCTTCACTAAATTGCTGCTCGGGATCCGCTCGAAAATGTGGCTCTCCATGGCATTCTGTTTCGCCGCGGCATTCTTATCCGCTTTCCTTGATGCGCTGACGGTCGTGGCCGTGGTCATCAGCGTCGCCGTGGGTTTTTATGGCATCTATCACCGCTACGCCAGTACCCGTCACGAAGACAATAATCTGCACGATGATTCCAGCCTTGAAGAAGACAGCCGCGCAAACCTTGAGAATTTCCGCGCCTTTTTGCGCAGCCTGATGATGCATGCTGGCGTGGGTACCGCGCTGGGTGGAGTCATGACGATGGTAGGCGAGCCGCAAAACCTGATTATCGCCAAAGCGGCAGACTGGCATTTTATTGATTTCCTGCTGCGCGTCGCCCCGGTCAGTCTGCCGGTATTAGTGTTCGGACTGGCCACCTGCGCACTGGTAGAAAAAATGCGCTGGTTTGGTTACGGCGAACCGCTGCCGGAATCGGTACGCCAGGTTTTGCAAGAGTTCGACGCGAAGAGTACCCGTGACCGCACCCGGCAGGAAAAAGTCAAGCTGGTGGTTCAGGCGCTTATCGCCGTCTGGTTGATCGTCGCGCTGGCTCTGCATCTGGCCGAGGTGGGATTGATTGGCCTGTCGGTGATTGTTTTTGCCACTGCGCTCTGCGGCGTTACCGATGAGCATGCCATTGGCAAAGCCTTTACCGAAGCGCTGCCGTTCACCGCGCTGCTGACGGTGTTCTTCGCGGTGGTGGCGGTGATTATTGACCAAAAGCTGTTTTCGCCAATAATTGCCTTCGTGCTTGAGGCAGAACCCCACGCTCAACTGTCGCTGTTTTATCTGTTTAACGGGTTGCTGTCATCGATTTCCGATAACGTCTTCGTGGGCACGGTCTATATCAATGAGGCCAAAAGTGCGCTGCAGGAAGGGCTTATCGAGCGGTCTCAGTTTGAGTTTCTGGCCGTTGCGATCAATACCGGCACAAACCTGCCTTCGGTGGCGACGCCCAACGGTCAGGCGGCATTTTTATTTCTGCTGACCTCCGCGCTGGCCCCGTTAATTCGCCTCTCCTATGGCCGCATGGTCTGGATGGCGCTACCCTATACCGTCGTTTTAACATTGGTCGGTCTGGCGTGCGTCGAATTTATCTTGATGCCCGCCACAGAGTGGATGTTGGCGCATAGTTGGATCGCGTCAGTGTCTCTATGATGTTGCGCGCAATGAAAAACAAAAGCGCCTGAGTAAAAGGCGCTTTTTGAATAATTAACATCCGATAAACTCGTTATTTTTTTAGTCCTTAGTGGCGTGCAAGGCGATTTCGTTTACACTGCCCTCTCGACGCATCCAGCAGGGAATTTGATTATGTTGCGATATTTAAACCAGTGCTCACATGGCCGCGGCGCCTGGCTTCTTATGGCCCTTACGGCGTTTGCCCTTGAACTGGTCGCGCTATGGTTTCAGCATGTTATGAAGCTGCAACCCTGTGTGCTGTGTATTTACGAGCGCTGTGCATTATTTGGCATTATGGGTGCGGGAATTCTTGGCGCTATCGCGCCGAAAACACCTCTGCGTTTTGTGGCTATCGGCGTATGGATTTACAGCGCCTGGCAAGGGGTTTCTCTGGCTTATGAACACACCATGATACAGCTTCACCCGTCGCCGTTTGTGACCTGTGATTTCGCAGCCCGTTTCCCGACCTGGTTGCCGCTGGACAAATGGCTGCCGCAGGTGTTCGTCGCCACCGGCGACTGCTCGGTGCGTCAGTGGGAATTTTTATCGCTGGAAATGCCTCAATGGCTGCTGGGGATTTTTGCCGCTTACTTAGTGATTGCGGTGCTGGTGTTAATTGCCCAGCCGTTTAAACCGCGCAAACGCGATCTGTTTGGCCGTTACTGATCATTCTTGCTGACTAAAATGCCCTGAAGCCCGCGCTTTGGGGCATTTTTTTTGAGCGGTTAAAACAACGCAAACAGCAGGGCTACCGGGAAACTCATCGGCCATGTGGCACCGATTAACGCCGCGCTTAACAGTTTAATGCGCTTGCGATCTTTAGCGATAAAGTACGTCACCACGCCGGCCAGGCTTGCCATTACGATGTAAAACACCCACATTTTTTGATACAGCGTCATAGAAAAACATCTTCCGTTTAATAAACGGGCCGCACTATGCGCCGCATTGCGCCGAACATCAAGTTGATTAACGTAGCCGCAGCATTTCTACCACTAAATTTCCGGTTTTTCTCAACAAAGAACCGCCTGCGATGAGGCGGTTTATGTCGTTTCGACATTAATGAGAGGATTGCAGGCTCTCTTGTTGCAGGATCCTGAAGATCTGATCTTTCAGGTGCAATTTTTCTTTTTTAAGCCGGGCGACCTCTTCACAGTACCCCCTGCCATTTGCGCCTTCGCGGCGGCTTATCTCCTGGTTCAGGGCGTTATGCTTTTCGAGAAGCGATTCGAAACGTGGATGTTCAGCTTTGAGACGGGGAATTAAATCATTGTACTCTGGGAACATAAGCCTTCCTCTGTAAAGTGGATGACGGCGCCGCCTTTGCAGACGACACCTCTACTCTACGACCTTTTCATGAGAGGAGGCAATTAATGTGACTGTTTTGTGACCAGGATCCGGCTCGGCAGGCAGGGATTTTCCCGGGGCAAAGAAACGTGACCGTTCAGGTCACTCCGCCCAGTCAGGCTTGTTTAAAATAGGCGGTAGTTAAAATTGATTGTGCGTTGAAGTGAATTAAAAGCAGTCATAAAGCAATGCATTAGCGCAAGACGAATCGACGCCTTCAGAGGTTTTGAGTTGTTTTGCGCTAATTTTTTGCCCCATCCATGCCCCATCACATCACCGGCGCTTCATCATCCCTCGTCCGGTTGACCAGCCACGTCACCACGCCTATCACCTCCACATCATCAAGAGCTTCACCTTCTATCGCCTCTCCATCTTCCGTAATTAACGATTTACCCGCTGGCCTGGCGAAGTAGTTACGGCCGAGCCAGCTGACCAGGACGTACTCGCCCGCTTTTGGCCGCGAACCCTTTTCGACAACCGCATAGCCTGAAGACGTCTCAATAACGAGACTGTTTGCATTAATGCCGCATATCGATTCCGGCGTTAACCGTGATTCAACATAGTCTGTAGCCGGGGACGGGAAACCGCTCATGATGACCTCCTTATGACAATAACTGTATATTCATACAGTATAATCACCAAGATTTGATCGCCGCAACCGATCGATACCACATAATTGATCGTTGATAACCATTAGATTGATAAGGTGAATAATCAGAGACTGAATAATCACTTCATCTGAGGAATGGTTATGTGGTGGGTTATAGGCATCCTTGCCGTAATTGTGCTCATTGCTATAGGTGTCATGTGGTCAGCGTCAAAGGATGCTGAGGATGACTATTAAATTTTATTGGTGTGAGAGGCGATATCAGCGCTGACTGATAGTTTCCACATCTGAATTAACCTGCTGAATTATTTAGTGATAAGCCCCTCCACCCTTTTCTTCAGCTCTTCCATGCTTGATTTAAGTGCTTCAATTTCAGTTTGTTGTGATTCAATTTTGTCCATCAGTGTCAGAATGGATTCATGATGTAACGCTGCGGCTACTCCATACGTATCCGGTGACAATATCCCCTTCACCACCGTTCCATCATCAAGAACTCTGTTGCCTCCCTCATGGACCGCCTGAGGGAATATCTCTTGTATTTCCTGGGCGATAAATCCGATGCCCCACTGTCCTCCATCAAGACGCGTCCAGGTATAGCCAAACATCTGACGCATTTTTGAAAGTGGGTCTTCAATTCTCTTCTTATTAGTTTTAATGCGGCCGTCAGAGTTGGGAATAAATGCCCCCGGCGCGGTGACGCTCCCGGACCCATAGTCAAAAGTCCAGTATTTCTCATTAGCGCCGTTAAGGTTAACCGCGATTACACACCGCTGGGCCCCGGAGGACTGTTCAATTTCGTTATAAACCCGGGTTCTCCCTTTTGATAATCCATCAACACTGTAAACGTTATCAAGATGAAGCTCACTGGCGCCAAATGGGTAGACCCCTGCGGGCTTATGCTCAATCTTAACCGTCCCTGAAATTACCCCGCCACTTTTCCCGTCAACGGTATTGAGTCGGTTGTCATTCCCCTGGGCTACAGTTCCCGCCGTGATACCATAGGCAACACCCAGTTCAGCGCGGGCCGCCGCCGCAGTTGTACCTCCGGTTCCGCCATTCGCCACTGGAATCACGTCAACATTTGTAAACATCTGCCGGACGGTAAATGTGCGCGATCCTTTAGCGCCAACGGATAACACCTCGAAAATGCGATATTTAGCGTTACTTGTGGTGTCAGGTATCACTTCAATACTCTGTCTGCTACCTGAGGCAGCTGTGCCGAGAACGCGAATATATAAACCTGTCCCACTGGTAAATGACATCCCATCCGGCATGTTTGTCACATTAGTCGAACTTACCATATAAATTGCACCAGACTGAAAATCAGCCTGCTGCCAGTCAAACGCGCCTAGCACTGCCAGGTTCTTCAGGCCAATGCCCAAATCATTCAGTGCTGACGCGGCCATTCCCGCCATTTTCTGCCAGCCCGGACCGGAAACGGGTGCCACATTGTCGGCAAACTGCATAGTAATATCGCCCGGCGCCGTGTAAAACTTGGTCCAGTTACCCTTCTCGGCGAGCAGTGCGCGAATGGCCGCCGTGCTCTGATTTACCAGTTCGGCGGTAACCTGATTCATTATTTTACGCGGTACTGCAGCCCACGCCGCGCCGGTGGTTGTCGGGCCGGTGAACGGGCTGACAAGCGTGGCTGCTGTATTACTTGTGACAGTATCAACCGGCAGGGTGTACAACACGCCGCCGATTGTCGCAGTCATGAAATCGCCCGGCTTTAAATCGGTGGTGAATACCGTACTGGTACCAGCAACCGCCGTGGAGTTATTAGTAAGTTTGAGAGTTCCTGCGGACATAATGTCTCCTGATTACAGGCAATAAAAAACCCGCCGGAGCGGGTTAGTTTAAGCGGTTTGCGCGAATGAGCCGGAGCCACGCAGGATGAGCATGGTGGGTGAGGATATCGACGCACCCGCGCCCGGCAGTTGCTGATCTGCGTTCACAACGCATGACACGTTGATTAACCGTTCGGAGGTGCGAACGCTGTGCATGACCGTTGCCGAAAATACCCCGGAACCCGGGGTGTTAAAGTTAAACGACCTTGAGACACCATTTATCGTTATGGTGGCAATCGCCCCGACAGAGCCGCTGTTGGCTCCCTGAACCCTGACGTTCATCATTACAACCACCTGTTTTGCGAGGTTGAATGTTGCGCTGTCAACATACCGGAAGGACCGAACATAACCGTTCGGCGCATCATCAAATACCATGCCGTTGGCCACATCGCCGATAAAGCTGCTGGCTTCCACTGTCCCTGTAAATTTGCCTCCGCTGGCGTACACGGTACCTCTGAACTCACCATCAGTCGCATAAACCGAGCCCCTGAAGGAGCCTGATTCGGCATACACGGTTCCCCTGACGGTTACGCCGGCGAACCACGCAAACCCGCTTTTGTTAATGTGCCAGCCCACATTGCCGGTACCATCCCATGTGTTGGACTGGATGTACTGGCCAATTTTGGCGTTATCGATGCTGGCATTCTGAATAAACGCAGAACGCAAAAACACCTGACCGTTGAACACAAAGAAAGCGGCTTCATAACTGCCCGGATCGCTGCCGGAATAGATACCGAACTGATCAGCAGCAAAGACTGCCGTCGATTTATACCCTCCGCTGCCGTTCGGTTCGAGTGACATTCCAAAGCCGGTGTTATAGAGCTGTTCGCCACGCCGCACGCCAAGATTCAGAGTGTATGAAACCTTTGCGGTACCGTTATCGGTAATCACAGAAGTGAGCTTCTGGTTAATGGCTGCCTGCTGGTTTCCAAACTGGGTTGCTACCTGCGTCTGATATTGCGCGAATGCCTGGTTAGCGTTGACCTGGGCGTTATACAGCGTGGTGATACTGCCGTTAATAATGCCTATAGCCGAATCCACACTCTGAAAACTGGCCTGGACGGTCGTTTTATATTCGGCAAAGGCCTCCTCTGCCGTTGCCTGTGCAGTTTTAACCTCGTTGATTTCCGCAACTACATCGCCAAACTGAACAGCCACAAGCTCCTGGTACTGTGCAAAAGCACGTTCGTTATCGGCAATGGTAATCCTGGCCTGCGAAATTTCAGCACGCGCCAGTCCCACCTGTTCATACTGGATCTGTGCCCCTTCCACCTGGGCCAGCGTGTTCTGCATCGTCGCTTCCAGGCTGAAATCTATTCCGGCCTGCACATTCTTAAAAGCATCAGAATCACGCACCGCTTCATCGATGTAATCGATCATGCCGGGAATATCTGACGAAGCCTTACCTGATGCCTCAACAAAACCCGACACGCCGAACGCGTTGCGCGTCCGCACGTACATGTAATACGTGGTATCCGCTTTCAGTCCGTGAAGATTCCACTGGCTTGCTCGCCCAAGGAACTGCGTCTGGTCTTCAATAAGCGCCGGGTTAAGAACACGATTTTCACCGCTGTACCAGAATTCAAAGGTGGTGTCTGAAGTGGCAGTAACACGCATAACCGGGACGATACCTGCTGAGAAAATCCCCGGTGTCCAGATAACGGATGACGGTGCCAGTGGTGCCCCGATGATAAGGTTTACCTGTGTTTCGGCACCCTTCATTCCGTTCTCGTTACGCCCACGTACCCCAAGCATGTAATTCCCGGCATTGAGCCCGTAGAAGTCATAGCGAAACTGGTCAGTTTCATACTGTGCAACAACCGCCCCGCTTTCGTTATAGACATACAGTTCGAACACCAGCTTTTTGGTGGTGGTGGCGGTTTCCCATGTCGCCGTCACCTGCACAGTTTCGCTGTTGGTATTCAGTATGCGAAGGTTCTCAATGTTCGGTACCCTGTAGCCATTCAGGGTGTCGGTGGGCATTTCAAACACAGCGCCTTCATCCACAATGGCCTGTTTGTTCGGGTCGTGCTGTCCCGCCGTAATACTGTAAACCGAGTTATTTTCTGTTTCAGAAATGCTCAGAATACGAAAAAGGCGGACGGACAGTTCACTGACCGATATGGCAAAAACTGTTCCATCACGCACCCAGGCTGGAGCGCTGCGCAAAGTAATGACGCGCCCGGATACACTAACAATGGGGTATTTCACAAACTTTCCATTGCTGCCCATAAGCGACATGTAGTCGCCAGGCGAAACCAGACTGGAGACGTCCGCATCGACAGTTATATTCGCGCCGGAATGCGAGACAATACGCCCTCCCAGACGTGTCCCGGCATAGTCGTTATCCATGATTTCCACGACGTCACCCGGTGTGAAGGCGATTGCATCCCGGGCCATCTGGAAAGTTAACCGGCTGCTCTCCCGTTTTGCGGTTTCCAGCAACCATTTACCGGCTCGCCAGGCCTGTCCGCGCGAAGTGCAGCCGAACGCCTCGATAGTCGTCTCGTTATAGTTCCCACGCGCGATCATGGCATCGTCGGAAACATATTCCTTCACCTGCTCCCAGCCATTATCCGGGTCAGTCCAGGACACCACCACCGCGTTATATTTTTCAGCGCGCCTGACCGAGCTGCGGCTGAACTTACCCTCTATAACATTCGCATTGGTGATGGTGGCAACCGGGTCCTGAGGTGTATCCAGCATGACCGTGAGGCGCAGGCCATCCCAGAGGGCGATGCCCCGGAACATCCCGGCGATTTTATCCAGAATATCGCGGGCGCTGGCCTGCTCGGTAATATAGGCGTTCAGCGTCATGCGGGGCTCTTTCCCGCCATAACCGTCGTTTACCAGCTGATCACAGTACTGTGACAGGATATAAAGCGCGCCGTCGTCGACATCGACATAACCCGCACGCCGGGCCAGGCCGAAGCGCGTGTTTTTCACCAGTTCGCGAAAGAGCCAGGCCGGGTTGTTCGTCCACGCTTTCTTAAATCCCCCCAGCCACAATCCGGTATACGTGCGGGCAACCGGATCGTAGTTATCCGGGACATCGACAATCAGGCCGCGCAGGTGATAGGTGCGGCTTGGGGTGTCCCTGTACTGGTCACGGTCAATTACCGCACCGGCAATAGCCGAAAACGGGTAGTTCAGGTTGTCGTCAGTGATCTGGCTGTAGCTGTTCCAGATAGTACCGTTGGACAGCAGGTCGCTGTTACTGTCAGGTGTGATACGGCGAACGCGGATATCGAAAGGTTTCGTTATCGGCGCATCGATGAGGTGCGCCTCAAGATATTCGCCAGAGATTTTCCCGGTGATAGTGACCACTTTTTGCTGAATGAACGCCCCGCCGGCAACGCGTGTTTCGATCACCATCGTTACAGAGGTTTCCTTCTGGTTCCCTTTCGTGTCCTGCTCGACCAGCCCCGTCACGCCGATATTCAGCCTCACGCGTGTGACATCCTGATCGGAGACTGTGCGGACCAGTGGCGTGTTGAAAGTCACCTCTGTATTAACGATGCTGGTCGCCTCGATGGCGGAAAAACCGTTGATGGGGTTCTGGAATTCCGAGCCGGGTCGCCAGGCCACGCTCACGCCGTTCACGCTGACGTTACCGGCAGGATCCGTGATGGGAGTTTTATTCAGCATGAACGAAGAAAGGTGTGACTGGTCAACCGGTCCGTAAATCGGGCCTTCACTGATCAGATCCAGTACGCGGTAAAACTGTTTAGATTTGAGGTTATCGTCGAGAAGCCTGGGAGTGCTGGCCTTGCCGCCGCCTGAAGACATAATGCCACCTTAACTTATTGATTCTGTCCAGTCCTGGTTATTTGTGGTGTCAATACCGAGGGAAATAACGTTAGAGCCACACACCATCTCGCCCAGCAGGATTGGCACTGGACGCCCCTGTCCGGCGCGGTTCTCCGCACTGGTGAAAGAGTTGTTGGTGATTGTGTTGTTTTCTGCCGCCTCGGCTGATGTTTTGGTTTTCATGTTGCGGGACATGTAAACGCTGTAGGCAATGGAGGCCACACTTACCGCCACAGCGATCCACGCGGCGGCTGCTGCGGTAATTGCCCCCTCAACCACCGGCACAAAAAGCACACTGGAACCATCAGCCAGACGCCTGTCCAGGTGCCAGCGCATCGCGTCTGCTGCAACGTCTTCACCTGCAATCCGGACGCGCACCCGCGATTTCAGAAAGTCTTTTTTGAATTCCGGGCACTGGGCCAGCAGTAACCTCAGCCCCTGTGCGGGGGTATCGACGTTTAATGTGACCTGGCGGAAATGTCTGCGGAAATGCCCCGCAAATCTAAAGATGAGCACCGGTGATGCCTCCAGATGGAATGGGTTTGTTTCATGTAAGCCATGCGGAAGGGTTCACGCCTGCTGAGGTGCCCGGCGTGGTCGTGGTGAAGCACTATGTTATCGTCCAGCAGGATCATCGCATGGCACGGGTCGGCTCCCGGGAAGGGCTGGCGGATAATCACATCGCCAGGTACGGCCTCGCCAGGGGAGACCTGCTGAAAGCCATTAGTCGCAAGGTTGTTCAGGTAGAGATTTTCCCCGCGTAGCCACCAGCCGTCGGACCGCGCAAAATCCGGCAGGTCAATGCCGCACAGGTGATACGCATCGCGAAAAAGCGTGTAGCAGTCCGTCACCCCATGCTCGAACCTCCGGCCCAGCAGGTGCGCTACCGGGCGGAACTTTCGCAGCTCGCCGTTACACGCCAGCCACCAGGGCAGTCCTGTCATAACCTGCATAGCACGATCAGCACCTGACAACACCGGTACCGCCTGCGGATGTGAGTGAAATACCGCAGTGACTTCCCCCGCCTCTTCCGCTGCCAGCCAGTCTTCATCGCTGATACGGAAATGGTGAGCCGGATCGGGATGGACGTTACGGCACGGGTAGACGCGGGTATCGTTGATTATCAGTGCGCACACTTCATCCTGCGACGAGGCCGCATACTCGAGTAATTCCTGCATCAGGAAACCTTCTGTGAACCGGGGGAAACTGCTGATTGGCATGGGGTATGGTCGCGGGTACCGGAAGCGACAACCTGTGCGGCGGTGAGAACATTTGTCCAGCGCAGGGTTGCTGGTCGGGTTGTCCCGTTCATCGGCGACCGGCGGTCCGTCGTAATTGCAGCCGGTACCGCGATACACCCACTGGCAGACATCCGCCAGGATAGTCCGCGCCGGAATAATAGCGTTGTCGCAGTCCACCGGCGTTGCGAGGGAATAAGTCACCTGTTCTGAGGTTTCCTCTGTCATCTCCTCGACAACGTAACGGGACACTGCCTCCACAGTAGGATCTGCTTCCGGATTACCGTTGGGGAAGTTAACCGCATCAAGATACTTCACCGGCACCTGGCGGCGCGTGACAACTACACCCAGTAGATCATCGAAATCATGGTTCATCCCAAAAATCATACCCGTGACGTTCGCGACAGCCATAACCGGGCGCGCATAGGTACCTTCATTCCGGCTCTCGAAGCCTTCGACAGCGATGGGATAAGCGGGATAGGCGTTACCGCGCCAGATGACGTTGTTGTAAAAACCGTTGGTGCCGGAATGGAATCGCACAACATCGCCGCCGTACGGCCGGAGATCGACTTCAAAGAGATCTATAAACGCGCCGACTCCGGCGTCAACGCTTTCGATAATTAACTCTGGTGGAATGTCGCGCACGAAAATCTCCCATAAATAAAGCCACCCGGAGGTGGCTACTGTTCGAATATCAGGATGGGATATATCGCTATCCCTGGTTATGTTGTGGGTTCAGCCCGTCAGCGGTGGGACGCTGGCGCACTCAGACAAGAGGGATGGCTGATTACCTCTGATTAGGGAATAAAATGGTTAAAGGTCATGATTTCATGAAGCCGCTGAGCCAACAACTGGATACGGTTTTGCCTCAGTTAGTAGAACATGATGATATTATTGATAAAGTTTTACCTTTTTACCTTGCTGTGACTGCCAAACTGTCAGGCAAGACACCTCAACAATTCTTTGGGTATAACATGGAGGCCATGGAAGCCATTTTTGGATCATCCAAATTAGGCAAAAATCAGAAAGAGCTTGCTGAGTCAGAGTACGCCTATCTGGTAAATGCGAGAGCCAGGGAGATATTCGATAAATTACCGGAAGTTGATTAATAACACGGGCGCGTTAAGTCGCGCCCAGACCAAGGTTTCTGCAATAGTTTCGTGCATATTGCTCCGCTCGATTAATAACCTCCCCGAAGGAGCATTTATCAAGATAGTCCTCTGAATAATTAATCACCAGCATGGTGTCATCGCACTTATCAGAGGTTAACCCCTTCACGACAACTTTAACCTTCAAAGTCTTTACTACTCCAGCAGTGAAACTAAAACTATTGCGAATTTCTTCTGCGTACCCGGGTGTAATGCGAATATCTTGCGTGGGAAATGAAACGTCAAAGCTTAACTGCATTTTTAACTCCCGCCTTTCGGCTTTATCGTGGTACCTGTTCAAACGTGGCCGTCAGTTCATAGAGCGGCCCGGTTTTTGTCATATTCCAGGAGCGGCAGACAAACAGCGCCTGCACTCCTGTATCTGATGGTGTCCAGTAGAACGACTCCACCGCCATGCGTGCTTTAAGAAATGCCTCGGCAGCTCGGGCCACGTTTGGTTTTGAGCATTTAGCATCATTGACGCCGATGAAGGTGAGCGCGTATTTATCCATAAGCGGATTGATCCCCCTCACCTGCCTTTGCTCATATCCGTCGCCAAGCTTTACTACAGACACATTAGGCGTGCGCTCTACCGAATAACCTTTTTGGGGTTTCCAAATAAATGTCTCTGGCATTAGCTGCTCCCAATAAAAAACCCGCCGGAGCGGGTTCATGTGCAGTCAATTCGGAAATCAGAAGCCAGCAATCAGTTGTTTGAGTTGCTTCTTGGCTTCTGTGAATATTTTCTCTTCCACCACTGACAGCGAATCCTCTTTCTCAAGAGGAATTTCAACATGGACAACAATGCTTTTCAGGTGGGTATCATAGTTAAACGTCACCCTAGCGATAATCCCCTTGCCCAGATCGTTGTCAAAAGCCGTAATATCCTCAATCTGATAATCCACAATTTTCTCCTTTGTCGTTAATTGATCACATGGTAACCGGGTTATTCATTATTTAATGAGGCATCACCTGCTTTTCTCCAGCATCCCATTTGGGCGTTGTTCATTTCTGATAGCGCGTAATGCAGCGTTGTACGCCACCTTATCAAACTGCTTTATTGTTTCCGGGCTGTTTGGGCTTCCATCAAAGTGATAGTGATTCTCCTGATGGATTGTGACATCGCCACTGCCGCCGCCCTGCATATCCCTGTTGCTAATAACCCGACCATTATCACCCGGTATCATGTACTGGCTGCCGTTGCTGGCCTTGAATATTTCAGGCTTACCACCTTCCCCAACGCGGTACATTGAATTGGCTGATACAGGGCCGCCGTGTTCACGAGCGCCAGCATATGATGCGCCGCCAATTGCAGAGACAAGCTGCCCTCCAGCCGCTGCTACAGATGCCATATTGGCAAGGTTCCATGGAAACGGCCCAGATGCCATAGCATTGGAAATTGCCAATTGGAGATTTAGACCTGCCTGAGCAATAGCAAATCCTTTGCTTACAGCAAAAAGCGCCCTGTACGCCGCCGAGCTCTCTCCTGCGCCTTTCGCGATGATGTTCGCCAACCCTTCGAACCCGGACTGGAATCCCCCCAGCATCATATTCATGCTGTCGACCTGCTTCTGTGCTTCCTCTTTGACGATTTGCATTCTGGCGTAAGCAGCCTGTTTTACGATGGCAGTGCGAGTATCCTGCGCCTCCTTCTCAGTCATGGCGCCGATGGATTGGTATTTTGCAACAGCCTCCAGTTTCTGCTTCTCTTCAAGTTCAACCTGGGCTGCCGGATTAGTTGCCTTACCTGTATAGGGATTTACCGCAATATCGGCGGCGGCTTTTTCCTGATTAGAAAATCTACCAGCCTGCTCCGCTTCAGCTTTCAGCTTCTCAGCAGCCGCCTGAGCTTTAAGCGCATTGGCGTTGTCCCATAGCTTCGCAGCATAATCACCAGCCTGCTTTATCATTTCAGGGGTGGCTCTTTTACTAAGCGAATTTTGTGCGTTGAGAATGGCCTTAGCGCGGCTTAGCTGTTCTGTTGAGTCTGCGGTTATCTCGGATGCTTCCTTGAGTTTCTGAAGCTTATGGGCGTCTGATTCGGCGGCTGAGGCGCTAGCTTTTGACTCCTTTTTATTTTCCTTTGTGGCTCTTGTTACGCGGTCTGTTTCAGCGTACTGGTCTTTAAGGAATTCAATTGTTTCTTTCTTAGTTATATTGGCATCTTCAGCATCGTATTGCGCCTGTAGCCTCGCCCTTGCCTCGCCCTCAAGTTTTGCCAGTGCAAGCCGACGCTCGGCATTCTTGATAAGTTGCGCGGCTTCTTTTGTGGGTTTTGGCTCGACGGTCCCGCCATCTTTTGACTTTTTATTTAAAACATCCAGCGTTTGAATTGTTAATGCCATAGCAGCGATTGCGGCTTTGTTGGCATTTGGAATTCTGGTGTTTAAGTTTTCATACAGGGTTTCGAATGCCGCTTCAGAATCCCGTATCTTTTGGTTTAATTCAGCCTGGATGTCGGCAAGTTTCTTTTGAGTGCCAGATAGTTTTTGCGATGCATTCTCAGCCTTAGCTGCCTGATCTGATACCTCATGAAGTGCCTCGGTTAATCTTTCTTGTGCTTCAGCAACTATGTATGCGGGAGCGCCCGATTCTTTAAGCCCATTCAACTGGCTTTCCAAATTTCTGGCGTTTTCCCTGGCATCATCAAGACTGCGATACATTTCATTAAGGGCATCTTTCTGATTTTTTATAGAATCAACCGTTTTATCCAGTGACGACTTCAACTGAATCTGGCTCATCTCCTTCATTCTGGAAATCACATCGTCCAGACTGTCCGCGAAACTAATGCTTTCTTCTTTCGCTTTTTGGACCTGCTGATACCAGTAGTAAAATCCTGCGGCCACGATCATGACAATGCCTGCCGGACCACCAAGCATGGACAGAGACAACTTCAGTAAATTCATGCCTGCTGAAGCGGCTGTAGCTGCGGTTCCTGCTGCGGTAGTTGCTGCCGCCTGTGCTAGCTGCGCCTCTGCCGCAACAGTAGACGTGGCAATGACGCGTGAATTCGCTGCTACTAATGCATCAAGGGCCAGGGCTTCTGCCGCACTCCCACGCGCTACGTTATATTCGGCCTGTGCAAGTGCATGTGCAGATATAGCGGCCTCTTTGTCAGCGGCTGATTTCCTCACTGCTGCGTTAGCTGCATATAGCGCTGCCTGAGCTGTTCTGCTTTCAGCGGCGGCGAGTTGTTGTGACGTCATTGCAGATTTAATTTTTGCTGATGCAGCGGCGGCGAGCGCTCCCGCAAATCTTCCGCCCATAACCAACGCCAGAGAAGCAAAAACTCCTGACAAGACATCGAGGTTTTGACTAAGTGTCACAACAGCGCTACTTGCACCGCCGTAGATAGACTGGATTGTTGATGATTCACCCACGAATTTAGTGATGTTGCCTGTAGCAACCTCGAATGACTGACTGAGCGTCATTGCAGTTTTCGAAAACTCTTTGGCAATCTTGTCACCCTGCTCCAGAAGCCCTTTTACTACGACATCCGTAGTTAGCTTCCCGTCCGCCGCCATCGCTCTTAATTCGCCAATGGTCACACCCAATGAGTCGGACAAAGCAACTGCGATACGACTTCCATTTTCAGAAATGGAGTTAAATTCTTCTCCGCGCAGCACCCCGGAAGCCAGAGCCTGCGATAACTGAACCATGGTGGAGCTGGCTTCGGCAGTCGTGGCACCTGATACCATCAGGCCTTTGTTGATTGTCTCAGTAAGCTTTACTAAATCTGCGGTGCTTGTCCCGGCACTGCGCGTGGCTCTTTCCAGACGCGCATAAAGTGTGCCTGTTGCGTCCAGGCTGCTGCGTGTTCTTTGAGATATATCAAACACTCGCTGTGTTACATCAGCAAGTTGCTCGTTTGGGCGGAGGGCGTTTACTAACTTGTTATTCAGCGTTACCCATGACTCCGCATACTGTGTAACCTGCTGAACAGAAAGTGCCGCCAGAAGGCCACGAGCAACTCCGCTGAGTGATGACATAGTCCGCTCCATAGAACCGATAGAGCGCTCTGTACGGTCAACGCTTGCCTCAAGACGGCCCATCCCGTTGCTCATACCATTTAGTGCGGCATCGATATCCCGGCGACCCTGAATCAGGCGGGCGGTGTCGATATCAACTTCGTAAACGATGCTTCCAGCATTAACAGTGCCTGCCATTATTTATCTCCGGGCAATAAAAAACCCCGCCGGAGCGAGGTCTATTTGAATTTTATTCAGTTTAATATTTCGAAAGGCATTTTGAGATGGAGTCTGCCTTCTCGTTTAGAACATTTATAACACTTTCAGGGCTCGCCGCATCCCAAGATCCAACATCAAAGAAGCCATTGTTAGAGATAGCTCCGCTATCGTTTTGAACCTGCTGTATATTGGAGAACATGAACTTCGTTTGTTGACCAGAGGGTGCGATTTCACCGGTGAATCTTACTGTTCTCTTTATCCCCATTGAGGTTGTCAGATACTCTCCTGTGCCGGCAAAGATTATCCCATTTGAAGTCTCTGCCTGGATAACAGAACCACCTTGCACATTAGATGAGGTTTGCACGTTATAGTAATTCCCAGTGTAAGCACCACTGAAGCTTTTAGAGGCGTCAGTTAGCTGAACTTGTCTATTCGTAACGTTACTCAGAACACAAGACTTCAAGGAGTCCTTGGTTATAGCGCCAATATCTTTTTTAACCTCATAAGACTTTATGATCTCATTCCCATTTTTTTGCTGAAATTCCACGCCTGGAATTGCGTTTATAGCCGCTGAGCGCTGGTATGACACACAGCCACTCATCAGTGCTGAAGAAATCATAACTAAAATAAGCTTCTTCATATCCCTATTCCCATTGGTAAAAGTCAGTACAAATCCTATCCGGGATGTGACGCAAAGGGAAGCAAGAAACCCGCAGCTAAGCGGGTTGGGTTATCAATACGAAAATATCGTGATTAGTTAGAACAGCTTGCGAAGGTCCACACCATATACGGCAATCCAGGCGGCGCGGGGCCATGACTTCACGGTGCCAAAGCGCGGATCTTCGACTTCATGCGGTTCAGTGTCATTCTCCCTGCACCACTTGCGGAGTGGCTGCCATTTGAATTTCTGCCCGAGCTTCTTCTCTACCGGGATAATGGCGGCATAGTTCTTTCCTTCCCCGATGCGTTCTGCCAGTTTGTTTTTGGCGCGAACGGCGGCGGAAGCTGTTGCCATCGCAGTTACCTCACGCTTTTCAGAAATCCATGCTTTAGTTTCGATAGCCTGATCACGTTCGAGAGCAATTTGCTCCTTTTCAGTTTCTGCCTGAACCAGTGCAAGCAACGCCTCTTTATAACTGGAAGGCAGTGCGTGACGGCTGATTTGTTCTTCGAGCTTGTAAATATGCTTAATCACCGTCATTCGAAGCACTGCGCTGTATCCGGTGAGGAGGCATTCAACATGGGGCTTATCCAGCCGAAAGTGAGAAACGTAACCGCGATAGTCGGCGGTTACATCCACTCCCTCAACAAGGGTAACCGTATGATTTTTCTTATGGTCCAGATGTGGACCATCTTTATCAATGCCGTACAAATCATTGAGCATATCCCAGATATCGCGAATTACATGCTTATGCTCCTTTTTGGTGAGCTTCGCAATCTCGCGGCTTGACATGGTGACATGCGATCTTTGGTCTGCTATCTTTAATGCAGTCATATACGTTCCTATACGTTGTTAGACATCAGTGAACCGCCAGTCCTACCTGGCGGTTTTTCTTTGCGCCGTCCCATGCGCCCATCAGTGAATCCATTCTTCTCCCCGTAACTTCGCCAGCATTTGCTGAGCGCGTTTGACGACGAAATTCGATTTGTCCAGGTGTTTGGTCTCACGAATCAACACTGCTTTGTTCCTCTCTGACATATGGCGGGTCTCATTCGCAATGTCATAAAGTTTCCCGCTGAGTTCAGAGCGAATCTGTTTCATGGCCGGGTACAGCTCCTTACACACCTTCTGGCTGTTCTCCATCCACAACTGTTGGTAGCAGAGGCTGATTAGCTCTTCATCTGTGAATTGCTTCGCGATCGGCGAATGCATCATTTCGCGATCAAGAATATCCAGCACCCAGCGGCGGAATTCTTTGGCTACATCGGTACGGGCAAACATTGCAATCAGGTGAGCGCCGCGCAGAGAAAAAACGCGAACATTTTTGCGGTAATTACCTGAGGTCACTGATTCGATGACCTGAGTCATACCGCTGGTAAACTCGTCTGCATTCTGATTAAAGAGGTTGGTTACTGACTTGGCGCTTTTATACTGAAGCGCGTTTGCGATTTCAGCAGAAGTGAGCCAAATACCACTCATTCCAGATACCGGTACAATCGCTTTGCCTTGGAAGTTTAAGTCTGATTTTGCTACAATATTCATGTCGATATTTCCATTGCGGGATTTGTTCGATAAGAGGCCCTGACTATCGCAAGTAGTTGGGGCTTCGTCGTTTTTATGCTTGAGCACTTTTCTCACCTGCCAATCCGTACACCTTTCTAAGCTGGTAAATCAGCTCTGTATTGAACTGACGACACTCATCCCCGCCATTCTTTTCGATTGCTTTGCGCACGTCCTCAGGGAAGCGAACCTTGCGCTGGTACATGTCTTTTGCCTTTTCCATACTCATCTCCATTAAATGCCTCACCGTGGGGCAACCAAAGTGTCACACCGTGCGTCATTGATGTCAACCCCACCGTGGGGCATACTTTACAAATTGTGAATTTTGAAGATTAAGAAAACGATATGAGCAGAGAAGATCCTCAGTTAAGAATTAGACTTCCAGTTGAATTAAAAGAAAAAATTGAAGGTTCTGCAAAATCCAACAATCGCTCAATGAACGCCGAAATAGTGTTGCGACTTGATGAAAGCTTTGTAAATGAAATTAAAGAAGACGAGGTTATTTCTGCGCAAGACGCTATACATATCGTAAGCAAAGCCAAAGATGAGTTAGCTGGAATAATTTTCAAAAGAACATTCTCGGAGATAAACAAAAAGATAAGGATGGGGCACACCACTTTTCACATTGATCTCTATGACCTCGATCTTGAGGGGCTCAGTGATGAAGACTTTGATTTAGTTTTTGAAAATACCTTCGCGCGCTTGAAAGAGTTAGGTTATGAAATCTGGGAAAAAACATGGGATGTCACAGGATTTAGTGTGGAAATTCCAAATAAAAAGCCCACCTGAGTGGGCTATTTCGCTTTAGCCAAGCGTCGCGCCTTGCGGGCAAGGTAATCCTCGGTAACGGCTTCGTATTCTTCTTTTGTGAATCCTTTCTGGTCCGGGTATTTGGCAGCCAGAAGTTGGGTAAACTCGGTCATGGTAAGTTTCTCTGCCTCTTCCCGGCTCATGCTGAAGTGATTCCGAGCGGCGCTAATGTATTCGAAGGCGTTAAACTCAGTCGTCGATTCTTTGCTTTCATGCCGCTGGAGCCGACGCACCTTAGCCTTTCCGATGATGCCGTGCGTGATCAGCGATTGCGCGATTGCCAACATGTCGAACTCATCCATTGCGCCGCGCCGCATTTTGAATGCTTTTCCTGATGCTTTGGCCGGATGTATCTCCCCGGTTAATGGCGTCACGTCCCGGTCACAGCACGCCGCCAGCACCGTCATGGCTGCCATCATCGCCTTGCGTCCGTAACTGGTCGATTTGATGTGCTGTATCAGCCAGGCAGGGATAGAACCGTAAGCCCCCAGCGCCGACTGCAACACACCAGAGACTTCATCGTGGTGCAGGTCATAGAACGCCTGAACAATCTCCCTGGGTTCCCCGATACGGGTCATGTTGATAAACGACGGGCGGAAGAAGTATTCATCGTCTCCGGCGGTGATAAGGCACTCACCAATCTCTTTCAGTGGGGTCATGGGTAATTCCGTTTAGCGGTTATTATCAAGGGCAGCCTCAGCCACCCTTTGTAATAACCGTCAGGTGATCGTAACGGTATGTGTTGCCACTTTATTTCCGTCTTCAGTAGCCACGATGATTTGCGCGGTACCGGTTGCAACACGGTTAACTGTCACTGTGTTTCCCGATACGGTTGCAGTGGCTTTAGTCGCGTCCGTGGTTGCTACGGTAAAGTCTTTGTTGCTGGCATCTGCTGGCAGAACGTTAACCGTGAAAGTGCTTGTGCCGCCTGCTGCGCCAGTGCTGGTCGTCGGCGTCACGGTCAGGCCGGTTACCGCCACAGTATCGGTTTCGATAACCTGAATGGTAGAGGCGTCACCGACTTTGAATTCGGTGGAAAAAGTGACGATGTCATTTGTTCCACCATCAGAGCTCAGCGCGGTGACAACCATATAACCAATGAAGGTTACCGGACCGTACTCCATTCGAACCCAGATTCCTGGCTGACGACGGGCTTTCAGTTCGGCAGCAAAATAGCTGATGAATTTACCAATGCCGTACTGGTCCAGCTTGTCACGCTTACGCACTTCACCCTCGAAAGAAATGGTGAAATCCGAGTTAGTGATGATGCTTTCAACGTAGCCGCCACCATCATCGGCATCGCTGGTAACGGTGTTGGGGGAGAAATCCCAGCCTTTCGAAGTACCGGCAGCGAGAGCCATCCAGTCCGACTCTAACGGCAGCGCATCAGGGCAGCCATCGGCCACTTCGAGCACTACAGCGCCGCCAAACAAACGCTCATTGCTATTAGGGCAATTAGCCATAGCAAAACTCCTTTGATAAAAAGAAACCCGCCGGAGCGGGTTATTTGGGGGATATGGCTAATCGCCAAAATTGCATGAAAACTGAAGTCGGAAGACTAATCTCCCCTCTTCGGTTAAAACCGGCGGCGGAACTCCGCCCATGTTCTGTATAAATCCAACGCAATCATCTGCGATGGGATTAGCCTGAACGTAATCGACAATTCGCTGAACCGCATTCGTTGCGGCCCCGCGTTTGTCCTTTGCGCCTATCACATCAACCATCACATAATGCTCAGCACCAAGGTCATTGCGGATCGGAGTCCCTCCACCAGGACGAAAAACCATAGCGGCTTTCGTCAGGTCATTCGGGTCTTCGTACATCAGCAACTGGATATCGAAGCCGACCGTTAGCCCTGCCTCTACAAAGAGATTTCTCACCCTCTCGAACATCATTGGTGTCATAGCGAAAGCTCCCGGGCTACTGCGGCGTCAATTTCGTTTTGCTTTTCTTCAAAGCCTTTGGTGAGGAATTCTTTTTTCGCCCTTGCAAGTCTGAAGGTTTGCGGTATGGACGGATCATGAACATAGGCAGCGTAATTTGCTGAGTATCCAACCCGACCAGTCAGTCGGGTGCCATTTACAACTAACTCACGGAACTGACTGTTAATCAGAAATGAAGTGTCGACTGGCGTATAGGCTGCCGCCTGCAATGCCCCGATATTAAGCGCGGAGTAAATGGCCCTGGCGACTTTGCGATGCTGAATATTGTCTATGACACGATTAATGTTTCGCGATACCTGACGCACACCCCTAACCTTTACTCCCACGCTACACCCCCGTCAGTAATGCCCAATCATCCGCCAGGCGCTCAAACGTATCTGCATAGCGGATAACCTGACGAATCTCGTCAGCTCCAGCCGCCACCGGGTCTGGATTAGCAGACGCCCCTATAAGGAGGTAATCTCCAGACCCGGCACCTGCAAATTCAGTCCACACAGTATTTTTCACGACTATTTCAGCGCCCAGGCTACCGATACGCTTCGACAGACCGCCTTCGTAATCGCAGAGGATGATTTCCGGAGCAGCGTAACCAAGCGGGTCTCCATACTCATCTTTGCCTGGTAATTTCCGCCAGATGGTGGCTTTGGCTGTGTAAGACCAGTTAGCAACTGAACTCAAGACTATGCCCTCCACTCAACTACGACAGCACCGGTTGCGCGGACCGACGGGCAATTGATGATCCACTCGCCATCCGATTTCACGTAGCCGGTAGTCTCCCGCCCGGTGTCGGTCATCACCCAGACGCGTACGAATGAGCGCGGCAGCCCGTGCTTAACTGATTTCCAGTTCATGAATTGCGCCCAATAAAAAACCGCCCGGAGGCGGTTGGTCGTTTGAAGTCTTGTTATCTGCCATGGTTTCGGTGATAACCGAACCTCACCTCTGCTGATTTTCTTGCCGCAGCGGCATCAAGCAGGTTATCGAATGAGCCAAGAGGCACATCCTCTCCTTCATCGCCAATGGTGCTTTTCCAGGTTCCATATCGCTTATCCCACCTAACGCCGATAATCCCAGATGAATTTGACGAAGGAGTTTTACGATTTCTGGCATTACCCTCAGCATCGACGAGACGCAGATTGGATATCCTGTTATCCCGCTTATCACCGTTAATGTGGTCGATAAAGATTTCTGGGTGCTCATTGTAGTGAAGCGCCCAGACAACACGATGAAGCCTGTAGCATCGCTTATTAAGCTTGAATACCAGGTATCCCCTGCGATTCTGAACACCTACAACAGTGCCAGCATAGCGAGTGTTCCAGATTTTAGAATCTCGCTCGCTTTTGAAATGTTCTAAAGCGCGGGGCTTCCATTTAACAACGCCAGTAAGTGCATCGTAATCAAGCAGCTTTCGCAGGTAGTCCACAGGAAGATTTTTTTCTGTGCAGATATCCATGTAACCCTCGTAGCAAGGTCGCGTAGATTGAGGTTGCGGCAACAGAGTCTACGATCTCTGCTTTCGGTGATCAGCCTAGCCGCGTGGATATTTTATCAGCACTAACACCCACCAACAACGAGAAACAACCCTACTTTCTGACCGACATCAATGGGTAATCCTGATGTACAGCCAGACGTATCCAGCGCCAGCAGCGCGTCACGCATGTTGAGCACGCTCTCGCCGTAGTCAAACGAGCGAGAGGCACCGGACGGAGCGCCCTGCGACTTAATCCGCTGCGTGTACGCCGTCAGAGCCATCAAGGTGACTGCGTACACTTGGATGAGCATCAGATCGCAATCGTCGTAACCGGCGGCAATCAGGCAGGGTTCTATCTTCTCCAGCTTGCACAGGTACGCGTCGATCATGAAGTCAGGAACGGTGGTATAGCCAAGCGCAGACAACTGCTGTTTAACCTGCGCCGCCGTTATCTGCACTACAGCCATGTTTTATACCCTCCTGAGTAACCCAATTCACCGAGGAACGCCTGCACGTCTGCCGCCGTGATTGGGTCAGCCATGGTTATTTACCTTTCTTCTGCTCGGACAGTGACTTTTCAACTTCATCAGAGTGGTAAAGATTATCGCCTTCCTTTTTGTCGGTTTTCTTCGCCTTTCCCGACTCAATCCAGCGTTTCGCCGTTGCTTCGTCCACTTCCACCACCGAACCAACCTCCAGTTTGCGGAGATTGGCACCGGCGTGCAGGTTACTTGCCACGATTTCTACCAGTGCCATGATTTATCCTTAGCTTGATGCGTGAATGACGGAGTATTTGTTGTTGATATCCTGCTTGACCATCAGACCCATTGCACCCCAGGTGCGCCAGATGTAGTCGCTGTTGTACTCCGGACGCGGAGATGCAACGGTACCGATAGCCTGGCCTACGATCGGAGCGATAACGCCAGCACCCAGCGGGACAATTACGATTTCGTTTCCGGTCAGTTGGCTGTCTTCTTTGATCGCCGCCACGCCAGTCAGCTTCAGGATTTCATCCATGATGGTGCCGGACTGGAAGTTGTCGGAGAAATAGCGCTCCAGGTTGGAGATGATTTCACCGGACACGTACCAGGTCTGCTCAGCATACTGGTTGTTCACGCGACGCATCTGATCACGCAGCGCAATTGCGCCAGCGCGGATAGCCTGAGATGTTGCTGCGCCAGAGGTAAAGTCGATGTTCAGGCCAGAAGCGCCAAGGTCGATCTGCGCCACACGTTCATCGTCACGCAGGCCTTTCCAGGTCAGGCCATCGAACACAGCGAAGTTACCCGCTTTATCGCGGAAGCCGTTAAAGATGTAATCGACGTAGCGGCGCTGCACGTCTTCAACCGAACCACGCTGAGCATCAGCCTGAGATTGCAATGCCGACGGGCTGTTGAAGATTGGGTCGCGCCACTCGAACTTGAATCCCGAGTCATGGATCGGAACCATCGTTCCATCGAAGGTGTAGCTGCGGGCATCAAGCGCCGCGCCGACCTGACCGGACATTGATGTGTGAGCCCAGCCACGGCCACCGGTACGAGCGTAGTCGTATCGGGATTGTTCGATGCGCACTGATCGAGACAGCGGCATCAGGTCGTTTAGCAGTGTGAATTCGGTGTTCGGTTCGAACTGCTGAAGGACAGTGGTATCGAAAGCGCGATACAGGCGGCGGATATCATCGACAGCGTTTACTGCGTCGAGATAAGGCGCGTTTTCTGCATCGCCACGAAACTGAGTGCGAGCCAGAAAATCAGCTGCCGCCTGCGCGCTGGCGTTACGCTCAACTTCGAGAGCACGCCATTGCGCTTGGTTAACTGCGAGGTTACCGGTCTTTTCGCCGATAGACTTGGAGAATACAAACATTCAGTGCTCCTTACTTGAACACAACGCGAATCAGATCACCGGCCACCGCAGTGACTGCTTTATCTTCTTCGACATAAGCGAATACAACGGCATCAGCGACAACAGCGGTGACGCGACCATTTGCTACAGCAACCGGCTGCCCTTTGGTGTAGGTGCCTGCGGCGGCACGCACGTTCAGGAACATACCAGGCAGCGGATGAATACCGACGACCAACTCATTGGTCGGAATGGCGTCATCAACACTCAGGCAGCGCAGGTAGTCTTTGTTGGCTACGTACTTAATAGCGCTTTCAGCACCGGCAACCGAAGCAGTAAACTTGTCAGTAGCGCTGAAGAAACCTACCGTTCCAGGCAGAGTTGACGCGGCAGCGCCGCCTTCACGGTTAAGCAGCGGATTCGGATAGACGCCGCCTGCGTGAATTACATGCTTTCCATCTTTAGCCATTTCTTACTCCGGCATTTCGCTGAAAGATTGAGAGGAATTGACCTGGCGGAAGGCACCATTCAGGCCGGTTGATTGAGGGCATTGCGCATAGAAGCCGTCCAGCGCTGCGCCGTCGAGGGCGTTAACGGTGACGTCATCAAGGCCGAATTTGGCTTTTACTGCTGCGCGCTTGTCCGTTTTGTCTTTGTCCGCGTTTACGGTCAGGCTGGTTTCAATGCTGCCCAACTTTTCAGCGAATGGCTTGAACCAGGCCGGTGGTTCGGCGCTGTTATTGGCACGCTCTTTCTCAGCCTTCTCGTCAGCCTCTTTTTTCTCGCGAGCGGCTTTCTCTTCAGGCGTTTCGGTTTTTGCGGCTGCCTTTTCGGCGGCCATCTGGTTGTAAGCGTCCATCAGCTCGGCGTCGGACTTGCCTTCGGTCGGCTTACCAGCGGCTTTCAGCGCATTGATAATCAGTTCTTTCATCGGATCGTTCTCTCCGTTGGTTTTAATCTCGTACTCAGTTGGTTTGCGCACGACTTCTACAGGCTCTCCGACGAATACGGCCTTACCGGCATCATCGATGAGGTACTTTTGCTTCAGGTATCTGGTGTCATCCCGATAGATGAAACTGTCGGGCCACACCGTTTCCGGCCAGAGCCACTTATCTTCGCCAGCACCCTCGCGCAGCTTGTCGCTGATGGCGCGCTGGATATCGTCGAAGGAGAAATTGGAGGCGTTGGTGAAGAAGAAACGAGTTTTGTTGAGCATCCCTTCGCGGGTGCAGTCGGCGGCGTCGGCCAGATTCGCCACCTCAATCTCCTGCTCATCCCCCTCGGCATTTACGAAGATGCCCACGCCCTCATCCGGCGTCCCGGCACCAGGTTCATCAAGCAGCACCGCCACATGGTCGAACATCATGTTAGTGGCGATCTCGTTGTACTTTTTGCCCTTTGACTCGCCATTGGCGGCGATGCCGGAATAAAGTAGCCCGGTGGAAATATGGATGGCTTCGGTATTGGTACCAGCCACCATCTCATCCAGCCGGTTGATCAGGCGCTTGCCCTTCTCGCTCGATTCGGCGTACTGGCGATCAACGTACATATCTCCGCTTACTTTGCCGTCTATGTGGCTGACGTTTTGCAACCAGGCACCGACGTGGTAGTTGTTCACCGCCCGGACATCGCGCGCCGAAACATGCTTGCCGTCCACTTTCGGGTGGCCCAGCGGCATCGGGTTACGCTCAAGCGTGTTGTAGGCTTTTTCGATTTCTGCTGCCGGGTACAACTTCCGGTTCATCACGATATCGTCCACGACAGGCGTGATGCCGCGAACCACGATATGTGGTTTGCCGTCGATGGTTTCAGTGGTGATGTTTGAAGCGGAGTTGACGACGGACAGCACGTTAACGCGGTTGCGTTTCATGCTGGGTCCTCTTTGGTGGATTTCAGGCAATAAAAAACCCGCCGAAGCGGGTTATTACTTATTCTTCAAAGTCGATATCTAACTCATCCCTAGGGTAGGATCTGGCGTAGGCTTCTGCAATTGCTTCCTCTCCCTGTATTCTCAGGCTTTTAATCCTTTTAGCTGTCAACTTTGCCCAGTTATTCATGGCGTCCTGTTTTAAGAAACAGTAGTGATCGTCATTACTTTCGATTAAAACCCAACCAAGTTCACCTAGTGAATTTCCTACTTCGCGAATAAAGCCTGGGTGAATATTTGATCGGTTTGAGATCCTACGCATTGTTTCTTTCGAGATTTTGTAGCGAGTAATAACCTTACTTTTTTCTTTTGCATATTCATCAAGGTTCAAAATGATGAGCTTTGCTGTTCCCTCAGGAGAGATACGAATTCTGGGCATTTTTAATCCTCTAGCGAGTTACATGGGTTTCACCAGCGCAAATGATGAGCTGATAAAAACAATCTAACATCTAATATTTAGAGTATCAAGTTATCATTTTGCAAAGTTAACTTATGAATCCACAACCCAAGAGGTTCTCTCTTGTTTTAACTTATCCGCCAGCCCTTCGTTGAAT
This sequence comes from Atlantibacter hermannii, assembly GCA_900635495.1. NCBI lineage: Bacteria > Pseudomonadati > Pseudomonadota > Gammaproteobacteria > Enterobacterales > Enterobacteriaceae > Atlantibacter > Atlantibacter hermannii. Next base: position 1,952,534 of record LR134136.1, on the reverse strand, counting down.
ATGCTACCGTCGTCATTGAGAAGCGCAGGAACCTGGCTACAGTAGCAGTGATATTTGTTACCGTTTACCGAGTACCATTCCTTTACTTCCGCAACGGTTCTCACCCTTCCATGCCAGTAAGCGTGTGTTTGTCGCGTAGTAGGCTTTAATGCTGAAAGATGAAGCAGCCCAGTATTTAAACCTAACCGCTCAGAAGCCCATTCAGTCTCGTTCCATTGAGCCTCACGCAGCGCACCGACCTGCTCAGTCTGAGCAATGTTTTTGGCGCTGGACATGCTTACATCAAGTCGCTTACTGATAATCCGCGCAGTTTCTCTCGGGCTGACTCCACGTCCAATTGACTCTGCAATGACATTAGCCAGATCGGCGCGAGCAGCATCGCTAATGCCTTTCCAGTCGCTGTACGTGCTAACGTAAGCGCTGGCTATCTGGTTCTGATATGCAGGGCTGGAAAGTAGTTGCTGTAGCGTAGTCTGGCTTTCGTAAACAGATGATTGAACGGACAGATTAGTAAACGCTGCCAGCGTTCCGCGCTCGTACTCTGCTGCCACATACCCAAGCGCCCACAGATTCTGGCTTCCTCCCTCAAGAAGCGAATCATCAAGGATGGTTTGCACCACCTGAAGCAGGTCAGCCAGTTGCGCTGCCGTCATGTCGTAGATGTATGTTCCGGCGTTGACTTGATACAGCGAAGGGCCAGAACCGGAGTTAATGCACATCATCCAGGAGCGCTTACCGTTGGTTTCTTGTTGCCTCCCGGTCAGACGCATGTCGAAAAGCTCTTTAAGACGGCGCTTGATGGTGAGATACCGCTCTTCGATATCTCTGAACATCCTGCTAACCTGCCGGGAGGATTGTGTCGGGTCAGCCTTGTTGCGCGGTACGATCGGCGTTCCGATTCTCGTCTGCTGGGTTGA